>JANXSF010000011.1 GCA_025352795.1 Acidobacteriota bacterium
CTAGAAAACTGGAACTGTTGTTCGCTACACTGTGTCATATCAAAGGCCTTTTCCCTTTCCGCTAAAACATGTTTTGATACATATGTTTAGGCTGTTGGTTCAGGCCTTTGGTTACCTCTCTGGTGAGATATACGGGCTAGATCACTTCAACGGTTGGGGAACCTGCAAAGTGAGCTGGTAACACCAGCAAGGCTGCTGTGGTGAGCAGTCTGAAGGGCGAAGTGTCTTTGATCGGTAATCCTGTTTTCAATCACGCAGCAGTGTGTTCAAAATCAAAATTCAATCGCGCCACACATCCGCTTCTATCCTGCCGATTCTCCAACGTCAATTGCCCTCCATGCGCTTCAGCAATCTGCCTGCTTAACACCAAGCCAATTCCTGAACCCGACGGTTTTGTGGTGAAGAAGGGCACAAACAGATTCGCAGTGCCCGACAGTCCAAGCCCCTCATCTATCACTCGCACTTCCAGTTTGGTGCCCGTCTTACTCCAACTTACAACCACCAATTGACTGCCAGTTTCAAGCGACGCATCCACTGCATTGCGCAACAAGTTGATCAGCAATTGATCCAGTTGATCTCCATCCGCTTTCATCATGAACTCTGGACCATAGTCAATCCGCACGCTCATCCGTGTTTCCAAACGAACCGCCCGTTCCACCCAATCCCGCACAAGCACCGCCGCCCACACAGGACGCGGTAATCCGGCCAGCTTGGCATAGGCACCAGTGAATCGACCCAGCGCTTCTGACCGGCTTGCGATCACCGAAAGTCCACGGGTCATATCGTCCCGCCAATCTCCCGGTAACTGCTCGCGTTTCACCATCCCTTCCAGCGTGCCTGCAATGGACTTGATCGGTGTCAGGGAATTATTCAATTCATGACCCAACACGCGCACCAACCGCTGCCAGGCTTGCAGTTCCTCTTCGCGTAAGGCACGAGTAAGATCTGTGATAACCAGCATCTGATGTGGCTTGCCGCCTTCACGAAATGTGGACCTGCTGATGCCCCATCGCCCAGCACCGCTCGGAAAGGTCCGTTGAATCGTTTGCGATAGCTCACCGCGAAGACAATCGGAAAGTCCCAACGTCTCCGCATCGCGCGATAGCAACCGCTCGGTGGGTTGTGCCAACAGCCGAGCTCCGGCGTGATTCACCAACTGCAAACGGTTCACTTCATCGAAAGCGAAAATACTCACATCAATTTCTTCCATCACTTTCCGCAACAGCGCGGTGGCTTCCAATGCGCCCAGGCGTTGCGAATGCAGCGTTTCGCCCATCGCATTCACCTGCTGCATTACTTCGGAAAGTGCATCGCCACCCAGCGCATCGCGGGCACGAATGGAAAAATCTCCTTGACGCATGGCTTCTAACAAATTGGCTACAGTACGCAGTGGACCAGCGACTTTCTCACGAACAGAAAATGCCGCAAACAGCCATACGCTGGCAATCAGTAGCGTCAATGTCCAGAATACTTTCCCGGAATATCCGCCCGTCCAAAGCAGGTAAAGAGCAATCACCGAACCAGGCAAACCAGCAAGCAGAGCCCACAGCAGAATGCGTAGCTCATGCCCGAATTGCTTCATAACCCATAGCGCTCCAGCCTGCGATACAGTGCGCTGCGGCTTAATCCCAATGCCTTGGCCGCATGGCTGACATTGCCGTTATGCTTCTGCACCGCCTTCTTGATCAGGAAGCTTTCCACTTCTTCAAGGCTCATCTCCTCCAACCGACCGCTAGGTTGCGCCGTGCGGATAGCCAGGTCGGCAACTCGAATCAGATGGTCGGTGGACATCAGTACGGCTCGCTCCACCACGTGGTTCAACTCCCGCACATTTCCACGCCAGGAATTTTCCTGCATCTGCTTCATCGCCACAGTGTCGAACCCCACAACCTGCTTCCGATACCTCGCTGCATGCGCTCTTAAAAAGTGAGCCGCCAGCAAAGGAATATCTTCACGACGTTCCCGCAACGGCGGCAGATGAATTTCAATCGTATTCAAACGAAACAGTAGATCCTGCCGGAAGCGATTTTCCTCAGCCTCCAAATTCAAGTCTGCATTGGTGGCCGATATCACCCGCACGTCCACCCGCTGCGTTTTCGACGACCCCACGCGTTCCATCTCGCCAGTTTCAAGAACCCGCAGCAGTTTCGATTGCAGATTAAAAGGAACGTTGGCGATCTCATCCAGAAACAGCGTGCCATCGTCAGCCAATTCAAAGCGACCCACTCGGTCAATCTTCGCGTCGGTGTATGCACCCTTCACATGGCCAAATAATTCGCTTTCAAAAACACCCTCGGCAAGGCCACCAGCGTTCACCGTGATCATCGGCTTCTGTGATCGATTCGATAGCGTGTGCAGTGTGCGCGCAATCACTTCCTTGCCCGTACCGGGTTCGCCGGTGATCAGCACATTGGCATCGGAGGGGCCCACCCGAGCCAGCATCTCAAGCACCGGTCGCATGGATGGAGCCTCGGCGATCATCAACGGTCGACCTTCCGCGCGCAGCAATTGATTTTCTGCCTCCAGCCGCCGACCACGTCGCAATGCGGTGCTCAATTCTTCTTGCGTACGAACAATGGCCACCAATCGGGCATTGTCCCAAGGCTTTTGAATGAAGTCCCGGGCACCGCGCCGCATGGCTTCAACTGCCAATTCCACGCTGCCCCAGGCGGTCATCACAACCACAGGCAACATTGGGTCCGATTCCTGAATTGCCGCCAGCAGATCCAAACCCTCTTTGCCGGAAGTGGTGTCCCGCGTGTAGTTCAAGTCCATCAACACCACGTCGTATTCCTTGCGCTCCAGCGCTGGAAGCAACTCTTGTGGAGAAGTCACTGAGTCAATCTGGAAGCCTTCCGCCTTCAACAAAAGACGCAAGGCTTCCAGGACGTCCGGCTGGTCGTCCGCAATCAGAATTCGACTGGCATTGTTGCGGCTAATCACTTATTGTCTAATTGGGCGATGTCAAATTCAGCAAACACTGCCTTACGCAGCAGCCCCGGAGGCAGCAGGCCTTGCTCCAGAATGAAATCGTGGAAGCGCTTCACGTCGAACTTGGGACCAAGTTTCTTCTCCAGTTCCGTGCGGATTTCCATCAACCGGGAGTATCCATAAAAGTACGACGTCGCTTGGCCCGGTGAACGAAATGTGTAGCGATCCAGTTCCTGCTTGGTCATCGCCTCAGAAAGCACGCAATCTTCGCGCAACACGCGCCGGGCTTCTTCATAAGAAGTTTTTCCACTCTGCAATTCAGAATCAAGATAGGCTCTGGCAGCGCGCATCAGCCGCATCAGCAATGAACATAGCTTGCCTTCGTCAGGGAGATATGGCAGCATGACCGCTTCCGTATAAAGTCCCCAACCTTCCACGTTCGCCGAATTAAATGCGAACACCGCCCGTGCCGTGGATACTCCGTTTTCAATCATTTTGGCGAATTGCATTTCATGGCCAGGCCGCAGTTCATGCACAGTCAGCGACCAGGAAATTGCGCCATAGGTGAAATCATCAGCCACCAAACCTTTTCCATCCTTCGTTGGAACCACCAGCGGCAGTACGAATTCACCCATCTCCCCCGTGTTGCCGACCATTCGAGGCGGCCTCATATTCGGTGCCGGTTGCGCAGCCGATTCTGCCGGGCTGGCCAATCGAATCCGGGCATCGCGCGTGGGTAAGGTGACAATGTTTTCCCGCCTCACAATTTCTTCCACTTGTTTCAGGCGCTGCAGGTAATGGGGTAGAATCGCGTCCCCGGTAATTTGATCTTTCTTCAATTCACGAATCACCGCCCGATAGTCAGCAGCGGCCCAACCACGTTGCTTGGCCACCTTTGCGGCCACTTCGTTCATCTGCTTTTGCAAATCACTGAACGCCGCCCGCGCCTTTGCCGCTAACTGATCCGCCGGGATATCCACACCATAAGAATCAAGTGCAATGCGATACAGCTCTGGTGGCAAACGGAAATCCTCACGGCTACGTGGCAGAATTTCCTTACGAACAAATTCATTGTAAGCAGCAACCTGCTTTCTCACTTCCGCCAACGATACCTGATATCCGTCCAATTTGTATTTTTCAAACAGATCGCCAATGCCCTTCAAATAAGATTCACTGTTGGCTAAATCTTGTTCCACTTCATTTCGAAACGGGCCAAGCAGTTTCTTGTCAGCCAGTTTTTCGGTGACCAGTTTCTTGGCCTGTTCGACAATGGGCGTGTAGCCTTTTTCAAGACCTGCGTATTTCTTCAAACGAACCATAGCCGCTGGTCGTAAACGCGCTGGCACCTGATCATCCAACAAGCCCCGCACTCCGCCGAAAATTAATTGCGATACCCGAGGGTAAGGCAGCTTCAACCTTTCAGTGATCTCATCTGCCTTTAAGCTGTCCCTGGTGGCCTGAATCATGATCGCAAGATCCTGCTTCACGCGCGCGTCTTTCTCAATCACAAGACGTCGTTCCAGTTCCGTTAGTGCTCTGCGTTCCGCCGCCTGACTTTCCAATTGCACGGCTTTACCAATGCGGCTCACCTGCTCTTCCAAGCCATCCATGCCCGTACGCGATGCACCTTCAGGCGAAAACTCGGCCTCAATTTCCAGAAGTAATTTGGCGTTCTCGTTGCTTCTGGTCACCCATTGCTTTTGCTCTGCGCCAACCACAGCGCCAGCCAATAACAAAATCAATCCCATTCGCCGCATGATTTGTTTTCTACTTTCCTTCAATCCAACCATCCCGAATATCAATCACCCGATTTCCAAAAGTGGCATTCCGTTCCGAATGCGTCACCTGGATAATTGTGGTGCCCTGTTCATTCAACTTCTTGAACCGTTCCATTATCTCTTCCCCTTGCGTGGTGTGTAGATTGCCAGTAGGTTCATCGGCCAGAATTACTTTTGGATTTGCAATCACTGCCCGGGCAATGCCCACCAGTTGTTGTTGTCCGCCGGAAAGTTGACTGGGGAACAGATCTTTCTTACCCACAATGTTGAAGCGATCCAAAACGTCGCACACCATAGCGTCGCGTTCCTGCTTGCGAATATTACGATAGCCCAGCGGGACATCCAGATTCTCGTAAACCGTCAACGAATCCAGCAGATGGTAACTTTGAAAAACGAACCCAAAGTATTTCTTGTAAACTTCAGACCGGTCTTTCTTGTTCAGTTTGTGAATTGCGTGTTCGTAAAAATGATACTCACCTGCCCACGACATATCATGCATGCCAATGACGTGCAGCAAGGTGGACTTACCGGCACCGGATGGCCCCATGATGGACACAAACTCGCCTTCCGCAATATCCAGATCTACTCTGCGCAGAACGTAGGAACGCGTAATGCCCTGCTCGAAATATTTCTCAACGCCTCGAAGCCGAATCATCTTAACTCAGAGCAACCCCGTGGGCCACTTCTTTGTCTTCTACAATCCTTCCGTCAAATAAGCGAACGGTGCGGTCTGCATACCGGGCATAGCGTGGATCGTGCGTCACCATGCAAATTGTTGCGCCACCGCGATGCAGTTCACGCAACAAATCCATCACCTGCTCTCCATTGGCAGAATCCAGGTTTCCGGTAGGTTCGTCGGCCAACAGAATTGCCGGATCGCCACCTAACGCCCGGGCCACCGCCACACGCTGCTGTTGACCTCCTGAAAGCTGTGATGGGTAATGCTTCACCCGGTGCGACATGCCCACCCGTTCCAGCGCCTCCTGCACCCGCTTCTTGCGTTCCGCTCCGCCCATGCCCCGATACGTGAGCGGCAACTCCACGTTTTCGTAGACCGTCAAATCGCCAATCAAGTTGAATGCCTGAAAGATGAATCCAATCTCACGATTGCGGATTCTTGCCCGGTCGCTCATCTTTAGCGATTCAACGGGCTTGCCGTTGAGGATGTACTTCCCTCCACTGGGCGAATCGAGTAGCCCTAAAATGGCAAGTAAGGTGGACTTGCCGCAACCCGAGGGTCCGGAAATCGACACGTATTCGCCTTTGCCAATACTCAAATGAATCCCCGCCAGGGCATGGGTTTCCACTTCATCGGTCAGGAAGACCTTGGTAACGCCTTCCATTGACAACAAGGGTTGTGCAGCAGTGCTCATCTTTTAATTCCTTTTTACTCGGCTATCTACTTCAACTTCAGGCGATCCTGACTGTCGTATTGCGACATGTCAGACAAAATAACGTGGTCACCCAATTTCAATCCTTCCAGGATCTCAATTGAGGTAACTGAACTTCTTCCCAACTTCACCGGCACGCGGATTGCTTCCTTGGTAGTCGGGTCAAACTTAAACATTTTCACCGTAGTGTTGGTCTGCCCAAACACTGGCCGACCCATAAACAAAGCGTCGGCGATCCTTTCAATATCAATGGTTCCATCCACGCTCAGGTCTGGCCGCGCGCCTTGCGGCAATGCTTCCGTCAGTTTGACGTCAATCGTAACGGTTCCGTTTGCAGAAGCCGGATCAATGCGTGAAACAGTGCCTGCAATCAGCCCGTTCCGCGTGTCAATAGACGCTATCTGGCCTACCTGAATGTCTTTCGCCTGCGTCTCCGCAATTTTTAATTCCGCTTTCAACTTCCAAGGCTGGGCCACTTTCGCCAGCAACGCTCCGGGGGCCACCCGCTGGCCAACTTCAACAGGCAACTGTTGCAGAACACCAGCAACGCCTGCGCGAACTTTTAATTGATCCACCTGTTTGCGCTTCAGTTCATAAGCTGCCCGCAAGTTTTCAATCTTAACTTCTTCGGCATTCAATTGCGCTTTGATCGAGTCCAGGTTGATCAGCAGCCGCTTCTTTTCTATTTCCGTCCGTCCTTCCAACTCCTCGGCCTTCGCCTTGGTCAGCCGGTATTCCAAGTCCGCCTTCAATCCAAGTTTGGTCAGTGCCGCATCGCGATCCGCTGTCAACCGCGCCTGATTCAATTCCGATCCCGTCTTGGCGGTGGACGCGGTAAGATCCAGATGCTGGCTTTCCAGACGAACCTTCAAATCTTTCATTCGCGCTTCTTCTTCCTTCACTTGCCATTCCGCAGCGAACGCGGCATTTTCCAACTCCTGATTATTCAGTACGAGTAAAATGGTGTCAGGTTTCACGGTTGCGCCCGGCCTGAGGATTATTTTTTCAACCCGGCCATCAGTGTTGGCTGGAATTAGCAGCACTTCTTCCGGAACCAGGGTTCCCAAGCCGCGTACTTGACGAATCATCGGGCCACGTTTCACCGTGTCTGGCCATACCGTAGCGAAATCCACAGACTGGGCTGCTTGGGGCAACCGATTCACACCCCACATGCCTGCTCCCACAATCGAAACCAGGAAAGTTCCAATCACTGCTCTTTTTATAAGCCGTTTGCGGCCTGCTCCTTCTCGTGGTTTGTCCATGGTGATTGCTCCGACTATTTTAATGGCAACCTAGGCACCAATCTCATTGCTGTCTCCAAGTGATTGTAAACGATACTGTTGCTTTCTGAGCACGGTAATCTGGAAAACCTGAAAGTGTCCGGTGTTGGGATCGGCTTGCCCAGCGTCGCGCACTGCATTTGACAGACGGATTTACAATAAGATTAAGGACGTTGCCGAAGTGAAAAAGAAATCAATTGAAATCATTCTTCCTCAGGACAAAGAAACCCTTGTGAAGCGAGTTTCGCGCGCGGTTCTGGGGAATACCCCGCCCACCAAAGCGATCGTACTCAAAAAAGACAAGCCGTCGAAACATAAAAAACAGGAAGAGCAAAACTGGACCGAAGCCTAGAAGTGATATTTCAGTTGTCCTTAAGTCATTGGATTCATTAGAAAGAATTAGTAATAAGAAATGAGCGCTGTGCCTGGCTTGTCAATAATGAATTGTAAAGATCTTTGAAGATATTTATAAATCCCTAATTTTGCAGGGCTTGTTCCGTTTTTGTCATGCTAGACTATGTGCCTGACCCCTATAATGGCTGGAGTGTGAACATTAGGCAGCCGAAGGATGAGTTTGCGAAATCATGAATCGAAATACAAAACAACGAAGAGCTCTACGCGAAGTAATCGAAGAGAACGACCGCCCACTCAGCCCACCGGAACTCCTGGCGTTGGCCAGCGTAAAAGTTGATGGCCTCGGTATCGCAACTGTTTACCGCACAATAAAATCGCTTTTGGAAGATGGGGCTCTGGCCCAAGTGGACCTCCCTGGAGAACCACCGCGCTACGAACTACCTGGCAAAAGCATGAACCACCATTTTCAATGTGAGACTTGCCGCAAAGTGTTCGACGCTCCTGGGCATTTGGATGCTCCACAAACTTTGGCTCCATTTGAATTTTCAGTGAGTGACTACTCTTTGATGTTGTATGGCACTTGCAAAGATTGCCTTGCCACCTCGGCCACAAAATAATCCATCGCAGGATTTGTTGAGAACATGTTTCGTTTCAGTCTATAGTAGTCGAGTGATTCGCAAATATTCTCTGCTTCTCTTAGCCGTTTCCTTGGTGAGCGCCGCTCCTAAGCAAACTGCGCTGGACCGTTACGTTGCCGCCCCAGACTCTTCTTTTAAGTACTCCGTTGTTAAGAAAACCGAGACGGAAACGGCAACCGTGACCATCCTGGACATGACCTCGCAGACTTGGCGCAAGCCCGATGAAATCAATCGGACGGAATGGCGCCATTGGGTAAATATCGCCCGTCCTGCCAAACTCACAAGTTCCATTGCGTTCCTGTTTATAACTGGTGGGTCCAACCTGTCGCCTACTCCAGGGGCGATGGATCCTCGGCTGGTGCAGATTGCCGAAAGTTTAGGTGCCGTCACCATTGAAGTGAAAATGGTTCCCAATCAGCCGCTGGTGTTTTTGGATGATCCGCAGAAGAAGCAGCGGGTGGAAGATTCTTTTATCGCCTACACCTGGAACAAATATATGGCGACTGGTGACGAAACCTGGCCTGCCCGGCTGCCCATGACCAAGGCTGCGGTGCGCGCCATGGATGCTGCAACCGCCTATTTGGCTACTGCCGAAGGCGGTGCTGTGAAAATCGACAGATTCGTAGTGGCCGGTGGATCAAAGCGCGGCTGGACCACTTGGACCACTGCCGCGGTGGATAAACGCGTTGTAGCTATCGCACCGCTGGTGATTGATTTACTCAACATGATGCCTTCGTTTGTCCATCATTACCGGGCCTATGGATTCTGGGCGCCCTCTATTTTTGATTACTACGAACAGGGCATTATGGATCGTACTAACGATCCGAAATATAAAAAGTTGCTGGCCATCACCGAGCCATTTTCCTATAAGGAACGCTTCACCATGCCCAAGTTCATGGTGAACGCCGCCGGAGATCAATTCTTTCTGCCCGATTCCTGGAAGTTCTATTTCCGCCAATTGAAGGGCGAAAAGCATTTGCGGTACGTACCCAATGCCGACCATTCGTTGCGCAACTCCGATGCCTGGGAATCTGTCATTGCCTTTTACGAATCGGTGATTAAAGGGACTCGCCGCCCAGATCTGGATTGGAAACTGGAGAAAGACGGTAGTTTACGGGTCACTAGCAAGGATAAACCCACCGCTGTAAAGCTTTGGCAGGCCAACAATCCCGATGCTCGCGATTTCCGTCTGGAAACTTTGGGCCCGGTTTATAAAAGCAAAGAAGTGCCCATGCTGAAAGATGGTGTTTGGCTGGCTAAGCCAGAAAAACCTGCTAAGGGATACTCCGCTTATTTTGTAGAAATGACTTTCGCCAGCGGTGGCCAGTTCCCGTTCAAGTTCACCACTGGGGTGCACGTCACGCCCGATACATATCCCTACGGGCCGCCAGTGAAGGGTCAGACTAAAATTGGGCCTCTTCCCAAAAAGAATTAGCCGAACAGGTAATCAAAAAGCGATTTTCTGGGCAACGCCGCATGAGCCTGATAGGCTGCAGCCAAGCCGATTTTTGTCTGGTTTAATTCCAAAATGGCTGAGGGTAAATCGGCATCTTGAATCTCACTGATTTGGGCTTTCAAGGACAGTTCCAACTTGGAACCATCGTCAATCGCCGTTGAAATTTGATTTTGGGCAGTTCCATAAAAAGCCAGTTGGTTGTTCAGATGGTCCGCTGCAGTTTGGATCGCACTGAGTGCCGCTTGGATTCCCGGCGTGTCGTTATTCGCCAAAGCGAGTCGTAAAGCGTTGACTGCCCCAAAGACACTTTTACCGGGCACGGTGCTGTCAAAAATTTGATCAGCCGTGCGGGAAATTTGAAAGCGTACCCCGTTCTGATTTTCCGCCAACCGTGTGCTGGAAACCGCCCCAGCATAGGGTGCCACCCCGTTCGGCTGCGAAAGATCTACGGTGTAAGGGGCTACTTGGTCCGTGTCGCCACTAAACAGATATCGACCTTGTACCGATGCCCTGCTGGTTGATACCAATTGTCCTAAAACAGCTACCACTTCATTGGCTAACGTGGGCCGTTGATTGGCTGGGGAAGCGTCGTTCAGCCCTTGGGTACCCAAGGTTCGAACCCTTTCCAGCGCTTTTACGGCGCTTTGAAGTGTAGTTTCAGCGGTATCCACTTCGGTTTTATACTGATCCAGGTTGCTTCTGATCTGCCTTGAATTTTGAAGTTCAGCCCGCGTGGCTAACAGAATGTCCACGTGGTCTGGGTCATCGGAGGCAACTCGTAATCGGAGGCCGCTCGATATCTGTTCTTCAGCAACATTTTGACGTCTTTGCGTCCGTTGAATGTCAGCGAGAAACCTTTGATTTGCCGTGTCAAGATATTGAATCATCGAATGAGACCTAATACCGTATCGGTCAAGCTGCTAATTACCGTCAATAATTTCGATACCGCCTGATAGCCTCGCTGCACCTGCAACACATAAGCAGCCTCTTCATCCAAAGAAACACCGGAGGCGTCCTGACGAATGGTTCTTGCTTGACTCAACAGTTGCGTTTCTGTGTTTTGGTTGGCTTTCGCATCGGCTACTGATCCGCCCACTTTTGCGGCAATGGAGCCGTAAAACTGGGTGAAGTTATAGCCGTTGATCTGTGGCTGCTTGGCAAGGTCTGTAAGATTCAGTGCATTTCCATTGCCCCCCGGCGCAGTGGCCAGCGCCGCAGCAATCTCTTCTGGTGCTAATTGCGTTACAGAAAGGGTTGCCGCGGTTCCACCCGCTGGGTTGTAGTTGAACAAGTTATTTACTGGCGCAGCGCCGTTCAAATCTACTCCTGCGGCCAGAGTTTCATTCACTTTATCGGCAACCGTTTGGGCTAGCGTGTTCAAATCCCCGGAGTAGGAAATGTACTTTTTATTGCGGTAATCAAGCAAGGCACCCAGACGCCCGGTCTGGAAATTGGCGGTAATGTCCTGACCGCCGGAATCCTGAACCTGAACTTCATTGTTCACCACCACAGAACTAATCGACAGCGCCTTGTCCCCAATCACACCTAATGTCTGACCGCCCAAATATACGGAAATTGAGCCATCGTCTTGCTGCAACGCCTTGAAATCTGCATACTCAGAAAGATTTTCTAACGATTTATAAAGTCGCGATTCTACCCCGCCATCTTGCGTGATACTGCCATCTACCCTAACTGCTTTATTAAAGGAGGCGATGTCCGCTAAGGTACTGTTGATTCTTGAAATCGCCGAACTTACTTCCTGTTCCGTACCCTGTGCCGAACGGGCCAAACGGTTTGCCGTTGTATTGAAATCACTGGCCAGGGTCTGAGCCTTGTCCAGTACCGCTTGCCGTCCCGTGACGGAATTCGGAGCCACTGCCAACTGCGTAAACGAACTGAAAAAGCTGCTTAATGACGATGCGACTCCTAAATTCTCACCCACCGGAAGAGCCTGTTCCACCTGACCCAGTGTTTCAATTTGCTGGTTGGCCCGGCCTAATCCATTTTGTCGTCCCCAGACGGAGGCTTCGTTGTATTTATCTCTTGAGGAAATTACATCCCCAGCGGCAATTCCATCGCGGAACGATACAATTTCCTGCCGTTGCCGAGCGTAGCCTGGCGTGTTCACATTGCTGACGTTGGTTTGCGCCGCTTCCAAGCTTCGCTCAAAAACTCGCATTGCCCCCGTTGCTGCATATAATGCTGTTGTTAGACTCATGTCGGTATACTGCCTCTATGCCGTTAACCCAGGAGGCAATTGTCCCCCCGGTTCCGCTCCATACTTCAGAAACGTTCCAGCCGCGTCGTAAGCTGAGCCTGTCGGTGCCACCCGTTCCCGCCATTTACCACTCAAATCCAAACCTTGCCCGACCAGCAATTGTAGTGCAGCCAGTTCCGACAGCATTAAGTTCTTGCTAGCTAGCGGTAATTCCGACATCTGCGTGGCCAGTTCTTCCAGCACCGCAGCAGCCTCCCAAGGCATGTTCGCGGCAAGATGTTCTCTTGCTTTACTGGCCAAATTGATGTGCTTTTGCATGCTTACTCTGACGGCGTAACGTCCGCCGGTCCTTGCGATAAAGCGTCTTCAATCAGTTTTTTGCTGGTGGCTTTGCTATCGGGCTTGTAGCGACCCGATTCCACTTCCTTTGCCAGCTTTTCTAACTTAGCCGTTCGCTCTGGAGAATCTTCGCTTTGGGCGTTAATTGCTGAGCTCAAACTGGATAACGTAGTTGTATCGGTAGCCCCCGATGCAGGATCGGTGGAACCGTCGCGGATTTTTCCGTAGCCCGTTTCAACGCGATTCGGTTCTTTGCCTTTCACCGGTTGGTTGGCTATGTTCTTCAAATTGGCGTCGTCTATTCGCATATAGTGGGTTTCATTTCCCTGTTGCTCTTATCGTCCTACGGTTGCTGACCTTTAGCAATTCTGTGAAGAATTCATTACCATAAGATAAGATCCGATGCCCAAACGTTCACAGAAACAAATAGTGTTGCTTGGGATCATCCTCTTCTTATCGGTCACGCCCACCTTCGCCCACGACGTAATCACCACAAAACTTACCTGGACCCGGGAAATCTCCCGCATCGTCCGAAAGCGTTGCGCATCCTGCCATCGCGAAGGAGGTTCCGCGCCCATGAGTCTGGCCACCTATGAAGAAACTCGCCCCTGGGCTGTAGCCATTCGTGAAGAAGTGCTGGCTCGTCGTATGCCGCCTTGGCCCGCCGTGCAAGGCTATGGAAATTTTCAGCACGAACTGGCACTATCCGGACAGGAAATTTCCAATCTGGCGAATTGGGTAGAAGGCGGAGCTCCTGAAGGGGAGCCGCAGTATTTGCCATCGCACGGCCACGCCGAATCGCTGCCAGATGCACCAATTCCTAAAGGCCGACCCATCACTCTTCGTAACGGATTCCGCATTTTGCAGGCTTCGCGCATCACCGCGATTCAAGTAACCCCTCAAGATCGTCAATTGAAAGTACGCGCAGTGTTGCCCAATGGATCTGTGGAACCGCTGGCTTGGTTATTGCCCAACAAGACAGGCAAGCGAATCACGTTGGTGTATCAGAATGCTTTGCTTTTGCCGGCCGGAACGCTTTTTGAAACGGAACCAGCCGAAGCCGTAACGTTCACCCTCATCGTAAGTCCACTACCTGCACATTAAAAGCCACCGTGTTCACCACCTGCAAACTCTGAAATTGCACCCAAACGCGGTGCACCCCAGCCCTTGGGAAAATCACGTTGAATTGAATTTGCGGACCAGCTTCGGGGAACTCTGGATGCCCATGCATCAGGTCAATCAAATCGCCACTAGCGGCCAGTAAATGTCCCCAGGCACCCAAATATGGCTGCAATCCCTGATGCGGACTGATGCGAAAAAAGAGCAGAGTTTTTTTCCCGGCAATTGGCTGGGGCGGTTCCGTCACCAGTTCCACTTGCAGATTTTCGCCTTCCTTAGGTTTCATATCCACCAACAGTTTCGGCGCAGGCTTGCGCTCACCGGCGATGAAGAAGGTTCGCGATACTAATTGTGGCGTCCCACCCTTGGGGTAAAAATCGGCCAGCATTCGATATTCACCGGGTTGTGTGAACGTGTGGGTCAGCGTGAAAGTTCCATCGGCATTCAACAGCGGATGGACATGGGCGAAGGAGTTAAGGTCGCTACTGATGGCGAATAGATGAAATAGTTTTTCGTGAATTTCTTCAAATTCCCGAACACGCTTTTTCTTCAAAGGATCGACCACTTCCAAATGAAGTTGCGCGGCCATACCAGGGCGGGGAACGGTTGGTTCAAACCAGAACTTCACGGGATATTCCACCGGTTCCGGTAAACCAGCCTCAAGCTTCATGCCGCAACGGGGGCACTTGCCCGGACCTTTGGAACGTACGTCAGGGTCCATGGGGCAAACGAAGTCGACCGGTGCTTGCTGACCCCAGGCACCAGCGCTTATCGCGCACAGAGTAAATAACCGGCGGTTGAACATTATGGTTCAAAGGGCCATTGCGCGGTGGTGGAATATCCTCCATCGCAATAAATGGTTTGCCCGGTGATGTAATCGGCAGCCGGCGAACTCAGGAATACGGCCAGTCCAGCAAGATCCTCAGGGGTTCCCAACCGTGGGTTCGATTGCGTACCTTGTAGCCAATCCTTCATATGCCCAGCTTTCCACATTTCCCGATTCAGGTCGGTAACAATAAAGCCTGGGGCAATGCAATTCACCTGAATGTTATGACGACCCCATTCCGCAGCCAACGCCCGTGTCATACCAGCGATGCCCGATTTCGTCATGGCATAAACAGTCAGGTAAGGCAAGCCATGCCCCGATGTAAGACTGCCGATATTGATGATTTTGCCACCTTTGCCGCTCTCCACCATCCCTTGACCAATCTGCTGCGTCAGTTCAAACAACCCGTGCAGATTTGTGGTCATAATGCGGTTGTATTCTTCCTTCGAATACTGCGCCATATGCTTGCGAACATTGGTTCCGGAAACATTGATCAGAATATCAACTTTGCCGCGCAGCTCCTTTGAGAGAGCTTCAATAGAAGCGGGGTCGGCCACGTCTAACTGGTGCGACGTGGCTTGATAGCCTTGTGCTTGCAGCGCAGATGCTTCTTCTTTCAGCTTGTCTAAAGAACGGGCGGCCAGAATAGTAGTCGCTCCAGCGGCGGCAATTTCTTTGGCGATCGCTAATCCGATACCGCGGCTGGCTCCGGCGATGAGGGCCGTCTTGCCAGACAGTGAAAATAGGCTTTGAATGGACATTTATCCTTGTAGTTTAACAAGGTGTCACTGGCTCAATGGGTTTTCCAGTGGGGTGCATGGACACCCATCTCAAACACCGCTCCCTCGCGGTCACGGCTCGGTTAGGTACACCAGTGCGTTCGGACTAGCGTACACTTTCCAGGTTCAGCAGCCATTCCTTGCGATGCAAGCCACCCGCATAGCCTCGCAATTCCCCGCCGCCGCCAATCACTCGATGACACGGAACCACAATCGCCAGCGGGTTGCGGGCGTTGGTTGAACCTACCGCTCGCACGGCTTTGGGGTTGCCGATGTGTGCCGCCAACTGCCCATAGCTCCAGGTTTCTCCGCGTTTGATTTCGCGCAAGGCGTGCCAGACGGTTTGTTGGAATTGCGTACCGCCGGAATCGAACGGAAGGCCGTTGAAGTCATCGGCCGTACCTGCAAAATAGTGCTTCAGGCGGTCCACCAATCCATAGGTTTCTCCGTGGGAAGTTTCTTCCACTGGTCCAAAGCGTTTCTCCAATTTTTGATGCACTATGTCCCAGCGGTCCACAAAATCCACAGCGCAAATTCCATCGGCAGTTGCGGCGACTCGCAACGAACCAATGGGAGTTTCCATTTCAGCAACGGTGATTGCTTTCATATTGAGGCTCCTTTCATCCACAGGTGCATGGCGGCATAGGCGCGCCAGGGACGCCATGATTCGGCATGTTGTTCCAACTTTTTCGGATCTTTCATATCCATAGCTTTCATTAGTGCCAGATCGCTGGCTGGGAACGCGTCGGGTTCGCCCAGTGCGCGCATGGCAATGTAATGACCCGTCCAGGGACCGATGCCAGGCAACGCTACCAACGTTTCCACAGCATGTTCCAGGTTCAGCGTCTCACTGAGAAAGTCAGGATGATCGGCAAATTGCTGGGCGATGGCGCGCAACGTCTCGGCACGCTTTAACGGCAGCCCGATGGAGGCAAGGTCGGCATCCACCAACACGGATGGTTCCGGGAACAAGCCGGGCTTGCCCCACTTGGCGGCCAATCTTCCAGTAAGTGTACTGGCCCCGGCAACGGTTACCTGTTGCCCCAAAATGGCCCGGATGGCCAACTCGAATTCGTCAAAAGCTCCAGGCACGCGCAGACCAGGATGCTTGGCTAGCAGTGGGCCTAGCACCGGGTCTTTACCAAGATCGGCGGCGATCAGCAGAGGTTCGGCGTCGAGGTCAAACAAGCGACGGACTTTGGTCACCACCGCTTGTAAGGCAGCAGGTTCCACGCGGGTTAAACGCAATTCGATAGATCGTTTTTCTGGAAGATGCCGCACTTCCAAAGTGCCATGCCCCTCCTTGGTAGGAAAGTTGCGACGGTAGCAATCGGGCTCAATGGTTTCCACTCCGGCAATGGCCCGTGGTGTTAGAAAGCGGATGACACCAGCCCAGGAGTATGGTTCCGCATATGGGAGCCGGAGCGTAAGCCAATGATCATCAAAGATGGCCTTGCGCGATTTGCGCAGTTCTCTAGGCGACTTTCCGAGGGCAGATTTCAGGGCATCGTTAAAGCGGCGAATGCTTTTGAATCCCGCATGGAAGGCGATTTCACCCAGCGGCAGCGTGGTTTCCTCAATCAGTTTGCGGGCAAAATGCAACCGTTCCACGTGGGCAATTGCTTGTGGCGAAGCTCCCAGTTCTTCCTGAAACAGGCGACGTAAATGTCGGTCGCCAACGCCCAGTTTATCCACTGAAAGTCTGCCCTCGGCAATTAAACGCAAGGCGCGTCGGACGGTGGCTGAAGTCCCTACCCAGGCTGGGGAGCCAGGAGCGGTATCGGGTCGGCAGCGTTTGCAAGGGCGGAATCCATTGGATTCTGCGGCGGCAGCGCAGGGATAGAAGCGGATATTTTTGCGAAGTGGGGGGCGTGCTGGACAGATGGGTCGGCAGTAGATTCCGGTGGTGATTACGGCGGTGAAAAATTTGCCATCAAAGCGACGATCGTGAGCGGCAAGGGCTTGGAAGCAGGCTTCGGTATCGCGGTACATGATTGAGGATAGCTGGAATTCCGGATGGTGACTAGCCAGATTCGGACGTTGCTATTATTACGGTATGACTTCGGTGAGAATGGACAAGTGGCTATGGGCTGCACGATTCTTTAAGACGCGCACGCTGGCTGGACATGCGTGTGATTTGGGGAGGGTTGATTCCAATGGGCAACAAGCCAAGGCAGCGCGCGATGTGCGAACGGGTGACTTGGTCCGTGTGAAAAACGAAGGCGGCGAATTTCAAGTGGAGGTGCTGGGGCTGAGTGAAATGCGCGGTCCGGCGGCGGTGGCCCAGACGCTTTATCGTGAGACTGAGGCCAGCCGGGAATTGCGCCTTAAAGTTGCACAAGAGCAAAAGGCGTTAGGGAATTTCGGAACATTTGCTGAGGGTAAACCATCGAAACGGAATCGTCGTGAAATGGACCGATTCCGCGGAAGAGGGTGAAGAACTTAATCGCCGCGACCGAAGGTCGGCTGTTCCATACCGGTGGGTTGGGAACGCATTTTGCGACGCGAGGGCCAATCCAGGCGCATGTCGGTGGTCACTTCATCGACCATTTCCACAGTTGCCACTTTTGATTCCATGGCGAACATGGTGAGCAGCAAATTGTCACAAACGCCATTGATGACGCGAGGAATTCCCTGAGCTCGTAAATGGACTTCAGCAATGACTGATGCCGGGAAAATAGTTTGGTTGGACATGCCAGCTTTGGCCAGCCGGAATTCAATGTACTCTTGCGTATCGGCCTGGCTGAACGGCACTAGCGTGGTTCGCAGGACAATGCGCTGTTTCAATTGCCGTAAATTGGGCGAATCCAGCTTGCGGTCAAACTCTGGTTGACCGGCCAGAACAATTTGCAACAGCTTTCCATTGCGATTTTCCAGATTTCCTAAAAGGCGGATTTCTTCCAGAACATCCCATTCCAGGTTATGCGCTTCATCCACAATGAGAACTGTGGTTCGACCATCATTGGTCTGGGCTACCAATAAGCTGTTCAGGGCAAACAGCACTTCCGTTTTTGAGGTTCGCTGAACGGGAAGATTAAAATCGTAAGCCACCATTTCAAAGAACTGGTCGGCAGTGATTCGCGAATTAAACAGGAATGCGAACTCAAAGTATTGGGTTTCCAAATACTCACGCAAGCATTCGAGAAGAGTGGTCTTGCCGGTTCCTACCTCGCCAGTGAGGACAATAAAGCCCTTTCTGCTTTGAACCCCATAAATAAGGTTCGCCAAGGCTTCTTCGTGCTGTGCACTGCGATATAGAAATGCGGGGTCTGGGCTGAGGCTAAATGGGTTTTCTTGAAAACCGAAGTAAGCATTATACATAGTGGCTCTTTGCGGCCTGGGATTTTGAGTTGTGGTTCAACTCTATCATTGCTAATATTACCACGTTGTTACGGTAGTCCTATATCTCTCATCGGTTAGAGTCGGGGCATTCATTAACTGATCTCTAACTTTATCCAGCCGGGCAGCGCGGCAGGTTGTCCATTTGAATGGACGATTTTTCGAGTTTTGGGGAAGGGAAGCCCGGTCTGAATGGTTTGTTCAAAAAATGGAATGGCCCGAAGAATCTTGCGATAGTCATTCGATTCGGTATTCCCAAAAGCTGATTTCGTCAGAAAGCCACCGCCCCATCCGAGTGGCAAAATACAGCAATCCGACCCCGCACAAGCGGCAAGTTCCTGGAGTACGCTGCCGATGCTTTGAGTCAAACCGGACAAACCGGCGCGATTCGCGTAAAGGCTTTCCGTTCCCAACAACTGAGCGGAGAACTTGTTGGCGGCCTTGGCCAGCGTGGCGAAGTTAACTGGTTCTTTCCAATGCAAGGCCCGCAGCACTTCTGGATCTGAAAATCTTTCCTGATGGCCGCTGAACTGTCCTTCAAACTGGGTTCCGGGCGAAGCCATCTCGGCAAATATAGGGGTGGGCTTGTAAGCCACCGTAAATTTGCCACTCCGTTCTTCCAGCTTGGCGGTGCGGACCAGGTAAACTTTGAATCGGTCGCGTGATGCAGGTGAGGAATCGGCAATGGCGATGGGACGCATGCGGCTTACCGGGCCGTTGCCTGCGGTGCGATGTTCCGTCTCATCCGCTAAACGGCGCAGATTGGGACGATCCTGGGTCAGCTTTGTTGCGGCATGTTCCAACATTTGAGGACCAGCATGGGTGAAGACGTACCCTGTGCGCAATGCCCCTTTGAGAGCGCTGCCAGGAAGGTAGGGGCCGTGCGGTCCAGCATTAAAAGTGGGGATAAAAAGATCGGCAACGCGAGCCTGAGCCCAAGCTTCGGCGGCAGAAGGATGTTCAAAGGGAATGCGATGCGATGCAAAATTCTGCGCAAATCCGCCCCAACTGGCGAAATCGAGTTTATCGGCCCGGCGTAATTGCGTCAGGTAGCCTTCTAATCTTGGACCTTTAGCCAGCAATCGAAAAATTCGGTTTTGATCCAGAACGCTAACCTGGTCTTTGTAAACCATGTAGTCGATTGGCGACAGCTTTTCTCCATTGCCAACCAGCAAGGGGGTCAGGGCAGTAACGCGATATTTCATGCGTTGGCCCTCCAGGGAATTTCAATGGTCACCGCAAAACCGTTTTTATACACTGGATGGGGAAAGCCCGATGGTGCTGCGTCGGGGGCTGATCCTACTGGTTTCGCGCTGGCCACCATCACTGAACCTTCGGCGATCATGGCTACGGAATTCTTCTGAACGCCCCATTGTTCGCTGCTTTCAATGCGACCGCCACGTTGAAGCAGCTTGTAGCCTCCTCGTGACCAATCAATCGAATCGCTGGCTGCGGGGTGGAACAGGCTAAGATTCAGCCAGGCTTTGGCACCTTCCAGGGTGGGAGCTTCCGGCCAGATCAATGATTCTACATGACGATCATCAAAGCCCGGTGCAGCGGAACGTCCCCAACCGCAGGAACGGTTTCCGCCCAGGCCGGTATCGGCCAAATAGCGAAGACAGGCCACAATTCGTGTTCTCCAATTCTGACGAGCTTCTTCATCGCGAAAAGTGACGGCATTCCAAAGTCCGGCTTGGTCTGAAAATTCAATCGCCCCAATTTTATTCACTTGACCAACCGTATTGGTAAGCCGATCCACACTGCCGCGAGTCCTTAGCGAGTGGCGAAACGGTCCACCACGATGGGCACGATCGGCCAGTAACAGGCAGCCGCTAACGGCATCGGGAACCCATTTCGATTCTTCTACGGCAAGCCCTGACAACAGATTTTTCAGAACGCCGGAAGGAATAAATGTTGCAGAACGAACTCGCCTGCCTGCGCCCTTTGGGGGCCACAGCGGAACTGGGGCAGGGAAGTATAACTGATCGCCGTGCCAGGGGAAAGCGGAAGTGAATACGGCTGCTGGGACGCTGGCTTGAGCCGTGGCATCCAGCCATTCTGGAAGCCAGCCGAACGACAACATGGCGGAGCAAACAGCGGCGTACAGCGTGTCTGAATGCAGCACGCCGCCAGAAAATTCGCGCGATCCGGAATCATCCCCAATGCGCCAGGGAGCCGTCGGCTTCCAGCGCACTAGCAGGGCTTTGGTCGAGTTCATTGGTTACTCGCTCAGCTTCGAAAGGAAATCCTCACCCATCACCAAAGGCTGCAATGCGGCCAAATCTGCACTGGAAGCCAGTTCGGTTTCCTGAGCTCCGCTGGCATAGTAAGCACGACCGCGCCACACCAGACGTGCGCCTGTGAGACGAATGCGCCCATTGCCGCGAGATCCGCCGCCACCCAGGGCATCATCTTCTAACAATCGCAAGCCTTCAAGCAAGCGCGCCACCAAGGGCTTATCTTCTTCACAAAGAATATCCAGCACAATGCGCAATTGGAATCGGGCACCGGCGGGGACACGTTCCAAGGTCCGGGGATTGGCTTGTGAAGTAATGCGATCAATGGCATTTTCGTTCTTCACTTCAGTGAGTTCATCATCCAGATTTTCACGCATCTGTTGGGTGATGCTGGCCATGTCTAACGGTGCGTCGGATACAGTCAAACGCGCCGGAGTGGCAGTGCTGCTATCGAACGCTTCCCCTTCCACACGTTCCATACGTCCTGGATTGCGGCCAAACAGCAAGCAGATATCGTCGCCTGGTTCATTGCTTTGATGAATGCGAACTTCCTGGCCTTTACGGCGAGAAAGATAAACCAAATCGGCAGGCTTCAGCAAGCCGCTGGATTGTTCCAGCAAGCTGCGCAATTTGCCGCGTAAGGAACTGCCAGGAATATAGGGTCTACCAAAAGCATCCTTTACTACAGGATTATCGGCACCGCCGATTTCAAGCGATCCTTTCCCTGCTCCGATGTGTAAACCGGTGAGGCATTCGACGTTTGCTTCAAGGATCAATTTGCCGATCAGTTGTAGCCGTGTTTGGGCGGTATGTGCGCTCATTCGATAATTTCCTTATTCGTTATACGCAATGATGGCTTCAAATAGGTCTTTAAACCGTTCGTAACCCTTGGCTTCATTCTTGCGGGTGACCTGCAATAACAGTTTTTCCAAACTATCCAGGCTGCGCAAGGAGTGCCGTGCAATGGTGTAGGCCAGCCGCGCGCGCAACATTACGAATTCATGCTGGCGTTCCGTTTCGGGAGCACGACAAGCGCGACGTACGGCATTGTAAAAACGGCGCAAATGGCTTTTGGTGGCGGAATCCATATCGCGCATGCGGGCAGCCACAATGTGCGCCTGATTATCCAGATAGAGGCTATCGGCCACCAGCTTTTCCAATTCGATTTCCATGTTGAAACCGAAATCAGGACGACGCTGTTCAAACCTTCCACGATCTCCACCGCCACGATCTCCACCACCACCGCGATCTGATCGATCACCTTGATGACTGGGACGATCGCCACGTTCCGGACGTCCACCGCCAGCAGGTGCGCCTGTTCGATTTTCACGCGGGGGCCGAGGTGGCTGAGCTCCTTGCCGAGGAGGTTGATTCTCACGGGGTTGATTCTCACGTGGAGGTCGAGCTCCGCCGGAATTCGCTCCCGGTGGCCTGGGTTCACGTTTCGGCGCAGGAGCGGCCTGTTCCGGCGTTGTCGCTACCGATTGCTCAATTACCGGCACTGGCACCGGCTCTGTCACTTCCACTGGCGCTGGCACAGGTGTTTCGCTGGTTTGAATTTCCTCTGACATAAGTAACTCTCCTTCCCCTAGCTGGTTCTACCGACTGTTAGGCGAGCCCATTCCAGAGCAACACGCCCTGAGGGCCGAAGCCGTCTTCCAGCCGAACTGCGGGAAATCAATTCCTCAATTAAACTTGTTTTGCGGCGATCAAATTCGCGCATGCGCTGGGGATTCAACAATGCCGCTGGTTCCAACACAGAATTCAATCGGCGATAAAAACGCCAAGGCTTGTCGAACCGTTTTTCCTTCTTGCGCATGACTACACCACCACCAGCTTCTTCCAGTAGGCTCTCACGATAAAAGCCTGCCAGTTCATCCAGAAACGCTGGTGAACAGCGGTAGTCCGAAACGATTTTGGTCATGCGACCGGCAAGGTCTGAAGCTTCTGTCAATTCCTTCCATTCTACTGAGCGGCCGAATAATTGGAAGCGACCTTTGCCCATGGTCTTAGCGGCATCCAGCTTGCGCCCAGCTTCCCGATACACTTCACCAAGGGAATCGCCCTGCCGTCCCAGAGCTAAAGCCATGGTAATGCTTTTGGCTTCGGGTCCAGGGAAATCGGCCAACGTCTCTGATGTGAAGCGTTCAAAGAGTCGTTCAATTTCACGGGCCAGGCCGATCAGGGCATCCCAACTGCCACATACAGCGAACTCATCGCCACCGGTAAAAAGAATGGTCGTCTTCTGCCAGAATTCGGGGAGCGAACAGGCCACTTCCAATTCACCGGCAAAGAATTGCTTGAACACTACAGAGATGCGGATGTAGTCTTCAATGGAATTGGCGCTTTCCAGACGGGCCAGAAAATTATCGACGTTACCGCGCAGCACGCCCCAAGTGCGCGACCCTTCGGCGCGTTTGGCAAAAACTCTGGTGGAGGCAAACGACTGCTGGTCATCACTAGGGGCAGCATGACGAGCCAGGGGTAACGTGTCAGGAGAATCGGCCAGCGGCCATTCATGTTTACCACCGCTGGGCAGGATAGCTGCTGGATGTTCCGGGCTCCAACCAACGGTCTTCGAAGATCGCATGGTGTGCAGCCAATTGGGAATCAACAGCTTTTCGGCAGCCTTTGATTCGGGTGTAGTTGTAAATGCAGTTGTAAAATAAGCCAGGCCTTCGGTGGCCAATGGGGTGTTGGCTTTTTTGGCCAACTCATCTTCCAGACGCTTGCGGACGTTAGCCCATTCGCCCAGGTTTTCAGTGGCTGCCCAATGCAATCGCAACTGTCCAGCAGAGGCGTTTACTATCGCCGTACTCGCTTGGATAAGAAACTGTTCAGCGGCCTGACGGGTTTCTTCCGGAAGTACTAATAAGAAATAGCCTGCACTGGAAAATCCCAATAGAATTGGGGCAAGACCCAATTCTTTGAGTAGGGCACGAGGAAGAATCTCACTGGCCAGACTTAGCCATAGGGCGCGCGTTTCGAGACTGGAATCAGCGGAATCAGGCGCTTCGGAAAGATAACGTTCCATTCCGTAAAAGCGTCCTTCCAGAAATATCTGTAAAGACATGGGCAGGCTAGCTCAGTATGATCGTAAACCGAACCAATGTAGCATAACCGGGTCGCGAATTCCGAACGCAGTGGCACGCCAGTCCGAGCCGTGACCGCGGGACAGCTCACCGACTCCCTCGCGGTCGCGGCTCGGTATTGAATATTCGTTCGTGCACCATGATGATGGAGCTGCAAAAATGAACAGTTTGTAATGGGTAGGATGGATCATAATGGCTTAGGTGATAAAACTCCTCTGCTTTGTGGTGGCAGTCACAACCGCTTTTAGCCAAACCGCTGATAGTTGGATTGCGCAGGGCAACGCATTAAAGGCAACTGGCGATGCCAAGGGAGCTCTTGCTGCTTTTCAGCAAGCGGCCAAGCTGAAGCCACTGTCTGCGCAGATTCAAGATGAAATCGGATTTCTGTTGGCTGTGGAAGGAAACAGGAGCCAGGCGATTCCCCATTTTGAGCAAGCCATTTCTGTGGACAAAGCTTATGCCCCTGCTCACTTCCATTTGGCCGTCGCCGCCTGGCTGGAACAGAATCCGGATCGGGCGATTGCAGCCGCTCAAACTGCTGTAAAACTGGATAGCCGCAATGCTGAATATCGACTGCGGCTAGGGTCCATGCTATATGACGTTGGCCATAATGAAGAAGCGCTGGTGGAACTTCGGGAGGCTGTGAAATATGGTCCCAACCGTGCGGATGCGTGGAACCAGATCGGTTTGGCGGAACAAAAAAGCAACAACAGAATGGCGGCGAGGCAAGCACTTCAAAAAGCAGTTACGCTGCAACCAACGTCGACAGAGTTTCGCAACAGCCTGGGGCTATTTTTAGTGGACAATGGCTGGCCTGAGGATGGGATCGTCCAATTTAAGGCCATCTTAAAACAAGACCCAAAGGAAATTTCAGCCCAGATCAATTTGGCTTACGTGGAACTGCAACGTGGGGATTATCCAAAGGCGGCAACTGAGTTTGAACGGTTGCGGAATTTGTATCCCGATCAAGCTGTGATCCGCTACGACTTGGGTTTGGCTTTGAAGCAACAGGATCGAATTGAAGAAGCCAAAAAAGAGTTTCATGAAGCACTGCGTTTGAATCCAGATATGGCCGAGGCCTACTACACACTGGGCATTACCTGTTGGCAGAATGGCGAGTTTGTGGAAACGGTGGATGCCATGCGCAACGCCATTCGGTTGAAGCCCGATTATGGAGATGCCTACTACATGTTAGGGACGGCGTTAAAGCAGAAAGGCGATGCGGCGGAGGCCGTAAAGGCTTTGGAAGAAGCTATTCGACTGAACCCGAACACGCCAGGGCCGTACAATACTTTGGCTCAAATTCGGCAATCCCAATCCGATTTGGAGGGTGCCAGGAAACTGTTTGCACAAGGTGCTGAAGTGAAAAAGAAGCTGGAGATGGAACAGGCCAAGCGACTGGGAACGATGGGTCCGGCAACGCGTACGATTCCTAAGCTTCGGTAGTGTTCCAACTTGATCAGGAGAGAATTTGAACCATGCCGTTGAATCGCCGTACTTTTATTCGATCCGTAAGTCGCACTGCTGCTGTATTCTCATTGGACCAGTTGTTGACAGGGCTGCCATTGGGCGTTCAGTTCATTAATGTAGCGAAGCAGGCGGGGTTAAAAGAGAAGACGATTTACGGTAGTGAGAATCGAAATAAATTTCTGCTGGAAACAACCGGATGTGGGGCGGCGTTCTTTGATTACGATCACGATGGATGGCTAGACATTTTTCTGGTGAATGGAACGCGGTTGGAAACCAAATGGCCCACAGGTGCGGCACCGGTAAGCAGGCTCTATAAAAACAATCGTGACGGGACTTTTACAGACGTCACTATTGCTGCCGGAATTGCTCGCACGGGTTGGGGATCTGGTTGTTGCGTCGGCGATTACAACAACGATGGGCTGGACGATTTGTTTGTTACTTACTGGGGCGATTGTTCGCTTTGGAAGAACTTAGGCAACGGAAAGTTTGTAGATGTAGCGGATAAGGCCGGTGTTACAACGCGGACTAAAAATGGCTTGAAGCGACACAACACTGGTTGCGCTTTTGTGGACTACAACAAAGATGGATTTCTGGATTTGTTCGTGGCCAACTACATTGATTTCGATCCGAAAACTGCACCGCTTCCGGAATCTGGACCATGTAAATACAAAGGGCTGCTGGTGGCTTGCGGACCGCCGGGGTTGAAAGGTGGGAAGAACATTCTGTTCCACAATCAGGGCAATGGCACGTTCACCGATGTTTCCGAATCAGCAGGGATATTGAACACGGCGGGCACGTATGGGTTAGGCGTGATTGTGTCCGATTTCGACAACGATGGTTGGCCCGATATTTACGTTGCCAACGATTCCACATCGGCGGCACTGTACAAAAATAATCATGACGGTACTTTCAAAGAGGTGGCGATTGAAGCGGGAGTGGCCTATTCACCGGATGGAAAGCCGCAAGCTGGCATGGGTGTTTCGGTTGCCGATTATGATTGTGATGGCAATTTCGATATTGTGAAAACCAACTTCGCCGGGGATACTTCCAGCCTTTACCGGGGTGTGGGCGGAGGCACTTTTGATGACCAGACATTTCAGGCCGGGCTGGGTAAGGTGACAAGGTTTCTGGGTTGGGGTGCATCGTTTCTAGATTTCGATAACGATGGCTGGGCTGATATTATGCTGTGCAACGGCCATGTTTATCCCGAGGTGGGCGATAGTGCGGTGGAGTCTGGATATCGACAACGCAAGGTGGCGTATCGGAATTTGGGGAACGGTCGTTTTGAGGAAGTCTCCGATCAGCTTGGGCCCGGTGTCACTGAAAAAGTTACCGGAAGGGGCATGGCAATCGGCGATTTCGATAACGATGGCGACTTGGATGTGCTGGTGAACTGCATCAACGATGTTCCGCAATTGCTACGGTGCGATTCGAAGTCGGGAAATAACTGGGTGAAGATCAAAGTGATTGGTACAAAATCAAACCGCTCTGGCATTGGCACTCGGGTGATTTGCACAACTTCAGGAAGCGGCGGGGCACATCGGCAGATGGATGAAGTGCGCAGTGGCGGCAGCTATTTATCGCAGAGTGACTTGCGGGTTCATTTTGGATTAGCAGCGGCGAAGACGGCGGATATTGAGATTTGGTGGCCGAGTGGGATTGTGGATCGGCTTAGTGGAGTTGAGGTGAACCGAATTATCACGGTTGTGGAAGGCAGTGGCGAAGCGAAGTGAGGCAACCACGTCGGCATTGATGAATTACTTAGACATGGATTCGGTCCGCGCAATCCGCACAATTTCTTTGGCAATGTCTTCCGGCGACAGGACAAAATCTATACATCCGCTGGCTATTGCGCTTTCCGGCATATCGGGCTGCCAGGCTGTATCGAGCTTTTGGGCGATGGTAATGCCCCCGACTTCTTTTATGCCACACAGGGCCGCTGCCCCGTCACCGTCATAACCAGAGACGATGACGGCGATAAGCTTGCCATCCCAATTCTGGGTGAGAGAACGCAGAAAAATCGTAATCACGTCCGGCCATCCCACAGGTTTTGAGATGGGTTCCAGGCGGAACTCACCATCAAAAATATGTAAATCACGTTGTTCTGGAATGATGAACACGTGGTTCGGGCGAATGAGTAATTTTTCAGAGATCAGTTCCACGGGCATATCTGTGTAGCCCGGAAGAATCTCATGGAGCTTGGTGGCGAATGTTCTTACGTGATTGACAATGACGATGGCAACGCCCATATTGGATGGAAGATGTTGCAATAGCCGGATATATGCGTCCAGACCACCAGCCGAACCACCCACGCAAACCACAGGGAAATCTCTTTGCATCTTGAACGGATGCTAACACAATCCGAAAACTTTCTTATAGTTTTGAACCAATTATTGACCAATGATCGGAACTCAACAATCGGGCAAGATGACAGCGTTGGCTATGCCTGTGCAGTATAATTGTACTGCCGACCGGCTCAATTTCCAGGATGCAACATCCGGTGTTTCAATGGAAACCAGGGAGACACGAATATGGAAGAAACAAAGCTCATCGCGGGGGCACCCGTCGAACTGGTTGATCCCCATTCGACGGAGCCACCGACTGATGCGCATCGTGTGGGATTCCCGATTGTGGGCATTGGTGCATCGGCTGGGGGACTGGCGGCGTTCGAAGCGTTTTTCTCTACCATGCCTGCCGATAATGATCCGGGCATGGCCTTTGTTTTAGTGCAGCATCTGGCTCGAGATCACAAGAGCATTCTTTCCGAATTGATTCGACGGTATACCCGGATGGAAGTTTTTGAGGTTGAGCACGGAATGGTTGTGAAGCCGAATTGCGCTTACATTATTCCACCCAATCGCGATATGGCGCTGGTCAATGGTGCCCTACAATTATTGGAATCGACGGTGACCCGCGGCATCCGTTTGCCGATTGATTTTTTCTTTCGTTCGCTGGCCCAAGATCAGCATGAACGGGCCATTTGCATAGTGCTTTCTGGCACTGGTAGCGACGGTACTCTGGGACTGCGGGCGGTGAAAGGCGAGGGCGGTATGGTGATGGTGCAGTTGCCCGAATCCGCCGAGTACGATGGCATGCCGCGCAACGCTATTGCCACCGGCGTGGTGGATTTTGTGCTGGCTGCAAACGACATGCCCGCACAACTTCTGGCCTACGTTTCGCACGCGTTTGTGGCTTCTCCGCTGACGATTGCGACACAGACTCCGCAATCGGCAGATGCATTGGACGCGATCTTTCGATTGCTACGATCCCAGACGGGCCACGACTTTTCTCAGTACAAACGAAATACGATGATTCGCCGCGTGGAGCGCAGAATGGCGGTTCACCAGATTGATCGGTTGGAACACTATGTTCGTTATCTGCAGATTACACGAAGCGAGGTGGACGCGCTGTTTCGCGATCTGCTCATTGGTGTCACCAACTTTTTCCGGGATGCTGAAATTTTTGATGAAATTCAGAAAAAAGTGATTCCTCAACTTTTCGCTGGCAAGGCTGGCGGAGAAGCGATTCGCGTTTGGGTGCCCGGTTGTTCCACTGGGGAAGAAGCTTATTCCCTTGCCATCCTGCTGCGAGAACGCATGGAGGAAATGAAAGAGAATTTCAAAGTGCAGATTTTCGCAACGGACATTGACAAGGATGCGATTGAAAGTGCCCGAGCGGGAATTTACCCTGCCAGTATTATTGCGGACGTTTCGCCGGAGCGGCTAGCGCACTTCTTTGATCAGGAAAATCCTGACGGTACCGCCTACCGCATCCACAAGACGATTCGCGACATGCTGATTTTTTCTGAGCACAGCCTGATCAAAGATCCGCCGTTCTCTAAGCTGGATTTGATCAGTTGTCGAAATCTGTTGATCTACATGGGATCGGCACAACAAAAAAAGCTTATACCGCTGTTTCACTACGGTTTGAAGCCGGGTGGAATGCTGGTGTTGGGATCGTCGGAGAGTGTGGGAGACTTTACCACTCTGTTTGATTCGATTGATCGCACAGCGAAAATCTATCAACGCAAAGTAGATGACCTGGGGCCCAATTTGAAGGGGATTGCCCGGTTACTTCCACACCAAGGAACAGAAATAGTACGACAACCGGGAGTTGGAGCGGCAAATATTTTGCGTAGTGAGAGCAAACTTCCATTGCAGGAAATCATCGAGCGGACGCTGTTGGGTTATTACGCTCCGGTGGGCGCTTTGGTCAACGAACGTGGGGATATTCTTTACTTGTTGGGTCGCACTGGCCGGTACCTGGAACCGACTCCGGGTGAAGCGAGTCTGAACATTTTCCGGATGGCACGGGAAGGGCTACGTGGTGATTTGACCATTGCGTTGCATCGTGCTGTGTCCTTGCAGATGACGACGCGCCATACAGGTTTGCGCGTGAAACATGAGGCAAGTATTACGTTGGTCAATTTGACCGTCGTACCAGTGCCTGCAAATTCTGAAGACGCAGCCCAGCGGGGCTTATTCTTAGTTGTCATTGAGGAGCAGTTGAATGCAGACCCAAAGTTAGCTGCAGAACCGGCGGTGGATAGGGGGCAAGGTGCGGACGGGATGATCCCCGATCTGAACGAGTACATTATTCGGCTGAAGCAGGAATTACGTTCCAAGGATGAATATCTGCAAACGGCGGTTGAAGAACTGGAAACATCGAACGAAGAACTGCGTTCCGCTCATGAAGAAATGCAGTCGGTGAATGAGGAGATGCAATCCACTAACGAAGAATTGGAAACGTCGAAAGAAGAGTTGCAATCGGTGAATGAAGAACTGTCTACAGTGAACAACGAACTGCAAGCAAAAGTTCTGGACTTATCGCGATCCAACAACGACATGAAAAACCTGTTGAGTGGCACCGGCATTGGCACAATTTTTGTGGATCACCATCTGCGTATTCTTCGCTTCACCCCCACCGTAGCAGCGTTGATCAGTCTGATTGAGACCGATGTGGGCCGACCTGTGTATCAAATTCGCTCCAATCTGAATGGCTATGATCAGTTAGCTACAGATATTCGAACGGTGCTAGGGAACTTGATTCCAATGGAACTGGAATTGCAGACCAATTCCGGGGAATGGTATCTACTGCGCATTCGGCCGTATCGGACGTTGGAAAACGTGATTGAAGGCGCGGTAATAACGTTCACAGAGATTTCTCTTCTCAAAAAGGCGCAGGCGGCGTTGAAGCATTCTGAAACTCTGCGACGGTTGGCGGTGGTGGTACACGATTCGCGGGATGCAATTTTAGTGTTGGATATGACTGGTCGCATTCTGGCCTGGAATCCAGGGGCGAAAAGGATTTACGGGTGGAGCGAAGACGAGGCGTTGAAGATGAATCTTCGCGATCTTACGGCGCTAGGCGAACGGGAGCATGCCTTTGCGGCCATATTGCAGCATTGCCAATCCCATACTTTGGAACCACTACGCATGAATCGTATCGCGAAAGATGGTACAACGGTTCCCATTTCGATTGTTGCTTCGGCACTGGTGAATGATGCAGGAGAAACCTACGCCATCGCTACTACCTCAAGGCGTGCGACTTCCTAAGCGGCTTGGGGATCGCTTGGTGCTACCGGAGAAAATATTGGACCTCACTGAAGGCTGGCCATGCTGCTTGCCGGAGCACGTTTCTTTGTAGGCTCATTTTTTTCGTTGATCCTTTCTGCCCGTACTATGAATCGATCTGGCGCAGAACCTATGAAATAAAATGGATAACACGTGACCAAGGTAAGAATTTCATTCTTGCCAGGATACAATACCGCAACATTTAAGGGACTTACTATCCTTGTGGAAACAACACGATACCTGTAATCGCCACGCAACGTGGTGAGGGTGATGATGTCGTTCTGGCGGATATTCCGCAATGGTCGAAAAAAAGTGTCGCGATGTCCGGAAATGCCAACAGTGCCTGGCTGTCCTGGCAGTGCCGTTCCAGGAATATGGCCCACTGCACGCCGTAGAGTGGTTGTGCTGATTCCCTCAATAATGATGGCGGAAACGCCCAACCGTGGAATTTCAATTCGTCCAATAAGTCCAGTGGTTAACAGCGGTAAGGTATGGCCTGCAGTGGGGGACGCAGTAAGAAATTCCAACTGATTGCGCTGCTGGCGTTGGAATACCCAGGCGTCGATCAAAAAGAAGGTGCAATAAGCTAGCATGGTCGCGGCAAGGATGAACAAGGTGACCTGTGACCAATGGCGAATGTTTCGTCGAAGCATGACTTTCATTTGGTGTCCTCACCGGCGGTGTAACCGGCGCGAGTGCGCACCGAAAGCTTTCCCTTACCGTTGGCCCGAGCGCTCACTCGGATAGCTCGATAAGTGCCTTGTCCTTTCTCATTGCTTGAAAAATAACCGATTGTGTATTGATTGCGAATATCGCGCGCTATGCGTTCGCAAATGGCCAAAACATCATGGAGTTGAGCGGGAAAGAATGCTTCGCCTCCAGTTGCCCCAGCCAACTTACGCAGAACGCCCGGGTTTCGGTCAGGATCGGATTCATCGAAGATGCCGATGGCGTAAACCAACGTACTGGAATACTGGGCCATCTTGAGGACTTCAGCCAAAGTGTGAGTGCTGGCGTTGTCACCCCCATCGCTAATGACTATCAGCACTTTTTTATCCCGACCGCCAGTTTGCAATCGTTTCCGTGCCTGGATGATGGCATCGTACAATGCGGTTCTGCCAGCCGTAGGTGTATTGGAGATTGCGCGGGCCAGTTCTTCGGAGCGACTGGAAAGTAGGACTGAGCTGGGCAGACCAAAGGTAACGTTCTCATTAAAGTTGACGACGAACATTTGGTCGTCAGGGTTGCTTGATAGGACAAACGTCCCGGCGGCGGCGATCACGTCTGCAATCTTTTGACGCATGCTTCCACTATGATCAATCACCAGACCCACAGTAACCGGAATGTCTTCGTGTTTGAAGAGCCGAATGGTTTGCCTTACTCCATCTTCGTAAACCTCAAAGGCCTGTTCACTCAAATCGGAAACAGCCACGCCTCTGCGATCCCGCACAGTAGTGTTGAGCAATACCAAATGCACGTTGACGGAGATTTGAAAGGGTTCCTGGGGTTTCGGTTTGGCATTTCCCAGAAGGCTAGCCAACAAAAGCAGGGGAAGCGTTAGTCGCGGAGCCATAGTAACCTCTTCAAGTTGCGGGTTGAATGTCTGCCCCACTTCTTACAAGCTGTAAGCTTGATTTGGTGGGGCACACATCACAGAGACGGCTCAACGTCCTTGGCTATCTTTTGCTGTTGAACGCAAAGTCATTGCTGCACCAAGCGCTAACAATCCTACGAACGCGATGAGCGGCGTGGAACTCGCTGTAGCGGGAAGCGTATCCGCCGCCGCTGTTGTTACCGGAGGCTCTGCTGCGGCTTCAGCCTTTGCCGGTGATGGCGAAGCGGCGTCAGTGGATGCCAGTTCCGCTTGTACCGGTGGTGCGGTGACCACCTCAGCTACTTGCACCTCCTCTCCGGTTGGCTTGATGGCCATAATAGTTGCCCGTTTGAGTTCGGCCACAACTGGAGCGTCGGATGACTTGATAGATTCAGACACTTCCATAGGAAGGTCGGCAGAGGTGAACAGAACCGGGGTATTGGTTGCTTTGGCAATTTCCATGGCTCTGGATTTCGGATAAACGAATTCTTCACCCCAATTTCTGCCAGGGTAGAACCACGCCCGCAATGCTTCAGGTTGGCCAGCCGGCCTTTCACTGAAGGTCACCACTGTCTTGTCAGTTGCCTTCAAGCGATAATTCGGGATGGCCAGAATGGTTGCGTAAATTGCGGTTTCTTCTTTATTGAAGATCTGTACAATGTGCCGGTCAGAAAGAGAATCCAGAATCTTGAACACATAGGTACCTGCTGGTAGAACGCCCCAGCCAGAGAGATGAACCCCTGGAATCTCTACTGGTCCGCTAAACGTCATTACAGTTTTCCGGTTCCAATCATCAGCCTTCACGTTGGGTGCGAGCACCGAACACACCAGCGCTATACATCCTACTGTTGTGGCAGTATTAAATAACTTCATTTTTTACTCCTAATCCTACAAAAATATCTCGGCGGTTTATTCCCGCTTTGTATGTTATTAGCACTTCAAGGTCCATCCCGATTGACATTGCAATTACGTAGCGGTTATCGGAAAGCAAATGACCGTGCGGCGTCATGTGTCCGCATGTGGTCAATTTTCACCTGGTAAGTCGGAAATTGGTGACATTGCCCCACAACCCAGCTACTTGCAGAAGCCAGATGCAGACAACAGCAACGACAACGAAATTCAGAATAGTCTTTATGCTGGCAGCCATGGGTATGTAGCGGTTAATCATGTACAAGCCGACACCGACGATGATCAGCATTACGACAACATTTATCAAAGGCATTTATTGCTCCTTGATCTTATGATGAGCAATTTGCTATCCAATGTTGCCGACGTTGAAATGTCAAAATAGGGTGAATTCACGCATAAGACTGCTATGACTTAGGACTTGAGAATAACCAGTGTACGATTAGCAGCGTGGGCTGTGTGCAGTATTTGCAGACTCTGTGGTGTGCATTTCTACGATTTTATGACTTCGGACGGGATGTGCGGGGAGGAACTCTCACTGGGCCGCGTCCGAACCCTTCGTCGAAAATGGGTTCACTTTCCTCAGAAAGAAGTGCCCAAAGTGCATAAAAGCCCAAGCACGTTCCCAGCGGCACGCTGAGCATATTGACTCCACAGACCACGATGCTCATGGAGCGGGCCCAAGGTTTCAGTTTGCGTAGGCCAAGGCCTCCGAGGATCAGAAAGGGGGCCATGGCAATGGAAAAACCGGCCAAAAATCCAGTGAAAACACCCCAAAGCGGAGTGGAAGCAATGGTGCCGGGACGTCCGTAATCATCGTTGCCGGTGATGCCGGCGAAACCGCCGAAGGCAACTAGACACCCAATGGCGATCAGCGCGCCAAGGATACCTAGAATGATCATGAGGGACCCAAGGGTCTTAATGTGTTCTAACACTTTCTCTTTTTACGACAGGGAAGATTCTTAAAAGCAAATACTATCTTAACAGCCCAATGTTGAATGGAACGCTTTGGACAAAAAAATCGGGCCAACCGGATTCCGGCTGGCCCATGGTGCCTCTACTCAAACGGAGGATCTGTGCACTCTGTCTTGCTGGTTACTTTTCAAGGTGAAGGTTGTTGGTGACCGTGAATACACCTGGAACCGTATTGGCTTGCAGGTTGGCAATGGTGCTATCCATTTGCCGGGATACAACTCCTTCCAAAGTCACGTTGCCGTTCTTCACAATAATGTGGATGGTAGGGTGCGCTCCCAACGCGTAACGGTTCAGGGCGCTTTGTCCATAGACGGTGCGGGCCACCCGGACGCGCAACTGGTCATCGAAATTCGAAAGCGGCAACACTTCAATCTGGTCATTCACCGCACTTACTCCTTCAATCCGTTTCACTACATTGACGGCGTCGGATCGCAACACAGGACGATTCACTTGACCAAGCAAAGTTACGGTTGCGCCATCCACATGGAATTGGAGATTGTCGAAAATACCGAAGTAGGGCAGCATTAAAAGCTCGTGCCGCACCTTGGCTTCCAGAGTATTCTTTTGCGGATCAGGGTTGATGTTGTTGGGGGTGGCAAAGGCTAAAGTTGTAGCAAGTGCCATGGCTATTGTTAGTTGGTTGATTGTGCGTTTCACGTTTTGGCTCCTCACTTTAATAAACGTAATGAGGGATGTATTGGTTGCAAATCGGCGACGACTTTACGATACATTTACAAACTGGTGTAAATGCACCGCGTGGTGCTTTTCATCCAATGACTATGGGGTGAGCTTTTCCGGACCTTGCTTTTCCGGGTCACGTTTTTCCGGGTCACGATTCTCCGGTTCTTTGGGATAGCGGAATTCCATTTCGCCGGGGCGCATCATTTCCAGATTCTTGCGGATTTCCAATTGCTGAACGTCTGGATCTTTCTGGACGCTCTTGTTGTATTTCCGGATGGTCTCGACGGTCTGTTTCAGATCGGCAGTTTCTTTTTCAAGGGATTCAATGTGTTCCCACTTTTCTTTGAGGGAGCGCCAACCTTGTGGTCCACCAATGAACATGGCGGCATAACTACAAACCACTACAGCCCCGGCTGTGTAAGCTAAGCGTTTGAGCGCTGACTGGATGTTGGGACGTAACACGATCAGTTCTACCATTCTTATATACTTCTGATTTTCATGCAATATCAACAGTTAAATTTATGCCCGAAAAATAGTTTTGATTCGTGTCGGAGCAAAGTAGAAAGATCCTATTCCCGGCAAAGTAGAAAGTTCCTAATTGAGGGGTTGAATCTCAACCCTCATGGTATGTTCGCACAGCAGCGCCGGGGTCGCGCCTGGCGTGGCTGCCCAAAGTCGAGGCGAG
>JANXSF010000016.1 GCA_025352795.1 Acidobacteriota bacterium
GGCTCCCTACGTGCCACCGGCAGCAAAACCGCTGGCGTAGGCGAGGGAACTTTATGGTTATTCATGGGTAAGAAATCCTTCCCGCCCTGCTCAGTAATTAATGGTTGAGGAGTGTCTCACCTATGTTGGCACGGAGGGCCAGCATGGCTTTTGACAAGTGGAGCAGATGTTCGTGAAACAAAAGAGAATTACTCAAGTCAGTATGATCAGGAAGTCCAGTTGCTTTCGATGTGGCATGTCTGAGTGGAATATGATTGATCGCCCAAACTGCCGGGTTAATTGTATTGTTGATTTCTGGAACTAGTAAGTGATCACATAGGGCGAAGTAGAGTGCGACATAGGGGGATGTTGTCACATCTATCAACCGTGTTGACAACCCCCAGTGACGCATCATAGCAAGCCATTCAAGCGTATCTTCAAGTGGTGGTGGGTTTGAAATAAACTTGGATGAGCGAGCTTGAAACGCGCGAAGAGCCAAGAGTTCAATCCGCGAACCACGAGTAGATGCGAACTTTCCTGATGCATAGCTCGGGTATGGTTCATCACATGGAATCTTCAGGGCAAGTTGCTGCAAAAGCCGTTCATGCGTCGTTCGAAGTTCCCATGATGCATTACTCTGGCCTCGGTAGTAAAACCGTCCACGATTCTGCCGAAAGTGTTTCTCATAGACATCCTCAAAGTCCTTCCAAGAGGCGATGCGATAAGTTTTAACCATCTTGGTCAAGGAGCCACAGATCGTTGATGCCATGTCCGCTACCTCATTCTTATTTGAGGGATTTGTGCTGTCGGAGAAGTTCAGGTTTACGTTGCGGGTGAGCATGATGAAAGGGTCCTCCATTTCACTCTAACAGGACTGGCAATTATTGCCAATTTGGAAATAACCATCCATACAGCACCTCAAAAATACCAAAGAATTTGACCAAGGACATCTTCCTGCGTCTGCACAAATGCATCCACCACTTGGCTGAGTGGAATCTCTGCGTCGCTACCTATGCGGCAAGCGGTGTTCCATTTATCGGGCGGGGCATGGGACAGAACGTGCACAAGCAGTTCGTTCAATTTAACCCATAAATCCGCCAGTTGGTGAACCGGTAAAAGTTCATAATGCTGGGCCATGACGCTTTCGGATGTGGGCAGAGCTTCGGCACTGATGCCTGATTCAACCAAGGAGCAGGCGAATAACTGATGATGGGCGGTGGCAAGTTGAATCAGAAAACCCAACGCCTGGGCACGAGTCCCAGGGTAGAATTGCAATTTGTTCCCAGCTTCTTCCTGAGTGATGCCCATTACGCGGGCCCGGTTGTCGGAAAGTTGCGTAGCTAATCGTCTGGCAGGTAGCGCGGACAGGCTCTGTGCGTTGTTTTTGAGGAGATGCTTCAGGATGGCCTCGCGACCGAATCCCTGATCGTGAAGCAACTTTGCGGCAAGCGAATGTTCTTCGCGAATCACACCTAAAACGAGGTGCAGACAGTTGGCTTCACGCTGCCCCAGGCGTTCCGATTCTTCGGAGCTGTAAGCAAGAATTCGCACCACGGCCTGACTTAAGAGCATGTCAACAGATGTTGAGGAACGTGGCCTGGGTGGCGTCTGCTTTTCAATTGCTTTGCGGACAATGGCACTGGAGACATTCCGTTGCAGGAAATCGTCTTCTCGTAAGAGTCCTAACAATAAATGTTCCGCATCGAGCTCCGGTGCACCAAACACGCTGGCCTCGTAACGGGCGAACAAGATGGAGCGGCGGGCAGACGTGGTGTAGTTCTCAAACATTCGTCCCTTAAGCGCGATGGTAGCAGAATGACCAATGCGGAGATGGGTTTTTGGTTGGGTGTTAGACTTTGGAAGTGACTGCACAGGACAACCCGATTCCACCGATTTTGGACCATACGTTCGATCAGCCTTCGGCATTCACGGCGAAGAATTTGATGGACGATGTACGTCGTAGTCGACACATTCCTAACGGTAACGTTCCAGCAGTTTGCATTCTTGAATTCGATGGAGACTTGACGGACTGGCTGGTGAAAGAGGGCTTGGCCAAACCCTTCCCTGCTTGGGCTTGCTTTCATACTCAGATGTTTGAAATTGAGCTGCAAGGCGTAAGGTGTGGAATGATTGCGCGAACTATTGGGGGACCGTATTCGGTGCTGATTGCCGAACAACTTCAGGCTGCGGGCGCGAAGGTGATCATTGGGCTAACCTCCGCCGGGCGCGTCGCACCCGATATGCCGCTTCCCTGTCTGGTGGTCGCGACCAGTGCGATTCGTGACGAAGGAACCTCCTACCATTACTTGCCCCCAAGCAGAACTGTTGATTGTCAATCGCCGATTACGGATCTTCTGAATCGGGAGTTGATCGCCACTGGATGGTCTGTCCGATGTGGCGAGGTATGGACGACTGACGCCCCCTACTGTGAGACGAAAGGGCAACTGGAACAATGGGCAAGTGAGGGCACACTGGCGGTGGAAATGCAGGCGGCTTCGTTGTTTGCATTTGGAATCGCCAGACAAGCTTGCGTCGCTTTAGTGGCGATGGTGAGCAATGCTGTGGATCATACAGGGCCGCAGTTCAACACTGGAACTCAGAATGATGGGCTGAAAGTTTTGAAGGGAATCGCCAGAGCTGCCCGATCCTTTCTGACAACCATCTGACTCTTCGTGCTGCTCCTGAAAATCCCCCACACCCGACAATCAGGTACACTAACTATTGGCCATGCGAAGCATTCGGGCGCTGCTCTGCGCTCTCCTAACCTCTACTGTTATTCTGGGCTCCGGCGAACTTTCCGGTCGGCGTGCTCCAGGATTTGCACTTCCTGATTCGCAACTGAAGTATTACGACCTGGCCGATTATCGCGGCAAAGTGGTCTTGCTTGAAATTATGCAGAGCACTTGTCCTAATTGCCAGGTACTGGCCAAAACTTTGGATAAGTTGAAAGCCAAGTATGCGGGCAAAGTAGTTGTTTTGGCGGTTGTGAATCCGCCCGATACTCAAACCACTGTGGCCAAGTTTCTACAGGATTCCAAAGTCAGCACGCCGGTCCTGTTTGACTGCGGGCAAATGTCGGCATCCTACTTCAAAGCTACTGCCTCGAATTCTTCCATGCACGTCCCGCATCTGTTTGTGATTGATACGCAGGGAATGATTCGAAACGATTTTTCAAAGACCCCGGAAACCAAGGACCTGTTTGAAGGCCTGGGGCTTACTGCTGTGATTGACCCACTACTGACTGCTGCTCCGAATAAGAGCACCAAAAAATGATTCGAAGCATTAATTTCTAGAGGAAGCGCGAATGTCGAAAGACACTTTAACGATTACCGACAACCGAACTGGCAAGACTTTTGAGCTGCCTATTGAACACGAAACCGTCAAGGCTATTGAGCTTCGCCAGATTAAGGCTCATGACGAAGACTTCGGCATTATGACCTATGACCCTTCGTACATGAACACGGCGGCTTGCAAAAGTACCATCACTTTCATTGACGGCGATAAAGGCATTTTGAACTATCGCGGCATTCCCATTGCGCAAGTAGCGGAGAAAGGTTCTTATCTGGAAACAGCGTATTTGCTGCTGTACGGTGAACTTCCCACTGCGTTGCAGCTTAAAGATTGGACCGAGGCGATCCACCAGAATCTGGATGTGCCCGCAACTTTTCCGCGCATTATTCAAGCGTTTGAACCCAGCGCTCACTTGATGGGAGTGTTCCAGGCGGCCATTGCGGCGCTGTCCACTTACTACCCTGACTCGAAAAAAGTGAATGATCCGGCCAATCGTGTAAAGCAGATTCATCGGCTGATTGGGCAAGTGGCCACGGTGGGTGCTTGCTGCTATCGGCATCAGGCTGGGCTTCCTATGGTGGCCCCTGACCCGAGTCTGAGCTATGCGGGCAACTTTTTGCACATGATGTTTGGCAAGACTCCCGACCCGGCGCTGGAAAAGGCGATGGACATTTTGTTCATCCTGCATGCCGATCATGAACAGAACTGTTCCACTTCGACCATGCGATTGGTATCAAGCGCAGACACTGATCCTTACTCATCGCTTTCGGCAGCGGCAGCAGCATTGTATGGTCCGTTACACGGTGGGGCCAATGAGGCAGTGCTGAAAATGCTGGCGCACATTGGCACGGTGGAAAATATTCCGGCGTTCATTGAAAGCGTGAAGAAGGGCGAGGGTCGGCTGATGGGCTTTGGGCATCGGGTGTACAAGAACTACGACCCACGGGCGCGCATCGTCAAAGATACGGCCTACGAAGTATTTGAAGTTACGGGCAAGAATCCATTATTGGATGTGGCGCTGGAACTTGAAAAAATCGCCCTGCATGATGAGTATTTTGTGAAGCGCAAGCTGTATCCGAATGTGGATTTCTATTCGGGTTTGATTTACCAGGCGATGGGCTTCCCCGATGAATTCTTCACCGTGTTGTTTGCTATTGGCCGCACGTCAGGCTGGTTGGCACAGTGGAACGAAATGATGGACGATAAAGACCAGAAAATCGGACGGCCAAGACAGATTTTTCTGGGCCATGGAGAACGCGATTACGTGGCCATGGGGCAGCGCGGTTAACGCTGCTTACTCCACACTTTGTGCGCTGCCCATCTTTTCACTCACCTTGAGTACCACAAAAAGCGCAGCACAAAGAGCCAACGCAAATCCGGCTAAGTACCAGCCATGGCTCTTCAAATAGGCAACGGCGTCGTCTCCTAACTGAATTCCCAGATAGGCCAAGCCGAAGTAATGCAGCACGCGCCCTAACAGCACTACCAGAAAAAATGGGCGTGGGTTAACTCCTAAAATTCCGGCTGAAAGTACGAACGCCTTGGTGGGCGTTGGGATCATTGGCACCAACGTTGTGACGAATACAGTGGCCAAACCGTAGCGTTCAAACCATTCCTGAAACTTGCCGGTGCTAATGGAAGGATTTCCCTCGAAATATGCTCTGCCTCCTTTGCGGGCGGCGTAGAAAAGGGACATGCATCCTGCCACTGATCCAGCAATGGTCAATATCGCAATGAAATATGCTTGCGACGGATTCTTTGCCGCTAAGGCTAATAAAAGAATATCCACGGCGGCGGGCACTGGCACACCAGCGGAATCCAGGCCAGACAAAATAAATATTCCCAGTGGTCCCCAGCTCACCAGGATTTCAAGAAAATGTTTCAATCTTTTATTTTACCGTGCTTAATTAAATCAAGCATTCCTGCTTCGTCCACAACAGACACACTTAATTCCCGAGCCTTGTCCAACTTCGACCCGGCTTCTTCACCAGCCACCACAAAGCTGGTTTTCTTACTGACCGATCCGACCACTTTGCCGCCTGCATCTTCAATCTGCTTCTTCGCCTCTTCGCGGGAAAGATTGGGCAACGTTCCGGTTAGAACAAAGTTCAAACCCACCAGCGTTCCTTCTGGTGCGGTCTCTTTCTTTTGATGATCGAAGTTTAAACCAGCCTTGCGCAGACGATCTATCAAATCATGATTGTGCTGTTCAGCGAAGAACCCGGCCACCGCAGCCGCCACTTTAGGACCCACTTCATCGGCCTTTTGTAACTCTTCGGCGGTGAGCTCCGCAATGACTTGGAGTGGACCAAAGGTATCGGCTAATATCTGTCCCGTGCGTTCCCCGACGAATGGGATCCCCAGGCCATTCAACAGGCGTGGCAAAGGATGATGGCGAGAGCGGTCAATGTTGGCAATGATCTTGGCCGCCGATTTTTCGGCCATTCGTTCCAGACCGGCCAATTGCGCGCCGGTCAGTTCATACAGGTCGGCAATGTTCTTGACAAGGCCGGCGGTCACCAACTGATTTACCAGCGATTCGCCCACGCCATCAATATCCATCACGCTTCGCGCAGCGAAGTGCAGGATTGATTCCTTTAGCCGTGCCGGGCAATTCGTGTTGATACAGCGGCGGGCCACTTCCCCTTCAGCACGAGCCACAACACCGCCGCATACAGGACACTCCGTCGGCATCCGAAAAAGTTCACGTGGTAATGCCTGGGCGGTTACGCGCAACACTTTGGGAATCACATCGCCGCTGCGTTCCAGCAATACGGTATCGCCAACGGCCACGCCCAACCTTTCAATTTCGTCTTCGTTATGCAACGTAGCCCGGCTGACCATTACGCCGCTTACTTCCACGGCTCGCAGGTGGGCCACGGGAGTCAAAGTGCCTGTGCGGCCCACTTGCACTTCAATTTTTTCAACAACAGTTTCCGCCTGTCGTGCGGGATATTTGAATGCGATGGCCCAGCGTGGAGCTTTGGATGTGTAGCCCAATTGTCGCTGCTGCGTTAGCGAATCCACCTTCACAACCACACCGTCGATTTCATATGGCAGCGATTCCCGGCGCTCCTCCCAATGCTTGCAAAACTCCAAAAGCTGATCTACGTTATGGCACAAGCGGCGGGCATCGTTCACCTTGAATCCCAGGCGATGCAACTCATCCAAGGATTCCCAATGGCTTTCGAAAAACGGTTCCCCGTTTTCCAACAAATAGTAGGTATAGTAATCCAGCTTTCGAGCCGCTGTAACGCTGGGGTCAAGAACTCGCAAACTCCCAGCGGCTGAATTACGCGGGTTTGCGTAGCGCGGCAATGCGGTGGCCTCTCGTTCTGCATTCAACTTTTGAAACGCCAGATTGGGCATGACCACTTCACCACGAACTTCAAAATCAGTACTGCGACCTTCCACTCGCAAGGGGGCGGAACGGATAGTGCGGGCATTGGCCGTAACCTCTTCGCCTTCCGATCCATCTCCACGAGTCAGGGCCAGTTCCAGCTTGCCGTCATGGTAGCGGGTGGCCATGGAAAGACCGTCCATTTTCAATTCAGCGACGTACCGATACGTGAATCCTGCCAGACCTTCCCTCACCCTACGGTCGAATTCACGCAGTTCCCCTTCATCTAGGGCGTTGTCCAAACTGAGCATGCTGGAACTGTGCCGCACCTTGATAAATCCATCGCGCGGTGCGCCGCCCACACGGGATGTTGGCGAATCGGCAGATTGAAATTCGGGGTGCGCTTGTTCCAGTTCTTTCAAGCTGCGCATCAGAGCGTCGTATTCGGCGTCGCTAATATCGGGCTTGTCTAAAACGTAATAAAGGTTTTCGTGACGTCGCAATTGGTCGCGCAGGCTGTTTATTTGCAGCAGGATTTCTGATTTGGTGGACGGGTGCATTAAAATAAAGTTCGTTATTACTACTTACAAGAATATCGCTCTGATCTACAATCCGTTTGCCGGGCGTCTGCAAAGAAGGCCGGAACGGTTGCAAGAAGCTGTGGCTGCACTGCAACGTGCGGGGCATGGCGTAAATCTATTTCCAACGAAGGCACCTGGATCGGCGGGGCAGCAGGCTCTTGAGGCCATTGCTGATGGGGCTGATTTAATTTTGGCGTGCGGCGGGGATGGGACCATTAATGAAGTGGCTGGTGGAGTGATTGGCACCCCGGTTCCTTTTGCGATTTTGCCCGGCGGCACGGCTAACGTACTTTCCATGGAAACGGGTCAAGGCAGTAATATGGCTAAGACCGCGGCAGGCTTATCGTCGTTGGTTCCGAAACGAATCAGCGTGGGGCGATTGCAAATGAATGGTCAACCGGATCGGCATTTTTTAATGATGCTGGGGGCTGGCCTGGATGCCAAAGTGGTGGCAGCGGTTCGGCCTGCGGTGAAACGGAAGTTGGGCAAGGTGGCTTACTGGATCGCCGGATTAATGCAGACCGGCAAGACTTTGGAAGAGAGTTACGTAACTACTCCAACGGGCGAACACAAAGCGAGTTTCATTTTGGTTAGCCGCATTCGTAACTACGGTGGGGACTTGGAAATTGCCCGCAACGTCACCCTTTTGGACGATGATTTTGAGGTGGTGTTGTTTGAAGGAACCAACTCCTTGCGCTATCTTCCCTACTTTGCCGGAGTGATCACCAAGCAACATCGGCACGTGCCTGGAGTTAAGATTTTGCGAACGGCACAATTGGATTTGAAACCTGTCCACGGGAAGCAGATGTTGGTGCAAGCCGACGGCGAATTAATGGGAGCCGTTCCTGCTCGGATTGAAATTGTTCCGGCAGCGATTACATTGCTGTTGCCCCAACACTATGTACAAAGACACAGCTAGGCAAGCGGGAATCGAACCATGGATAATGTCACTCACACGCTTACCGGGTTGATGTTGGCGCGTTCCGGATTGAATCGACTGGCGCCGCAAGCTACCGCCGCGCTGCTGCTTTCTTCCAATCTTCCTGATTTCGATCTGGTCTACTATTTGGGTGGTTCGCTAACCTACTTGCAATACCATCGCCACTGGACGCACGGCCTTGCATTAGCGCCGTTGCTCGCACTGGTGAATGTGGGGATATTGTGGCTGCTTTCAAGAAGATTTCAGAGCTGGAAATCTGGTTCGTGGGTTCGAACTTACTTGGTTTCGATTGTGGGAATTGTTGTCCATATTTTATTTGATTCCACCAACTCCTACGCTGTGCGGGCAGCATTGCCTTTCAATGCGGAATGGCTCAGCTCAAACATTTTCTTTGTGTTTGACCCGTATATTTTGGGTGTGTTGCTGTTGGCTGTTGCTGCACCAGCGATTTCCGGATTAGTGTCATCGGAAATTGGTGGTCGCAAATCTACTGGACGCGGATGGGCGGTCTTTACATTGCTATTTATTTTAAGCTTTGGAGCGTGGCGGTTCACGTTGCATCAACGAGCGGTGGAAACGTTGGAAAGTCACGTTTACCCGCAGGGAATGGCTCGACGAGTGGAAGCGTGGCCAACACCGTTTTCCCCATTTGCCTGGTTGGGATTTGTGGAAACAGACCAATCCTGGGGCTTGTATGAATTCAATTTGAACGTCCCGTTTGACCCATCGGCGGGGAATGTTGGGTATCGACCCCAGCCGAATGCGGCATTAGATAAAGCCTGGCAATCCAAAGAAGGCCGCATTTACCAGGACTTTGCCCGTTACGCTGCCTGGCGGGTGGTCCCGCTAACCGATCCCGAAGGTGCAGTAGCCGTGGAAGCCAATGATTTACGATTCGGGGTGCCAGGAGCGAAGGCATTTTCCTTTCGCGTCCAGTACGATAATCAGGGGAATGTGATGGATCAAGAGTTCCACTACGGGACCCCGAAGACTTACTAGATGATCGTTTTAAGTTACCGAGCCGCGCTGGTTTAATGGAACCAGAAAAACAATCAGATAAATGATTCCCGCACTTCCTAGACTCCTTGAACTTCTAGCAACTCGTGACCGCGGCCTGGCGGATTTGACTCTAGCTTTGCGGGAGCTTGTTCTTGAGGAAGCTCCGGATGCCACCGAGTTTGTTCATGACGTGAAATACGCCATTGCGCTGAACTACACTTTCACTTGTCGCATTAAAGGCGCGTTTATTCATGTGGTGACTTATACGAAACACGTGAACCTAGGTTTCTGGTTTGGCGCGGAACTTCGTGATCCTAAGAAGATCCTACAGGGTGAGGGAAAGAGTATTCGCCATATTCGGATCGCTTCGCAGGTGGACCTGGAGCGTCCCTACGTGAGGACATTTGTCAGGGAAGCTATTGCTAGTGCTCCTCGACCGAAGTGAGTGGGACAGGCATCCCTGCCCAATGCCACTAAAATCTCCAACCTTTGTTGGGATAATCTGTGGTCAAAAGACCGCTCCCTCGCGATCACGGCTCGTTAACGTAACTAGCCGCCCTCGCGATATTCTCCAAACACGCGGCGCAACCGATCTGAGATCTCACCTACCGTTCCCATTGCATCTGCCGACGCTACGATGTGTGGCATCAGATTTTCACCGCCACGGGCCGCTGATTCCAATGCGTCCAAACGCGCATCCACAACCGCAGCCGATCGCGATGCTCGCACTTCTCGCAACCGCGCGCATTGCCCTTCTTCTAATTGCGGATCAATTCGGAAAGTAGGCAATGGAGTCTTCTCAGGCGTCTGAAATTTATTGACGCCCACCACAATTTGCTGGCCTGATTCAATGGCCCGTTGCGCGGCATAGGCTGCGTCCTGAATCTCTGCCTGCATGTATCCGGATTCAATTGCAGTCAAGGCTCCGCCTAGTAAATCGATACGATCCAAATACACCAGCGCGGCTTCTTCCAATTCGTCCGTCAGACGTTCCATGCAGTCACTGCCGCCGAACGGATCGGGTTCGGAAGTCACTCCCGATTCATAAGCAATCACCTGCTGCGTGCGCAATGCCAGCCGTGCCGATTCCTCTGTAGGCAATCCCAACGCTTCATCGCGTGAATTGGTATGAAGGCTCTGCGCCCCGCCCAATACTGCGGCCAATGCCTGCATGGTCACGCGCACCAGATTCACGTCGGGTTGCTGCGCAGTCAATGTGGACCCGGCGGTTTGCGCGTGGAACCGCATCATTGTACTCTTGGGATTTTTGGCTCCAAAGCGGTCTCGCATGATCCTTGCATAAAGCCTGCGAGCTGCACGAAACTTGGCGATTTCTTCAAGGAAATTGTTATGTGAGTTGAAGAAGAAAGAAAGTCGTGGAGCGAACGAATCCACTTCCAGGCCCGCTTTCCTTGCTGCTTCCACATAGGCGAAGGCGTTGGCCAAAGTGAACGCCACTTCCTGCACCGCAGTCGACCCGGCCTCGCGAATGTGATAGCCGCTTATGGAAATGGTGTTCCATTCGGGCATCTCTTTCTGCGCCCAGGCAAACAGATCCGTAATAATGCGCATGGCTCCACGGGGCGGATAAATGTAAGTGCCCCGGGCGGCGTACTCTTTCAAAATATCGTTTTGAATGGTGCCTTGCAGCTTCTTCGCATCAGCGCCTTGCCGCCTTGCCACCAGCATGTATAAAGACAGCAGAATGGCGGCAGTGGAATTGATGGTCATGGAGGTGGACACTTTTTCCAACTCAATTTTGTGGAACAGCACTTCCATATCGGCTAGTGAACAGATCGCCACCCCCACGCGTCCAACTTCACCTGCTGCAAGGGGGTGATCGGAATCCATCCCCATTTGAGTAGGCAGATCGAAGGCAACGGAGAGTCCAGTAGTGCCTTGGGAGAGTAGATACTGATATCGCCTGTTCGATTCTTCGGCTGACCCAAACCCGGCGTACTGTCGCATGGTCCAGGGTCGGGTGCGATACATGTCTTGGTAGATGCCCCTGGTGTAAGGGTACTGGCCGGGAAGTTCCTTCATGAAGCTTTGCCGATTTTCCTGGCGCGCCAAAACGAAGTGAGTCCGAAGTAGAGCATGATCAACGCAAAGCCCCCACTGAAGAGCATTTTTATGCCTTGACCTTCGTCTTGAGCGGCTTCCCCATAAAACTTGTAGGTGCGGAAAATGCCGATTACGGCCATGGAAATGAAAATGAAGCCAATGATTTCATTCCATAGAACATGCAGGGGCTTGATAACCCCGGGAACTACTTGTTTGAAGAACTGCTTCACAAGTGAAAACATAAGTAGAAACTCAACCTTAATTATAGGCGTCCTATAGATTCCATGGCGTTGTGCCGATGAACCGCCTAGGGAAAAGTACGGTAGTACTGTTAACCAAGAGTGGTATTCTGAAATAGGTTGTAAAAGAATTAGCAAGGGGCATCATTTGGACGAACGTCTCAAAGAGTTGATGCAGGATCTGGGAAACGCGATCAACGAATCGCTTTCTGATTCTGACCGCATTGCAGCCGCCATTGGCGAAATCAAGCGCGGCGGGTACGACGTGTTTCTCGTGCTGGAGGCCACTATTGGCTTCAACAAACGGGATGGGCACGGCGAAGACGGTGGGGAAATGCATGGGCTGGCGAATGTTCCCGATTCACTTCGCAAAGTGAAATGGACGTCCCAGGATCAGAAATTTCTTAAAGCCTTGAAGATTTCTGTGGAAGAAGAATCCAAGTGATCAGCAATCAAAGCAGTTCTTTGTAGACCGCCCAAGTCTGATCTACAGCCGCCTCCCAACTGAACTCCGCAGCCCTTTCCATGCCCATCTGAGAGAGCTTTCTGCGCAAACCTGCCTGCTCCGTCAACGTTTTCAACCCGAAAATCATTTCATCCTGATCTTCTGGATTGACATGCACCGCCGCATCACCAGTTACTTCCGGGATGGCGGAACGGTCCGACGTAAAAACGGGAATTCCCCAGCCCATGGCTTCCAGAACCGGAATTCCAAAACCTTCGTCCAGGGAAGGGAACGCGAAGATATCGCAGTTGGCGTACCAGTTTTCCAATTCCAGATCAGTGACGTAGCCAGGCAGTTCAATGTCCGCTCGGCGTGGGCTGTTGGTAATTTGCTCTAGAATTTCGGCTGATCCATAGCCTAAAGAACCGGCCAGAACCAGTTTCCAATCTGACCCCACTTGTTCAAACGCTTTCACTAAGCGCCCAAGATTCTTACGTTTTTGAATGGCACCTACAAACAGGATCACTTTCTTGTCACGATTCAACTGCAACGGCTCCTGATTGGCGGCCGGGAACCGGACCCCATGGTGCACTACGCGTAATTTCGATTTGTCCACCTGCAACAGTTCGTGCACTTGCCCCGCAGTGAAATGGGAAACACAAATGATCAAATCCGATTTTTCAGCCGCGTCACGAGCCTGTTCCGTGAAGCGCTTACGGAAATCAGGAGTGGAATAATCGCCTGAAATTACGAATAGATCGTGAAAAGTTGTCACCGTACGTTTCGCTTTGCGGCGAGGCAGACGTTGGTTGAGGCCGTGGAAAAAATCGAACTGAGGGAGAAAGGGCAGGTCGTTCAATAGGCGGGCTCTGGCATTGGAAGGGTAAACTTCATGGCGGGAGGCTAAAAAACGGTGGGTACGGTAATAGAGCCGGAATTCGGCTTCCTGGTGGGCTTCGGCGAGTCCCCAAATCATTTCCCGGGAGTAAATTCCAACCCCGGTTAAATTTTTACCCGTGCTGTAGGTGGCGTCCAGTGATAGTTTCAATCTTGACGGAGAAATGCTTCCATGGTCTGCAATTTATTTTCGCTCAAAGCCAGCTCTGCTTCGGATAAAAGAACAGAAAGTTCCTTCGGGGCACCAGCGTCGAATCGGGCATGGGCATGAGCCACAGGAATTCCCGACGGGGTAACCCAACGAGGAAACGGAATTCCTTCTGCTCTGGCGATTCGTAAAGCGGCGTATTTAATGGGTCCGATCCGCGCAACCAGGTCAGGTGGTTCAAACAGGCCGCGAAGCCGTTCGGCAATTTCCAGAACATCCAGTGTGCGGTCTGCCCTGTTGTCTTCCATGGCGATTTCCACCACAGTCAATGCCGCACTCAAACCGGTGCTAGTGGCCAGTTCAATGGCGTAACTGGCTCGGCGCAGAAATTCCTTTTCATCCAGCAGCCCAGTCAGCTTGTCTATGCCCCAGTGTTCTTCTGAAGCAATTTCATTTTGACGTCTTTCCAATGTGTAGCGAATGGAACGGGCAAGGGGCAGACAATCGAACTCTTCCTTAAGTAAATAATCCTGGGCACCTTCCCGCATGGCGGCAATTCCCAAGTCTTCAGCACTACGGTTAACCAGCACGATTACTGGCAGGTGGGGCGCTTTGGCCCGCAGCTTCAAAAAAGTATGCAGCCCTTCGCTATCGGAAAGTTGCAGATCACAAAGAGCAATATCGTATTCGCCTGTGCCAGCCAAATCCAGCGCATCGTCCAGGCATTCAGCCATTTGCCAACTGATCGTTTTTTGAAACGAACGGGCGTATTGATTTTCTTCCAGTTCACTGAGTGCTTCGCGCACCAGACCAATATCCCATGGGTCGCTGGCGATCAGAAGCAGATTCCAATTGCTTGGGGGTGACATTCGGTTCCTCCTCGTTGCCTCTTCCTCTTTTAGAAAGTGGCTTACGGACGTGAAAGTTCTCATGCTTCCATCTGGTATTCTTTCAACTTTCGATAAAGTGTAGTCCTACCGATGCCAAGAATCACTGCCGCCGATAATCTGTCTCCTTTCGTATATTCCAGTGCTTGTTGTATCATACGCTTTTCCATCTCTGTAAGTGTAGGGATAGGACACAAAGGAAAATTATTTAATTGTGGTGCTTTTGTATACCCATAATCCGTTGAGCCTGAACTACTTGCCGACGCCGTAGCGGCCATTGCCGATGGCCTTTGGGCGTAAACAAAATTACGAATGGAACTGGGAAGATCCTGAACATGCAGTAGCGGACCGGTGTGAATAGCGGCCATTCCTTCAATCGCATGTTCCAATTCGCGAACATTACCTGGCCAATCGTAAGCCAGCATTGCTTCCACACATTCCTGGGTCAGAACATGGTCATTGCCGTAGCGTTCCAGGAAGTGGGCTATCAGCGCTGGAACATCTTCCCGCCTTTCCCGCAACGGCGCGATCCGCACATTCACCACATTCAGACGATAATAAAGATCCTTACGAAAGGTCCCTTTTTCCACTTCTTTTTCCAGGTCCTTATTGGTGGCGGCCACAATACGGAAGTCGGAATGCTTGGTGGCTAAGGATCCAACTGGCCGGTACTCCTTTTCCTGTAAAACCCTCAAAAGCTTGGCTTGCAGGTCTAGTGGCAGTTCCCCAATTTCGTCAAAAAACGCCGTGCCGTTGTGCGCTAACTCCAGCAATCCAATTTTTGCATTGATCGCCCCGGTGAAAGACCCTTTAACGTGACCGAACAATTCACTTTCCATCAAAGGCCCTACTAACGATGAACAATCGATGGTTACAAATGGCCCTTTTGGATTCTTGTTGTAAATAGAGCGAGCAACAACTTCTTTGCCCGTTCCACATTCCCCTAAAATGAGAACCGAGTTGCGGCTTTGAGCCAATTTCTCGATTAAACGACCAACCTGGTGCAGTTTTGGCGATTGACCCACCAAAACATGGACCCGTTCCCCAGGTCTTTGTGACATTTCCCCTCCAGCTCGCTGGCTCCTCCTAAGTTTGGGGAACCAGTCATTGTATGTAGTGCTTTCTCCGACATTAAAATCTACCTTTTTCTTTAGGCCTATGGATAGTCCTCATGTTAAGAATGTTTAGTACTTTGATGAGGGGAGTGTTAATGCATTTGCTTTACACCCTCCACCCACATCAAAGGGTATTGCTAGTCACCTGTTGTTTTGCGGGGAATGGCGAGGAGCACGAAGCACTTGAATGCGAACTTTGGCTGTGCCGGGACGAATCAGTTCAATTTGGGTTGCTGAAGCGCTGGAGAGGTCGATGATTCTTCCGGCGACGAATGGACCACGATCGGTGATGCGCACTTCGGTGGTTTTATTGTCCTAAATTTAGGGAATAGGCTATACGCTTCCTTAAAAGATCAGCTTCACTCCTAGTTGTGCCTGACGAGGGTCACCCAGGCCGCTGGTGATGGTTCCGTCGAAGTTGAAAAGTAGGCCGGTTACTTCTGGCTTCTTGGGGTTGGCCGAGTTGAACATGTTGAAGACATCGACAATTCCTTGCACCGTGAATCGTTCATTCAGCTTGAAGGCTTTCAAAGCCCGAAAGTCAAAAGAATAGAATTCGTTGTTCTTGCGCAGAGTGTTGCGTTTGATGATGGTGCCGTTGGCCTGGATGCGGTTTGCGACAGTCAGAGGCTGCGCGGACCGAGTGCTGAAGCGTGGTGATAGTTCAATTCCCCACGGCCCTTGCCACAAGCCGAAGGCGTTGAAGCGATGACGCTGGTCACGATCAGAGTAGTTGTATTCTGGCTTGAAGTTGTTGGCTGCGGCATAGCGGAAAGAGAAGGGATCACGTTCGTTATCGTCGTCAGAATAATCAGTGGAGAGCTGATAATTCATCTGAGCTTGAAACTTATTGGAAAACTGCTTGGTCATGCCGATGGTCAGTCCGCGGAAAAGCGATTTGGCGGAAGATTCAACGGTGGTCAATGTTCCCACACCATTCTTTCCATCAGCACCAAGTCCGGTGGAGAATGGAGACCCAAACGCCGGGTCATTACGATTCACGAAGCGAGTCAAATGGACGCCTTTGGCGTAATTGAATGTCCCAAACACTTTCAATCCCGGAGTAAGTAACTGTTCCAAAGTTGCTGACCAGGAGTATGTGCGCGGGTTCGTATAGTTCTTATCGAACACAAAAATATCAGGATGGTCTACTGGTAACGAAGATGTGTTGGGAATGAGATTTGGGTAAGTAGGCGGAGTAACACCGAAGCCATTAAAGAATGAGGCTTGGAAGATACTCTGGGCGATGGAGCCGTTAGTGGATCGTGGGCTGGCCAGTTGGAGTCCAGGAGTGCGCGCATAGAAGATGCCGCCATTGATGCGGATGACGGTTTTACCCAGCCCGGCAGGGTCCCACGTTAAACCTAAGCGCGGTTGAAACTGCTTCATAGACGATGGAATGTTGCCATCGGAAGGGAAGCCTTTCTTGCCGATCAGGTTCGCAAAAAACACTTGGTTTGCTGGCGTTTGCGGGCTGGGTTGCACTTGGGCATCCCAACGCAGGCCGTAACTCAGAGTAACCTTGCGATTTACTTGCCATTTATCTTGGATGAACAGTGCTGGTTCCAAATTCGGGATGGTCTGAGTGCCTGCATTGTTGACTGATTTCCCATTCACGCCAGTGAACTGCAGGAACAAAAGCAGGGGTCCGGTGATGTCGGTTCCAGTGGGGCATGCGCCGGTTGCGTTAGCTGTGCCGTTGCTGCACTCCACATATTTTGGACCTTGATTGACGTAGTTGATAAATCCAGGAACGCTGGAAAAAATGTAGCGGGTGTTGGCGAACCCAATAAAAGTTTGAGTGGTGCTGGTGCGGTTCAGCTCAAAGCCCATCTTAATATTGTGCGCGCCATTGATGAGGGTAAAGTTGTTGTTGATCTGAAAACGAGTGTCGTGATCTTCAACCGGAATAAAGAACGGTTCACCAAATCGGTAAGAGCCAGCGAAGTCAATGCCAGTGTCTGGCAGGGGACGGTTTTGGCCGCCGATGTTGGGACCATTGTATTTACGAGGCCGATCTTCACGGGAAGATTGAAAGCGCAGTTCATTGAGAGTGCTGGCGCTGATGGTGGTGTTCAGCGATCCGCTGAACGTATTTACGAATCCACGTTCTGAAGCGTTGGCGGAACGGGCGTAGGAATCCACATCGAAGGTCCCGTTGTCTTGATTGGATCGCGAATAGTTGTAGCGAAGGTTGAGTAAGTTGCGGGGGCTGAGGTTCCAATCAATTTTACCCAACAGGGCATTCGCATCGTTGGTGCGGGTAATTGGCCCGTTCTCGTTGGGGACACCAAACTTGGTAGCAAAAAGATCCACCAGGCGAGGGTCAATGCGCTTCGCATTATTCTGCTTGGTTTGGCGAAAGATTTGCTGATCGTAGGCCAGGAAGTAGAACAATTTATCTTTCTTTGCGGGGCCGCCAATGGTGCCACCGAACTGATTTTGTTTGAAGTCGCTGATGGATGTGCCGTCGGACTGGGCGGAGGTGAGGCTGGAAAGCTTCAGAAACTCGTGCAGCGTTCCGTGCACCTGATTGGTGCCAGATTTCGTAACAACGTTAACAAAGCCGCCGGAACTGCGCCCGAATTCGGCCGGTGCCCCGTCGGAGACCACAGAAAATTCTTTAACAGCATCCAGGTTGACGGTGAACGCCGGGCGCTGACCACCGCGCTGTTCGCCAAAAAAGGGATTGTTGTTATCGGCCCCGTCAATCGAAATGTTGTTGGCGATACCCTTCTGGCCATTCACAGATATCTCATTTCCATCGGGCCCCTGGACAATGGCCACCCCTGGGGTGAGATTCATGAAATCGTAAAAATTGCGACCGTTGTTGGGAAGGGAGCGGATCGAGTTTTTGTCAATGTAACTGGAGCGTTCCACCGAAGAAGTTTCAATCACGGGGATGTTCCCTTCTACGTTGACCGTTTCTTTGACGCTAACCACGCTTAGGGTGAGGGTCAAGTTGATGGACTGCCCAACGGCCAGGTCGAAACCATAGCGGACCAGGGTACCGAAGCTCGGGGCGGTTGCGCTGATTTTGTAGCCACCCAGTGGAAGTTGCACGGCTCGGAAGCGTCCAGCGCCATCGGTCGTCAATTTACGCTGATAGTTCGTATCAGTATTTTGGACGACGACGGTGGCTCCTACAACCGAGGCTGCGGATGGATCGACTACAATGCCTTCGATAGATCCGGTGTTGGCTTGGGATTGGCTCCAAACGGGGGAGGTGAGAAGGAGAGAGGTAAGCAGGTAAAGCTGGATTTTAGATATTAGTTGCATGGGTGTGTTAGGTTGAGGACTCCGTGAATCCACATACTGATTCCACTCGCTTAAGAATCGATTCAAAAAGCGAAAAGTTTAATGTGACGGGGAATGAGCGACAACACGAATCTCGCCATGTCTGATATTTTTCTGGTGTTTTGGAGGTTTTTGTATTACGATTGTGGAAAAGTATTACTTATGCAGACTACCCTTACAACTAAAGGCCAAGCGACCATTCCGAAAGGGGTGCGAGATCATTTGAACTTGAAACCGGGCGATAAGGTTGAGTTCGTGCTTTCGGAAACGGGTGAAGTGGTGTTGAAGAGCCGGGGCCATAACCTACTTGACCTTTTTGGCATGCTTAAGGGCAAAGGTGTGAATAAGAAAGCGCTAACGGTTGAGCAGATGCATGAAGAAGTGAGTGAGGGAGTCAATCAGAAGTTCAAAAAGGCTGCAGCCGGGCAGTAATTTACAAACACAATGATTGGCCTTGATATTAACGTTCTTTACCGTTTGTTGTTTGTCGATGATGAGCGTCAATCGGGAATGGCTCGAGATTTTGTTCGTGCGGGAGTGGAAAGAGGGGAAAGCTTTTTCCTCAACTCCATTGCTTTGTGCGAGTTAGTTTGGCTGATGCGGCAGCAGGGACTAGACCGTGGGGACATTGTCATAACGCTAGAAAGCTTATTGACAGCGAATAACTTCGAGGTGGAGCGACGGGAAGAGACCTGGGCGGCACTGGGCGATTACAAAAGCAAGGGTGCCGATTTTGCCGATCATCTAATGGGACACGTGAATGCTGCGTTTCGGTGTCAGACCACTATCACATTCGACGGCGGTCTTAAGCTGAGCAGCAACTTTCAAGTTTTAAGTTAGTTAGATCCGGCTTCCAAACGACTTTGCCGATGCTCGTTTAGCCATCTTACTCATTCGTACTGCCATCCTACATGGAATTCTCCGTTTTCCTATTCCACTAGTGCTATACTTAATCTTGTCAAACCTAAGCAGTGGGCGAAAGCCCACTTTTTTATTGGTCGAGTGATATTCAATGGCTCAGGCCTCAGCAGTTGTAGAAAAGATAACGGCGTTAGCAGAACAAATCGGCGACCCACAAGGGATTGAAGTCGTCGAAGTAGATATTTTGGGTGGTGGCGTTCACCGCGTTCTCCGGATCCTGATTGACAAGCCGGAAGGTGTGACGCACGGGGATTGCGAGCTGCTATCGCGCCAGTTAAGTGAAATGTTGGATGCCGGAGACGTGATTCCCGGGGCAGCGTATACGTTGGAAGTCAGCTCTCCTGGGGTTGATCGTAAACTTACCAAGCCAAAGGATTTTGAGAGGTTCAAAGGCCAGAAGATCAAGGTTTCCCTGAAAGCACCTATAGATGGGGAAAAGCGCTACGAAGGCGTACTTGAGGACTTTGAATCCGATGTGCTTACCTTGTCTGTTCGACAGGGAAAAGCGAAAGAGCCAAAGGTCGTTCGAATTGGATTTGACCAAATCGACAAAGCGAATTTGAAGTTTGAATGGTAATTCGGGTAGGAACTGGAAAAGAGAGTTAAACGTGGCAAGCATTTATCAATCTATCGAAATCCTAAGCAAAGAAAAAGGGATTGATCCACAAATCGTGATGGACGCTGTGAAGGAAGCCATGCTGGTGGCTGCTCGCAAGCACTTCAAAACTACAGAAGAGCTGGCTGCAGAATTCGATCAGGCTTCTGGAGAGCTGCAGATTTTTGCCGTCAAAAAGATAGTGGAAGAAGCTGCTGATCCTGCGCACGAAATTTCTTTGTCTGACGCGAAGAAGATCGACGCGAGCGCCGAAGTGGGTGGCGAGGTTCGTTTTCCCAAAAAAGCGGAAGGCTTGAGCCGGGTTTCTGCCCAAACTTTTAAACAAGTCATTTTACAGAAGCTGCGGGAAGCAGAACGCGACACAATTTTCACAGAATACGCACATCGGGTGGGTGAACTTGTCACTTGTGTGGTGAAGCGGATTGAAGGTCCAGATCTGGTTTTGGACATGGGCAAGACCGAAGCCCGCCTACCAAAGAAGGAACAATCCAGGCTAGAGAATTTTTCCATTGGGGACCGGGTTCGCTGCATTATTAAGAGCGTGGAAAAAAGTGGCAAAAACGCTGGGGTGATTCTTTCCCGTGCTGATGCCGACTTTGTGAAACGGCTGTTTGAGCAGGAAGTTCCGGAAATTTACGACAACACGGTTGTGATCAAAGCCTGTGCGCGGGAAGCTGGCGAACGGACGAAGATTGCTGTGTTCAGCAGGGATCGCGATGTGGATTGCGTGGGTGCCTGCGTCGGTATGAAAGGGATGCGCGTGCAATCTATCATCCGGGAATTGCGCAGCGAAAAGATTGATATTATTGAGTATTCTGAAGATCCGATTGTGTTTGCCACGCATGCATTGAGTCCCGCTAAAATCAGCCGTGTGACCATTGTGAACGCTACTGATCGGCACATGGAAGTGATCGTCGAAGATACGCAGCTTTCGCTTGCGATTGGCAAGAAAGGGCAGAACGTACGCTTGGCGGCGAAGTTAATTGGCTGGAAAGTAGACATTAAGAGCGAAGAAGAAAAACGTCAGGAAGTTGAGACGGCAATGTCGGCGATGATTGTTCCTGGGGCTCCGGTAAGCGTTTTGATGGAACACGGATTGGCCGTCGAAGTGATTGAAAAACTGGTTGAAGCGGATATTGGCACGGTGGAAAAGCTGGGCTATATGACTCCTGAAGATCTGGAAGCATTGCCCGGTATTGAGCCGCAAATGGTGGACGCCATCCAGCAGGCAGTCAATGGCTATTACAGCCAGTTTGAAGAGCCGATTGTTGAGATTCCAGCAGAGATTCCCGCAGAGGTTACAGTTGCTGATGTTTCGGCTGCCGAAGTGCCTGCTGCCGACGTTCCTGCGGCCGAAGCCCCCGCTGCGGAAGTTCACATAGAAACACCAGCGCCAGCTTCCGATGAAGCGGTGGCTGAAAATGAGATTAATGCCGCGAAACCTGCGGTTGAAGTGATGGATCATACCCCGGCGGCGGAGAAATCCGCTGAGGGTACGGAGGGAGTTCAGTCTTAGAATCTGGTACCATAGCTTGGGATAATCTCCCAAGCGAGGCCGACGGTAATCAGCAGACGTCCAACGTATGAGTAAAATCCGTATCAACGAACTGGCTCGGGAGCTGGAAGTGAAGCCAAGCGCAATTATTGATCTCCTCCCGGAACTGGGCGTTACTGAAAAAAAGACCCACTCCAGTTCGATTGAGGAAGATGCTGCTTTGGTAGTCCGGAAACGGCTTGCCGAGAGCGGAAAGTTAGGTACAGAACCGGAACATGGCCACCATGCCCCCAAAGGGCAGGGTGATCTGTTCGATTTACAAGTGATAGAAACTCCAGTAAAGGCAGAGACGCCCAAAGCAGTTGAAGCGCCCGCCCCAAAACCTCCGGCGGAAACGCCCCTAGCCTCATCGCCTGTTGCCCCACGTCCCGCACCCGTTGCGGAGACTCCTGTGGTGGCGACTGCTGCTATTGCAATAGAAAAACCTTTAGCAGCGAAGCCTGTAGCAGAGAAGCCTGTAGCAGCGAAGCAAGCAGCAGCGAAGCAAGCAGCAGAAAAGCCAACTGTTGAGACCCCAGTTATCCGGTCTGCACCCATGCCGTTGCGTCCACCGCTAGGCAGTGGCACGGCGCCGCGCATCCACATTCCGCTGGCCCAGGCGCATGTTCCAGCACCTCCACCAAGCGTTCCAGTTCCACCGTCGGCTCCGGCACCTCCGACGATTCCTGTAGTCGAAGCACCTTCTGTTTCAGCCGCGCCGCCGGTTGCTGTTGCGCCCGCCATGCCTCAGGCACCGGCGAATCCCGCTCCTGCTGCGCCGCTGCCGCCGGTTTCCGCACCAATGCCTGGTCGAGCGGTTTCTATTCCAGCGCGACCGTTGCCGATGGCTCCCAAGCCTGGCCAAATTTTAAGTGGACCTCGTCAGGCATTTCCGCATTCCCCGGCAGCTCCGGCCATTCCGCGACCGCCGATTGCTGGTGCCATCCCTGGTGCACCACGTCCGCCACAGTCCACACCGCAGTTGCCCCGCCCTCCGATTGGGCGTCAGGGAGATCGACCAGGTGGATCGCCGCAGGCAAGAACATATCCATCACAGCAATCCCATTCCGGTGGAGCTCCGCAAACGAATCCCGGTGGTGGGATTAAGCCGCCGCTTGCAGGTCAACCCGCTGCCCGGCCCATTGTCCCACCAAGACAAGACATTTTAGATCGACTTCGCCAACAGGCGCAGCAGGTTCCGGCCAAGGGAATGCCTGGAACTCCTTCGCCCCGCCCAAGTGGTGGGCCTTACATGTCCCAGCGCCCAGGCACGGCCGCCCCAGGACAACCGATTTACCAGGGTCGCGTGCGACCCGGACAAACAATTGCCCCGCGCCCTGGCGCACCTGGAACCCCATATCCAAGTGGACCCGGTGGCGGTGGTGGTTACCCCGGTGGTCCGGCAGGCCGCAGCAGCATGCAGCGCCGCGGTCCACATCCAACATCTCCCGGTGGTCGTGGTGGCCCAGGCGGCGTAACGCTTGAACCGCCAGTTCTGCCAGTGGCAACCGATACACAGCGTCGTACCGATGCTGCTAAGCGCCGTCATGATCCGTCCCGTGATCGTGAGTCGGAGCGTGAAGGCAAGCTGAAGCCAATGTCGCGGCGGCATGAAGTTCCAGAACTTCCGCCAATTGATCGCGAGATCACCATTTCCGAAGGCATCACTGTCAAGGAATTGTCCGACAAGCTAGGCGTACGTGCCAATCTGTTGATCAAGAAACTGGTGGACGTGAAGAAAGTGTTCGCGTCTATCAATCAATCTTTAGATGCGAAACTGGCCGGTGAACTGGCGCGCGAATTTGGCGCATCGGTGAACAAGGTCACTTACGAACAAGAACATACGCAGGACATTGATCTGGCCGAAGATCCTAAGGATCTGATCCGTCGCGGTCCGGTGGTTACCATCATGGGCCACGTCGATCACGGTAAGACTTCCTTACTGGATGCGATTCGCCAAGCCCGTGTGGCCGAGCGCGAAGCCGGTGGTATTACGCAGCATATTGGTGCCTACCAAGTGGAAAAGAATGGCAAGAAGATTGTCTTTATCGACACTCCTGGCCACGCGGCATTTACCCGGATGCGAGCCCGCGGGGCCAAGGTGACCGACATTGTAATCTTAGTAGTGGCCGCCGACGATGGCGTTATGCCACAGACCAGAGAAGCGATCGACCATGCCAAAGCGGCTGGTGTTCCAATCATTGTCGCCATCAATAAAATTGACAAGCCCGATTCCAACCTGGATCGTATTAAGCAGCAATTGAACGACCTTGGATTGTTGGCTGAAGATTGGGGCGGCGACGTGGTTATGGTTCCGGTCTCAGCAAAAGCCAAGACTAACCTGGATCTGTTGCTGGAAATGGTTCTGTTGGTTTCAGAAATGTTGGACTTGAAGGCCAACCCTTCCCGTCCTGGTTTGGGTTCGGTATTGGAAGCCAAATTGGACAAGGGTCGTGGACCTGTGGCCACCGTGCTGGTGCGTAACGGCATCATGCGCGTCGGCGACTTCTTCATCTGCGGTTCGGTGTTCGGCAAAGTCAGGGCGATGTTCGACGACCGAGGGAATCAGGTTCGTGAAGCAGGACCTTCTACGCCGGTTGAAGTGCTAGGTTTGGAAGCGTTGCCGGAAGTTGGCGATACAGTCCAAGTGGTAACCGATACGGCCAAGGCCAAGCAGATTGTGATGTACCGCGAATCGCAAGCGCGCGAAGCGGCCATGGCGAAGAATAAGCGCATGACGCTGGAACAACTTCACGCTCAAATGAAAGAAGGCGAGCTGAAGGATCTGAACCTGATCATCAAGACCGATGTCGGCGGCACTGCCGAAGTACTCTCTGACACTTTGACTGCTTTAACGAACGACAAAGTTCGGGTTCGGGTATTACATTCCGGTGCCGGTGCCATTACAGAAACTGACGTGCTGCTGGCAACCGCATCGAACGCGATTATCATCGGCTTTAACGTAAAGCCAGAGCGCACGGCGCAGGCTGTAGCGGATCGGGAAAAGGTGGATATCCGCCTGCACTCGATCATTTACGAAGTTACCGACCAGATCAAACGGGCCATGGTTGGCTTGCTGGATCCGGTGTTCAAGGAAGTTTATCGTGGCCGCGCGGAAGTCCGCGAAGTGTTCCGCATCAGCAAGGTGGGTGCGGTGGCTGGTTGCATGATCATCGACGGCACCATTGGGCGCGACAACGAAGTGCGCATTCTTCGCGACAAGGTTGTGGTCCACACAGGCAAGGTGATGGCCTTGAAGCGCTTCAAGAACGATGCCAGTGAAGTTCGCGAAGGATTTGAATGCGGTATTTCCATTCAGAACTTCAACGACCTTAAGTCTGGCGATATTATTGAAGGCTTTGTTAACGAGAAAGTCGCTCATGAACCTATGCCCTAAGGCTGTTTCTTAACTAGAGCTGGTTCCTAAAATGAATAAAAAAGGCAGACGGTTGCGTCTGCCTTTTTACTTTTAAGCCTTGGGATGGGACTTATCGTAGACAGCCATAATATCGGCCAGGGAAACATGGGTATAGCGTTGCGTGGTGGTCAACCGCGCATGACCCAATAACTCCTGAATAGCCCTAAGATCCGCCCCGTCATTCAATAAATGAGTGGCATAGGCGTGACGCAAGCTATGCGGATGCAGGGAATCGTCCCCTGCCAGCATACGCGAATAGAACTTCACAATTTCCCTCACGCTGCGGTCAAATATTCTTGCACCCTTGGTGTTGGTGAATACGGCCGTCTCACCTGGTTTGGCGATCCGATCCGCAAGATAGGCTTCCAGTGCTGCGGCGGCTTTGGTTGCATAAGGAACTTGGCGCTCCTTCTTACCTTTTCCGCGCACCCGCAGCCATCGTTCCGAACGGTCGATATCTTCCAGATTCATTCCGCACAACTCGCTAACGCGCAGACCGCAACCGTAGAGAATTTCAAAGATTGCCAGATCACGCTTCGGAAACGGACGATCCAGCGTGTCCGCCTGCACCCCGTCGATCAGCTTGCCTGCTTGCTCTTCAGAGATCACTTTCGGTAAATGTTGCGGAGCTTTTGGGGTCCGAAGTTGCCTGCTGGGATTCACGGCCAGCAGCTTTTCCCGCATCAGAAATTTGAAGAAAGATCGGATACAGGCAATTTTGCGACGAATGGTGACTACGCTCAGGTCTAACTGGTAAAGGCCGCCTAACCATTCGCGCAGAGCAATGTTATCGAACTGTTCCACTGCCGGTGTGGAATCTGTAGTGGGCGTGAAATAGCTATGGAACTGAGCCAGATCCGCTGCATAATTTCGAAGCGTGTGTTCGCTGGAATTGGTGCGTTTTAATTCAGCCAGAAACCGGTCAATTTGCTGGCTCAAAATCATGCTGACGTCACAGCAACTGCCCGATACTCTTCCAATGCTTGTTGACCAAGGCGGCACACTTCAGCGTGTCGTGCTTTTTTGTCGCGCTTCAATTTGGCGCGGGTCTCTTCATCCAGTTGCGGAAGCAGGTCAAAAGTGATGTTTGCAGGCTGGTAATTCTTTGCGTCAGCTTTTGAAATGTAATGGCACAATGAGCCCAAGGCGGTAGGGCGGGGAAGTGGCCTGAGTTGTTCCCCGCGCATCTGGCTGATGGCATGCATTCCGGCCATGAACCCAGTGGCAATGGATTCCACGTATCCTTCCACTCCGGAAATTTGGCCAGCAAAAAAAATGCGCGGATCGGTGCGCAGTTGCAGGCAATCCGTCAGCAGCGATGGCGCATTAATGTACGTATTGCGATGGATTTGCCCATAGCGAACGAACTTGGCACTTTCCAAGCCGGGAATCAAACGCATGACTCGGGCTTGTTCGGCAAAACGCATGTGGTTTTGAAAACCTACCAGATTATAACTATCGGCTCGCAGATTTTCCTGCCGCAGTTGGACCACGGCATAGGGGCGCCTGCCAGTGCGCGGATCATCCAGACCCATTGGTTTCATTGGTCCAAAACGCAAAGTATCACGACCGCGTCGGGCAATTTCTTCCACCGGCAGGCAGGCTTCAAAAAATGGCGTGGCATCTTCAGGAATGTGCGCTTCGTAGCATTGCGCTTCCAGAACCGCGTCGATAAATGTGTTGTACTCGTCTTTGTTGAACGGGCAGTTGACGTAATCGTCGGTTCCATCAATCGACTTGCCATAGCGCGATGCGCGGAAGGCGATGTCGTAATTAATGGAATCGGCTTCCACGATTGGGCTGATGGCGTCGTAAAAATAGAGCCGTTCGGAACCAGTGATACGGGCGATGTCGACGGCCAATGCGTCGGACGTAAGGGGTCCGCTGGCGATGATGACTATACCGTTTTCTGGAATTGTTTTCATCTCTTCGCGAACAATGGAAATTTTAGGATGGCTGGAAACGCGTTCGGTGATCCATTCGGCGAATTGCACGCGGTCCACAGTAAGTGCCTGTCCACCGGGGACACGGCAGGCGTCGGCAGCCTGAATCACCATAGAACCCAATCGGCGTAGTTCGTTTTTAAGAAGCCATGGAGCGGAATTTTCAGATTCGCTTTTTAGAGAATTGCTACAAACCAGTTCCGCCAATTTGTCGGTTTGATGCGCTGGGGAAGCCACTTGCGGCCGCATTTCGTACAACGTCACGTCAAAGCCAGCTTCGGCGACTTGCCAAGCTGCTTCCGATCCGGCCAATCCGCCGCCCAAAACAATAATACGCTTACTCGTCATTCTACTTTTAGGATACGTTTTCGTTCGAAAAAGCGTTGAAGAATTTCAGTGCACTGGGCACCCATCACACCTTCAATGATTTCCACTTGATGATTCAGAAGGTCAGAATCGGCTAGGCGGAATTTACTGCGGACGCCCCCGAAACGCAGATCACGAGCCCCGAAAACAAGCCTGCCAATGCGCGCGTGGACTAATGCCCCGGCGCACATCACGCAAGGTTCAAGGGTGGCATAAAGGGTGACATTTTCCAGACGATAGTTGCCCAAAGTTCGGGCCGCAGCGCGCATTGCATGCATTTCGGCGTGGGCGGTTGGGTCGCAAGAGGCAATGGGAGTATTGTATCCTTCCCCAATGATTACGCCCTTGTGGACGGCCACCGCACCTACCGGGACTTCCCCATACTTTTCAGCTTCTTCGGCCAATTCCAGGGCTCGCCGAAGGAACTTTTCGTCTGCAATTCTAGCATTATATTGAGTCGTGCTTGTGAGCAAAGTAATCATTGTAGTTTAAACTAGAAGGAACACTGTGAAGTATCTTTCCTTAATTCTTAAGAACGGAATCCGCAACAAGCGCCGTAGCATATTGACCATTATCAGCGTGGGCGTTTCACTATGTCTGCTTGGAGTGCTGCTGGCTGTTTACGCGGTTTTTTATGTGTCTGAAGCACCGCCGGAACAGGCATTGCGGCTGGTCACGCGCAACAAGATTTCGTTGACGGTTACTATGCCGGGTTACTATCGCGACCAGATCGCCAAATTGCCTGGTGTGCAAAACATCATGACAAACAATTGGTTTGGAGGCGTTTACAAAGACACCCGCGATCCTAATAACTTTTTCGCGCGTTTCGGCGCTGAGCCCGAACGGTTGTTGCTGGTTAGGCCTGAGTTGAAAATGCCTGAAGATCAGAAGCAAGCGTTTGTTAAGGAGCGCACGGCGTGTATTCTGGGCAAGCCGCTGGCGGACAAGCTGGGCATCCAGTTGGGGCAGCGTATTCAATTGAAGGGCGATATTTATCCAGTGACATTAGAGTTGATTGTGCGCGGCATCTACACAGCCAACACCAATGATGAAGTGTTGTATTTCAATCAGGAATATCTGAATGAACTGTTACCCGTTGCCCGGCGCAGCAATGCTGGCGCATTCTATGTGATGGCAGATTCCCTGGAATCAGCAAGTCGTTTAGGGAAACAAATCGACACCATCTATTACAATTTTCCTGTCCAAACCAAGACCGAATCAGAGCAGGCGTTTTCACTGGCGTTCGCTTCATCTTTGGGCAACATCAAAAAATTCCTGCTGAGCATTTGTGCTGCGGTAATGTTCACCGTTCTTCTGGTGAGTGCCAATACCATGGCGATGAGTGTTCGAGAGCGCGTAAAAGAAGTGGGCGTTTTGAAGACGCTGGGCTTCACTACAGAAGCGGTGATGGGAATCATTCTTGGTGAAGCTGCAGTGATTTCCTTGTTAGGTGGATTGGTCGGATGCTTGCTGGCATCCTTTCTATGTGTCGGATTGCGAGCTGCCGGTGGATTTCTTCCGCAATTAAAGCAGGCAGCGATGACCCCAGGAGTTGCCGCAACCACCCTTGCGGTCGCCCTTGATATTGGATTGATCAGTTCCTTTATTCCTGCCTGGAGCGCTTCGCACACGCCCATAGTGGATGCCCTGAAGACCAACATATAACTTATGCAAATTCCGATTGCCTATAATCTTAGAAACTTAGTTGTCCGATGGGGAACCACCGTCATGACGGCCCTGGGTATTGCCCTGACCGTGGCTGTATTGGTGGCCATGCTGGCTATGGTCAACGGGCTGGAAACGTCCTTCGCAACAACGGGCCATCCGTTGAACATAATCGTCACCAGGAAAGGCAGCGAATCGGAACTGGTTTCGAACCTTGCCCGAACCGTTTTTCAGGATCTGAAAGTAACTCCGGGCATTGCGAAAAATGCTGCAGGGGAAACCATGGCGTCGTTGGAACTGATCACCATCATCAATATCCCAAGTGTGGATCAGCCCGATGGCATCAACGTCACCGTGCGTGGATTACCACCCATTGGGCTGGAGCTTCGTCCAGATTTGAAGCTGACCTCGGGGCGCATTTTTGAAACCGGAAAACGTGAAATCGTAATCGGGAAAGCGATTGCCGTTCGTCATCCCGATGTAGTCATCGGCAAAACACTTCGATTTGGTCGTGGCGAATGGACTGTGGTGGGCGTGATGGATGGCGGGCGTTCCGCTTATAACAGTGAGATTTTTTGCGACCTGAACCAATTGACTTCCGATTATAATCGCAATGAAGTGGTCAGTTCCGCAGTGCTGCGGGCCACTGATGAAGCGACTCTGGTAGCTTTATTAAACAGGCTGGAGAGCGATCAGAAATTAAATGTCAGCGTGCGAACTGAACGGGCATATTATGCGGCGCAAATGACGGCCGCACGACCATTGCAAATTTTGGGATCGCTGATGGCGCTGATCATGGCGGTAGGTTCCAGCTTTGCGGCGATGAACACAATGTATGCTGCTGTATCCCGACGGGCAAAAGAAATTGGCACATTGCGCGTGCTTGGATTTTCGCAAGGCAGTATTTTGTTCAGCTTTTTTCTAGAATCCATTGTGTTGTCGTTGATTGGCGGCGTGCTTGGAGTCTTGCTGGTTTACTTCACACTGAACGGCGCCACAACTGGATTATTGAGTTTTCAAACATTCAGTCAAATTGCCTTTGACTACACCATCAATCCAAAAGTTGCTGGAATGGGCATTATGTTTGCTCTGTTCATGGGCGCTTTTGGAGGTCTGTTTCCGGCACGCTCAGCCGCCAAAAAAGAGATCCTAAGCGCACTGAGAGAAGTCTAAACAGGAATATATGGAAGGCGATTTGAAAAGTCTGCGGATTGACCGCAGTAAGAAACAAAACACAGGATCGTCCGCTTGGGCCAAGTGGTGGATCATCATTGGAATCTCTCTATTCTTATTGGTGGGTGTTGGCAATTTTGTCTATTCAAAATGGAACGCTGCCGTGCCCGTGGAATTGTATCGGGTAGAATTGCCACAAGCGGGCAGCACAAATGCCGGTGCCGCCGGATCGCAGAACGTGATTTTGAATGCCACCGGATACATTGTGGCCCATCATAAAATTCAGGTGGCATCCAAAGTGTTAGGGAAAGTGGCTTGGATAGGCGTGGATAAAGGGTATTTCGTTAAGGAGGGGCAGGTGATCGCCCGCCTGGAAGATGACGAATATCGTGCTCAATTGCAACAGGCTACTGGCAACTTAAATAACCTGAAAGCGAAATTGGCGGAACTGGAAAATGGTTCACGACCGCAGGAAGTGGCATCGTCCAAATCGAATTGGGAAGTAGCCAAGGCAGATTTGGAAAACGCTCGGGTCAGCCTGGAACGCGTTCGAAAATTGGTTGCCGCCACAGTGGCTCCACAGCAGCAATTAGACGACGCAGTGGCACGGTTTGAATCGCAAAAAGCCCGTGTCGATTCTCTGGAAAAGATCTACGATCTGGTTCGTGTAGGCCCTCGGCGCGAAGTAATGGATGCAATGCGCGGTCAGATTGAGCAGGCTCAGGGGAACGTCTCTTTTTATCAAACACAGCTTTCGAATACTGTAATCAAGGCCCCATCCACTGGGACCATTTTGGAACGGGCAGTGGAGAAAGGTGAATTCATCACGACTAGTTTTGTTGGCGATCGTGGAGCGAAGGGTTATGTTGTATCCCTGGCAGATTTGAAAGATTTGCAGGTGGAGTTGGACATCAACCAGAACGACTTCCGCAAGCTGAACTCCAAGCAGAAGGGCGTTATCACCACCGATGCGTTTCCTGATAAAAAGTATGAAGGCATCATTGACGAGATTTCGCCTGAAGCGAATCGGCAAAAAGCGACCGTACAGGTGAAGGTAAAAGTATTGCAGCCGGATGAGTTTATGCGGCCAGAAATGAACGCCAGTGTAGCGTTTTACGATGAGGCTTCGGGAAAGCCAGCAGCAGGCGGCAGCGCACCGGCCCCAGCGATTATTATTCCAGCGGCGGCGGTGAAGAACGGGAAAGTGTTGCTGATGGTGAACGGCAAGGCTATGGAGCGGGCCGTTAAGTTGGGTGCAACTTCCAGTATGGGAGTTCGTGTGGAATCGGGATTGATTGGCGGGGAGGATATTATTATGAATCCTCCCGCCGATGTGAAAGACGGTGTGAATGTGACGAAGAAGTTATAGTTTCAGGTCGCCGCGAGGCTTCTTGGCTTTCAGCTCTTCGTAGGTATCGCGAACTTGATCGGCCAACCCATCCCCCGCCCAGTTCTTGACGCTGGCCGGAAGCGTGATGGAAGTTGCGGTAGATTTACCATTCTTGGTGGTCACCAAATCTTCCACTTTCTTGCCTGATTTTTGAGCAGTCTCTACTGCTTTGCGCAGTTCCATAAGAAAGGCGCGCTGGCCGACAAGAATTTCTGGTCCTCCGTATGGGCCATGGCCAGGGAGTATGGTGGTTGGGTTGAATTTTTGAGCCGCTTCAATTACTTTTGGCCAGTTGCCAATGTTGCCATCAGCGGTGTAGTTGTAAGCACCGTTGACAACTGCATCGCCAGTGCAAAGGATTTTTTCAGCAGGAAGCCAGGCAAAGCCATCGCCTTTTGTATGAGCCCAGCCCAGGTGATGAAACTCAACTTTTCGCTTGCCGTCAGTAATTTCGTAAGGCTTTTTGTCGAAAGTGATTTGCGGTGGTTCAGCGGTTTTAAGGTTGAGTTTAGCAACGTCAGGACGTTCCATGGCGGCAGCCAGCCAGCGCTTCGGTTCACGGTCTTTCATTTCGTTCACCACGCCAATGTGGCCAATGGTGGTTGCGCCTAGTTTGGTCCAGATGGGATTGCCGTAAGCGTGGTCACCATGATGGTGCGTGTCAAACACGTATTTTATGGGTTTTTTAGAGATTTTCCTTGCTTCAGCAATTACCAGTTCGGCACCGCTGGGGAAATTGGCATCAATGATGATGAGATAATCTTTCATCTCTATGATGGTGTTGTTACAGTGACCTTTCTTCAGGTCGCCTTCGCGGAACCAGACGCCGTCGGCGATTTGTTTGGTTTCGTCAGGAGCACCGTTAAGAAAGTAAGTGGTTGCAAGAAGTCCAAGGAACGGAACAGCAATAATAGTTCTTTTAGCAAGCATGTTTGATTACGATACCAGATTTTAGGAGTGGGTCCAAATGAGTGAAGTGGTAATTGAAACCCGGAGCTTAGCCAAGAAGTATACACGCGATGACTTTACAGTTGTTGCGCTGGATCAGGTAAATATCCAGATCAAGAAGGGTGACTTTGTGGCGTTGATGGGCCCATCGGGCAGCGGGAAATCGACTTTGCTTCATCTGGTTGCGGCCATGGATAAGGCAACCGATGGAGAGATCCTGGTGTTGGGCCAAAACCTGCGACAGATGAATGATAGGGCCTTGGCCAAGTGGCGCACCGCGCACATCGGCTTCATTTTTCAATCCTTCAATTTGATTCCTGTACTCTCTGCGTTAGAAAATGTGGAGCTTCCATTGAAGCTGACCAACCTATCCAAACAGGAACGATTGGCGCACGCAACCACGGCGCTGCAATTGGTGGGATTAGGCGATAGGCTGGGGCATTTGCCACGACAGTTGTCTGGTGGTCAGGAACAGCGAGTGGCCATTGCCCGGGCGATTGTTACTGATCCGGATTTAATTTTGGCTGATGAACCAACCGGGAATCTTGATTCCACTTCGGCTGCGGATGTGTTGAATCTGTTATCGCGATTGAATAAGGAATTTGGCAAGACCATCATCATGGTGACTCATGATCCGCATTCTGCTCGGTGCGCATCGACGATTCGATATTTGGAAAAAGGATTGTTGCTGCCAGAAGGGCAAGCGCCAGAAGATTGGGCTTTAATGCAATCTACGGCCTTAAACATTGGCTAATGGCCGAAGGCGATCCAACATCCCAATGCGCCAACCACCGCCATGGAAAATCCCCAGGCCATCATTTTATTGAACAGCGCTCTGGGATCTTCACTGGCGGGAATGGCGGCGATGCACAATGCGCCAATGGTCGAAAGTGGCGATACATCCACCAAGTGGCCACCAATGTTCATGGATGTGGCAATGGCCATCGGGTCCGCTCCCAGGCGTGCGGCCAAGCCCGGAACGGTGGGCAGGAATGCTGGCAGAACCACTCCCGACGTGCTGCTATAAACGGAAATTGCGCCCGTTAGAAACGCGATAAATCCTGTGATGGTGCTCTTGGTCGAGAATCGTGCGAGAAGATCCGTGAATAACTCCATCCCTTGTGTTTTTTCAAGCAAGCCGGTAAGGATGCTGACGCCGCACACCATTACGATCACGCTCCAGGGCATCTTCTTAATGGCCTCACTGGTATCGCCAGCTTTGGCCAATGCAAGAACGACGGCACCAGCAAACGCGCCCATGCCCACGTTGATTTTGAAGAAAATTACCGAAACAACCAATGCTGCAATCACTGCTGCTGTTAGAACATTTTTCCAATGAAATGGTTCCTGATCCTCCTCTGCCTGTTCATAGACACGACCGAATAATTTCAAGCCTCCGAACAGAAAATATCCACCGAACGCGACCATGGCATGCGCTGCTAAATTGTATAAATACGTTTCCCATTCGCGACCCGGCAATCCGTTTTTGGCCATCAGTCCACTGACAATTAGGCCCGTTGGCGCAAAGGGCGAAAGTGAACCGGCATTGGCACCATTGCCCACCATGATGGCCATAAGGAAGGCAGGGATCTTGGCGCGTCCAGCCACGCTCATGGCGATGGGAGCAAGCAATGCCGACGTCGCGATGTTGCCTGGTCCAATGGAAGCCAGCGCCGCGGCGACTAGGAAAAACAGGATCGGAATCAGGCCCGTATTGCCCTGGCAAATACGCACCGCGTGGTGGGCCAGCTTGTTCAAAGTTTGATTTTGTTGGGCCTGAGTGAATAGCAACGTCATGCCCGTAAGCGTGAGGAACAGTGTTGTGGGGAAGCCGGAAAGCACGGCATCCAACTTCATGCCGCCCAGATAGACGCCGACAATCCAAGCCATCACAATGGCCAAAACGCCGACGTTTAACTTCGATACGCAACTAACAATCACAGCTAGGAAAAGTGCCGCCAGCGAAATTGCTGCTAAGTTCATGTGATGTCCTTCAGTAGAGAATTGAGCAGTACGGCGGGATGCACTGCGTTGCGATCCCCGAAATCTTTGATCTGATGACGACACGAAAAACCGGGGGCCACTACTTCTGTGTTGGAGCTGCAATTGCGAAGGGCTGGCAACAAACGCTGCTCGGCAATTTGTCGCGATAGTTCGAACTTATCTTTGTCGTATCCAAACGAACCGGCCATGCCGCAGCATCCGGCCCCGGAATCAATTACATTCGCTCCAGGGATGCGGCTCAATAGCGCCGTTGTGACACTGCCGAGGGCCATCGCTTTTTGATGACAATGGCTATGCACCAGAATGTCTTGTGGACCAGAACGGAGTGCAAGATGGGCTCGGCCTGCGGTCACTTCGCGCAAAAGATAATCTTCAAATAACAGGCACGCATCGGCAACAACATCCGCTTGCTTACGAAGGTCGCCACGCAACAGCCCAGGCACATCTTCCTTGATTGCGGAAAGGCAACTTGGCTCACAGAAAATCAGCTTCTGACCACACGATGCCGCTGGAAACAATTTCCGCGTATTTTGTTCAGCAAGCGAAGTGGCCTGCTTCAGTAGGCCTTGGGAAATCAGCGGGCGTCCGCAACATACATTAGGAGCAAGGGTCGCGGGTAGCCCTGCTGCAAATAGAACAGCCGCTGCAGCCACTCCAGTTTCCGGTTGAAAGTAGTTGGTGAAAGTGTCTTTGAAGAACAGCGGTCCACAGACGGCGGTAACTTTTGTACCCATCGCCGATTCCCAGGTGGTGCCCGCAAGTGGCGGCAGGCTGCGGTTTGGATGCACTCCTGCTATGCTCTTCATCCAATCCATAGAGGCATTGGCCACCCATGGAACCAGGCTTCCCCAGCGGGCGAGTTGATTCACGTTGCCAAGCAGTCGGGCTTGCAGCGGTGTGCCGTGCTGCCCATAATAGGCAGCTAGGAATTCGCTTTTGTATTTGGCCATGTCCACACCAACCGGACATTCCGCTTTGCAGGCACGGCACTCAAGGCATAGCCCAAGCGTTTCCTTCACACCTTGCTGCGTCAACCCAGCTTCGCCCAACTGGCCGACCATGGCCAAGCGCAGCACGTTGGCACGGCCACGCGTGGAATCAGCCTCTTCGTGAGTGGCCATGTAGGACGGGCACATAGTTCCGTCTAACTTCTTGCGACATGCACCTAGGCCACTGCACATATCCACGGCACCGCCAAAGCCGCCGTACTCAGAATAATCGAAATAAGTTGGCGGATTGGGAGTCTGGTAACCTGCGCCGTAACGAAGGTTTTGCGTCAACGGCGGAGGGTCGACAATTTTGCCTGGGTTCAAAATACCTTGCGGATCAAAAGCATGCTTAATGTCTCGAAAGGCCTCGTATAGCACGTCGCCAAACATTTTCCTCAGAAACGGACTGCGCACCAGGCCATCGCCATGCTCGCCGGAAAGAGCTCCGCCGAATTCCAAAACAAGATCAGCAACTTCATTGGCAATTGCCTCGAACTTGGCCACTCCCTCGGCTGTCTTCAAGTTCACAACGGGCCGCACGTGCAGGCAACCAACCGAAGCATGGGCATAGATTCCAGCGGTGGTGCCGTGACGTTGCACAATGGCCAGAAACCGTTCAATATAATCGCGCAGCTTTTCCGGGGCGACGGCGGTGTCCTCCACGAATGAAGCGCTTTTTGCTTCCAGCTTATTCGACATGGAAAGTCCCAATGCCGCTTCGCGCAAACCCCAAATGGCTGCCTGGCCTGCGACGGTGGTTGCCTGATGAAAGTGATAGCCATAGCTGTGCGAGCGAAGATCCTCTTCCAGCGCCTTCATTCGTGGTGGCAATTCTTCGGCTGTGTCAGCATAGAATTCCACGCAGAGCAGCGACGCCGGGTCACCCTCAATGAAGGTTGCCCGCTTGGCTTGCAGTGTAGGGGAATTTCTGGTGTTGTCTAAGATGGCCTTGTCCATCACTTCCACAGCCGATGGTCCATGCTTCAAAATCAGCGGCGTGGCTTCCAGTGATTCGAGTAAGGAATGAAAATGAATGGCCACCACGGATTTGGCTTTGGGCAAGGGGACCAGTTTCAGCTTGGCCTCCAATATCACCGCCAATGTGCCCTCTGACCCAACAATCATTTTTGCCAGGTTGAATGGCTTTTGGGGGTCGACAAACTCGTCCAGGTTATAGCCACCAACACGACGCAGCACTTTGGGAAAACGTGCATCAATTTCGTCTTTGTGCATCAGCGCAAGATCGCGCACGGCCTTGTATACCATGGCTTCCAGCGTGTCGTCTGTTGGTTGTGGGCGATTCGGCCCAAGCATCGCCACCGTTCCATCGGCAAAGGCAACTTCCAATTCCAACACGTGATCGATGGTCTTGCCATACAGCACGGATCGCGCGCCACTGGAGTTATTTGCGATCATGCCGCCAATGCAAGCTCGGCTAGCGGTGGAAATATCTGGAGCGAATCGCAGGTTGTACTGCTTCAACTGTGTGTTCAATTCATCCAGAACAATGCCAGGTTCCACGCGCACCCAACGCTCTTCCGCATTCACTTCAAGAAGCTTGTTGAAGTATTTTGAGGTGTCCAGTTGCAACCCTTCACCTACTGCTTGCCCTGCTTGTGAAGTACCGCCGGCGCGCATGGTTAAAGGGCATCGAAGCTCTGCACAAATTTTAACTACGGCAATTACATCTGCGCGAGACTTGGCCACCAACACGCCCAGCGGCTTGATTTGGTAGACGCTGGCATCTGTGGAATAGAGCGCGCGGGAAACTTCATCGAAGCGCACCTCCCCTTGGAACGATTTCGCCAGGGCAACTTTTAACGCAGCCAGATCTACTTGTGAAGCACGCGCCTGCTTCACCGGATAGCCAGTTCCTATGCAAACTAAACTCATGGAAGAAGCTCCAATAGGCCGTTGCGGAGCCTGATGAGTCCTTCTTCAAGAACGCTACCGCTGGAGAATGAAATGCGCAGCGTACCTTCACCCTGACTCCCATAAGCAGACCCGTGGACCACCACCACTCCATGCTTTTGGAGCAATCGTTGGCGAGTTTGATCGGAAGGTTCATTGAGCCCTCGCGTATCGGCCATCACGAAAAAGCCGCCTTCTGGCGCGATGGGCTGCACGCCAGGAATTCCAGAAAGTCCCTGCATCACAATGGCTCTGCGTCGTGAATATTCCCGTTGCATTTCGGCAACGCACTCTTGGGGACCTGACAGGGCGGCGGTTGAAGCATCCTGAACGAACATAGCTGGACCGCGGCTGGATTGCTGCAACACCAAAAACATGGCATCAATAATGGGCTTGGGCGCGGCGCAATAGCCTGATCGCCAACCGGTCATGGCGTAGGTCTTCGACAGGCTATTGACGATTACCGTGCGTGCCTTCAATTCCATTGTGAGCGATGCAGGGGAAACGTGGTGGCACCCATCGTAGGTGATGGCTTCGTAAATCTCATCACTGATCAAGGTCAGGTTGTGGCGCAAAACAAAATCGCCGATGGCTGCCAGCTCCTTCGTGGTGAAAACTGTCCCCACCGGATTCCAAGGAGTGTTGAGTAACAATACTTTGGTTGCGGGAGTGAGGGCCGCTTCAAGAGCTTCCACTGAAAGCGTGAATCGGGCATCGGCGAATTCTGAAGCGACGGGCCTAGGAACGGCCCCTGTCAGGCGAATAGGTGATTGATAGGCATCGTAAACGGGGTTGGGCAGCAGCACTTCATCACCAGGATCAACCAGCGCGGTGAGCGCGCAATACAGTCCCTGCGTAGCACCGGTTGTGACCAGTACTTCGGTTGCAGGGTTGTAGGATGCCTGATTGTCGCGCGCGAGTTTCGCCGCCACCGCTTCACGCAGTTTCATTTCGCCGCGATTATCAGGGTAGGTGGTGCGTCCCTTGGCCATTGCTTCAGAAGCTGCGGCAACAATATGCGGGGGCGTCGGAAAATCGGGCTCGCCGCGCATTAGAGAAACAATGCTGCGTCCTTGCGCTTGGAGTGCTTTCACTTCAGCAAGAACGGAATTGACGGCAGTGGGGCGTAGTGTAGAGACAATGCGGCTGGGCATGAGGGAATTGACTATTACATCAAACAGGACCACTGCTTTGCTGCCAATATTTGTAGAAGGGCAAGCCCAGCAGCATTACTGAGATTCCGGCAAGTGTGGGAATAGGTGCGGTATAAAGCGTGTTGATCACAATCAGCGCGGTCACTCCAATGAACAACAAAGGCGTAACGGGATAGCCCGGAACACGAAATGCTGTTTCTGTTGTGGAGCGTTTACGACGCAGAATGATCAATGCCCCGGCGGTTAAGCCATAGAACAACCACAGCGAAAAAATGGCCCAGTCCGTTAGCTTATCGTAAGAACCGGTGAGCGCCAGCACGGCGGACCATATCGCAATGAGCAACACGCTTCGTACGGGCACCTGCGCTGCGGACAACTGCCCGAACCAGCGGAAGAAGACGCCGTCCTTTGCCATGGCGTAGGGAACTCGTGCAGTTGCGGCGATACCGGCATGTAACGCACCCAGTGAAGAGATCATCATCACCACGGCCATCCAACGTACGGTTAAAGGTCCGAAAATACGGCCTAGAACAATGGTGGCAACTGAGCCGCTGAGGGGAACCGATGCGATTTCCGTAGGGCTGATGGCATAAAAATAACTGGCGTTGGCTAGCAGATAAACGGTGGCAACAAGCAGTAAGGCCCCAGCAAAAGCACGCGGAATGTTCCGTTGTGGATCGCGCACTTCACCGGCCATGGTGGTAACGTTGGCCCAACCTTGAAATCCCCAAAGGGCTCCCAACATGGCCGCACCCAAGCCCGCTAAGCCACCTTGGGCATTGGCTGCAACGCCTTCGCAGGTGCCACCGGTATTGGTCAGAAAGTAATTCGTCCAATCGCCTCTGGTGTAGGTGAAAATGATCAAACCGAGTCCGCCGACGGCTACCATCTTGAAGATGGCCATGACCGTGGCTGAACGACCAGTGGATTCTACTGCGGTGCAATTCCACAAGGCTGTTACGACTATGGCCACAATTGCTGCTATGGAAAGTTGCCATCGGTTGAGGTTGGCCCCTGTGGCAATGTTGAAGAAAATCGCCGTGGAAACCGCTTGTGCAGACAGCGATCCACCGCGGGAAACCCATAGGTAGGACCATCCATACAGAAAGCCCCAACGACGTCCGTAAGCTTCGCGAAGGAATATATATTCTCCGCCAGCTTTGGGCATGGCTACGGCAAGTTCGGCGTAGCTCAGCGCCCCGGCCATCACCAGCATTGCAGCAGCACACCAGACAGCCAGTACGATTGCGGGCGAACCCACATTGCAGGTCATCACACGGGCCTTCAGGAACACCGCTGTGCCAATCATGTTGGCGATGTTCATGGACATGGCCGCGCCCAGTCCTAATCCGCGAACCAGCCCTGCAGGTTGCATGCTGCTATTAACCGCGCCAGCGCATGCCAAGGTCAAGAGTCTTGCGGCAGTATGCCAGACTGCGTTCCATATGTTCCAACTGTTGTGGCTTCAACGCGCTCATATACTTTTCGCGAGCATCGGCAACATCGGCGGTGAGGTGCGGCTTGTTGTAGGGGCTTCCTTGTTTTGCAAGTGCGAGGAACCGGCTGAGGTCACGCGAGCGGCCTTTGGGGAACCACTTCAACCAGAACTCTTCCGTGTAAACGGGCAGCACTACGGGAGGACGTGCGGCGATTGGCTTGCAGTATATGAAGACTCCAGCAGGCATCAATTGAGCGGCGCGATCCACCAGCATTTTGAAATCAAGAGTGCCTTCGCCTAACGGCACCCATTGCACCGCGACGCCCCCTGGTTGCTCGTAAACTACCGAATCGCGCAAGTGGAAGCTAACCGCAAGTGGACCCAACTCTTCAATGGTGGTCAGCGGATGTTCGGCCACAAACACCGGATTACCGGTATCCAAATACGAGCCTACAAATTCTTTGCCAGCAGATTCAATCACCTGACGAGTTTGAAATGCTTGCAGCTCTTTATGGTTTTCAATGCCAATCTTCAGGCCAAGGTCCAATGCCTGCGTTCGCACTTCGCGCAAGACTTTGATGGCCGTCTCCATATGCTTTTCCACTGGACCATCATCGGGCATACTATAGCGATCGCTGGCCAACAATGCCCGCACAACTGGGGAGCCCATGGCTGCGGCACGATCCAAATTCTTACGCAACACGGTGACGGATTGCGGGACACCCTCCACCGTCTTCGGCAAGATGGCACCGCCGCCCGTTTCAATGCGCATGCCTGCGTCGGTTACCCATGACTTCACCTCGGCCCAATGCTTCGGATCCATGGCGGCAGGGTCTAGGGAGTCTTGAAGGAAAATGGCGTCCAGCTTTTGTGCGGTGCAGTAATCGAAGAGTTGGCGATCATTCCAACGTTGGAATCGAAGGCAATAGGTGTTGATGCCCAGCGCCCATTTGCGACTGGCGGCAAGAGAAGTTGAAGCGGCGGCTAGCCCCAATGCAAATAAGTGGCGACGTGTCATTCCTTTCGAGTATATAAACTAGCTATGCTTGTTGCATGAGCTTCCTCGACAATCTGGAAAACAATTTGAAGGCGCTGGAGTCGCGCGAGGAGAATGATCCAACGCGGGCCGGCAGAGAGGCCGCTGCCAGAGAAAAAAATCGTATTGAAGCCCTAGCCCGTGCGCCCCATGCGGAAGCTTTGAAGACCAGCGAGTTCACCGATCAATTTTTGACTGCATGCCGTGTGCTGGGTCATGGTCAACGGACGCTAGTGCAATTTACCTGGCTAGGTGAAGTGTTGCGTCTGGATGCCAAGGAAAAACGTCTGGAACTTCGTCCAACGATCAAGGGTGTGGAAGCGGTGTATTTTGTAGACGGTCAGGAAACGAAACGGAGTCCGCTAAATTTAAAGGGAAGTGCCGAAAAGTTAGCCAAGACGTGGTTATCGGAATAGACTAATTTAATTGAGCTGAAATCGGCCTAAAACGTTGCTTCTGTTGCTACCCCTACGCTACTATATTAGTGCGGGGTGGAGCAGCCTGGTAGCTCGTTGGGCTCATAACCCAAAGGTCGTAGGTTCAAATCCTACCCCCGCAACCAAAATAGATACATCTACTTTGGTTCTTCCAGCCTTGCAACTCTTCCAGCATTATATACTATGCAAAATGCAGTTCCTTGTACCGAATCTCTTGGTTGGATGTCTCGCTGTCTCTGTTTCTCAAGCTCAGGTGGCGAACGGCGTTCCCAACCGCCTTACGGTCGATGAACAGGAATCCGGATGGGTATTGCTCTTCGATGGACAGACGGGTTCTGGATGGCACAGCCCGAGTTCTGACCGCTTCCCCGATGGCTTCTGGGTCGTCGAGGACGGGTTTCTGAAAGGCAGGAGAGTCGGCAACCGGGCCACCGACCTGACTACGGTGGCACGCTATCGGAATTTCGAATTGACCCTCGAATGGAAGATCGCACCCGGCGGCAACAGCGGGATCAAGTACTTCGTCGGTCGTTCAGCGAAGCTCGTGTTCGAGGATGGCAAGGTGCCAGCGCCGGAAGGCGAGATCACGCCCGGACCGAACGCATTCTTCTCAGAAACGACGTCAGGATTTGAGTACCAGATGATCGACGATGAGCGCCATCCCGACAAGGACAACTCCAAGACCCGATCCGGCTCTTTATACCAGTTCTTTGGCCCTGCGGAAAAGCTGACGAGACCTTCCGGACAACTGAACCAGTCCCGAATCGTTGTGAAGGGGACCTTCGTCGAGCACTGGCTCAACGGAGTCAAGACAGCGTCCATGGATTGGACCTCTGAGGAATTCCGGAGTGCGCTGGATCACGTTCCAGGACGCTCCAAGCGGGTTGTGGACTATCTGAATCAGGACTGCCCAATAGCGCTCCAGAGCCACACTGGAGAGGTCTGGTTCCGCAGTATCAAACTCCGAAGGCTTCCCGTGGTGCATTGAATGCTGTATCCAGACGCATGCGGAAGGTTATCCTGAGTGCGTTCGGCGTGTTGCAGTCCCCCGAACCAAAATGTATTTTGGTAGTCAGTTAATCCATCTTCCAAAACTTAAGCTCTTCCTCCTTCCGTCAAGGTAGATCCATAAACAGTTTCCGGTATGTCTATCGTTGAGATATGACTCGACTATTTCGTTGACTTTCCCGACTGCTTAGCTCTTGGGAAATAGCTTCTTCGTGATCTTTACAAGCACCTGACAAGCGGCGAGGTTTAAGGAATCCGTAAAGTAGCTGAACTGACGGTTGTGTTAAGCGAACCGAGCTATTCCGAAATTAGTGGAAACGAGATGCAAATTTGTTAGGCACGGTGGGAATAGGCTTTTCCCAAATACCCCGTCACCGGGAAGTCAACAAGTTCCTTGCTTGAGCGGATAGGGTTTGTCCAGGTAGTGCTTTCCCGAGATACTTTTAACGAGTCTTTCCTGTTTTTCATCAAGAGTCGACCCGGTTGAGCTTTTGAGAATTCTAAAGTACAAGTTTAAACTTCTCACAAGTTGTTTTGCTCAAAAGTGCTCACAAGGACGTTAAGAAAGTTGAAAACAAATGTTGAGAAGTTTAAAGTAGTACTTTAGAATTCTCAAATGCGGTTCTCTCATAGAAATATCCAAAAAACCATTGCGATGGCCACGAAAAGCTTCCCTGCGGTAGTTTTGACGGGTCCGCGTCGTACGGGAAAGACTACTGTTCTCCGTCGTCAGTTTCCGAAAGCTAAATATATTTTGCTGGAGGATCCAGATATTCAGGCACGTGTTCGAGCCGATCCACGTAGTTTTTTGGAGGAGTTGAAGCCGCCAGTTTTGTTAGATGAAATCCAAAATACTCCACAACTGTTCGATTACATTCGCACACTGATTGATCGGAATCCGCGGAAGATGGGGCAGTGGCTGTTTATTGGTTCTCAAGAGGCACCTTTAATGCAAGGGGTCAGTGAATCGATGGCTGGCCGAGCTGCCATTCTGCAACTGTTGCCCATGAGCGTTTCGGAATCGGATCGGGTAAATGTGCTGCTAGGAGGTTATCCAGAGGTGCTGGCTCGCCCTGCGGCACACCATCTGTGGTTCAGTTCCTACATTCAGACTTACTTGGAACGCGACGTCAGGGCCATCACGAATATCCGTGACCTGGGTACGTTCCGGCGTTTTTTTGCATTTATTGCGTCCCGCCACGGGCAGATGTTGAACCGGTCGGATCTGGCGGGACCACTTGGGGTCAGTGTGCCCACTATCAATGAGTGGCTTCACATTTTGGAAATTACCGGGCAGATTATGCTGATTGCCCCCTACTTTGAAAACTTCGGCAAACGGTTGATGAAATCACCGAAAGTGTACATAACTGATTCCGGTCTTGCTTGTCATTTGTTGGGGATCAAGTCGAAGGACGAGTTGGATCGGTCTCCATTTCTGGGTACTCTGTTTGAAGGGTTTGTTGCAGGTGAAATTTTGAAGAATCAAATCAATCAGGGTAGGCGGAAAGAGCTGTACTATTTCCGCGATCATCAGGGTCTGGAAGTTGACTTTCTATTTCCCGGAGACGAAGGCATACTGCACATGGTCGAATGTAAGGCATCGAAAACAGTTCATCCAGGGATGGCTGGTCCAATGAATTCTTTGCGAAACGCAATGGAGGAAAGCGCCAGAGTGAAGCGGACGGTAGTTCATCAGGTATCGAGAAATGCGCCGCAAACCCGGGTACTTTTTCCTGGAGTGGAAGCACTGGACATTAATCGGTTTGTGGCATCGCTGAGTTGAACGTCAAAAGTCCACTACCGGTTTTGCTCCCATTGCTGATAGACATCCCGCTTAGACAGCCCCATTTCGCGGGCCACCGCTTTCATGGCATCCATGCGCGATAATCCCAAGCCTAACTGTCGTTCCATGCGCTCAGCGAGCGTTCCGCTGCCGACGTCCTCACCCGGTTGAAACCGATCCAGCAGCAGCGTGAACTCGCCTTTGATGGCCGGACGGGCTGCCAGATTGGTGCATATTTCGGCGGCTGTGCCAATGTGGAACTCCTCGTGAAATTTGGTAAGTTCGCGGCCCAGCACGACGGTGCGCGTCGGGTAAAGCTTCGCGATCTCATCCAAGGTTTCCAGAATTCGGTGGGGCGATTCGTAGAAGATGAGGGTGGATTCCATTTCCCCGGCCTGTTCCAAAACGCGGCGGCGTTGCTGCGATTTCGAAGGAAGAAATCCACCGAAGTAAAATGTATCGGTGCCCAGCCCACTTGCCGAAAGAGCAGTGATGGCGGCGCAGGATCCAGGGATGGGGACAACTGCGATTCCGGCATCGCGCGCTGCCTTGACAATACGGAATCCGGGGTCGGAAATCAGTGGTGTGCCAGCGTCTGAAACTAGTGCGATGGATTCACCATTGCCTAACCGTTCCAGAAATTCTTTGGTGCGTGCCGCTTCGTTGTGGTCGTGATAACTGACCGCAATGGTGGAAATTCCGTAGTGGTCCAACAGCTTACGGGTGCCTCTGGTATCTTCGCAGGCGATGCGGCTCGATTCCTTCAGAATACGAACCGCACGGAAAGTCATGTCTTCCAGATTCCCGATTGGGGTGGCTACAACATAAAGAATCCCGGACATTGTGAACCCCACTTTAGCGCACAAGCGGGGTATGGCGCGCTATAATGACAGAAGTCCATCTTTTCTTAGGAGATCCACGTCAATGTTTGAGTTTTTCCGCAGCCGGGATAAATCTGTCCGGTATTTGCTTACTGCCCTTTTGGCCATGGTGGCTCTATCCATGGTTACTTATCTGATTCCCGGTGGACCGGGTGGCGGCAGCAGCAATGGAAGTGATCAGAAGGTGGCCGAAATTTGCGGAGAAACGCTTACTTCGCGCGACGTGATTGGCGCAATTCAGAACGCGACGCGCAACAAACAAGTTCCACCGGAAATGATTCAGAACTATATTCCGGAATTGATCAACCAAATGATCACTGAGCGGGCATTGGCCTGCCAATCCGGGAAGATGGGATTCAATATCACCGATGAAGACCTGGCAGAAAATATCCGCACCATGCTCCCGAACCTGTTCCAGGGCGGCAAAGTGAGTTCCGAGGATTATGAGCGATTCCTATCTCAGAACGGACTGACGGTTCCAGATTTTGAAAAGAATGTTCGCAAGCAAATGTTGCTGACCCGTTTGCGCAACGTGGCTCTGGAAGGTGTGATTGTGACGCCTCAGGAAGTTGAGGCGGAATATCGTCGTCGCAAGGAATCGGCCAAGGTTGAATACTTTGCTTTTAATGAAGACAAGTTTCGTCCCATGGTGAACGTTTCGGCTGAAGATGTGCAGGGTTACTTCGGCAAGAATCGGGTACTGTTCAAGCAGCCAGAGCGACGCAGTTTTGATCTGTTAGTGCTGGATCAGGAAAAGGTGGCTGCCAATTTTCAGGTAACGGATGCTGATTTACAGAACGCTTATAGCGCGAATAAAGATCGTTTCCGTACACCAGAACGTCTGCGGATTCGCCACATTCTTTTGAAGACTGCGGATAAAAAGCCTGCGGAAGTTACGGTTATCGAAAACAAGATCAAGGATCTGTTGAAGCAGATCAAGGGCGGAGCGGACTTCGGCGAATTGGCGAAGAAGAATTCTGAAGATGTGGGTTCAGCAGTGAAAGGCGGGGAGTTGGAATGGGTTACCCGCGGACAGACAGTTAAGAACTTTGAGACCGCAGCATTCGGCCTGAAGACAAACGAGATGTCCGATGTGATTAAGACCGAATACGGTTTCCATATCCTTCAAGTGCTGGAAAAGCAGGATGCGCGTCTGCGTCCTTTTGACGAAGTAAAGGCGCAACTGTTGGAGGAACGAAAGAAGCAGGGTGTGATTGAAAAATTGCAGGCTTCGGCCGATCAACTGCGCGCAGCGTTGGCTAAAACACCGGCGGATGCGGCGCAACTAGCTCAAAAGTTCGGTGCCAGTATTTATCAGGTGAAGGATGCGGCCCCCGGTGATCCGTTGCAGGAAATCGGGCTGAATAAGGACATGGATGATGCCGTTGCCGGTCTTCAAAAAGGCGGAGTTACCGCATTGATCCCAGCCCCAGGCAGCAAACTGGCAGTGGCGGTGTTGACTGGCATTACGCCTTCACGCCCCAGTGAGCTTGCTGAAGTGGAAGCTCAAATTCGAGGGAAGCTGGTTAGCGACAAGGCTCGCCAAATGGCGCTTGATAAGTCGAAAGAATTGCAGGGTCAGATTGGTACATCCGGTGGCGACTTACGCAAGCTGGCAACAATGGTGGCGGCTGAAGTCAAAACGACTCCTGACTTCCAACGCGATGGTGCGGTGGAAGGACTCGGTTCAGCCACGTATTTTGCCGATGCATTTACCAAACCGATTGGCACAATCATCGGACCGGTTACTGTGATGGGTCAAACGGTGGTGGCTAAGGTTGCTGGGCAGACTCAGGCTGATATGGGCCAACTGGCTACTGATAGAGACACGATTGTGCAGGGGTTGAAATCTCGGAAGGCTCGTTCACGGCAGGATTTATTTGAGGACGGCTTAGTATCGGAATTGACACGCCAAGGTAAGGTGAAAATCTATGCCGATATGATCGCCCGCATCCGCAAGGAATTCCGCAGCTAGCATGGAAATGGTTTCCTCCGTTCTTGAATTCATTTTCAAGACCCTTACCACGCCTGAGAAACTGATTGAGTTTCTCGCCACCGTGATGACGGGTTGGTATGGCTACGCCTTACTTTTCGGAATTGTATTTGCGGAAACAGGCCTGTTAGTGGGGTTTTTCCTCCCTGGCGATTCTTTGTTATTCACGGTTGGGGTGGTGGCTGGTGCAGGGCATCTGGATGTTGTTGCGATCATTGTTTTGCTGATAATAGCTGCTATTGTTGGCGATGGTGTGGGTTATCTGCTTGGTCGTAATGCTGGTCCGCTGGTTTTCAGCAGGCCAGATTCGCGCTGGTTCAAGAAGGAATATCTGGACCAAACTCGCAAATTTTACGAAAAACATGGCGGGAAAACCATCATTTATGCACGTTTTGTACCCATAATTCGCACTTTTGCACCCTTTGTAGCGGGTGTTGGGAACATGAGTTACAGCCGATTTCTCTCCTTCAACATCTTTGGCGGAATTGGCTGGGTGGTGCTGCTGACCATGATGGGATACTATCTAGGTGGCCATGATCTTGTCCGCAAGAACTTTGAAAAAGTGATTTTAGGGATTGTTCTGGTTTCCGTATTGCCGATCCTCATTGAGTTTTTTAAACATAGGAATCGCAGCAAAATCGCAGTGTGAAATTTATGGTGGCAGAAGTTCAAGGCTATGCGTATTGATCTGCTGATTCTGATTCTTGCCTTTGCCAGCGTCGCTACTGGCCAGAGCCCGCACGCCGATTTCCCTCCTCCCTTGCTTGGACCGCCCATTGATGCCAATGCGCTGAATGATCCAATCACGCAAATGGTTCGCAGAATTGAGCAAGGCAAAACAACTCTGGAATTTCACCCCGATTTCGGTTTTCTTCCGGCCATCCTGCGCGAACTGCATATTCCCGTTTCTTCGCAAATGCTGGTTTTTTCAAAGACCAGCTTGCAGCACAAATACATTAACCCGCAGACCCCGCGGGCGATTTTTTTCAACGACAACACCTATGCTGGATTCGTGCCCGATGGCTCGTTAATGGAGCTCTCCGCTGTTGATCCAAAGCGTGGGGCAGTGTTCTACATTATTGACCAAAGCAAGGGTTCCAGACCGCATTTGGTGAAGAACGAAGATTGTGTGCAATGCCATGCTACGCCTGCAACTCTGGGCGTTCCAGGACATCTTGTCCGGTCTGTATTCACCCGACCCGATGGCACTATTGCTACCAGAGCGCGTAGCTTTTTGACCGATCATCGCAGTCAGTTGGAGGACCGTTGGGGTGGCTGGTATGTTTCCGGTTCACTTGCAAACAATCTGCACATGGGCAACGCGCTTTTGCGTGAAGCTGATGATCCAGCCATGTTTGATCGTAAGCCTGGGTCGCAATTAAAGAACCTTGTCAACCATTTCCACTCAGATCGTTATCTGACGCCAGATAGCGATGTTGTGGCGCTGATGGTGCTGGAACATCAAGTGCGCTTGCACAATCTGCTAGGCCGTCTGCAATATGATTCGAATCAAGACCCGGAGTATCTGCAGCACGTCGAAGCTTCTCCGTTGGCTGCAGAAATAGAAGAGCTGTTACGCTATCTGTTATTTATTGATGAGGCTCCGCTGAAAGGGCCCATCTTAGGCTCAACAAAGTTTGCTGTCGAATTTGAAAAGCTCGGCCCCAGGGATTCTAAAGGCCGTTCGCTTCGACAGTTCGACCTGCGCACTCGGATGTTCCGCTATCCGTGTAGCTACCTGATTTACTCCGACGCGCTGGCTGCAATTCCCAAGCCAGTGAAGCAGCATCTGTACGCCCGCTTGGCTGAAATACTTTCGGGCAAGGATCATACTGCCGATTATGCAAAGGTAACGTCGGCAGATCGGCAAGCGATTGCGGACATTCTGCTGAACACGAATTCAGAGTTTGCGACTGCCTGGCGACAGGCTACTTCTTTGCGCCGATAGCGAAAATATTGTTGCGTCCACGGAAGTACAGAACCCCGTCGGCGATGGCTGGAGATGCCATTACAGTTTCACCTAAATCGTTTTCACCCAGCAGTTGATACTCACGCCCAAGCGCCAAAACATAGGTATGTCCTTCTTCATTGGTGACGTATAACTTGCCGTCAGCGGACACTGCAGAACTGCTGAAGCCAGACGTCCCGCTCCCCAAACGTTTTTGAAAAAGCCGCTCTCCCGTGGCCAATTGATAGGCGCTGAACACGCCGCTATCCAAGCAGAAGTAGCCAATGCCATTGTGCAGCAAGGGCGTCTGCATATAGTTTCCGGCTTTTTCCTGCTTCCATACAACGCTTGGACTTTCAGGTGTGATCGTTCCTACGGCATCGGTCTTGAGCGCGAAAATGGGACGGTCGGAACCATGGGCGCTGGTAAGCAAAATCATGCCGTTGCCAATCACCGGCGTGGGAACTGGGATATCGCCACCGCCCTTCAGCGTCCACAATTGCTTGCCAGTCTTCAAATCGTATCCGCCGGTTTGCTTCCATCCATTCACAACTACTTGTTGCCCGTTCGCTCCGTTCGCAGTGTAGGGTGCAATGGCAGGGCTCCCGAACGTTGGCACATCTTGTCGACTGGTACGCCAAAGCTGCTTGCCTGTCTGCACGTCAAATGCTGCCAGGAACGAATCTTTCTGCACATCAGCCAGGATCAACACCATGCCATCGTGAATGATGGGCGACGTGGCATAGCCCCATTGCGCACTGGGCACTTGATAGAACCCGGCGTCCAACACGCCCAGATCTTTCTGCCACAAAAGCTTGCCGCTGAAATCGTAAGCGTACAAGCCTTCCGATCCGAATGAGACCACCAGCACTTTCCCATCGGTAGCCGGAGTGGGGTTGGCATGAGTGGACTTGGTATGCCGCTTGATCTTCGGTTGACCACTGAACGCTGTCCGTTTCCAGAGCAATTTGCCACTTTTACGATCCAGACACAGCACGTCGAAACTTTGTTTACCTTCCCCTTCGACGGGCTGAATGTCGCCATACAGCCCCACTTTCAACGATGCTTCACCGTTTGCTGAAACGGCAGTTGTAAGGAAAATACGATCTCCCCAAATCACTGGGCTAGAATGTCCCAAGCCGGGAACGGGCGTTTTCCATAAAACATTTTCGCCAGATTCGCCATTCCACTTTTCAAGTGTTGTTCCATTGCCAACGCCGCTGGCTGCTGGACCACGGAATTGAGGCCAATTATTATCGGCGGCCAGGGCGGGGAAGATAGCAATCGTGAACAGGAGGGGAGTTAAGGATAAGTTGGGCACAACTCATTATTCCAATTTCATGGCTCGAAGTGCAGCCAGGATAGCGGTGTCGCGTTCGGCTTCCACTTCATCGCCCTTTTCAACACCTAAAGATTGATTGACAATTTCCTGTGTCAAACGGTGTCCAATCCAATCACTATCTTTTGACCAATCGCTCAAACCCGGTTGAATTTCGCGACCTGTCAGCCAAACTCGAAATCGATCCAAGGTGATGGCGCTGACACGAAACTTATCGGCAACCACAGGCGCTGGGCGTTGCTTTAAAAACTCTGTGGCGTAGTTGGGAAATGAGCCGGTGGCATCAAGCGCCATGCGCAGACGGGTCATGCCTTCGGGCTGCACTTCAATGTCGGGTTGAATGCCTCCGCCACCCTTTACGAGTCGACCGGCATCGGTCTTATAATCACCACCCGTGGAAGCTGTGGTTTGTTCAATCGCCGAACCCGTAAGCACCTTTTGAATGGAACGGCCGCTAGGAGTGTAGTAGTAAGCGGTGGTCAGTGCGATTCCAGTTTGTTGCGACAAAGGGAACACATTCTGCACCAGACCTTTTCCGTAACTGGTCTCACCAATCACAGTGCCCCGATCATGATCCTGTACCGCACCTGCGACGATTTCTGATGAACTGGCGCTCTTGGCGTTGATCAAAATGCTGACGGCAAAGGTATAGGGAACATTGCCATTGGGCACGTTCATTTCCTGATCGGCCACTTTGCGACCCTTGGCTGAAAGCACTTTTTGTTCAGCATTCAAAAACAGAGAAGCGGTTTTGATGGCCTCTTGCAAAACGCCGCCAGGATTGTTGCGGAGGTCCAGCACTAAGCCTTTCAACTTGACCCCGCCGAGCTTTTCAATCGCGTCGTGAATCAGCTTGCCGGTATCCTCATCGAAACTTCCTACGCGAACATAACCCACGCCTGGGCGCAATAAGAAAGCGCGCTCCACGGACGGTGCTTGCATTTCCTGCGGCGTCAGGGTGAAGTCGAGTAAACGCGCGTTCCCTGGTCGTCGCACAACTAATTGAGCCGGACTTTGTTTCGATTGGCTCAGCACTTGCACCAACTGATCCATATCCAGGTAGTCCAGACGAATATTGTTGATGGCCAGAATTTCATCACCAGCAGAAATGCCGCTACGGCCAGAAGGGCTGCCTGGTTGGGTTTGCAGAACAATCACCCGTCCGGGCAGCACACTTACCACGCTGCCGAAACCCTTGCTGGTAGATTTCTGCATCTGCTTCAACTGCTCAAACTGATCGGGATCAAAGAAGACGGAATGAGGGTCCAGCCTACGCATGGCACCCGGAAGCACACCTTCATAGAAGGCTTTCTTCGGGTCAATGGGGTCAGCAGCTTCGCGCTCCACGGTGGCGTAGACGTCAATGAAAGTCTTCACTGAACGGGCAAGGGTCTCTTCCTGGAAGAACGCGAGTAGGAGTGGGAGTGCGGCAAGCATGAATTATTTTGTGTACTTCGTGGCTTTCTTTGACTGGTCACGTTCCATGGCAAGCGCGATCAACCGGTCTACTAATTCGGTGATGGGCAACCCCATGTTGCCCCACATTTTGGGATACATGCTGATAGACGTAAAGCCAGGGATTGTGTTTACTTCATTGACATATAATTTTCCGCTGGTTTCTTCAAGTAAGAAATCCACCCGTGCCATGCCTTCGCAACCCAGCGCCTGATAAGCCTTCACGGCCATGGTGCGAAGCTCTTCGGTCTTCGCATCGCCAATGGGTGCAGGCAGTACAATGCGCGCCTTATCCAATAAATATTTATCTTCGTAATCGTAGAAATCGCGCGATGGAATGATTTGGCAAGGGATGGCGGCTTGGGGCGAATCGTTACCCAGCACTGCTGTTTCCAGTTCCAAGCCGATGATGCCGCGTTCCACAATCACCTTGCGATCATACTGTGCAGCATCCACTAACCCAGCCCGCAGTTCCGCTTCATTGCGAACTTTGGTAATGCCAACTGAAGATCCCAAATTGGCGGGCTTGACGAACATGGGAAAGGGTAATTGTTCCAGCGCTGGTTTGGGGTCAAGGTTCTCGCGAAAGATAGTAACATACTCAGCAGTGGCCACTCCATGACCAACCAGGACGCGCTTTGCCATCTCTTTATCCATTGCCAGTGACGACGCCAACACGCCACAGCCGACATAGGGAAGTCCGGCCATTTCAAACAAACCCTGAATGGTTCCATCTTCCCCAAACGTTCCGTGAAGCACTGGAAACACCACGTCGATTTCCGGATTGCCGTATGGTTCGGGAACAATCGGCCGGGGCTTCCAGCGGCCCTCCTTATCAATGAAATAATGCAGAACTTTGTATCGTTCAGGGTCCAGCGATTTGATGACTGTTTCTGCGGAGCGCAATGAAATCTCATGTTCCCCGCTACGTCCGCCATACACTACTGCTACGCGTAATTTCACAAAATCCTCTTTCCTAAAGCTGAAGTAACCAGTTCGACGGCCAATAGAGCCGTCCGGTTCCGTTCATCCAATACTGGATTCACTTCTACTATTTCAAGGGAAACTAAACTTCCGGAATCGCCAGCAACTTCCATGGCCAAGTGCGCTTCCCGATAACTGAGCCCACCACGGACGGGCGTTCCCACACCAGGAGCTTCACTGGGATCAAGCGAATCCATGTCGAACGAAAGATGAATACCTGCCGTCCCTTCGCTGGCGTAAGCGATGGCATCCTTCATAACTGCGGTCATGCCACGTTCATCAATATCGCGCATGGTGAAAGTGCGCATGCCGCTCCGTTTCACTTGCGGACGTTCGTGGATGTCTACATCGCGGATGCCCACCAGCACAGTGTTTTTAGGGTTCACCATTGGCACCACGCCAGAAAGTTTAGTCAATGAATTTGGGCCCATTCCTAAAATGGAAGCCAGCGGCATACCGTGAACATTGCCCGATGGCGACGTTGCCGGAGTGTTCATATCGGCATGGGCATCCACCCAAATCAGGCCTAACTTAGCGTTCTTAGAACGCATGTGAACAGCCATGCCAGCCACTGTTCCAGCGCCAATGGAATGATCGCCACCAAGTATGACTGGAAATTTCTTCTGTCCAGCAATGGTTGCTACCTGATCTCGCAAACGTTCGCAGGTGGCGGTGATTTCGGCTAAGAATCGAGCGCGCTTGGACCCTTCGCGCGAGTTCTCTGGAAGCTGAACAGCCACGTTGCCGCAGTCTTCTACTTTGTAACCAAGTTCGATGAGCCGAAATTGAATGCCAGCAACACGGATCGCCGATGGACCCATATCGACACCACGACGCCCAGCACCAAGGTCCATTGGTACGCCGAGGATGGCTATGGTGGAAGCTTTCATGGGTGGAGGTTAAGCGGGAAGGCCATCTTGTCCATAGCCAATGATTTCTTCATCGGTGCGCGGATCACGTTTTGGAATTAGTCGCAGCCGTTCCCAAATTTTTTCCATTCCCATCAACGGATCTTCGTTTTGAAAGCATTTCGCCCGTTCGCGAAGCAAGCGCTCCTGAATAGCTTTCTTGACTGCTTCAGCGTGGGTTTCTCCTGTGAGGGCCTGCAATTCGAGCAAGGCGCGGGAGGTTTCTTCACTGGAAAAAGGCATAGTATTAGTTTAACCTGCCATGTCAAATTCCTATGGTTAAGAACGTAATGAAATGAAACTTACAGATACTCAACTTTGTTAGCCATTTCATTGCCCGACAGCAAATCAAAATCAAAATCAAACTGCGAGTCATCGCTCCAACCTTGCCGACAGTATGCGTGAGGTGGTGAGACATTCCCTTTGCATGATGCCTCAGAAAATCAGCATCCTGCGTTACTATAACTCGTTCTGCTGAAGCAGCAAAAACAAACTGAGTTTCGTCATCAGCCCCGGCCAAACCGCACTCAGCAAAGGTGGTCACATCGATACCATGTCTGCGCAATGCAACCGCGATGCTACCCGAGATATGCTTATCCAAATGGAACCGGACTGACACCTTTTAGGATGCTTCTTCCAATGCACGAAGCCGCAACTTGGCTTCGATCAAGGAAGGGTGTTTCTCACGCATCTGCTCGGCAAAAGCGTTCTCAACTCGCATTTCTTCTCGGATCTCATCCATATGATCGAAGTAATAGCTGAGTGCTGCGTGGACGTCGCCCAATGTTATGGAAGGGAAATGGGAGACAATTTCATCTGGAGTCATGCCTTGATGCTCAGAGAAGACAACCACGTCGAGCACACGAATGCGATGGCCAGCAATCCGTGCCCTTGTCGGAGCAAAGTAGAAAGATCCTATTCCCGGCAAAGTAGAAAGTTCCTAATTGAGGGGTTGAATCTCAACCCTCATGGTATGTTCGCACAGCAGCGCCGGGGTCGCGCCTGGCGTGGCTGCCCAAAGTCGAGGCGAG
>JANXSF010000033.1 GCA_025352795.1 Acidobacteriota bacterium
TTACTGCATCACTTCATCAATGGTTGTTGCAGTAAGAATGTGGGTGGCCCAGCGGTCTAGTTCTGGTTGCGTAGCGGTTTGCAACCGCTGTTCCATATACGGTGACAAGACGCCGAATTTCTGTTGCAACTGAATTTGAAGCAGATGAGTTTCCCCTTCGTTCCGACCTTGCACGATCCCTCTCTCAACCCCTATTTCCACGCCATCGTCATGGAATCGTCGAAGCAATTTGTCGTCGTCAATGCTTAGTGTAAATGCCATGGTTTCCACTCCTTTTATAACTATTTCGGACAAGTCCCTCTTGAACGAGAGTATCAGAAGTAGCCGCGCAGCGCGCTCTCGAAGTTCGGGCTCCAACACACGAAGCCTGTCTATGATTCGGTTGATCCGAACTTTGGGATCGGGTTGCCGACATAAGATGGAAAGAATCACGTCACCGATGCTGGGGCTGGTCCACAACTCTTCCGCATTGAGGTTGCCAATATCCACAATCGTATAGTGGAACTGCAACGATGCCAGATTCAATCGACCCGACATCTTCAATGGTTCGTTGCCAGCACACAGTACAAACTGGCGAGGGGCCGATCCGTATTTCTTATAGAGCGCCACGAAATAATCGAGCATCCGATCTGCCATTTTCTGGTCGTTTCCAGTCTGGAATTCCATGTGGAAGATGGCACCATCGGCTAGGCGACAAACAAAATCGACACGCTGGGCGCGGGTTTCTGATAATTCAACGTTGAGCCATTCGACGGGAGCAACGCCCGCCAACCGTTCTGTCAAACCGATTTCGAATGACTGAAGAGCTCCTTCAAAGCGATGTCGTAGTGGTACATGCGTTGGGGCTTACAACCACAATAGCAGGCTGCTATCCGGGCAGTTCCATCACGCCCAAGTAAATGGATCCAAGTGGCAACTCACACTCTAAATTTGGCAACGGGACACAGGCTGCTTCCCCACGATACTCACGAAGCACCCAGGAATCGTCTGCCTGGCGCGCGTAGTGCTCAAGGTGGATGGTGTCAGCGTGAATAATCAAGTAGTCGCGAAGGCTGGGAATGGACCGGTACCGCTCGAACTTCAAGCCACGGTCGTAATTGCCGGTTGAACGCGAAAGTACCTCGGCGATCAATACAGGGTTGGTACAAACATCGTTAGTGCCGGGAGGTGCTTCAATTGGACCACAGACAACGGAGGCATCGGGGTAGAAATAGTTACCTTGTGGCGTACGGATGCGAAGGTTGGAATTGAACGGCATGCACTTCGACCCTTGCAGCGCTAATTCAAGCTGAACGCTGATTTTGACTCCAAGCCAGGAGTGCCGTGGAGTTCCTCCAGACATGGTGAATACTTCGCCGTCCACAAATTCACTCTTGTATTCGGCAGCCCGATCAAGTGTAAGATAATCGACTTCAGTTAGGGTCGCCACCTCCTAATTATCGCAGTACCCAACGGATTCCTCACCAGCATCGTCAATATCAGCATGCGAACACACTTGATTCTATTAGCGCTAAGCATTGCGATTACGTTCGGCCAGCCAACTGCCGAGCAAACACAGACCTTCAACCTTGGGTCATCGGCGACACCTAGCGACCTTCAGGACATGACTTCGCTGCTGCGCATCACAGGCGGCTTGGAACACTTGACCACGGCGCCGCAACATATAACAGTGAAGGGAACTGCGGCGGAACTGGCAATTGCCGATTGGTTGTTCCACGAACTGGATCAGCCCACGGGATCTGCTTACCAGATTGCCAAGAACGATTCCATACGCGTTATCTTCGTTGCCGAAACAGGCACTCCACGCGATCTTCAGGAGATGGGCACAGTGGTTCGTTCCACCGCCAATTGCCGAAAATTGATGATTCACAGCAGTAAGCGGGCCGTTGCCGCTCGTGGCTCGGCGGAAGAGTTGGCACTAGTGCAGTGGTTAGTTCAACAACTGGATCAGCCCGCATCTGCCGACTTAGCAAAGCGTTCGCCCGCCGATTATAAGTTCGGTACTGACGATGCCGTGCGTATCTTTTACACGGCCCAGGTTGGGCGGCCGCTTCAGGAGCTCTGCACAAGAGTCCGCACTTCCATCAGAATTCCTCAGATGTTCGCCTACAATCTTCAAGGTGCCCTGGTAGTGCGAGGAACTGTGGATCAACTGGACAAGGCGGGAAAGTTGGTGGTTGGGGAAGCCCGTTAAACTTACTGGAATCCTTCCAGTCCCAGATAGAATCAGAAGAACATGTCTACAGAAAAAATCGCGCTGGTAACCGGTGCCAATAAAGGAATTGGACTTGAAACGGTCCGTCAATTAGCCTCCAAAGGCGTCCATGTGCTGCTTGGAGCTCGGGATATTGTAAAGGCGTCGGCAGCAGCGCAACCGCTGATCGCCAGTGGGTTGAAAGTGGAACCCATTGAATTAGATGTCACCAACTCCGCTCACATTGCCTCGGCAGCGGCCATGATTCAGGCAAAGTTTGGCAGGCTGGATATTTTGGTGAACAATGCGGGCATCATGGTGGAGGCTGTGGATTGGGCCCAAAACACCACCATTGACGTCACCGCTGCAATTCTACGACAGACATACGATACTAACTTTTTCGGGACAGTTGCGGTGACGCAGGCGTTGCTGTCAATGGTTATAAAAGCACCAGCGGGACGCATTGTGAATGTATCCAGCATTATGGGTTCGTTGTTGTTTCACGCTAAACCAGATTCACCCATTTATGATTCAAAGCCATTCGCTTACGATTCCTCAAAAACGGCATTGAACGCCTTTACCATCCACTTGGCTCACGCTCTAAAAGGTACAGCAGTGAAGGTGAATAGCGCGCACCCTGGTTGGGTGAAAACTGAAATGGGTGGTGCTGGGGCCATGTTGGATATTGCTGAAGGAGCATCTACCAGCGTTGAGCTTGCCTTGCTGGAAGCAGATGGGCCAACCGGCGGGTACTTTCATTTGGGCAAACCGCTCCCCTGGTAACCGGGCTGTTAAATCAGAATCCGAAACGTGAATATCTTACTTGTGGGGGTTGTCGCGTCGGACGGGACGGCTGCCAGAATTCCGTATTCGCCTGGTCCCAAAGCGGTAGGAATCACCATGCGAAACATGTTCTCTCCCAACTTTTCAGCGCCGAAAGCGATTGCCCCTTTGGCCACTCCACTCTTCTTATTCACTGGCCCAACCTTGAACGAGCGAGCGCCATCTTCCAATTTCAAGGGCAGCAGGATATAGGAATGCACGGTCAGGCCCTTGGCCGTGGAAATCACAATCTCAATGGGATTTGTTAGGAAATTACGGCTACTAGGACCGGCCAGTTCTCCATTCAAATCCTTCTTCACAATGCCAGCGCTGAGTATGTTGTTCATAGCACCGCTGGTTTTCCATTCCACATCTTCCGTGATCAACTCAAAATATTCGCCGTTCTTTTTATAGAACAGACCTGGGCCAGGAACCATAGCCTTCTTTGCGGCAACCACGGGCTTGGGAGTTGCGGAAGGTTGGGGGCTGGTGTCTCCCTTGCCTTTGTCCAGCATTTCCGTGATCAAACGTTCCGATACACCAGCTTCTTTCAGCGTCACCAGTTCATTGGCCCCCAGCAGGTAAATGCCTGGCTGGTGGCGGATCACGCTGACAATCAGATCTTCACTCATGCCGGACTTCACCAGTTTCATGATCCCTTCGTTGTTCATCGACTCCTGACCGAAGACGCCGAGGGCCAGCACTACCAAGATAAGAATGGATTTTAAGAGGTGTGTCATTTTCTTCCAATTGTACCCAACTGCTATCCAGGTTAAACTGAGTTGTGTGGGGACGTAGCTCAGATGGATAGAGCGGTCGCCTCCTAAGCGACAGGCCGGCAGTTCGAATCTGCCCGTTCCTACCACATACTTCTACTGTTTTCCTGGAGCATTCCAATCTGGCGGTTCTATCCCTAACAAGTGATGCACAAAAAAATCGTAGCGTTTTCTATCTCCATAGACTCCGCCAGTATTGTGGCCTTGTCCGGGCAGGATCAGGAAATCAAATATCTTGTTGGCTTTAACCAGTGCATTGACCACTTGCAGTGTGGAAGCCGGGTCAACGTTGTTATCCAGTTCGCCCACTGTAAGCAGTAACTTCCCTTGTAACTTGCTGGCATTTTCCACATTGGAGCAAGCAACATAGTGCTCCCCTAAGGGCCAACCCATCCATTGTTCATTCCACCAGATTTTGTCCATCCGATTGTCATGGCAGCCGCACGATGAAACGGCAACTTTGTAGAACTCCGGATGGAACAACAGCCCGCCCAATGCATTTTGGGCTCCGGCAGAATGACCGTAAATCCCTACTTTGGAAATGTCGTAAAAAGGATACTTGGCAGCTACCGCTTTATGCCAAAGAATACGATCAGGAAATCCCGCATCGGCAAGATTCTTCCAAGCCACATCGTGAAATGCTTTTGACCGATTGGACGTGCCCATTCCATCCACTTGCACCACAATAAATCCCAGTTCAGCCAACGACTGCATGGCGTAGTCCGGGCTGAATGATTTGGGGACAAAAGAATCCTGTGGCCCGGCGTAAATATACTCAATCACAGGATATTTCCTGGTGGGGTTGAAGTTGGACGGCCGAATGATGATGCCCCAAACATCTGTTTTGCCATCACGGGCAAGAGCCGTAAATACTTCTGGAGGACGCCAGCCAGTTTGAATGAGCGCATCAATATCACCACGTTCAATCCATTGCACCGACTTAGGATCGGAAGTGCTGCGGAATTCCGAAACTGGAGCTTGGTCCAGCCGCGAGTAAGTGTCCACATAGTGCAACTTATCGGCGGAATAGCTGACTGAATGATTGGCGTCGGCGTCGGTGAATGACGTCAGGCCAGTGCCATCAAAATTGATGCGGTAATAGTGGACGTAGTAGGGGTCTTTGCCAGGATACATGCCGCTGGCGTTGAAGTAGATGTGTTTGCGTTGTTCGTCAACACTATCCACTCCCCGCACAACCCAGTTACCTTTGGTAACTTGATTGATCACTTTGCCAGTTACTGCGTTGTAGAGATATAAATGGTTCCAGCCATCGCGTTCTGACATCCAGAGTAACTGCTTACTATCATTCAAATTCAGACGGAACTTTTTACCTGAATAGCAAAAGAAGGTGGACGGCTCCTCATTGACAATGGCGCGAGCGTGGCCGTCGGCGGCGTTGATTTCAATCACACGGTACACCTGGTGCCCGCGCTGATTGTATTCAAAGGTAAAGCTGCGGCCATCGGAATACCACATTGGATGAGTAAGGTTGTAAGGGTTCGGGAAAAGGGCATTGTCGATCTGAATTTGCCTGCCATTGACAACATCGAACAGCACCGGCTGTTGCAGGTCCACAGTATCGCCAGGCTTGGCGTATTCAATGGAATGAACCTTCGGTTGAAGTTGATCTTCAGGTGACGATTCAATGTATTCCACTTTGCGATGCAGGCCAGGGCGAATGCGATAGGCAGCGATGCTTTTAGAATCGGGTGACCAGGTGATGGAGCGGCCTTCATAGAAATTCGTTTCAGAGCCGTCGGCACTCAACTGCTTGCCTTGGGTTTGACCAACGGGACGCACTTGGATGTTGAAATCGACAATGCGCGCTTCCCATTTGGCGTCTGGTGAGACCACAGCAGGCACCAAATTTTGCTCGCCTGTTTGATTGCGGGTTGTGTTTGTAGGCAAGCCCGCACGGCGCGGCAAGCCTAAAATTGGGCCGAGCTTTTCACAGGCGTAGTCATTCAGAGTCACTTTCCAGCGGAAATCAGCAGCTACAAATTCAATGCCTGTGGAACCACCTGTGTATTGAAATGTGGTGAAGGGAAGCTTCAAGGCGGTGTAACTTTGGCGAGCAGCGGAAGAAAGTGTTGTGGCCAAACGGGCATGGTCGAAGGCAGGACTTTTTTGAAGTGTGCCAGCATCCACGGCGACGAAGTCATGTCCACCGGGAATGGCGCGACGGTACCAAAACCGATTTGTTTCCCCAATCCAATTGGCCCGTTCTGGCAGGTTCTTCACCAGTTCAGCGGTCTTATCTCGCAAAGTTTCGGCACGCTTGTAATCGTCAATGCTACCTTGTGCGAAAAGACAGAGTGGAAGAAAGAAGATTAGGTTGGCCTTCATAAGAGTTCTGCTAACTATATTGACACTTGGGGAGGCCGGGGGTCGTGCGACATAAGCGAGGATTGGCTTACCACGGTGACGCCCATACGGGTAAGGCGGCCCAAGTGCGATCATTGAAGGGTTGCCTTTTATTGAAGACCTTTCGGAACTATTACCTGCTGACTTGCCTCATCGGGACCGCTGCATTGCGGGCTGTGCTCGCCACTTGGAATTGATTGTTGAAGCAAATCAGTCATTCAACTTGACTCGCATAATTTCTCCTAGAGAAGCTGCCATTAAGCATGTACTGGATTCGTTGTTGCCGTGGCGGCTGTTTGCTGGAGCAGGCCGTGTGGCCGATGCCGGAACGGGTGCCGGATATCCGGGAATTCCATTGGCGTTCATACTGCCCGAAACACATTTCGTGCTTCTGGAATCCACACAGAAGAAGGCCCGATTTGTGGAAACAGCAGTGGCTGAACTTGGGCTGACCAATGTGGAAGTGCATCCGGTGCGGGCGGAAGATTGGCTAGCCACCAATGAAGTGGATATTGTTACGGCACGGGCAGTGGTTCCACTGGACCGGGCCATTCCACTATTTTTGCAGGCTCTTAGAAAGGGGGCCAAAGTACTGCTCTATAAGGGTCCAGATGTGGATGCAGAAATCGCCGCTGCAGCGCTTGAGGCTCGTAAACGGAAGGTGAATATTGAATTGAAGGAACGACACGAATTGCCGGGCAACCTGGGGATTCGGACTATTTTGGAACTGTCCGTTTAGCGTTCTGGTTTAAGGACCTAGAGCCACCCCCTTTCGGACGTTAAGTTGATGATACACTTAAGGCTAGATTTTGAATGTATCCAAATAGACCTTCTTTCCCGCCGAGGCGACTACCCCAAAAGATCCGCGAAAACGTCAATGAGGCGATTCGCGCCAAAGAAGTCCGAGCCGTATTCCCCGATGGTTCCGTCGAGGTATTACCAACAGCCGTTGCCATACGCAGGGCCAAAGAGCTTGCGCTTGATCTAATTCTTGTATCGCCCACCGCCGATCCGCCAGTTGCTAAAGCCATGGATTATGGCCAATGGCAGTATGAGCAGAAAAAAAAATCACATGAAGCAAAGAAGAAGCAACATGTGATTCAAGTAAAGGAACTGAAGTTCCGTCCCAATACCGATGACCACGATTACGACTTTAAAAAGAACCACGCCATTCGCTTTTTGAAAGAAGGGAACCGAGTGAAGGCCATTGTGCAGTTCCGCGGTCGCGAAATTGCGCATACCGATTTGGGTCGTCAACTGTTGCTACGCTTCGCCAATGACCTGGCCTCGGTAGGTGCCGTGGAAGGTTCACCCCGTCTGGAAGGCCGCAATGCGCACATCATTATTAGTCCGAAAAAGGATGTTCCTGTAGCAGCCAAGCCCAAAGAGAAAAGCGATCATCCGTCGGCTCCCGCGCCTACAAGCAACTAAGTTGTAATTCGAATGAAACAAAACAACGCCTCCTGTTTGGGAGGCGTTCGTAACTTTAAACCACCTCAGCAGGATTCGATTTGTCCGGAGCGTTGAAAAGATCCGAAACGCAATCTTTGCGGCTCCACTATGAGTGATTTGGGTGTAGTATTTAACAAATGCGCTTAATTAGCATGTCCATTATCGCTTGCTTTCTCGTTGTAGCTACGGGAAGTGCCCAGTCTGATCGGGACTTTTCCGGGAACTGGAAGCTGAACTCCAAGCGTAGCAATCTGAATGAAATGACGGTGCCAACGGATGTAGCCATACGGATTGAGCAGAGCCCGGCTTCATTAACGTTGTTTGGAACTTTACAAGAGAGCGGGGCGTCGCGAACTTCTGCCTACCCACTGGACGGAAGATCGGAAAGAAGCAAGGCGGGAGCATCGGTTTCGACGACAGTGACCAAGTGGGAGGGTTCCGCGCTGTTGGTGAACACGATTGTCAGCGGACCCACGAATTACACCGTGATGGAGCGCTGGAAACGTTCTCCCGATGGAAATACAATCACCGTCAAGCGGACCCTGGTTCGAAATACTGGTGAAATTGAATCTATCCTGGTCTATGAAAATCCTCAGGCTATGGCCAGAGTCCAACCGACTCTCGTTCAGCCAGCCCCACCCGTTCAGCCAGCCCAGCCTACGCGATCAGCGCAGCCAGAGTTGCAACCAGCGTGGACCCGAGCAGCACCATCGCATCAACAGAAGAGTGAATCGCCAGAGCAGGACTACGTGGTGACCGCTGGGACGCGGGTGTTGTTGCGCCTAACCAATTCCATAAATACTAAGCGCACTGTTGCCGGTGACCATGTGTATCTGGAAACAGCGACGCCGGTGTATGTGGATGGCAAGCTGATCATTCCCGCCGGTAGTTATGTTACAGGGACAGTTACTGAATCAAAACGTGCTGGACGGGTAAAAGGTTTGTCTGCACTCAACTTACAATTTGAATCTATTACATTGCGCAACGGCGTTGTGCATGATCTGCGAGCGCGTGCAGGAAGCGTGGATACGAAGGGCAATCTGGATCGCGCGGAAGGCCGCATCAAAGGTGAAAGCAATAAAGGTGGCGATGCGGGGACGGTGGCCAAGACCACGGCTGCTGGCACAGGGATCGGCGCAGTGATCGGTAGTGCTGCGGGCCATACAGGCATGGGTGCAGGCGTCGGCGCCGCGGCAGGAGCTCTCGGCGGTTTGGCCGGTGTTCTTGGTTCGCGCGGGGCCGATGTAGTGTTGCCGCAAGGGACCACTATGGAACTGGTGGTGGACCGTGATTTACGATTTACACCTGAAGAGTTACGGGCCATTCGCTAACATTAACATTGCCTTGCCAAACAGGAACTAAGTTTGCAAAGTTATGTAAATTAAACGAGTTACAATTGGCCTTCGTAAAGTTATATGAATCCTACTTGTGGCCCATAACCAAATGGTTTCCGGGCTGCGTCTCTACTTATGTAAGCAGTCAGCACCACGAAACAACAGTACTGACAGCAACATTCTAAGGAGACAATTCAATGAATTCAATTACCCGCACTTTGCTCGGGACAGCCGTTCTGTATCTGAGCAGCTTCGTCCCAACTGCTTCTGCTCAAATGAGCGAATCCCTGAAGTTCCACCTTCCCGTAGCCGCACATTTCGGATCCACTGAGATCCCCAGCGGAGACTACTCCATTTATCAGGTTAAGAACACTAATGGACAGCCAACACTAGAAGTATCCTCGCCCAATGGGGAATTTCACTTCTTTGTCCAAGCAACCCGCATGGAGGCAGCGACCCCTTCCACCGCGACCAACGTAGTTTTGACGGAGCAAGCTGGCGTCTATCATGTGACCAAAGTGGAAGTGGCAGGCAGTCCGCAATTCTACGAAATCATGTCGGTTGAAAACAAGTAAACCCACCAGGGAAGGTGGTTGAATTCAGCCATCTTTCCATAAAATCATTCCCAGGAAGGTTGTTTTTTCAATCAGTTAGAGTTTGGACTTCTACTTGCATATATCTCATCGAGAGGATTGAAACTTATGCGTTCCAATACAAAATTCCTAGCCGCCTTTGCACTGGCACTTACCATCAGTCCGGCGTTTGCGCAGTCACAGGCACCAGTTCAAGAAGGCGGATGGAGAAAGTTCAGCGATGGCGATGGTTCAGTAAGTCAGGCGCAAAATCAGCCGCCGCAAAATCAAGATGACCAAAGCGCTGCCCGCCCCCCGCAGACAGCTCGCCCACAATTTGAGGATCGGCAGGATTTTCCTCCTCCGTCCTATCAACCAGCTCCAGCCCGGCTTACAATCCCTGCTGGCACCTGGATTACTGTACGTGTTGACCAGCCCATTTCCAGCGATCATAACCGGGCAGGCGATGCTTTTACCGCCACGCTTACTTCGCCAATTGTGGCCAACGGAATCGTAGTGGCGCGCCGGGGTCAAACTCTGGCAGGCCGCGTCGCCGAATCGCTAAAAGCAGGGCGTATTAAAGGTACTTCCAGCCTTGGAGTTGAGCTAATCGAACTGAGCATTGTCGATGGCCAACGCATCCCCGTTCGCACCGAATTAATGCTGTACGCTGGCGGCACATCCGTCGGTCGCGATGCTACGGCAATCGCTACGACTACTGGGTTAGGTGCGGCCATTGGCGCTTCTGCCGCAGGTGGATTTGGAGCGGGCATGGGGGCGATTGCTGGTGTTGGTGCTTCCGCCATCGGAGTGCTCACCACACGTGGCCGAGCTACTGAAATTTACCCTGAAACAGCGATCACGTTCCGCCTTACCTCCCCGGTTGAGATTTCAACGGAGCGCAGCCAACAGGCATTCCATGCAGTTCGCCAGGAAGATTTTGAGACTCGGCAGTTGCAACAACGGACCGTTCATGTCTCTGCCCCCTCTTATTATGGTGCGGGATATGGTTCTGGATACGGCTATGGTTACGGCTATCCTTACTTTTACTCACCGTATCGTAGCTTTGGTCCCAGCTTCTATTTTTCCACTGGCCATCGGGGTTACGGTGGTCGTGGCTATCGTCGCTAATTAAAGCCACGCTGCTATCCGGATTGCCACAGATCAAACTTGAAGCTGGAAACAGATAAGACTGTTACATTTATCTCTGTTCATCTTTGACTGGATCTGTGGCAATTGTTGTATTGTGAAACGCTATATCGTAACATCGCTATATCGAATTACAAGGACAACGTGTGAATCCTCCTATATCCTATATCCAAAAACTGCTGTTAACTGCTGCTTTTGTATCCTTAAGCCTAAACGCCCAGCCTAGAACCGGTGCCCGTCAATTGCCCGATGCCCCAGCGCGCGATCTGGTTCAGCGCGTTTGCGGTGCCACCTGCCATGGTCCAGAAATTATTGTCGGCAAGGGCATGGGTCGCGATCAGTGGTTGGCCACCGTGAACAGTATGGTCAGTCGCGGTGCCAAAATAGCCGATGCCGAATTTCCGCAAGTTTTGGATTATCTGGTGGCCAACTTCCCGGTGCGCGCGGCCAACCCTGGCCCCCCGCGCCCAGGTGGTGGCGGGCTCACACCCGGTGCCGATGATCACCACGTGGTTGACCCCACCGCTTCCGCCCGCGGCAAAACGGTTTACATTGCCGAGTGCATCACTTGTCACGGCGTGAAAGCTCGTGGTGGCGATGGCCCGCAAGGTGGTGCCGATCTGGTGCGCTCCCTGGTGGTTCTTAAAGATCGCTACGGCAGCACCGTCAGTGCTTTTCTAACCAAGGGGCATCCCATGCAAAGCGGAAGGCCCAGCTCAGGCCTGACGTCAGAACAAACTCTTGACCTTGCCCACTACTTGCACGACAAGGTTGGTGACACATTGCGCAGCGGTCCCTACAACAAAATCCTCAATGTCTTAACGGGCGACGCCAAAGCGGGTGCTCAATATTTCAATGGAGCGGGCGGTTGTAACCAATGCCATTCCGTTACAGGAGATCTGAAAGGCATCGGCGGTAAGTACGATCCGCCAACGTTGCAGGCTAAATTTTTGTTCCCTCGTGTGGTGGGTTTCGGACGCCGACCTGGCGGCGCTGGATTGAGCACAGCCAAACCGGTTACGGTCACAGTGACTCCAGCCAACGGTCCGGCTGTAAATGGTGTGTTGGACCGCTTGGATGACTTCAACGTTTCCTTAAAGGATTCAGAAGGGGAATACCGTTCCTTCAAACGAACTAAAGATTTGAAAGTAGAAAAGCACGATCCCTACCAGGTGCACGCCGACTTACTCGACGTGTATACAGATAAGAACATGCACGATATTGTGGCCTATTTGGAGGGCTTGAAATGAACCCCATCCTAGCTATTTCCCTTCTCACCACCTGCGCATTTGGACAAGGGTTGATTCCGTCTAAATTGCTGGAACCGCCCACCGATTCCTGGCCCATGTATAACGGCGATTATTCCGGGCGTCGCTTTAGCACGCTGAAGAAAATCAACGATCAGAACGTAGGTTCAATGAGCCTGGCCTGGGTGTATCGCATCACCGCTCCAGGTGGAATCAAGGCGACGCCATTAGTGTTAGATGGCATTATGTACTTCACGGTACCCGATCATGTGTGGGCTATTGATGCGCGCACTGGTCGTGAAATTTGGCACTACACCTGGGCTTCCAAGGGCGGCATTCACATTGGGAATCGCGGAGTTGGCATCTACGGCAAGTGGCTCTATTTTGAAACGCCCGATTGCAATCTGGTCTCTTTGAATTTGAAAGATGGCAAGGAGCGTTGGCACAAACCGATTTGCGAACTGGACCAGATGTACTTTGGCAGCACTGCTCCGCTTATCGTAAAGAACCACGTAATTGTGGGAGTAAGTGGTGACGATTTGGACGTGCCTGGTTACATTGAATCGCACAACCCTGAAACAGGTGATTTGGAATGGCGCTGGTATGCCCATCCGCAACCTGGTTCTGAGGAAGCGAAAAGCTGGCCATCGGTGGAATCAATGTTGCATGGCGGAGGCATGGTGTGGGGCGCAACTACATACGATCCTGAATTGAACCTGATCTATTTCGGCACGGGAAATCCGCAGCCAGTGATTGCCGGTAAGGGTCGCATTGGGGACAACTTATATACGGAATCCATCGTGGCGGTGAATCCGGATACAGGGAAGCTGAAATGGTGGTTTCAACCATCACCGCACGATACGCACGATTGGGACGCCATTCAAACCGCCGTCTTGATTGATGGTGAGATCAATGGACAAAAGCGGAAATTAGTTGCCCAAGCCAGCCGTAACGGATATTTCTTTGTGCTGGATCGGGCCACCGGGAAGAACATTGTGACATCGAAATTCACCAAAGCAAATTGGGCGAAGGGGATTGACGCCAAGGGTCAGCCGATTCCCGATGAAGCAAAGTATCCGCAGACGGATGGCGCACTGGTGGCACCCAATCAGGCGGGTGCGGCCAACTGGCCTCCGCCCAGTTTCAGCCCGGATACAGGGCTGTTCTACATCAACGCTGCCAATGCTTACAGCGTGTATTACATCTTTGATGACGACCCAAAGCCAGAAGGTTGGGGTGGCAATGACCGGGGTGGATTTTCGGAAGGAATGCTTCAGGCCATTGACTACAAGACCGGCAAAATCCGTTGGAGTCATAAGTGGGAAGGCCCCGGTGGACCTCGTAACGGGGTGTTGAGCACAGCAGGGAATCTGGTGTTTGCCGGTGACCCTTCCAACAATTTCATCGCGCTGAATGCGAAGACGGGCACTGCACTGTGGCATGCGAATCTGGCTCAGCCGATGAGCAATGCGCCGATTACTTTTGAAATGGATGGCACGCAGTATGTGGTGGTGGGAACTGGCGATACCATGTGGAGCTTCGCGATGAACGCCAAGTAGCTTTATGCTGCTTTACGTGGCTGGACTCGTTTCATAATCTCCGGGCCGACGGAACGAGCAGCCACTTCCAGTTCATAGAGTTTCTGTAGATTGATCCAAAATTCCGGAGTCGTGCTGAAGTAGCGACCCAGCCGCAGCGCCGTATCGGCTGAAATCCCCCGACGTTCATTGACAATCTCGCTCATGCGGGTCACTGGGACGTAGATATCGCGGGCCAATTGGTTGATGCTCAATGCAAGTGGCACCAGATATTCCTCGCGAAGAATTTCGCCTGGGTGGATGGCCGGTAGCAGTGCGATTTTAGACATTTATCATTCCTTAGTAATAGCCTTAGTAATAGTCGACGTTTTCAACATCTTCGGCATCCACGCCCGTCCAAGTGAAACATAGGCGATATTGGCCGTTAACCCCGATACTATACTGCCCAGCGCGATTCCCTTTGAGTGCCTCCAGGTTATTGCCTGGACTTGCCAGATCGGAGAGGACCAATGCTGCATCCAACACGCGCAACTTTCTACGGGCTGTCGTCGCAATGCTTTCAAATCGTCGAACTCGCACGCCTGAATAGAGAGTTTCGGTTTCCCTGCATCTGAAAGATCTAATCAACCTCTAGGGTATAACGAATCGCGTTATACTGCAAGCGTTATTCTTCTGCAGTCAGCCAGATTCTTGTTGTCGATTGTGCGATCCTGGGCTAAGAAATGACTGCACGCGCCTTACTGCTATTTATCCTACCTGTTGGCTTCCTCTTTGCCCAAGAGCCAATCAACATGCTCACCTCAGATGCACTGCAATGCTTCAATCGTCTGGATGGTGCCCCACGGGTAAGTTACAGCACGGTAGATGTGGAAGGTCCGGGTTTTACTCGTGCCTGGCGCATCACTACCACTGAATTGGCTCCCAATGCTTGGGATATTCGCCTGCGCTGCTTCAATACAAAAGCTGCCAATAAAAACGACGTCGGTGTGGCTACTTACTGGATGCGCACCACCCGCGACACACCGGCATTGGCCCAGTTCGTGGTGGAACAGGCCGTAAGTCCTTACGCAAAACCGGCGGATTGGACCACCGGCGCTTCCAAAGAATGGAGGCTGGTGCAAGTACCGTTTCGTTGGGATACGAACTACACCGCAGGTGCTTATAACTTGTCATTTTGGGTGGGCGCTCAACTGCAGCAGGTGGAAATTGGCGGATTCCAATTGTTGAACTACGGTCCTGATTTCGATGTCCGAAAGTTGAACTTGGCGGGCCTGCCTTACGATGGGTCGGCACCCGATGCTCCGTGGCGCGCTGCTGCTGCCGAGCGCATTGAAAAATATCGCAAGACCGATATTGTAGTGACCGTAAAAGATGGTGTGGGCAACCCTGTGGCAGGGGCTCCGGTCAGAGTGCGGATGAAGAAGCATGCTTTCGGATTCGCCACTGCCGTTGATTCCGGAACGATTACAGCCAACAATGCCAGCAGCCAACGATATCGCGAAGAGATCCTTAGAAACTTCAACAAAGTGGCCATTGAAAATGATTTGAAATGGCCCTTTTATGAGACCTGGGCGGCTGGAAGATTTGATCTGGCTGAACGTTGGCTACGCGACAACGGTTTAGATATCCACGCCCATGTTTTGGTATGGCCCGCCAGTAGAAATTTGCCGACAGACGTGCAGAACATGCTGGCAGCGAATCCTGTGAACAAAGAAGCGCTGCGCAGCCGAATCAATAGCCACATTTCGCAATTGGTCACCATGACACAGGGTCGGGTTGCGGAATGGGACGTTCTTAATGAGCCGTTTGATAACAAAGATGTGCAAGCTGTTCTAGGCGATTCGGAAATGGCTGAGTGGTTTAAGCTGGCCCGGCGCAGCGACCCCAATGTCAAACTGATGCTCAATGACTACGACAATGTGGAACGTGGCGGCTATTCACTGCAGCACATCAACTTCACTTACAACACGCTGAAGTTGATTCAACAACAAGGCGGGGCAGTGGATGGGTTCGGCCTGCAGAGCCACTTTGGTGGCAACCTGACGGCACCGGATCGTGTGTATGAAATCTTTGAGCAGTTCGCCAAGGAAGTGAACTTTATTCAGGTGACGGAGTTCGATGTGAACACGCTGGATGAGGATATTCAGTCGCAGTATACGCGAGATTTTTTGACCCTGGCGTTTAGTCATCCAAAGATGAATGGGTTCACCATGTGGGGTTTCTGGGCGGGACGACACTGGCTGCCTAATGCCGCAATGTTCACTCTGGATTGGAAGCCGAAAAAGAATCTGCAAGCTTGGCGAGACTTGGTTTATCGTGATTGGTGGACGGATGTGCAAGGCACAACAGATGCCGAGGGTGTGTTTCGCACACGGGGATTTTTAGGCACTTACGAAGTGATCACAGGTGATGCGATGAAGCCGGTTGCGGCTGAACTTGGCGTTGCCAGCAACGTCGAACTGCAGATTGAGTAAACGGCTTAGGGAACCAGGTATCCTGGCCTAGCGACGGTTGATTCTGTAATTTCCGCACTGTACTTTTTTGCCGCTTCACGCAGTTGCGAAGCCCTACCCAGCAGCACAAAAACCAGATTTTCAGCCCGATAATACTGGCGAGCCACCGTGTTCGCTCGTTCCAGCGTCACAGCATCAATCTTTGAAAACAGATCGTCCACTTCTCCGCGATTCAAACCATACAATTCAATCTCCCCAAGCATGGTTGACACCTGTTCGGCAGTCTCTAAATGCAGCGTAGGGTAACTGCCTTTCACAAAGGCCTTTACTGATTTCAACTGAGCTGCATCCACTCCTTTTTCATTCAGCTTCTTCAGAATCTCCAATGCCAGATCAATGGCTTTTGTGGTTGTTTCTGTTTTCGTAAATGTGGAGATGGTGATGGATCCCGTCAGTCGATTAAAATTCACCGTTGAACCGGCACCGTATGTCAGCCCGGAATTCACCCGCAGCGCATCGTTCAACATAGAGGTGAAGCGGCCTCCGAACAATGTGTTGATCAGTTGAATGGACGTCTCATCGGGATGCCCTCGCTTGGTGCCAGGCTGGCCAATCATGAAATAAGTTTGGGTTGCATCCGGCACATCCACCAGAAGTAGTTTTGGTAAGGAGGTGCGCTTTAGCTCAGGTTCAGGCATCCATTGGTAGGCTTCGCCTGACGCTACACTGCTGAACATTTTAGCCAACTTGGCTTGCATGGCTGTTGTCTGAAACGATCCGCCTACGATAACGATCAGGTTCTTGCCGGTGAAATGACGCTGGTGAAACGCAACCATCGAATCGCGATCCAACTTGCTTAGCGTTGTCTCATCGCCTTCCGGACGGTAGCGGTATGGATGTCCTGGTGGGAAAAAGAATCCATTGAAATAGGCACCAATCGCTGCGTTCGGATTATCTTTTAAGGAACGGGTGGCATCCATTGCCTGGGCCAGCGCCTTGCGTACTTCCTCATTGGGGAACGTCGGGTGCAGCAGGATATCGGCAAGAATATCCAGCGCCTTGTCCGTGTCTTTGCTCAAACATTCCAGCGCAACGTTAATTGCACCGCGATCCACTTGCGTAGTGAGTGACGCTCCCATGGCATCCAGCGATTCTGAAATTTGCGATGAACTCCGCGTAGGCGTGCCGCGCCGAATCAATTCCGCAGTCATGGCGGCCAGGCCGGCCTTACCCGCAGGGTCCGCTTCAGCACCACCGCGGATCACTACGCGAAAGTTCGTCAGCGGCAGTTCTTCTTTCGGGGACAATAGCAGCGTCACCCCATTCGGCAGCACTTGCCGGCTGAAGGGTGGTAACTTCACCTGTGCTGAAACACTGGAGGCCAGTGCCAGCATGGCCAGTAGATGTCTCATTGTGCGGACTCATCCTTCATCGGAACCAATGTTGCAACCGTGCGATTGCGAGCGTTCAAATACTTTGCTGCTACTCGTTGAATATCGGTGGCAGTGACGCGTTGAATGATGGCCGGATATTCGCTGATCTTCCCTGCGTCGCCCTGGTATATTTCAAAATTACCAATGAAGTTTGCTTTGCCCGCAATGGTCTTCATATCACGATAGAACTTGGCCAGAATCTGGTTCTTGGCGGTTTCCAGTTCCGTTGCCGTGACTGGCTCTTTCCCCAAACGTTCCAATTCTTCATACACCGCCTTCTCTGCTTTAGCCGGATCAATACCCGCACTTGGTAGCACTTGTACAAACCAAAGCCCTGGGTCCAGTGCCTGCATGGCCTGTGCACCAACGTTCAACGCTACTTGATCTTGTTCCACTAACCGACGGTATAGCCGTGAACTTCGCCCGTCCGTCAGGATGGAATCAAGCACGGTTAAGACGTTGTTATCCGGGTGTTTCGATTCTACGGTGTGATAGGCCATCAACACCATCGGCAACTGTGCGGGCTTTTCCAGCAACACACGCCGTTCGCCCACCTGTGCTGGTTCAATCGTTTTCAAGGGCGGAGGAACACTACGCCGCGCAATTGGTTCCAGGTGTTTTTTCGCTAAGCTCAAAATCTCACTTTCCGTTACATCGCCAGCCACTACCAGAATGCAATTGTTGGGCGCATAACCCATGCTCCAATATTGCTTAAGGTCAGCCATGGTCCAGCCTTCAATATCGGAAGGCCAACCGAGCACCGGCCAATGATAGGGATGTGCGGTAAAGGCGGCAGCCATCATCTGTTCATTCAATGCTCCGGGTGGATTGTTGTCGATTGCCGTGCGACGTTCGGAATAAACCACGCCGCGTTCTGATTCAATGATTTTAGGATTGAAACCAAGGTCGCGCAGGCGATCTGCTTCCAGTTCAAAAATCAGGGGCAGGGCAGTGCGTGGGAACCAATCCTGATACACGGTGAGGTCGTGCGATGTGTAGGCGTTGTTGTTGCCCCCGGCGTTCTCCATAAAAAAATCGAATTGTTTGGGGCCGTACTTTCGGGCACCGTTAAACATCATGTGCTCAAAGAAATGCGACAACCCAGTGATGCCGGGCCGTTCATTGCGCGAGCCTACTTTGAAGAACAGATACAAAGCCACGTTGGGGATATCGTGGTCTTCATGAATGATCACGCTCATACCGTTGGCCAGGGTGTGCTTTCGAACATTCAGCTTTTGCGGAAAGGCCACAAGGGAAGTTAGCAGCAGTAGTGATAGGAGTCGCATTCCACCATTTTAGACGACGATTAAACGGTGGTATGCTGATTACCAGTATGAGAGATAATTCTCGGCGTGAATTTATTAAGACGGCCTCCGCATTTGGAGTGCCTGCCCTTTTGAAAGGTGCTTCAGTCACCAATTCCATCAAAGTGGGAATTGTGGGCTGCGGTGGCCGCGGAACGGGTGCCACTGCCCAAGCCATTAAGGCTGACGACGGTGCAGAACTAGTAGCGATGGCAGACATCTATACAGAGCGCATTGACGAAAGTCTGGCTTCGCTGGAAAAGTTTCTAAAACCAGAAGTTCGCACTCGACTGAAAGTGGAACAGGCGAAGAAATTTGTAGGACTCGATGGCTATCAGAAATTGATTGATAGCGGTGTGGATGTAGTATTGCTGGCCACGCCACCTGGTTTTCGACCGGTGCAATTACGCGCTGCTGTAGAAGCGAAGAAACATCTATTTGTGGAAAAACCGGTGGCCACAGATGCCGTTGGCGTCCGTCACGTTCTTGAAACTGTGAAGATGGCCAAGGAAAAGAATATCAGCCTGATGGCGGGCTTCTGCTGGCGCTACGCCAATCATATTGTGGAAACGTTTGATAAGATCCACGCAGGCGCAATCGGCAATATTGTGAGTTACTATGGAACTTACTATACATCGCCTGTGAAACCCATGCCGTCGGCATCGGAACGACCTGCCGAAATGAGTGACATGGAATGGCAGATCCGCAATTGGTATAACTTCACATGGCTGTGCGGCGATAGCCTTGTGGAACAAGCCATTCACACCGTCGATAAAGTTGCCTGGGCATTTAACGATCAGCCACCCATCAGTTGCGTGGCCGTTGGTGGGCGACAGATACCTGCTGAAGGCGGGAACATTTTCGATCACTTCCAGGTGAACTACCTTTATCCAAACAATGCCCGAGCCTCCGTGGCCAACCGTCAAATGGTGGGTTGCTACAACGAAAATGCCGATTACATCACCGGTACCAAAGGCGTTGCCACCATTGGTCGTGGCCCGAATCCCAGGATTGAAGGCGAAAATCCGTGGAGCTATGAAGGTCAGAAGTACGACATGTATCAACGCGAACACGACGTCCTGTTTGCCGCCATCCGCAAGGGTCAAGTGGTGAACAATGGCGAACGTCTGGCCACCACAACTATGCTGGGAATTATGGGACGGATGGCTGCTTATACGGGTCAGACTATTACTTGGGAACAGGCGTTGAATTCGCAAGAGCGCCTGGTGCCTGAGAAATTAGATTGGAACATGAAGTTGGATGTTCCACTAACTGCGCGACCCGGAATTACTAAGTTCCTGTAAGTCAATGTTTGCCGATTACAATGAGAATTCAGGTTTGAAAAAAGACCGCTCCCTCGCGGTCACAGCTCGGTAGAATCAGGGTGTTACAGAGCCGTGACCGCCAGGGAGCGGTCTTTTAACCACAGGTTATCCCAACAACGGTTGGAGCTTTTATATGGATGCAGGAAAACGATGCGGCATTAGGCTGAATGCCTGCCCCACCAAAACAACTCAGGGTCTAGCGATAGTGGGGCAGGCGGTTTCACCTGTCCGCTTGCTTGCGAGCGAAGTTCCGATTTCCAAGCAATCATATGACATTGGGCATCCCCACCTGACCTCCCTTTTTCAGAGCATTTGTATCCTCTGCAGTGTCCTGTTCCCAGTTATGGGAGCTGACTTCACTTCGGCGCGTCCCATTCTGGAAAGAAGTTGCATGCCTTGCCATTCCACTGAGAAAGCGGCTGGTGGTTTGCGCTTGGATCGTCGTGCCAATGCCTTGAAGGTACTAACTCCAGGACAGCCAGACCAGAGCGTTTTGCTGCTGACGGTGGAGCGCGACCCGGGGAAGCCCGGTGCAATGCCTCCTGGTGGAATGCAGCTATCGGTGGATGATCGGGCTATCTTGCGCAGTTGGATTGCCGAAGGTGCGCCATGGCCCGAATCAATTGTTGTTGGGCAAAAAATGAAGCGACTTCCCGACGACGCCAACCTTGTAGATAAACTGCACCAACGCATTGTAGCCGCATCGAAAGAGAAAAAGCCCGACGATATGCAGCCTTTGAAAACACTGATTCCTGGCACCGATGTTTTCTTTGAAATGCTGCCCATTGCTGGCGGAGAATTCCAGATGGGTTCCACGAATTCAAAAATCGAAAGCCCACAACACAAAGTTAAAATTGATCCCTTCTGGATGGGGAAGTTTGAGGTCACATGGGATGAATACCGGCTATTTATGTTCCCCGATCAGGCTCGTGAAACCAAGGGTGCCGATCCGAATGTGGATGCGGTCAGTCGTCCCACCAAGCCTTATGTCGAAATGAGTTTTGGCATGGGCTTAAACGGCTATCCGGCCATCAGCATGACACAACATGCGGCCAACAAATATGCCGAATGGCTGAGCGCGAAGACTGGCCATTTCTATCGGTTGCCAACGGAAGCGGAATGGGAATATGCCTGCCGCGCAGGAACGTCCACTGCGTTTTCCTTTGGTGACGATCCCAGCAAGAGCGGTGAATATGCCTGGTCTTCGGCCAATGCCAATGGGAAATATGAAAAAGTGGGAACGAAGAAACCGAATCCCTGGGGACTGTTTGATATGCATGGCAACGTAATGGAATGGACATTGGATGCCTATGCCCCCTACGTTGCTGGCAACGTGTCCAACCCGTGGGTGAAATCGAAGGAATCGTACCCACATGCTGTACGCGGTGGATCATGGAACGATCCACCATCGAAATTGCGTTGCGGGTCACGCGTGGGCAGCGATTCTTCTTGGAAAATGCAGGATCCGCAATTGCCGAAAAGCATCTGGTACCTTACCGATGCTCAATGGTTAGGATTCCGATTGGTGAGGCCTTTGCATGTGCCATCAGCTCGCGAAATGTTCCAGTATTGGAACAACGGTGTTGAAGTGGATAGTAACTAGCGCGCTTGCTGTAAGCTGCTGGGCAGCAGACTGGCAAAAGGTTGAGGCTACAGAGCCCCACATGGGCACGCTATTTCGCATTGTTGTTTACACTCAGAATGAAACAGCAGCCCGGGTGGCCATGGGTCAGGCTTTCCAGCGCGCGGCGCAACTGGATCAAACCCTTTCCGATTACAAGCCCGATAGCGAACTGAACACGTTATGTCGGACTGCTTACCTTAAGCCAGTGAAAGTGTCCGACGATTTATTTCGAGTGGTAGCAGCGTCGCTGCGCATTGCCCGGCAAACCAACGGGGCGTTCGATATTACGCTGGGTCCGCTGACCCACCAATGGCGCGAGGCAAGGAAAGTGGGACAGCTTCCATCACGAATCGATGTGGAACAAGCCCGTCAGCGGACATCGTACAAGAAGGTCCAGATCAATCGCAAACACCAGACCATCCAATTGATGCAGGAAAATCTGCAATTGGATTTAGGGGGAATCGCCAAAGGTTATGCTGCCGATCAAATGCTGGAAGCACTGGTTGCCGCAGGGTTCCCGCGTGCATTGGTGGCAGCTTCTGGTGACATCCGGGTGGGCGATGCTCCCCCAGGCCGTGCTGGTTGGAACGTGCAACTGCATCAGCAAACAGTGGAGCTGCGCAACCAGGCAGTGTCTACGGCGGGCCCCGCAGAACAGTATTTGGAAGCTGGTGGAATTCGCTATTCTCACATTCTTGATCCCAGCACGGGGATTGGATTGACCAACGGTCTAACAGTGAGCGTAGTGGCCCCCAGCGGCATGTTGGCGGATGGCTGGGATACCGCATTGTGCGTGTTAGGGGAGGCTGGTAAGAATCGGTTAGTGCGGCATGTGGCAGCGGGACGGGCTTACTTTTTTAAGTAAGACGAAGCTCATAAAGCAGCGCTGCTTTGTAGTATCATTGCAACCATGAAACGCCACATCCCGACACGTCGCCAGATTCTTGAAAGTTGCATTGGTCGAGGGCTTTTGATAGCAAGTGTTCCAATGACTTCCTCTTCGCTGTTCGCTATGTGGCAACAAGGGGAAAAGATGGCGGCTAAGCCGACCTCTACGGATGTGCTTGGACCCTTCTTCAAGAAAGGTGCGCCAAACGAATCGAAACTGCACGCACCTAGTGACCCTGGATTTCCCTTGCGCGTGGCCGGAAAAGTTTTCAACACTCGTGGTGAGAAGGTAGTTGGTGCCCGTGTGGAAATTTGGCACGCAGATCATGTTGGTCTGTATGATCTGCAAGGGTTCCGCTATCGTACAAAGTTGTTGATTGAAGAAAAGGGCGAATACTCTGTGGATACGATTATGCCGGGTCACTACGATGACCGTCCGGCGCAGCATATTCATTACTTGATCTCTGCCCCTGGACATCGCACGCTGGTTACGCAAGTATACTTTGCCACCGATCCCTGGTTTGAAGGCGATCCTGATAAGAACTTCAATAAGCGCGGGCTGGTATCGAGTCGGGAACTGGTTCGCCCAGTTACTTTGTTCGAACAACCCGGTGCACCGCGGGCTACTGTTGGGTTCGATATCTGCTTGGAGAAGGTTTGATGAAGGCAGAGAGCCTGAAGAGGCTAGAGAAATTGATGAAGCCCTTGGGGTTCCTGTTGTTTGCAGCGCTGGTTAGTGCGGAGACTTTACCTGGTGACCGAATGATCGCCGCTGGAGCGGTGGTGAATTCCGTCAGCTTTACAGCGGATGGAAAATCCATTGCGGCCAATTGTCGCGATGGAAAAGTACGACTGTGGGATGCGCGCACCGGTGTGTTGCAACGCACGATTCCCATTGAGAAGGGCGATGGTTCGGTTACGCTGCAAGCCCAATCTGATCTGCTGGCAACTGTTGGCGGAGACAAAGTGAAAATATGGAATGTGAATGCCATAGGGAATGCTCGTGTGTTCCCCACCGTCGGTCAGCGAACGCGCAGGGTCAGCTTTTCCAAAGATCAGCAACTGACGGCAGGAAGTTCCGCAACCAGCGATACAGGCAGTGAAGAAACGGTGCGCGTGTATGATGCCACTGGCAAGGAACGCTTTGCCGTAACTGCGGGAATTGGCGGCACCAGCACACTTACATTTTCGCCCGATGGCAGCATTCTGGTTGCCACCAGTTACGACACAAATATTCGTGCTTACAGCGTTCGAAACGGGGAGTTGGTTCGTTTCATTGAAGACGTGCCAGTAGCCACGTTTGCCGCAGAGTTCTCTCCCGATGGAAAAGTGTTTGCCACCGCCGGGGCAGACCGTGTTGTGTATTTGTGGGACGCAAAGACTGGGCGGCTGCAACGCAAATTGCCCGAGCAACCGGAAATGATTTCCTCCCTTGCATTTTCACCGGATGGCCGTTTTCTGGTTACCGGTGGATTCAGTGCGATTACCGTAAAAGCCCCAGTGAAAGTGATGATATGGGATTTGGCATCGTCGAAACCAATCCGCACTATGGATGCAGCGCATCAGGTTGGTTCCGTGGCTTTCTCTACGGATAGCAGTCTGGCTGCGTCTACCAGTGGTGACGATCAAATTCATATTTGGGGCATCCCAGCTTCGCGCTAATCGCTTTCAAATAGGTCACAATAGAATCAGTCTATGAAGGGTCTTACTGACATCCCTGGCATCCGCGTTGGACATGCTTCCGATTTCGACGCGCTCACTGGTTGCACCGTTATTCTTTGCGAAGAAGGGGCTGTGGCTGGTTGCGATATTGGAGGTGGCGCTTCGGGCACCACTGAATTCGACGTAATGAATCCGCAGCATGTGACTCCTTTTATACACGGCGTAACGTTGGCCGGGGGTTCGGCGTTTGGGCTGGAAGCGGTGAGCGGTGTGCGACGATTTTTAGAGCACAAAGGCGTGGGGTTTCCCACTGCTTATGCCAAAATTCCCATTGTGCCAGGGGCTATTCTTTTTGACTTAGGGATTGGCAAGCCGGGCATCCGTCCCACTCGCGAAACCGGGGAATCCGCTGCTGCTGCTGCATCAGACAAAGCAGTGCAGGAAGGCTGTGTAGGTGCAGGGACAGGTGCCACAGTGGGTAAAGCCTATGGCATGGAACGAGCCATGAAAGGCGGCCTGGGCAGCTTTACCATTGAACTGCCCGGTGGCATTTTAGTATCGGCCTTGGCTGTAGTGAACGCTTTTGGCGATGTGGTTGACCCCAATACCGGAAAGATTATTGCAGGGTCCCGGATGTCAGCCAAGAGCTTGGAATTTGCCAATTCAGTGAAGGCTTTGCAGGGCGGAATTGAACGTGGGTTTGGTCGCAGCAATACGACGCTATGCGTGGTGGCCACCAATGCCCGCTTGTCCAAAGTGGAAGCAACGCAAGTAGCGAGAATGGCCCAAGGCGGCTTGTATCGCACGGTGCGTCCGGCACACACAACCTTTGACGGGGACTTGGTCATTGCCTTATCGAGTGGTGCCAAAAAAGCTTCTGTAAATGTTTTAGGAATCACCGCAGCAGATGCGTTGGCTGAAGCTATATTGCGTGGAGTAAAAGAAGCCAAGAGCATGGGCGGCCTGCCTGGTTTAAAGAAGTGAACTTATGAAAATTTCAATATTCCTTTTTATACCGTTGCTGGCTTTGCATGCCGCATCGAACGTGAATCCGCTGGATTCTATTGTTCCATCGGGCAAGGCTCCCGTATCCGACGCAGTGTTTGCGCGACGAGTTTATTTAGATGTGTGGGGCCTGTTGCCAACGCCGGAACAGTTGACGGAGTTTACGCAATCGAAGGTCGCCGACAAGAACGAACGGCTGGTGGATTTGTTATTGGCCAATCGTACCAACTATGCCGAACATTGGATGAGCTTCTGGAACGATCATCTTCGTAATGACGAAGGAGTGGTGTATCACGGTGATCGCAAATACATCACCAAGTGGCTGCGGGCGGCCCTGGAAAAGAATATGCCCTATGATCAGTTTGTCAGGGCGTTGATCAGTCCCACGGCGAAGGACGATCCGGAAGGGTTCATTATCGGGGTGAATTGGCGCGGCACGGTGAACGATAGTGAACTGCCACCCATGCAGGCTGCCCAAAATACGGCGCAGATATTCTTGGGCGTCAATTTGAAATGTAATTCCTGCCACGATAGTTTTATCAGCAAATGGAAATTGAAAGACGCCTATGGCATGGCCAGCTTCTTTTCGGAAAAGCCCTTGGACGTGGTGCGCTGCGATGTTCACACGGGCGAATTATCTTCACCAAAGTATTTGTTTACAGGCGAGCAATTGGTGAGCCCCTCGGCACCGCTAACAGATCGACGTGCGGCGCTGGCCAAAATGATTACGGAGAAAGATCAGGATCGGTTGGCTCGGACGTATGTGAATCGAATCTGGAAGCGCCTGTTTGGGCACGGCATTGTTGAACCAGTAGATAACTTAGATGCCAAGGCTTGGAGCCCGGAATTGTTGGCGAGTCTGGCTGCTGATTTCAAGGCTTCCGGCTTCAATGCGCAAGCACTGTTAAAACGAATTCTTACATCGCGAGCCTACCAATTGCCTGCCGTTGAACCAACGGAGAAATTCCTGTTTGAAGGACCGCTTGCGCGTCGGCTAACTGCTGAACAATTTTCAGACAATGTGGCCGCACTTACCGGGGAATGGCGATTGAAGCAGAGCGGGAAGAGCGCCGAGTATGTTCGGGAATGGCAAGTGAAATCCACGGCGTTGACCCGTGCGTTGGGGCGTCCGATTCGCGATCAGGTAACAACGGATCGGCAGGATGCGGCAACCATGCTGCAGGCGCTGGAACTGGTGAATGGAACTGTTCTGGCGGAGCAATTGCATTTGGGTGCCCAGCGGATGTTAGGAGTGCGACAACCGCCGGCGCAGAACATTTTTGATAGCGGAACCATTGGCGCATCGAAGCTGATTCCGGTGGAATTTGATATTACGGGAGTAGATAAACTGTGGCTCCTGATGGAAGACTTCGAAAGTTATGATCGGACCAGAGTGCAAGGGCGTTGGGGCGATTTGGTGTTGAGTGGTCCCAACGGCGAACAGAAGATTGAAGATGCCTACGCCCCTTTGCCATCGGAAAAAGTTCTTGATATACGCGGCAAGGGATATACAAAGTTGAAGGCGGTGCTTGGTTTCGATGAAGCCAGCAAGGCTAGCGACGTGAATGCGCATGTCCGGTTTTTTGCATTTAAAAGTGAGCCCGATAGAAGTCAATTGGTGAAAGTGGCTGGTAAGATTCCTATGGAACAAGCCGTGGGGCAAAGCTGGAGTGCATTGGATTCCGGCAAGTTGATTGATCGGGTCTATCAATACGCGTTGAGTCGTAAGCCGAACTCGCGGGAAGCGTCGGTGGCCAAAGGGATAGCCGAGAAGGATGGCCAACCATCGGCGGATGGGCTTGAAGATCTATTGTGGTCGTTATTTATTTCGCCCGAGTTTCAGTTTATTCGTTAAGGGACATGGCATGAACAGAAGAGACTTTTTGAAAAACGCTTCGGCAGCAACGTTGTCCGCTTTCGCTGCTGGTAGTTCTCCGCAGTTACTGGGCGCGCCGAAACTGGAAGCCACAGCGGATACGGTAATTCTACTTTGGATGGCCGGTGGCATGGCGCAAACGGAAACGTTCGACCCAAAACGTTATGAACCTTTCGTGACTGGTATGGATCCGAAGCGTGTGTTGAGTACCTTTCCATCCATTCCAACCAAAGTGGATAACATTCGTGTGAGCGAAGGGTTGGAGCAGATTGCCAGTGTGATGGATAAGATGACGCTGCTGCGCACGTATCAGGCAGGCGACCTGGGTCATATTCTTCATTCACGACATCAGTTCCACTGGCATACCGGTTACGCACCACCGTTATCGGTCGCTGCACCGCATATGGGCAGTATGATTGCGCGCACGTTAGGCCCGAAGAATCCAGACATCCCGGCGTTCATTGACATTGGACAGAATTTGGAGATCGGTGCTGAAAGTGATTCTTTGAAAGCCTTTCATACGGCCGGGTTTTTGGGTACCGAGCATGGTCCGTTCTTCATCGCCGATCCAACGGAAGCAGCGCGGGCCGTGCGTCCGCCCAAGCACATTACCAAGGAACGATTCGAAAATCGGTACGAACAGTACAAGCAATTGATGGCAGCAGGCAGTGGGTATCAACAGGAGTCGTTGAAGCGATCTATTGAAAATGCGCACAGGTTGCTTTCGTCCCCTGCGGCCAAGGCTTTTGATTTGTCGCTTGAATCTGCGGAAACGGTGGCGAAGTACGATACGGGGCGCTTCGGATTAGGATGCCTGTTGGCACGACGTTTGACGGAAGCGGGCGCGCGGTTCATTGAAGTGACCAGTGAATACATTCCATTCCGCTATTGGGATTCGCATGAAAATGGGCACGACCGGGCAAAGGTGATGAAGGAAACCATTGACCGTCCAGTTGCGCAATTGATTCGTGATTTGGAGGAGCGGGGCTTACTGAATCGAACCTTGATTGTGTTGGCCAGCGAGTTCGGTCGGGACATGATGACAGAAGGCAAGCCGGAAAAGCCGGTGGAAGATCAGGTGAAAGTTCCAGACCGCTTGATGGAGACAAAGCACTATGGCATGCATCGTCACTTCACCGAAGCAGGCAGCGTTCTGCTGGTTGGCGGCGGCATGAAGCGCGGATATTTATACGGGGCAACGGCGGATGAGCGGCCCTGCCGTGTGGTGGATAAGCCGGTGCGCATTGAGGACCTGCATGCCACCATCTACCGGGCTATGGGCATTCCGGCTAACCAGGGTTATCTGGTGGAGAGTCGACCTTTTTATGTGACGAAAGATGGCAAGGGCAAGGCGATCAGCGACGTGTTCGCTTAGAAGTTATCCGCATTTCGCGCTGTTTCATCTGCGCTTATCTGCGTCATTTGCGGATAGTATTTTTTTTTAGACGTTTTGCCCCGGCGAGAAATAGCAGAATGAATCCGGCTCCAATGGTGCTTGGTTCGGGAGCCGTAACTGGATCAAGAAGCACTCCATGAATTTCGCCTCCGATCAATCCGAATCCAACGATTTGGCCTTTATTGTTCACTCCAAGCCCACTGCGTATGTTCCAGGCTGCGGAAGAGGCTCCGTCCAACAAGGTGTTCAGACCACGAATTCCGTTCACTGAATCCCATATAAAAGCCGTGGTAACTCCGCCGGAGTTTTGAGAATCCCCAACGACCATCGTGCCAGTGTCATTGATGCCGATGGCGCGGCTTGACGAGCCACCCAATGTGCCTAGATTCTGATAAGGACCCGTTCCAGTCCCAAAGAACGCATTCTGAATGCCGCCACCTAAATCAAACCATCCGATCACGTTGTCATTGTCGTTGATCTTAAAAGCAGTTCCGGCGAAGCCCAGATTCACCATTGCCGTTCCATTCCAATAGAATGCACGGTTGCCTGCTGTGGATTCGCTGTAACCGACCGCGTGGCCTGCACCGTTGACGTCATAGGCGTAGCTTTGCGCCCCACCGGGCAGAGTACCCAAGTTCATCATTGGCCCGCCATTCACCCAAATTGCGGCGAGGTTAGAAAAGGTTGAAGTCATCGCCCAGCCAGCAACATCGCCACTGCTGTTCAACCCGCGCGCAACAGATTGCTGTCCACCGAAGGTTCCCAAGTCGACCATACCGCCGGGATAAGTGGCTCTAACGGCTCTGTAAGCTCCACCTGCTGTTGATCCATATCCGGCGATTTGCCCGGCGTCATTAATTTCATTGCCATCGCCCGCTGTACCGTTTAACGCGCCCAGGTCTTTTAGACCGGTGGATGGTGACCAGTAGGTCATATGATAGTCTGCACCGACGTACGCGTAGCCAGTTACTTGACCTACGTTATTGATCCAAACTCCTTCGCTGTAATTACCACCAGGCAAAATTCCAAGGTCGGTTGCATGATAGATGGTGGCGGCCGATAGACTTGCAATAAAGATGGTCAAAAGGAATAAGGACGATGCTAAGTGTCTTATTTTCATATGAGTGTTCGTTAATATCCTATCGGATATTTACGGCAATCGCAATATGCCACTAATCCTGTCGGAGGTAACCCTACCTCAAGGGGCAAGGGATCAGAAATTGTTGCAAAAGTGTGTATTCAATGTGTATTCTAGTTGATAGGGAATAACGAAATGGACAGCCGTACTGTGATCCAGGAACTGAAACGGGACGGTTGGTATGAAGTTAACCAAGTGGGCAGCCACAAGCAGTTCAAGCATCCGAAGAAGGCCGGTCGGGTTACGGTGCCTCATCCTAAGCGAACCATTCCGCTTGGAACGTTGAAGAGCATCGAGAAACAGTCCGGGATCATGCTGAAGTGATTGGTGGATTTATAAAAGGAGACGTCATGGAGTACATCGCATATCTGCATAAAGACAAAAAGTCCGATTTTGGTGTGAGCTTTCCAGATTTTCCCGGTTGCATCACTGCCGGGAAAACATTGGAGGAGGCGCGAAGCATGGCAGGGGAAGCATTGCTGCTGCATATTCGCGGCATGCTTGAAGATGGCGAGGCGGTTCCAGAGCCCTCCACAATTGACGATATTGCTAAAGATACCGCACTGAAGAATGCTGTAGCTTTCTTAGTGAATGCAAACATTGAAAAGACAGTCCGCATCAATATTACTGCGCGGGAAAGCCAGCTCAAACGGATAGACCAGTTGGCTCGCCGTGCGGGAATTTCTCGCTCTGCTTACATGGTGCAGTCTTCGGTCGAACGGAATTTAACTGAAAAATAACAACCCGTTAAGCCCCGCAGCACTTCTTGAACTTCTTGCCGCTACCGCAGGGGCAGGGGTCGTTCCTTCCAACTGTCTTCCCCGCTGTCACCGCAACTGCGGGTGTGCCGTGTGAATGGTCATGCCCACAATTCTCGTCATGCACATGCTCTTCTACTGGCGTAAATACTGGGTCGTGCCCGTTCATCTGCAACCGTTGATCCAGCGCCGATTCCACTGCATCCAACTCGTCCTGATTCAACCCGCCGGCCAGCTCTTCAATCTTGCGCAGCGTGCGTTTGGCTGATGCACGGTTCACTTCCCCTGGCACACACAACGCATATGCGAACAAAGCGTGATCGCGGAAATCTTCGTCGTCAAACATTTCCTCTAATTCGCGTGCCTGAGCTCCCAACCCCAAATAGCCGACGCCCCATATGGCTTGGCGGCGAATCACCGGATCAGGGTCATTCAGGTGCTTGGGGAAATATCCGGCAAAAGCGACTTTCAACGTCTGCCACATGGCTTTGAGGGCCAGTGCTCGCGCCTCAGGAACTTCGTATAACTGCTCGACTAACTTGTGGATTTCCGGGTTGTATTCGTTGATGGTCACAGCAACCAATGCCGCTGCCCGTTCCCGTGGGTTGGCCGATTCGTCCTGCGCTTTTTCGCGAATTGCCTTGCGCACATCCTTGGCTGGAGATGTGCCCAAAGCCTCCCAGGCCGCTAGACGAACGCTAAGTTCCGGATCTTTAGCAGCCAACGCGAGAATGCGACGGTCCAGGTCTGGGGTAAGATCTTCATTGCCAATTTGCTCCACCGCCCGTTGACGGTACATGGCTTCAGGGCTATCCAGGAAGGCCAGCAACTCATGCAGTTCCATCACCTCAAACACGGGCTCGCCTTGTTCGGCAAACAGCGGCATGGCGTCGTAATCAGGATGCGGTTCCGGCGCAGTTTTCGAATCCATCTCCTGCAGGGCAAGCTTCAGTTCTTTGATCGCCTCAGCATCTTTTTCCGGGTTTAACTTAGCCAGGGTTGCTTCGATGGCGGGCTTGGTTTCTGGATCGCTGTAGAGGGACAAGCACAGCGCTGTATCCCACGGATCAATGTCTAGCCGTTCGGTGAGAATGGTGCGAATACGAGGGTCTGGGGTGCGCAGGCTGGCCAACAAAAACGCCGCGTTGGCCCCGTCTTTAGGCCCTTTCTTGCGATATAAATCAATCAACGGTTCAATGGCATGCGGCCCCAATTCGCCCAGCGCTTCATAGATTTCATCGGGATCCTGATCGTCTTCCTGATGCAACAGCGTGATGTAGAAGGGCAGGGCTGCGGGGGTGCGCATCTGGCGCAGAATGTGGAAAAAATCGTAACCCAAATCCAGGCGCGGCTCCTCGTCAGGGTGAATCGCTGCCTTGACGATATCAGCAACAGAGGCAGGTGCACGCTCAATCAGCAATTTCACCAGACGCTGATCAAACGGCACAATGCCAGCGGCTGCGGCTTTCAAAAGTTCCGCTGTGGAAGTATCTGGATATTGTATGGGGGATAAGATCATATAAGTTACCTAGTAGGTTGCTCGACCGCCGCTTGCATCATACGTTTGACCAGTTACAAACGAACTATCCGGGCTGGCCAGAAAATGCACCACGGCGGCGATTTCTTCCGGCGTCCCTGTGCGTCGCATGGGGATGCGGGCTGTCATATATTCCACTTGTGCCTCGGTCAGTTGCTCCAGGATCTTAGTGCGGATCACTGCGGGCGAAACGGCATTCACCGTGATCCCTTCCGTAGCAACTTCCTTGGCTAGTGACTTAGTAAATCCGATAACTGCAGCTTTGGTGGCGGAGTAACCGGTCATGTTGGGATTGCCTTCTTTTCCGGCGATGGATGCAATGCTCACAATGCGTCCATACCCTTGGAGGCGCATTTGTTGAATCACTGCCCGGCAACAGAAAAAGATACTGTCCATGTTGACGGCGATGATCTTGCGCCAATCCTCGTCAGTCTGCTCCCACAATGGAGCCGCTTTGCCACCGATGCCTGCATTGTTGACCAGGATATCCAGCCGCCCGGTTTTGACGATGACGTGGGCCACAGCCGCTTCCACCGATTCCCGATTAGTGACGTCCATCTGCACCCCAAAAGCCCCGTTACCAATGGCTTTGGCCACAGCTTCAGCACCTTCTAGATTCAAATCGGCCACAGCCACAACGGCCCCGGCGCGGCCTAACCGATGGGCAATCGCTTCACCAATTCCAGTAGCTGACCCAGTAACAATAGCCGTCTGGCTAGTAAGTTCAAACATGATAGCTCCTAAGATTTATCCGCAGATGACGCAGATGAAAACAATAAGAAATGGCGTTGGCCTTATTTGCGCGTATCTGCGTCATCTGCTGATGATATGTCTTTCCACTAAGTAAAAAACCGGAAGCTGGATAAGTTCCAAGCTTCCGGTTTCCTGTAACTGCTGAACAAGAAGTGTAACTTACTCTTCTTTAGATACAATCACCGGAATATCCACGGAAACATCTTTGTGAAGCTTGACGGTAACTTTGTATTCACCCAATTGCTTGATAGGTTCGGCCAATTCCACCTTGCGGCGGTCAATGGTGTAGCCCTTGGTTGCCAGAACGTCGGCGATGTCTTTCGATGTTACGGAACCGAATAGGTGATCGTTTTCGCCTGACTTTTGAGAGATGTTCACGGTGACGTTGGCCAACAGCTTGGCCAGATCTTCCATTTCTCCCTTTGCTTTTGCATCCTTACGGAGGTGAGCCTGCCGTTCCTGTTCCACAATTTTCTTGTTGGAATCGTTGGCCGGTACAGCCAGGCGCTTCGGCATCAGGTAGTTGCGGGCATAACCCGAAGCCACCTTTACTACTTGACCGCGCGCGCCCAGTTTTTCAATGTCTTCTCTTAGAATAACTTCCATTGCAACTTTACCTAAACCTTCGCTGCGAATGGCAGCAACGCAATATTGCGTGCCTGCTTGATCGCATCGGATAAACGACGTTGGTGCGGAGTGCACACGCCGGAAATGCGACGGGGAGTGATTTTCCCGCGCTCAGATACAAAGTTCTCAAGCATGCGAACATTCTTGAAATCAATGTCGTCAATTCTTTCCACGCAGAAACGGCATACTTTCTTACGTCGGAAATATTGTTTCTTGCCGCTGACAATCGCTTTGTCCCCACCGGTGGGGCGCTGCGATGCAGCTATTGGTCTTCCGCCTCGTGATTCAGCCATGGTCGTTCCTCCTTAGTTCTCCGCGCCTTCTGGGGCTGCGGGTTGCGTGGTTTCAACTACTGTTTCAGTTGTTGGCTCAGGTGCCGTTTCAGGGGCTGCCACCGCTGCGGCTGGTTGTTCATCAGTTGGCGATGTGGCCTGATTAGGATCCGCCGGCATAGCTGGTGCCGGTGCCGCAGGTGCGGCTGGCAATGCTGGAGCCAGGGCTGGGATGGGTGCCAAAGGTGCAGCAATGACCGGTTTGCGCGCGGCGCGCTTTTCCCGTTGCTTCTTCCTCTTTTCCACCTTCTTCAGCTTTTCGTCGATGCGCACGGTGATGAACTTTAATACGTTATCGTTCACTCTCAACCGGCGTTCGATTTCCTTCACCACCGTTGGACCCGATGTGAACTGAATCAAAACATAGATGCCTTCGATTTGTTTCTTAACTCGATAGGCTAATTTCCGCACGCCCCAATTTTCATTCTTGTCGATCGTACCGCCGCCAGTGGTGATCACCCCGGCAACTTGATCGATTAGGGCGGTTACTTCCTCTTCCGGCAACCCGGTTTTCAGGATAAACAGCTCTTCGTAGATTCTCATTCCTGTATCTTTTCATTGCCGCCGGCGCGACGGTTATAAGCCGTCATGGACTTTGCGACGCCATTAGCGATTATGGATTCGACCGCTCCAACTGCTTCGTGCAACAGCGAATCCAGTTCTTCATGAAGTGCCCGTCGGATAGGAGCGAGCACAAATTGCGAGACATCCACCGGATGCTCGGGTTGAATTCCCAGCCTAAGCCGGGAAAATTCATCGGTCCCAAGTGACCCAATCACGCTTTTTACGCCATTGTGTCCCCCAGCCGAACCCTTGGGGCGGATGCGAATCTGCATCCAAGGGAGTGCCAGTTCGTCATAAACCAAAATCAGGTCTTTGACACTGAGCGAGTGTTGTTCAAGTAACTGCTTTACACTTGATCCACTCAAATTCATGAACGTTTGCGGTTTGGCCAGAATAACCGGGAACCCCCCGATGCTGCCCATCCCAATCAGCGCTTTGGCTTCCTTGCGAGTTACGCGGATGCCATGACGCTCAGACAACCGGTCGATAACCATGAACCCCAGATTATGGGGCGATTTCTCATATTCGGGCCCGGGATTACCGAGCCCTGCAATGAGAAATGATTTAGGGTTCTCTTCCGCCACCGCAAAAACTTACTATTTCTTCTTCGCCGCAGGAGCTTTAGCCGCAGGAGCGCCAGCTTTTGGAGCTGCTCCACCCTTAGCCGGGGCCGCGCCACCTTTGGCTGGAGCCGCACCCTTAGCAGGAGCCGCGCCTTCCTCTTCCTTCTTGCCTTTCTTGGCCACTTCCGGTTCGGCAACCTTGACTTCTTCCGTTGCTGCTTCCGCTTTCAGCGTAACCACGTGGACCAGCACGGCATCGCCGCCTGAAATCAGCTTCATGGAACCAGTCAATTCCAACTGGTTGGCACGCACCGCGTCATGTACGTTCATTTCTGAAACGTCCACGTTGAACATTTCTGGAATATCGTCAGGCAGGCACTCAATTTCCACTTCGCGGACAATCAGTTCCAACAATCCGCCTTGCAGTTTGACGCCCTTTGCTTCACCAACGGTGTGCACTGGGACTTTCACAATAATGCGCTTGGTCAAATCAATGCGCAGGAAATCCACATGCAACAGGTGGGATTTAATGGGGTCACGAAGCCAGTCCACAATCATCACTGGTTCGGAAACGGCATCGGCCACCTTGACATCGAAAATTGTATTGTGGCCGGTAGTGGAGTGAAGAATCTTGTTCACTTCCTTAGGGCTCACCGATACGGCAACGGGATCTTTTCCGGTGCCATAAACAATGGCCGGAATCATTTTAAGTACCCGCAAACGCCGGGCTTCATTCTTGCCGCGAGAGGCACGATGGTCGGCGGCGATGGTAATATCTTTTCTCATCTCGAACTCCTAAAAACTTTCAAAACCAGTGAGATTCTACAAGAACAAAGTGCTTACAGAAGTCTCTTCATGAATGGATTGGATAGCCTGGGCCAACAGCGGTGCCACCGAACGGCACTTGATCCGTTCGCAGGCAAGCGCATCGGCTTTCAGCGGAATACTGTTGGTTACATATACATCTTTAATGCGGGAGTTCTGAATACGCTCCACCGCCGGACCGGAAAGTACCGCATGGGTGGCCGTGGCAGACACAGACAAAGCGCCGTGCGCAAACAGCGCTTCAGCCCCCTTTACCAGGGAGCCTGCGGTGTCAATAATGTCATCCACAATCAAACAGTTCATTCCTTCCACATCGCCTACAACGTTCATCACTTCGGCCACATTCGCTTCTTCCCGCCGCTTGTCAATAATTGCGATCGGGGCATTCAGCCGTTTGGCGAAAGCGCGGGCACGTTCCACACCACCGGCATCGGGCGAAACCACCATCAGGTTAGCGATGGGATTCTCGCGGATGCACTCCACTAAGACGGGCAAGGCAAACAGGTGATCCACTGGAATATCAAAGAAGCCCTGAATGGGAGCAGCATGAAGATCAAGCGCCAAAACACGATCAGCGCCCGCCGTTTCAATCAGGCTGGCCACCAATTTTGCCGATATAGGAACCCTTGGCCGATCCTTACGATCCTGCCGGGCATACCCATAATAGGGTAACACTGCCGTGATGCGGTCTGCTGAGGCCCGTTTCAGCGCATCCATCATCAACAGCAATTCCAGAAGATTTTTTTCCACCGGGGAACAGGTGGGCTGAATCACAAACACATCGGATCCACGGACATTTTCCTGAATTTGAAGGTGAATTTCGCCATCTGCGAACTGGCGTACCGACGCTTCCGCCATGGTCACGCCTAAAGCGGCGCAAATTTCCCTGGCCAGCGCGGAGTTCGCATTGCCCGAAAATACCTGTAATGGACCCTGACGCATAATCGGCACCATTCGCGGAGCTGTCAATCCAACCCTCCTACGCCGTTCAAACTGTGAATTTGATTGGTTGAAAATCCCTTGAAATTATCGGCTAGCAAGGTGAGGCAAAGCTCTGGAAGGCCCAAAGCTACCGAGACTCCGAGTTTACCGCGCAGAGGGGGTGAGGGTCAATATACCGTTACAATTTGGGTGAGGGACTGGATCCGGCCTTTCCGCAAGGCTCAAACAGGAAGCGTTAAACCATCAAGATGTTCGAAATCGCGATTATCCGACATGACAAGTGCTATTTCCCATGGCCTGGCTGTTGCTGCAATCCAGGCGTCTTAAGCAGTTATTGGCCGACCAATGTGCTTGCTGTCGGATACAATGTCTGCCCAAATCACGCAAGTATCTTCGTTGTGCAAACAGCGTCTGGCAACAGCGTTGTAAATAAATCAATATCACCCGCCAATTGCGTTCGCCGCGCTTGTCCCCACCTATTCACTCTTGGCCAAAGTAACAAGTTCGCTGCGAGTCATGAAAGATATGAAGCACTGATTACCAGTCACAATTGCGGAACATAGCTGGTAGAGGGTATGGTCTGGCTTGAAGAGAATCGACACGATGTTTGTGTCAAGCAAAAGTACTCTCATTCAGGTCGAATTGAGGATTGGTTCCGAATTTCCCGAATTAGCTCTCGAAAGGACTCTACCTCTTCAGGGCGGCCAAGATCTTTGTAGGGAAGTGTATAAACAGGGGCTTTCGATCCCGGAATGGGAAAGATGCGTTCAGGCAATGTTTTCGGATCAAAAATAACTTTCGCCACGCCATCATACTAGCAAATCCACAGCGGCACTAATCATACTTCTCATGCACAATTTGCTTCTTATCGAACCCCATCCCAGCCAGCAACTCCCTTACCCCGCTGACCATCTCGTTCAACCCACATACATAAACATCCAAATCACGACGCTCCCCAATCTCCGCCACCAAATGCGGCTGAACCCGACCCGTCAACCCTGTCCAATCGGAACTCGGCCTCGTCACCGTGGGTAGAAATTTGAAATTCGGATACTGACCCGCCAACTCCTGAAACTCCTCCGCATACAGTAAGTTTGGTGCATGGCGGACCCCGAAAATCAGCGTGAACTGCTGCCCTTCTCCTCGACCCAACGCCTCAATCAGCATCGGCAGCATCGGCGCAACGCCCGTTCCTGTCGCCACCAGAATCGAATCCTTCAATGGATTGCGCAGAACGAACGTCCCGATGGGCCCCTTCAAATCCACGCCTTCCCCCGGCTTTAATCCGAATAAGTGTGGTGAAAATTGGCCGTCTTCTACAATGTTCAGACATATCGCAAAACGGTTGTCCTGGCCCGTTCCCGCAACAATGGAATAGGCGCGGGTGATCTTCTTTTCCGATGCCGTCACTGCCGAAAGCGACACGAATTGACCCGGCAAGTACGCGAACCTTTCCGCCCCTTCCGCATAAAATTCAAAATGCCGAATGCCCGGGGCCAACTCTTTCCAACCGATCAGCACTGCTCTCATGTTTGTAGAACCTCTTTTGCACGATCCAGCAATATCTGCCCCAACGCCGGATGCCCGTCCAGCGGCGGCGTTACCTCAATCGTGATGTTTTTATGCGATTCCAAAATCTCTCCGACAATGCGCGGCAGGTCGCGCTTCAAATGGATTCCCGCCGTCAAAAAGTAGGGCAGCACGACGATTTTTTCCGCACCGCGGGCGATCAGGCACTCCACCGCCGCAGGCAAATCTGGCTTACCCATTTCCAGAAACGCAGTTTCCCACAAATCAAATCCACCCGTTGCCGCAACCGTCTTCGACACCGTGCGCACTGCATCATTGGCCGATTCTACGCTTGACCCATGCGCGAAAATCACAATCGCCGTCATTGCCCCTCCGCCATTGCTTCCGGCGTGGACATCGGTCGCGTCAGTCCACTTAAAAATTGGATATAGTATCGTCCTTTGGCGCGCCCATTATTGTGCATCAGCGCCAGCCGCTGCAAAAATACCACGATTCGAAACATAAATTGATCAATGAAAGTTTCTGTGTTTCCGCCGCCACTTCTAATCTTTTCCCGAAACTCTTCCACGCCCTTTTCGAATCCTCGATACAACGCCGCTGCTATGGAATTCTGCAACGTCGGCTCATAGATCAGGCTAGTGCGGTATTTTTCTACCAAAGCATCCAAGGCATCTCTCACATCGGAATCAAGCACGCCTGGCAGGGCCTCGCACGCCTTATAGAGAGCAGCCCCGCAGATGGTGAACTGACCCCGTTGCTGCTCCAGAAAATCATCCTCGATTCTTACATCACGATTCGGAAACTGCTCTGGTGCAAGGGTCACCATCTTTTCATGCCGCCTGCCTTCCTGTAAATATACGCAGCTCAACGGGCAGGCAATGGTCTCTTCGCGCTTACTGCCGCAACACTGCGGGCAGATATCCTGGCTCAGCGCCGGGCAGTTTCGCCGAGCCCGGCGGCTGTCACAAAGTGTGCATTTTTCCATGTTCGTGTATAAGCTCATCGTATCATCGAAGTATGGCGCGTCTTGATTTGTACCTGAAGGTCGAAATCGATTTGAGTGAAGGAGAGAAGCCGCAGAAGCTGGCCTCGGAAATTTGTCGCATGATTCGCAAAGTTTACGGCGTCCGCGATGCTGAGGTGACCAATCTCGTCACCTCTGAGGAGTAGGTAGCTGTCCTCAACCATGACCAAGTTCGCCGTCAAGTCTTTCTTCGGTCGCAAGGGGAATCTAAAAGCATGGCACCCTAACCATGAATTCCGCCAAGGCCAGTTGGATATGGCGGAAGCGGTGGAAGCTGCCATCAAAGAAAAGCGGCACCTGCTTGTGGAAGCAGGCACTGGTACTGGGAAAACGCTGGCTTATCTGATTCCGGCCATCCTTTCCGGCAAGCGCATTGTCATCTCTACAGGCACCAAAAATCTGCAAGAGCAGTTGTACTTAAAGGACGTCCCGTTCCTGGATAAAAACATGCCCGGGCTGTTGAAAGTAAGTTACATGAAAGGGCGGGCTAATTATGTTTGCCGCCAAAAAGTGTACGATGCGGCTACCGAGCCCGTTCTTTCCGGCCTGGAAGAAGTCAACGATTTCCACATCATTGAAGAGTGGGAGAAAACCACCATCACCGGTGACCGTGCTGAAATTGCCGCCCTACCGGAAAATTCCACCGCCTGGGCCAAGTTGGACGCCCGTCGTGAACTGTGCACCGGCTCCAAGTGCCAACAGTACGAACGTTGCTTTATCACCGAAATGCAGCGCCGCGCTCATGAAAGCGACATCATCATTGTCAACCATCACCTGTTTTTTGCCGATCTCGCAGTAAAAGACACCGACCACGGCGGCATCATCCCCAATTACGACGCCGTGATCTTCGACGAAGCCCATGAAATGGAGGACGTCGCCGGGCAATACTTCGGGCTGTCCATTTCCAACTATCAGATCCTGGAGTTGAAGCGCGACATAGTGGCCATTGCCCGGCGGAAAAACTTTGGGACGCAGGAACTGGATCGGACGCTCATCATGCTGGAGGAACGGGCCGGTAAGTTCTTCGACATTTTCCCGGCGTCAGAAGGCCGCGTTGGATTTTCCGGTCATGCCGAAATCCTCACCGAACATGCGGGCGAATATTTCGATTTCCAAACGGTGCTGGAACTTTTGGGAACGCTGCTGCAATTCATCAAAAGTGCACCCGAAGAACTGATTCCGCTGGTGAACCGACTGCGCGATCTGGTGGGCAATTTGCGGCTGTGGGTGGAGAATCCCGATAAGAGCCAGGTGTATTACATTGAACGGAGGGGACGCGGTTGCTTTTTGCACGCTACCCCAATTGATGTGTCGCCCCTGTTAGCGGAAAAACTTTTCAGCAATGTTTCGACGGTGATCATGACGTCGGCAACGCTTGCTGTATCCGGTGATTTCGCGTTCGCTCAAAAACGGCTGGGAGTCCCCAGTGCGCGGCCGCTGATTGTGGAAAGCCAGTTCGATTACCCCAAGCAGGCGCTGCTCTACGTTCCCCAGCATCTGCCCGATCCGCGCAGCCACGCGTTCACCGCCGCTGCCGCCGAAGAGATTGCAGAAATACTGCGTCACAGTCGAGGTCGGGCGTTTGTGCTGTGTACCAGCAATCAGGCCATGCGTACATTCCACGATAAGGTGGGTCAGGTCAGTAAGTGGCCGATGCTGTTGCAAGGCACCGCACCGCGCAGTGTGCTGCTGGACGAATTTCGCAAGACCCCGAATTGTGTGCTGTTCGCCACTTCGGCATTCTGGCAAGGGGTGGACGTGCAAGGTGAGCAGTTAAGCTGCGTAATCATCGACAAGCTTCCCTTTGCGGTTCCCAATGACCCGGTTGTCGGGGCTCGCATTGATGCCCTGCGGGCTGCTGGCGGGAACCCGTTCAACGATTATCAGGTGCCGCAGGCGGCCATCGCTTTGAAGCAAGGGTTTGGGCGCCTGATTCGCAGCAAGTCCGACCGCGGCGTGCTGTCTATTCTGGACAACCGCATCACCAAGACCCGTTATGGGCAAATCTTTTTCGATAGCTTACCGGACTACGGGTTCACTACCCAGATGGCCGATGTGGAGAAATTCTTCGATGTTTGAAATTATAGTGGAGAACAAGTTTCCGGCAGCCCATGCCTTACGTAATTACAAAGGTGCCACGGAACCGGTACATGGCCATAACTGGCGCAGCGAATTGAAGCTGGAAGGCCCGGAATTGGACGATTGTGGGCTGCTTGCAGATTTTATACAGATCAAGGCCTGGCTGGATGAAATCATTGGTCGGCTGGATCATAAATTTCTGAATGAGACGCCCCCGTTTGATCAGATCAATCCGTCGGCTGAAAATGTAGCAAAGTTCATTGCCGATGAGTTTGGCAAGGTCTTAAAAGAGAAATCTCCCAGTGCGACCGTGCAAGTGGCATCGGTACGCGTCTGGGAGACTGATTCCTGTAGTGCGGTTTATTTACCGAAATAAGCGGCGTTGATCGCGGTGAAAGAATTCCATTTCTCTGGAAGATCGTCCAAAGCAAAGATTGCCGATACTGGACAGACGGGCACACAAGCTCCGCAATCAATACACTCTACGGGATCAATGTAAATCTGGTTGTGATCGCCGAAATTGGGAGCGTCCTTTTTCGGGTGAATGCAATCTACCGGGCAAGCATCAATGCAAGCTGTGTCTTTCGTGCCGATGCATGGTTCGGCTATAACGTACGCCATCTGGGGATGTTCCTCCTAACCTAATCTTCTATTTTGCCACAACCACCTGGCACTTGTGGTACTCTGGCCAATTCGGTTGGTACTATTTTGCTTTTCTGGAACCGTAGCGTCCAACTCGGTACTTTTACACTATGCTGCCTCTTATGGGGATTCGGCCCCTCATACGCTGCGGTTGCGAAGCATCCGGTTGCCCACAAAAAATCGGTCACCAAAAAGCGCACTGTAGTCCATAAAAATACTGCTAAATCTAAGCCCAGGCCCGCTGTAAGGCCTGCAACTAGAAGGGTAGCGGCTCCTCTTGCTCCGGTTCCCACCCGGCAACAGAGTGGAACACAAATTGCCAGCCAGGAAAATTTTGTAGCTGCATTCCAGACGGTGCCCCATTCGGTTCAACAAGCAAAATTCTGGGAATCTGCCACCAGCTTTCTGGGAGTTCCTTATCGGTATGCGGGAAATACTAGACAAGGTACGGATTGTTCCGGCTATACCTCAACCGTTTACAAAGAATTGGGAATCTCCATTCCCAGAGCAGCCCATCAACAATTTGCCATTGGCCAACCCGTTTCAGCCGATCAACTGGCCATGGGAGATCTGGTTTTCTATGGGCCTAGTGAGCTAACTATTTCACACGTTGGGCTTTATCTGGGAAATGGCAAATATTCCCATGCCGCTTTGACAACCCACAATGTACGCATTGATACCTTTGCCCCCATGCTGGGAAACATTCGTTTCCTGGGAGCCAGAAGAATTGTTCCCACCCTGGGTTATGGAGCTTCCCTGTATTCCACTGATTCCGACACCACGGTGCGGTCTCTGGGGAATACTTCCAACTTGAACGTCACTGAAGTGGAAGGTTTGCGGTAAACCACACTGCCAACTTGCAGTTCTGTAGCATCCAGATTCAAAGCCTTGTTGAAATCCCCATCTTTAATGTAGAGTACGCCGTGGCCCGCTGTGCGGACTGCGGTAGCTTGCCTGTCCCAAGTGACATTCAGACTATCGCCTGATTTAATCACTGTAAGCGCAAGATTGAAAATTTCAGGACCAAGGGCGGCTGGGCCGTTGGGACGCATAGATAGAGCGGTTTGGAATCCAAGCAGCACACCCAGCACAAGGAAAATCAACGATAGAGGGATCCATACCCAACCACCGCGCAACCTGCTTTCCCTTCGAGGACGAAACAGTTGAGACGGTTCGGGATCGCTGGAAAATTCCGCTTCAGGCTCGACGGTCCTGCGTTGTGGAGCAGGTTCAGGATCGGAATAAGCCATGGTTTCAGCCTCCATCACTGGTCTGCTGGATGTCCGGGGAGGACTGGGAAACTGCAAAGGAGTTTCTGCTGGCGGTCGGCTTTCCCCAAAGCGTGCGGCTGCGGCGATTCGTTCTGTACCGGAACTGCCCCCACCCAGATCTTTCCGTTTGAAGGGAAATTCAAGGTAGCTGGCATCCGTCCTTAGGAACTCGCTACTTTCGCGGAAGAAAAAGCCAGCGGAACTGGTGCGCGTGGCAAATGGCTTCACCAACAGCATCACTTTATCGTCGCCGGGCAAATGATCGTCCATCAAATCAATATCTTCATCGGACATGCCCAACCCTTCCCTGGTGTGGCTACGATAATGGCCAACCACGTAAAGCGTTTCCAGATTTCCAGTAGGGCTCCATTGTTCAATACCGCTCTTCAGACCCTGAATATCCTTGGCTGACAAGCTGTATGATGGACCCCCAGAATGTTCACAGGCAACAGGCTGAAAATCGCGGATGGTGATATGCAGCTTTCCGTCGGTGGTTTCCGATGTCCCCAGTAAAAGCCCTCCGACCTCCGCCCCACGACGGGGGATAGATCCAAAACCTTTCATGATTTCAATGAGAAGTTTATCGACGATCTCAAAATGCAGAGAGATATCTACGGCATGCCCTTCCGGGCGCCACGAATAGTATTCGCCAGGGTTTGGCGCGTTTGTCTGATTGGGACGATCCATGAGGGGGAGACTATTGCTCTTTTGATTACTCTCATTATGACTGTAACTCAAAGTCTTGCTCCTGGACACCTTTTTGCGAATGATTTCAAGCACATTCATTCCTTAGTACTTCCTATCGTCAACTTCTGGCTCAAACTTTTGGGCTTTTAAGGTCTTTTGTGCTATTTTTTTTACAAGCCTCTGTGTTTCAGTCTTTTAGACATGCAAATTATTTTGGAGACATTGAGTGAATTTCCTGGAAAATACCTTAGTTGGGCTGGATGGGTGTCCTGGCGGATGGATTGTCGCGCTCTGGAAACCTCTCGATGAAATCCGTTTTCATTTCATGAGACAGATTTCCGAAATAGTGGAATACGGCGGACGCCCTGCGCTCATTGGGATTGATATTCCCATTGGTCTGGTGCAAGGTACAGCCAGGGAATGTGATGTTTTGGCTCGTAAAGAGTTAGGTGCCCGCAGAAGTAGTGTTTTTCCAGCCCCTGACCGGCGCTTGCTGTCTTTAACGGATTACCACAAGGCGAATTCGATGAACCGCGAGTGGAATGGCAAGGGGCTTTCCAAACAGACCTTCAACTTGATATCGAAAATCCGCGAAGTGGATGAATTTGCCAGAAAGACAGACGTGCCGATTTTCGAAATCCACCCCGAACTGGCCTTTGCCCAAATGGCCGGTTCGCCGATGGTACATAACAAGAAGACACCGCAAGGGTTCCAGGAACGGCGAAACTGGCTGATGCAAAACATGCCTGGAGTGGACATCCCCGAGCGGGGTCATCTGGGACCAGCAAAATCGGACGATTGGATGGATTCCGCAGCGGTGGCCTGGAGTACGCAAAGAATCCTGCAAGGGCAGGCCAAACGGTTGCCAGCGGAAGCGGTTCATGACAAATACGGATTGCTGATGGCAATCCATTTTTGATTGGTATTCTAGTAAAAAATGCCTTCAACGCCACACATTGAAAACCACTTTACTTCATCGGAAGTAGTTCGGGATATTGTCATTGGAATGGCAGACGGCCTGACGGTCCCATTTGCCTTAGCCGCCGGGTTGAGCGGTGCGGTGGATGGAACACGAATCGTAGTGGTGGCGGGCATGGCAGAAATTGCCGCCGGGGCCATTGCCATGGGGTTGGGCGGATATCTGGCAGCCAGAAACGATGCTGAACACTATGTCAGCGAGTTACGTCGCGAAGAAAGGGAAGTAGTGGAATGCACTGCCGCTGAAGAACTGGAAGTGCGGGAGATTTTGGAATCCTACGGGCTGCCCGCCAAGCAGTGTGACCCAATTCTGACCTTTTTCAAGGCGAATCCGAAAGTGTGGGTAGATTGGATGATGCGCTTTGAGCTGGGCTTGGAACCACCTGACCCAACCCGGGCTTTGAAAAGTGCGGCGACCATAGCCTTTTCCTACATTGCAGGAGGGCTGGTTCCGCTAACTCCTTATATTCTGGCCAGTTCCGCCCAAACGGCACTGGGATATTCGGTCATTGCCACTTTGATTGCCTTGTTCGGTTTCGGTTATCTGAAGGGCACCTTTACCGGTACACATCCCTGGCAGAGCGCTTTTCGGACAACGTTCATCGGCGGATTAGCAGCCGGGGCAGCATTCGGAATCGCCAAAGCGATTGGGTGACGAAGCATTCACCCAAGTGTTTTTTAAGAGAAACGTGGAACAACTATCATCGCAATTGAAATGTGTCAGAATAAAATAAATTGGGTTCCTAAAGCCATAATCTAATTGGGGCATTGAAGGATAAACAGATACCGCCTCTTTTGTGGGTCCAAACACCGCCCGCGTGCGATCCTCCCAACTCCCCCGGATCATCAACCCCTTCGTTTGCAGAAGACCCCCGCATCTTATCCCAACACCATGCGTCCGCATTCGAACCCAGTCTCCAACATGTTGCCGACCTGACGCCCGAATTTACGCGCGTCGGTGAGCCCGTCGATAAAGAAGTTGCCGACTTCGATTATCGGTTGAGTGGCAAAGCCGGGGATTTGTACTGGTTCCACGGTGATGATGCATTATTTGCCTGGAATGCGACTGGTCACGCACTCCGAACGATTGGCACGGCAATTGCACTTGAGGGAGGGGAGCAACCAATGGAGCGGCATGAGAAAAACAACGTTCAAGAGAATTTTGATCAGAAATTACGCGCCATTTTCGATGGCACACAGGAATACCTGGGATTGATAGCGCCGGACGGAACGCTGTTAGAAGCTAACCGAGCATCTCTTGCATTAGCCGCCAGCAACCGCGATGAAGTGATCGGAATGCCGTTTTGGAAAACGGTTTGGTTCCAGTACACCCCAGGTGCGCCAGAGGCTGTGCGCGATCTGCTGGCGGTGAATTTATTCGCTTCGAAACGCCGTTAAAACTGCCTTGTGGTGAGGTAAAGACATTCTCAATATCTTTTGACCCGGTCCGCGATCAGGACGGCAAAGTCGTTTTCATCGTGCCTTTGGGATACGATATCACGGACCGCAAGCGCGCCGAAGAAGCGTTGCTGTACTCAGAGCAACTGCACCGGGTCTCTTTCGAGCTAGCGCCCACAGGAATGGTTTACGTTTCCCTGGATGGGAACATAACCATGGTGAATGAGCGTATGTGCCAGATTACAGGATACTCAGCAGACGAGCTGGTACAAATGAGAGTAGGGGATTTAATACACCCTGCCGACAGGGAGCACGACGCTGAATTAGTCGATTCGTTTCTTCGAGGGGATACGTCCTCCTATGAAAACGAAAAGCGGTATTTGCGCAAGGATGGTAGCATCCGTTGGGTAGCGGTGGTGGCACGGATGGTGACCGATGCCCAGTCCCGACCAATTCACAGTGTTAGCGTAGTACAGGATGTGACCGATCGCAAGGCTACACATCAGCAACTGCTGGCGAGCGAGGAGTTCAACCGCACGGTGCTTGAGAGTAGCCCTGATTGTGTAAAGGTACTCGATGCGTCTGGTCGCCTGCTTATGATGAATGGTCCGGGACTCTGCGCGATGGAGATAGACGATCCTGCCCTGTTTCTTGGCAAAAGCTGGTGGAGTCTATGGCCCGAAAAGAGTCGGCCCCAGATTGAAGCCGCCCTTGACCGCATCTTGCATGGTGAGGTTGCTCACTTCGAGGGTTTTTGCCCTACGGCCAAAGGAACGCCGAAATTGTGGGATGTGGGGGTGGCCCCAGTGCGTAGCGCCAATGGAGCCATCGAGCGTATTGTGGCGGTCTCACGGGACGTCACGGAGCGCAAACTTAATGAGGTGGCGCTGGCACAAAGCGAAGCACGGATTCGTTTGGCTACTGAGGCAACTGGGGTTGGAATTTGGGAATGGAATGTTATCACCGGGAAGGTCAGGTGGGATACACAGATGTTTCGGATTTATGGAATCGATCCGACGAATGACGGATTGGTTGGGTACAGCACATGGACTGGAGCCGTCTTACCCGAGGATTTGCCCAGACAAGAAGAGATATTGCAAAAGACAATGAGAGGGGTTGAAAATAGTTGTCGCGAATTTCGTATTCGCCGACCGAACGAGAGGGAATATCGGCACATTCAATCCGTAGAAACGGTCCTTACAAACGCCTATGGTCAGGCCGAATGGCTCTTGGGGACGAATCTCGACATCACTGAGCGCAAGCAGTCGGATCAGGATCTTCGCCGCGCAAACTTGGATCTTGAACAGTTTGCCTTTACCGCGTCACACGACTTGCAGGAGCCACTTCGAAACATGGCCATCTACAGCCAACTCTTTGAGGAGTGCTACGGCCATAATCTCGAAGAAGAAGGGAAGCAGATGTTGGGCTTCATCGTGGAAGGAGCCCATCGCATGGGCTCCCTTGTTACAGACATTTTGGCGTACACTCAATTGACCAGTTTGGATCATGAGCCAGCAATGCCTTTGGACGTCGGGAGAGTGTTTGGAAATGTTCTGAAAGGTCTCCAACGCACTTTGGAAGAAAGCCATGCCACGATCACTTACGACTTGCTCCCTACCGTTTTGGTCAAAGAAATTCACCTTCAACAACTCTTTCAGAACCTTCTAGGAAATGCGCTTAAGTACTGCAAGGACAATGAACCACCACAAATTCATGTTTCAACTCTGCAACAGGATAAATTTTGGCGATTTTCTATCAAAGATAATGGAATCGGCATTGCTCCAGAGTACCAAGATCAAATTTTTGGCATTTTCAAACGCCTTCATGACAAGGGGAGCAAGTACTCTGGCACTGGCATTGGCTTGGCCATTTGTCAGAAGATTGTTGAGCGCTATGGAGGGAGGATATGGGTGGAGTCAAAGCTGGGACAGAGCACAACATTTCACTTCACCGTTCCTGCTGTGCTGGAAGAGTAAGCTTATAACTAGACGCGCATCCCTTAAAAAGTAAATCGTCCTTCCAATGCTGTGACCCTCAATGCGGAGATCCGCCTCTTACGTTTTTGCGAAATAAAGAGAGCAAGCCCGTTCCAGATCGGGCTTTGTGGCGTTGATAGGACGATTTTCATAGCTGGCAATGGCGCTTAGCAAGTTGCAAATATCGTTAGGGTAGCAGGCGCGCAATTCCTGACGCCCTTCCCGTAAGCACAATGACCGCATCAGTTCCGCAGTATCAAAAGTATATGGAACGTTGCGAGCACTAAACACTCGCTCGAAAATACTATCGAACTGATCTGGTCCAACCGCTTCTACAAAAATTTTGTTATGAATGCGCCGTAGAAATGCTTCATCGGCTAAATCGGCGGGCTCCAGGTTGGTTGAGAAAACCACCATTAACTCAAACGGGATTTGGAACTTCACACCATAGCGCAATGATAAGTAATCGACGCGACGGTCCAGCGGCACAATCCAACGGTTGAGAAGATCGCGAGGGCTGATCAGTTGCCGGCCAAAATCGTCGATGATAAATAACCCGCCGTTAGCCTTCATTTGTAGGGGCGCGGAATAGATTCCTGACGATTCATCCAATCGCAATTCCAGCATGGCTGGCACCAATTCACCGCCCACCACAATGCAAGGGCGTTTACAATAAATCCAACGCGGGTCAAGTCCGTAATCGTCATACGGCAGGGGTTCATGCACTACCGGGTCGAACAGGCTGATGATCTGGTTATCCACTTCCACAGCATGGGGAATGAGCACCCCATCATCGTAAATACGGAGCATCCGTTCGGCTAACGATGTTTTGCCATTTCCGGTTGGCCCGTACACAAAAATGGAGCTTTGGGAGATCAACGCTGGGCCCAATTGATCCAACATTCTATCGGTCACAATCAAGTCGCTAAAGCACTTCCGCAAAATGTTGCGATCAATAAATACCTGCGCAGCCTGGGCTTTGGTGGCTTGCGAATAATCGTCCAGGGAAACCGGACAGGCGCCCGCATACTGGTTCAATTGCCAACGTTCGGCGGCATACTGACGGCCTGCCTGAGAAAGGACAAAAAAATAATCGTTGCCGCGCATTCCCTTCACTTCCACTTGTTGTTGGGCGCGCATCTGACGGAAAATGGTGTCCACAATGGGCATGGAAAGGCGCAGTTTTCGGCAGAGGTTTTCCAGCGTGCTTTGCCCTTCAATGAGCATGCGGCGCATCATCAGATCGGTTACGGAATTTTCGGAGATGCCCAGGCTGTCAAACGTTTCAGGCACCGGCGGGATGAACAGTTTCGGACCTTGAACTTGCATTTTGCTCCTATCGCTACAGATCGGCCAAAGCAAACAAAGACTTTAGCTCTCCACGAAAATGCCTCCCATCGCGTCAACCCTCTTGTGAAGATAGTTCGTCTTCTTATCACCGGAATTGTGGCTTGCGTCCTTTGCCTGGCTGCCGATACTGCCAAAGACCTTCTAAAAAAGGCTCGGAAAGCGGAAAAGGCAGGTCATGCGACTGATGCGTATCTTCTTTATTCTGAAGCAGCTGCAGCCAGTGCTGACGGCACCGCAGTGTGGGCTAAAGCTACTGCGCTGAAGGCCAAAGCTTTGGCCGAAATTCCCCCTCTTGCTGCGTTATCTGCCGCAGTCCTAGATGTCGCGCCGGATGCCCCGCCAGAAGCCGTACTCTTCGGGCGAATCTCCGAACAAGATCTGCGGGAAGCTCGGGAACTGCTGCCTCCTCCCACGCTTCAACCCCGAACCGAGCAGCACGCAGTTCACCTGAACACCACTCCAAGGCTGGCTTTTGAACAGGTGGGGAAACTGTTCCAGTATCAAATGACGTTTGACAGCGAATATCCAGAAGCGGGGAATCCGATCCGGTTCGATTTGGATAAGGCCAACTATTTAGACACGTTGCGCGCCCTGGAATTGGCCACTTCCAGCTTTGTAATCCCGCTATCGCCCACTCGTCTCATGGTGATTAAAGATACGCCGCAAAAAAGGCTGGAATTGGAACCGAACGTGGTTGTAACTGTGGGGCTGCCACAAACTGTGAACATTGAAGATCTGGCGGAATTAGCGCGATCCGTTCAACAGGCAACGGACCTGCAGCGCATGCTGATTGACAATACTCAACGCCTGATTCTGCTACGCGGACCTATATCCAAAGTTCGGCCAGCGCAACAAATGTATACCCAAATGTTGCGCAGCAAGCCGATGGTGGAAATCAATGTTCAATTGCTGGAGTTTTCCAGCAGCCTGGACGCTAGCTACGGCATGCGCCTACCCAATCAAACCAAGTTAGTAGCCATGGGCAGCGGAATTTTTCGATTAGATAAATTGGGCGGAATGACCAGCGTTCTAGGTTTGGCGCTGAGCAATCTGGACCTTTTTGCGACACTCAACCAGGCTGCGGCAAGGTCCATGCTAAGCACCGATATCCGGGCGATTGACGGAATGCCCGCCACCATTCATATAGGGGATCGCTATCCGATTGCCACTTCTGGCTATTTTGGTGAATTGCAGCCGGGCACCAAGCCTGGTGACGGATTGAGCTACCGGCCGCCGCCTACTTTTAATTTTGAAGATCTGGGATTGAACCTGAAAATTACGCCCCATGTGCATGATTTGGACAGCATCTCACTTGAAGTGGAGTCCGATTTCAAACTGCTATCGGGCAGCAGCATCAACGACATCCCCATTGTTTCCAGCCGCAAGTTTACGTCAAGAGTGCACTTAGAAGAGGGTCAATGGGCCATTATCACTGGATTACTTTCCACCAGTGAGGCCAACACTATTGCCGGCATCCCAGCACTGATGCAAATTCCACTGATCGGCAAACTGTTCAGTGACAACACGAAAAACAAAACTCGAGGCGAAGCGTTGCTCATCATACGGCCGCGTCTGATCAGCTTGCCGCCCAGTGAATGGGTTACCGAAGTTGTTGCTACGGGGCCGGAAGGGCGACCAAGAATCCCGCTCTAACTCTTGTGGCGACGCAAGAGATCCATGTAACATGTAAAGTGTAAAACGAAAGGAAACTGTCGGCATCATTTATACAAAGCCTTTTTTAGATTTTCGGAGTACTTCTTATGAGCAATCGTCGAAGTTTTTTTACCAAGCTAGGTGCGCTGCCTGCAGCCCTTTTTGCTGGACGGACACTATCCGCACAGCAAATGAATGCCACCAAAGTTCCAGTTACCACACTGGATGTAGCCGACCTGCCCTTCACGCTGGATAACGGTGTGAAAGTGTTTCATCTGATCGCCGAACCAGTGAAACAGATGATCGTTCCTGGCAGGACGTTTGATCTTTGGGGTTTCAATGGCAGCGCCCCAGGCCCAACCATTCAAGCAAATGAAGGGGACAGGGTTCGCATTATTTTCGACAATCATTTACCTGAATCGACGGGTATCCATTGGCATGGGTTGGAACTCCCCATTGAGATGGATGGCGTTCCCGGTGTGGGTCAAATGCCAGTGATGCCAGGGGAACGTTTTATTTATGAATTTCCTCTCCATCAACACGGCACTTTCTTTTATCATCCGCATATGGCCATGCAGGAAATGGTGGGCATGCTGGGCGGCTTCATCATCCATCCAAAAGTTGCTTACACACCACAGGTGGACAAAGATTATCTGATCGCGTTGCAGGAGTATGCTGTCCTTCCCAATAGTACAATTCCAAACAGCATGAGCATGGAATTCAACTGGCTGACCTTCAATGGCAAGTCTGGCCCTGCGTCCACGCCATTAGTGATTCGGCACGGGGAAAGGGTTCGAATCCGCATCATCAATATGGGTATGGATCATCATCCAATTCATCTTCACGGATTCACGTTTTGGGAGACGGGAAGGGAAGGCGCGCGGCAACAGGAATCGGCATGGACCCGCGGGAATACAACACTGGTGGGCGTGGCTCAGGCTCGTGAAATTGAATTTGTGGCAGACAGGCTTGGGGATTGGATGCTGCATTGCCACCTTCCCCACCACATGATGAATCAGATGGCGTCGAACGTGGGGCCAATGACCCGCATCGGGTCCGGGATGCAGGCCGGGGCGAGCATGACCGATGGAATGGGCATGTTAAAGGAAGGCCATGCTACGTCCGATAACCGAGGCCCGAGCCTGGGACGTGGGCTGGGCGTTGGTTCCTCAACCGACATGCCTCGTACGAATGGTCCACTTACTCAAAGTGAAGCAGGCAAGGCGATGACTAACATGCCAGGTATGGATCACAGTAAGATGCCGGAATTGCCAAAGAACGCAAATCAGATTCCGCTCTTCCCGCAGGACGCATTTATGGAAGGTCCAATGATGGCTATGGACAAAGAGGTGGACAAACCCGAGGTGCTGGGATTGCCCGCTGGTTGGAGTGGCTTTGTGGGAGGCATGATGACCCTTGTTCGGGTGCTGCCCAATGAACAATACAACAAGATTATGGACCTGAAAAGGAAGAACGCCTAATGACGCGAACTCACATAGTCGCGCTTGGAATGCTAGGCGTATTGATTAGTTCTGTTGATGCCCAGCAAGGCGCCCAGCAAGGCGCGAAGAAGTCTTATATATTTCGGGGGAAAGTGGAGCAGGTCAATGCCAGCCCCAAGCCTCTGAGCGTGACCAATGAGCCCATTGATGGTTGGATGGGCAGCATGACTATGTCTTACGCCGTGGATAAACCGGAAGCGCTCCGCAACGTAAAAGTGGGCGATCAAATCACGGCGAAAGTCTATGATGGTGACCTCACTTTGTACGAGGTGGTTGCCATTTCAAAAACTACTACAGTTATGGAAAAGGCAGGGTTGAAATTGGCGGACCTGGAGCAAATGGCTTTGACCAGTAACCCAACTATGGCTCAAGTTCAAGCCAACCTTCGAATAGCTGCTGGCCTTAAAAAACAAGCCGGACTCTATCCGAATCCAACGGTGGGTTACTACGGGGATGAGATTCGTGGAGGTTACATTGGCGGAGGTAAGCAGGGTGGCTTTGTAAGTCAAACGATAGTAACTGGGGGGAAGCTTCACGCTGCCCGACGGGTTGCAGAATTGCAAGCAACAGAAGTGCAGACCAGCGGTGAAATGCAGCGCATGCGAATTCTCAACAATGTCCGCGCGTTGTTCTATCAAACTCTGACGGCGCAGCGGATGATGGAGGTCCGGGAGAATTTAGCAAAATTAGCTGGCGATGCCACGCAGACTTCCCATCAACTGGCGAACATTGGCCAAGCCGATAAACCAGACGTGCTGCAAGCAGAAGTGGAACAACAACAGGCGATCGTGAATCTTAGAATCGCCCAGCAAAACGTGCAATCCACGTGGAGAATCCTTTCGGCAGTGGTGGGAAAGCCGGGCTTGATTATGAGTCCATTGGACGGCGATTTGGATGCAATTCCCGACCTGAAGTATGAGCAATGGATTGCGACCACCCTGCGGGAAAGTCCTGAAGTGAAGTTGGCCCAGCAAAAAGTGGAACGGGCAGAGGCGTCGCTTGGGCTGGCTCAAAAAGCACCGATTCCTGACTTGCAAGTGACCGCCAACTTGTCTAATAATTTCGAGCCGCTGGAATCAACACGCAGGCCCATCGGGCTGCAAGGTGGGGTACAAATCGGCGTTCAAATCCCCTTATTCAATCGGAATCAGGGTAATGTTGCGGCGGCGAAAGGTGAGATTGAGCTTGCCAAACAGGAGTTGGTCAGGCTGAAGCTTCAACTGGAACGTGAACTGGCATCAATGTTTAACGATTATGATTCGGCCCGCATCACCGTCCAGCAATATAAATTAGAAATGCTTCCCCGCGCAGAGAAAGCGTATAAGTTATATCAGGCGAATTATCAAAACATGGCCGCTGCGTATCCGCAGGCCCTCATCTCACAACGGACACTGTTTCAGTTGGAAGCGGATTACATTCAAGCGCTAGGACACTCCTGGCAGAGTTCACTGGGGATCTCAGGATTTGGCTTGATGGACGGATTGTCGCGCCCATAGAGGGTGAGAACCGACTGAAATAAAGATAGGCATTACAATAGGGCGGCTGGGTGCACTGTCGGGAAAACAAATGGTGTGGTCAAAAACTGGGCCGCGCGGTTGGCGAAGTACCTGGGGTGGCTCGTCAACTGGCTCGGGGCAACACTTCCAGTTCAATGCGGTCGGCTGCGGCGTCTCGTGCTGTGTCGAGCTCAAAATCCTGTTGAAGGCCAAGCCAAAGTTCCGGGGAACAGCCGAAATAACGGGCCAATCGCAGCGCCATGATCGCGCTAATGCCGCGCTTCTCATTGACGATGCCGGAGATGTGGCTTGGCGGAACGCGTAGGGCGCGAGCCAGTCCATTAATGGAAAGGGCCAACGGCTCAAGGAACTCTTCCCGAAGAATTTCGCCAGGGTGCACCGGAGGCAGTTTGTTTTTGCGCGACATTGGATTCTTCTTCAATGGTAGTCCGTCAATTCCACATCGAACGCGTCACCCAGTTCCCAGCGAAAATAAATCGGATATTGGTCATTCACGCGGATGCTGTACTGCCCAAGGCGATCACCTTTTAATGGCTCTAACCAAACTCCCCGTTCGTCTGTGCTATGTTGCTTCCTGATGACTCTTACACCCGACGGAAAAGCACAGATCATTGCTGCCGTATTGACGAGCCCGATGATCCTTGAAATCGTGAAAGCAGTCCCGCAGGCTAAGTGGGATCAGCCGGGCGAAGTTGCGAACGTAGTTGCAACGTTTGCACAAGACATCATAAAAGTCTGCGAACAGGCGATCCCGTAGAAAGGCGACAAACTCGGCCCCTACGAAATCATCTCGCCGAAAGGTGAAGGTCGCATGGGCGAAGTGTACAAAGCTTGCGACACGCGGTTGGAGCGGTCCGTGGCGATCAAGGTGATTTCTGAGCATATTGCTAGCGTGAAGATCTAAGTGCGCGATACGCGACGCGATGGGCGGAGATTCCTGGTGCAAGAGCCGGAAGGCGAGCAGCAGCCGCCGATGGTGGTGCAACTGAACTGGGCGGCGCGGCTTGGGAAATAAGCCCAACGCAATGAATTGGCGTAGACTGAAGAAATGAAGACTTCGCAGCGTGTAACGGCGATCATTGAACGTGAAGACGATGGGTTCGTTGCGCTCTGCCCTGAATTTGATATTGCCAGTCAAGGTGGCTCAATCGAAGAAGCACGTGCCAATCTGATTGAGGCTTTAATCCTGTTTTTTGAGACAGCGTCGCCGTCGGAACTCACCAGGCGGTTGCATGGAGAACTCTTCGTAACTCAGGTCGAGGTTCCTGTTGGGTAAACTTCGAGTTCTATCGGGCTTGGAGGTTTGCCGCATTCTCGAAAAAAATTGATTCGCGAACGTCCGGCAACGAGGCGGTCATCGGATCATGCAGATGCGAGTGGGTAATAGCACGATAACAGTTCCCATTCCGATGCACGACCCAGTCAGGCGTGGCACTTTGCTCAGCATTATCAGGCAATCGGGGCTTGCGCGATCGTTGTTTGAAAGCGAAGTAAGATGATCCTAGTTACGGTAAACTAATTCGAGCCAATGCCCCTCAGCACCGGTGACAAACTCGGCCCCTATGAAATCGTCTCGCCGATTGGCGAAGGCGGCATGGGTGAAGTGTACAAGGCGCGCGACACGCGGTTGGATCGGTCGGTTGCGATCAAAGTGTTGCCTGAACATATTGCTAACGTGAAGATCTAAGGGCGCGGTTTGAACGCGAGGCTCGGGCCGTGGCGTCGCTGAATCATCCGAACATTTGTGTGGTGCACGATATAGGGCCGGGCTACATGGTGATGGAACTGATCGATGGCGAGACGTTAGCCGCGCGGATTGCTAAGGGTGCGCTGCCTTTGGATCAGGCACTGAATACGCTGTGCAGATTGCGGATGCGCTGGATCGTGCTCATCGTGCGGGGGTGACGCATCGCGACGTGAAGCCGCAGAACATCATGCTGACCCGCGATGGCGTGAAGGTGCTCGATTTCGGGCTGGCGAAGTCAATCGCAAAGATCGGCCCCAACGACGCCACGCTAGTTGCAAACTTAACCACCGAAGGGACAATACTTGGCACGCCGCAGTATATGGCTCCAGCGCAATTCGACGGCAAAGAAGCTGACGCGCGGGCGGATATCTGGGCGTTTGGTGCAGTGCTCTACGAAATGGTGACGGGGCAGAAGGCATTCCAGGGGAAAAACTATTCCAGCTTGATCGCGTCTATCCTGACAACTGAGCCGCCGCCGATGTCAGTGGAGCCGTTCACGCCGGTGTGGCTGGAACGCCTGGTGCGGCGATGTCTGGCGAAAGATCCTGAAGAACGCTACCAAAGTATGCGCGATATGGTGCTGGACTTGCGCACTCCGCCACAGGATGCGGTAGCGGCAACGGTGGCGAAGGCAAGCCGCTGGCCATGGGTTGCTGCGGTGGCCCTCTTGCTGATAAGCACAATCATCAGCTCAGCCCTGTGGATGCGCAAGACAATCGAGCCAGCGATGGCCGTTAAGCTAGAAGTGCCCCCCCGCCCGGCAGCCAGTTCACTGTAGTGGACCCCATTTTTTGGACAGAAAAAAGAGGTTTCTTAGATGGTGTGAAGGGATAGAAAATAAGGAGAGCCAATGCCCAGCACCAGAAAGAATCACCCGCCTTCGTTGAAGGCAAAAGTAGCCGTTGAGGCGAT
>JANXSF010000034.1 GCA_025352795.1 Acidobacteriota bacterium
ACTAGAAAACTGGAACTGTTGTTCGCTACACTGTGTCATATCAAAGGCCTTTTCCCTTTCCGCTAAAACATGTTTTGATACATATGTTTAGGCTGTTGGTTCAGGCCTTTGGTTACCTCTCTGGTGAGATATACGGGCTAGCGGCCAGCGGTGGCACGATTAGTTTTAATCTGGTGGGACTCACCTACTCCTCCATCGGGCCGTCAATCCCTGGTGCAACTATCCGGACGGAGACCAACGGTTCCGGGCTGGTTGCAAGCTCCACGCAATTGACATTTGATTTCGGTCTTTCTGGTTCTAATTTCGGAATCCAGAACCCATTCACCGCTACAGCCCAAATCTACTGCGCCACGAGTGGGTTTATCCAATGCGGGGGCAATGAATTATTTGGCGCGCCAGGCGGGACCCAAGGTAATGATCGTTGGATTGCGACGGGAGTGAGCGGGAATGTGATTCTTGGAACGGTGGCCGCTAGCACGGCGACCCCGGAGCCAGGGGCGAGCGTTCTGGTCGCGACAGGACTAGCCGCGTTCTTGTTGCGCAAGCGGAACAGAGTGCGAAGTTAGTTAACTGCAAAAGCGATGTTTTGGTAAGGCGGGCAAGGGACGTTCATCCTTCGGCCCGCTTTGTCATTTCCTTGGAGGTGAGGAATGGATCGATTCGCTGAAGTGAAAAGTGCGGGTCAATTCGCAAAACGCACAAGTGGAAAGTTGTTGTGACCAGTCAATTAACCGGTTTAACAGGTGCGCCTCGTCCAGTTGCCAGAACCAACGCTAGTATCTCAAAGATGACGCCATCGTAAGGCAGGGGCAAAGCGTGCGAAATCGGTGTCAGCACTAACCCACTCACAGCCCGATTCAATAGCCAACGCAGCATGAGACGCATCCGCAACCATCTTCCCTTTAACTGAATGTTCCATGCAGAGCTGTATAAATATAGGCCAGTGATTGGGGCCTGGCCGCAGCAGAGTACATTGGGGTAGCTTAGTGAATTCGTTAAGAAATCGAAAGGCTTGCTCAGGAGTGGACGGTGGATTGAAAACGCTCGGGTTGGTAACAATCCGTACAAAGCCCGACATCACCGATTCGGAAAAGGCAAAAGGCTCTCTCCCGGTGGCCAGCCTGATTAGCCAGGCAGCGTAGCGGTTATGTAAAGGTGACTCTTCCCGATGAGCATAAATCAGTATATTTACGTCTGGGAGTTGCATGCGTAGCTACTCTCGTCATCCGCAATCAAAATGGCGCTGGTACGATCAAGATCCAGATTAGGATTAACCAGTTTACCCCGAACCGTGTGCAGCTTGAAGTCGATTTCCACAGTCTGAGCATCAGAAAGGTGCGCACGCAAAGCGTCTTCAACCACAACACTCAATGTGACATTGCGAGCTTTGGCGCGAAGCTTAGCGTTCTGAAGTATCGGAGCAGGAAGTGCAATCGTCGATCTCATGCACTCAGCATAACACAACCTCACACCATACACAACCCCAAAAGCGTACAGTGTATCAATTCAGAACACCACCCTCACAAAGCCTGCACAGGCGTCACCCGAACCTCAACTTCCACTGTCTGTTTCCCGCCGCCCAACGAAATTCCCTTCACTGGTGCGACGTCCCCATAATCACGACCCCAGGCCAGCGTGATATGCCCATCCGATGGAATCACATCATTCGTCGGATCTAAATCCAGCCAGCCATACCCCGGAATAAATACCGAAACCCAGGCATGTGATGCCTCCGCCCCCTGTACATCCGCGCCACTCCGCAGATACCCGCTGACGTAGCGCGCTGATAAATGTAAAGACCGCAAGGCTCCAATCATGATGTGCGCGAAATCCTGACACACACCGCGGCGCTGCTGCAGCACTTCTGGCAATGGCATATCTATGGAAGTGGATTTTGGTTTGTAAAGAAATTCCGTATTAATACGATGCGAAAGTTCCTGCACCGCTTCCGCCAGCGGCCTGCCTGCTGGAAAGCTAGGATGGGCATATTGCGCCAGCTCAAAAGAAGAAGTAACAAATGGCGAATCGAAAACAAACTCGTAGGCTTGCAACGAAATATCATCCAGATGCACGGCGAAATCCAGTTGCGCTTCCTCCCACGAAATATCTGGCAAAATAGTCTCTGGCCGAGGCGTCACTTCCACAATGCTGGTGGCGCTGGCCGTGAAATGATCATGTGTACGAAACACAGAAAACGTTGCCACATGATTGCCGAAATAATCCTTGCGTCGTTCTAAAACAGTAGGCTCCGGATGCACTTCCAACGTGGTTTTCAACACTCGTTGCCGCAGAAAAGTGCGCGGAGTAATTCGCGTCTCACTAAGACACTGGGCCACTGGTTCTTCATACTTATAATGCGTAAGGTGAGTTGCTTGGTAGAGCATGGCTTTAAAATGAAGGCTTAAATCTTGAAATTGGGACGTGGCTAAAGTGGTGAGCCGTTAACAGCGCAGAAAGATCGAACAGATTGCCTTTCAGAGTGCGCAGCAGCTCTTCCAAAGCCGCCAGATTCCCGTCAGAATCCCGAGCTGCAAGATCTTCAAGTACTGCCTGCTGCACCATAATCTGAATCTTCTCAGCCAGCAAAAGTGGTAGATGCTCTTCGTCTTGCGAATCAGCACTGCCCTGTTGTTGCAGGTTCGCCGGCATGCTCCGTAGGTGCTGCACCAGCGTCGCCAACTGAAAGCCAACGGAGCGCGGGTTAGATTCATCGCACATCAAAAGCTGCAAAATAAACTCCACCTTAACTTCAGTGAAATAGCGCGTGCGATAAGTAATGGAACTATCGGCGATCTGCAACAACGTATCCATGGAGGGCTCAATATCAAAGGGTGATTGCACCAGCGATGTAAGCAGCAGGTCGGCCGTTTGCAACGCCCGTTCCAGACGCCGTCCGATGTCCAAAAAATGCCAGCCGTTGCAGCGCACGGTGTTTTCCATCACCAGTCCGGAAAATGCCGATAGCGTCACAATCACCCGATCCAGCAAATTCATTTCCGCCACTAAACGTAGTTCATGGTGCACCGGAGCTGTCACTGAAAATTCTGTTTCCAACTGTTGCAAAACACGCCAGGTATCCTGGGAAAGCCACTCTTTCACGGGCCACGCTGCGCGCCGCAAATTCTTCAAACTCCACCCAATGCTAGACGATCGCGAAGGATCGTAAACCATGCCCGAAAGCAATCGACCCACATGCCAACGCTGTTGGGAAATGGAAGTCTTATCCAGCCCCTCCGGCAGATAGTTCAAGCCAGTCAGCAGTTGCACGGCACTTTGAATGGTTGCCGTATGCCCAAAATCTTCTTCGCTGGAAAGGCCTGGCAACAGCGCCCGCACCATCCGCACACCAGCTTCAACCCGTTCCCCATAACGACCCAACCAGAATAAATTATCGGCCACCCTGCTCGGCAAATCCGCCGCACCGCGTGGTGCATAGGTACGAGTTCGACCGCCATCGGACGGCATGCTGCTTTCCGCATCATCACCCAAAACCCAAGTGTCTTTGCTACCGCCACCAAGCTGCATGGTGACCACCGGTGAATTGGCTTCAATGGAAACGCGCGTCAATCCGCCGGGCATCACACTGTAAGATTGCCCATCCCAAACAGCGAACACTCGCAGCACTACGTGACGCGGCGTCAAGCCCGAATCAGTGCAAACGGGAACTGTGGAAAGGGCCACTTGTTCCTGCGCTAAAAATTGTTCGGGATCAGCTTCAATACGTCGCAGCAGAACCTGCTTCGCAGCGCTATCCATGTAAGCCGGAAATTCTGGATGATGGCCCAGTCTGGGGAACGTCGGCTTAATCACTAAGCCATCCAGATTGGCCGTTACAAAACGACGCGTGGCCCGCTCACCACACCACCATGTGGCCACCGAAGGCAGCTTCAATTCTTCCCCAAGCCACTGCCTGCATAGGCTCGGAAGAAACGCCATATAACCTGGCGATTCCATCAACCCGCTGCCCAACGCATTGGAAACCGCTACGTTCCCGCTACGCACCGCTTGCGTCAAACCAGGAATGCCCAACAGCGAATCACCACGCAATTCCAGAGGATCGCAAAAACTATCGTCCATCCGACGCAGCACCATGTCTACCGGTTCCAGACCCGATAGTGTTTTAAGGAACACACGGTTATCGCGCACCGTAAGGTCAGCGCCCTCCACCAACGGCACCCCCCATTGACGAGCCAGAAACGATTGTTCAAAATAGGTCTCGTTATTCGGGCCAGGGGTCAGCAGCACAACACGCGGATTATCGCGATTCGGCGCTAAGTTCAGCAAACTCTCCCGATACTGTTCAAAGAAACGGTTGAGCGGTCGCACATGGCATTGACCAAAAGCTGAAGGCAACATCCGCGCACTCACTAACCGATTTTCCAATGCGTACCCCATGCCCGATGGTGCCTGCGTACGGTCCGAAATCACCCACCACTTTCCGTCTGGCGACCTGGCTAAATCCGCTGCGTAGGTATGCAGAAACACACCCTTCGCTGGCTCAATTCCATGGCATGTGCGCAGAAAATTAGGATTGCCAAACAGCAGTGCTGCCGGCAACTGTCGCTGATGAATCAAACGCTGCGCACCGTAAAGATCGCCCAACATATGGTTCATCAACGTGGCCCGTTGGGAAATGGCTTGTTCCAATTTAGCCCATTCCTGGCCATCCATCACCAGCGGAATGGGGTCTAAAGACCATGGCCGTTCTTTGCCTTGCGGATCGCCATACACGTTGTAAGTGATGCCGTTAGTTTGTATGAGGTGCTGCCCCGTTTGCCAACGACGTGTAAGCTGCGCAAATCCCATGCGGCCAATGGATGTGTACAGTTTCCGCCAATGATGCCGGGGCATGCCCGATGGCCGGATAGCCTCATCCCAGTGGGTAGACGTTGGCTGATATTGCCATTCCATCTTCTCCGTTTTTGCACCCACTTTTGTTTCGTTCACAATATCTACTCAAAGACCCGGTGCGCGGCGTAAATCCAGAGTGGCTGGAAATTCGGGATTGATTTCAACCGCAGGAACTACCATTGGACCCGGCGTGTGTCCGTACTCAAAAAAGCGTGCCCTGCGCCGTGCTTCCGCTTCATTTGAGTTTACCGCGAAGGTATCGTAATGGCGTCCACCAGGGTGCGCAACATGATAAGTGCAGCCCCCCAAAGAACGCCCAGCCGCTAAATCAACCAGATCGAAAACCAAAGGCGTATGCACTGGGATGGTTGGATGCAAGCAATGCGGCGGCTGCCACGCACGATAGCGAACTCCACAAACAAATTCCCCGTGCGTGCCAGTGGGCTCTAAAGGTAAGCGGCGTCCATTGCAGGTGACTGTGAATTGTTCCGGAGTCAAGCCGCTGACGTGCACCTGCAACCGTTCGACTGAAGAATCCACATAGCGCGACGTGCCCCCTGCGCCTTGCTCTTCACCCAACACATACCAGGGTTCAATCGCTTGCCGTAATTCAATTTCCACACCGTAGTAACAGACGCGGCCATATACTGGAAATCGGAATTCCGCATGTGGCCCAAACCAGTTGCGGGAAACAGCGTAGCCTGCCTCATTCAATTCTGCAATCACCCTGGACAAATCGCTTTCCACATAGTACGGCAGCATAAACCGGTCATGCAGTCGCGTGCCCCAACGGATGGGTTTCCCTTCATACGGCTCACGCCAGAACCAGGCCACCAGCGCCCGCACCAAAACCTGCTGCGCTAAACTCATGCGGGCATGGGGCGGCATCTCAAACGCTCGCAGCTCAAGCAGCCCCAGCCGACCCGTGGAACTATCGGGAGAATATAATTTGTCAATGCAGAATTCAGCTCTGTGCGTGTTGCCTGTAACATCCACTAACAGGTTGCGAAAGATGCGATCCACCAACCACGGAGGAGAAGTTTCTTCCCGACCCTTCAACAAAGAAAAAGCGATTTCTAATTCGTAAATCGCATCGGCACGCGTTTCATCCACACGTGGTGCCTGGCTGGTTGGGCCAATAAATACGCCTGAAAATAAATACGATAACGACGGATGATTCAACCAATATCCAACCAGACTCTTCACCAAATCCGGTCGACGCAGAAATGGACTATGCGCTGGTGTGGACCCACCCAACACCAGATGATTTCCCCCACCAGTCCCCGTATGGCGCCCATCCAACATGAACTTTTCTGTCCCCAAACGGCATTGGCGAGCCTGTTCATAAAGGGTGGTGGTGTTGTGAACCAGCTCCCGCCAATTTTGCGATGGATGAATGTTCACTTCAATCACACCAGGGTCAGGAGTCAGTTTTATGGACTGCAAGCGCGAATCAAAAGGAGGCGCGTAACCTTCCAAAATCACTGGCATTTGCAGTTTGGCCGCAGTCTCTTCAATGGCCGTCACCAAGTCTACATAGTCTTCTGCAGATCGCACTGGCGGCAAGAATAAGCACAGCTTGCCTTCCCTCGGTTCTACAGTTAGAGCAGTTCGAACTAACGAATCCAACTCACCATCTTCACCAGGAAGAGGTTGCAGATTTTGACGTTGCCGGGCATTGCCGGGCCCGCTATTCAACTGCAGTTGACCCTCCCATGCAAGTTGAGATCGCGGCTGCCTTTGAACCACCGACAGCGGTGGCGCAGGGGCCATTGGGTCTATCGTCCAGACTCGCTGAAGTTTACCAGCCGGTTCCGCCTTCAGGCTCAATAATGGAAGGCGCAAGCCCACCGGAGAATCGCCAGGCAGTAAAAATAAGTGGCGCGCGCGCAGCATCCACAATGCCGTTTGCCACTCCGGTCCATCCTTTCCAAAGCCACGTTGCAGCGGCAGTACGAACCCTGTTGGATTTCCTAATCCGTGTGAAAAGACACGACGTAACCGTTCCCGTTCTTCTAAATCATCCAGCTTGTTGTTTTCCGCATCAACATTCACCGGAAGCTGACTTTCTTTGTGAATGTACACCAGCGGATCTTCATACGCCGCAATTACATTTTCAGGACCAACGGCCAGCCGTTGCGCCAGTTCTTCAGCGAATCGTTGCGCTTCCTTCTCCCCGAAACCGTAATCACGATCAGGGTCAGCACACCATTGCCGGTCCTCCCACAAAGGAACACCATCGGTTCGCCAATAGCATGTAAAAGCCCACCGCGGAAGTGATTCGCCGGGGTACCATTTCCCTTGTCCAAAGTGCAGCAAGCCACCGGGTGCAAACTGTTCCCGAATACGATTCAGTAGTTCCCCAGCAATGCGACGCTTGGATTCACCCAACGCCGCCGTGTTCCATTCTTCACCATCCATGTCATCAATAGATACAAAAGTGGGCTCGCCGCCCATCGTCAACCGCACATCCCCGGCAGTTAGTTCCTGATCAATGGTGTCGCCCAGTTGGTCGATTGCCTTCCATTGTTCTTCACTGTAAGGCTTAGTTACTCGCGGATCTTCATGAATGCGAGTTACTTTCATTTCATGAAGAAACTCTACCTGACAGGGACTCACTAACCCCGATACAGGCGCGGCAGATTGCGGATGTGGCGTTGCCGCAAGTGGAATATGGCCTTCACCAGCAAACAATCCCGACGTAGGATCAAGCCCGACCCAACCTGCCCCTGGCAAATAAACTTCCGCCCATGCATGCAGATCTGTGAAATCTTCTTGCGGACCTTCCGGGCCCTCCAGCGGCTTTAAATCAGGCTTTAATTGAATTAAATAGCCAGAAACGAAGCGTGCAGCCAATCCTAAATGACGTAACGTTTCCACCAGCAGCCAACTACTATCTCGGCACGATCCGCTAAGGCCGCCCAATGTTTCTTCAGATGTTTGCACCCCCGGTTCCATGCGAATCACATACCGAATGTCATTCTGCAAACGTTGGTTCAAACCAACCAGAAACGTAATGATGTGCTTCGGGCTGCGGTCAATGGAATTAAGAAGCGCCTGTAACTGCGCACCCGCCGGAGGAGTATCTAAAAACGGCTTCAACTCATCCATCAGTTGCGGTTCATATTGAAAGGGAAATATTTCCGCGTATGGCTCAAGGAAAAAATCAAACGGGTTGATGACGGTCATTTCCGCCACCAAATCTACCGTAAGGGAAAATTGCCTCGTCGCATTTGGGAACGCCAGCCGTGCAAGAAAATTGCCCTGCGGATCCTGCTGCCAATTAATGAAATGATCCTTCGGTTCAATGGTCAGGGAATAACTGGTGATCGGTGTGCGACTGTGCGGGGCAGGTCGCAAACGCACCGTCTGGGGCGAAAGCGTTACCAGTCGATCGTAAAAATATACGGTTTTATGATGCAGCGCGACCCGAATGCTCATGGTTGGTTTCCGCTCATTGGCTCTGACTCTGAGTTTGATTTTTCTTCTTTCGAGCAATAAAATCTTCGCGCATAGCGGTATCTATAACGTTCATTTTTCCCTGCAAACCATCCAGATATTCATGCAGCCCACCATTGATAACAGCATCGGTGGACGCGTAATCCAAGTCCGATGCCAGTTGGCCCATCAACTGTTCCGAACGATATTGAAAGTATCCAATGGCCGTCCCCGTAATGGCGTGCAGAGACTCATTGGCGCAACAAATACAGTAATGCACAGCTCGCGGAAAATCACGATCCATCACCAGAAAATCCACCACTTCCCGCGGCGTAATGCGCCCATACTTCTTCCTGTACATCTCAAAGCCACTCACCGATTTCAGCACTGCCGACCAATGAATATCGTCAATTGGCGTGCCCACGTCCTGTGGCGATGGCAGCAGCATGAAGTATTTGACGTCAAGAATGCGCGACGTCTTATCGGCTCGTTCCAGCTTCCGTCCCAAACGCAGAAAATGCCACGCTTCGTTGTGAGTCATGGTGGCATCCGTCACACCTTGAAACAGATGGGATCCCAACCTGATTTCGCGAAAGGTGTCCAGCAGTCTTTCTGGTTCCGGCGTTGTATTCTGCGATTGAATCTGCAGATACATGCTGTTCACCTGGGTCCACATTTCCGACGAAATAGTTTCCCGCACAGACCGTGCATTTTCACGCGCAAATCGTAAGCAGCTAATTATGGAATTCGGATTTTCAATGTCGTAAGCCAAGTAGTGGATCACGTTACCTTGCCCGGCCAGGCCATACCGTTTTTGAAAATCTTCAGTCTCACCGCTAATGTCAATCAACGGTTGCCATTGGTGTTGCGGGGAAAGCGGCAGATCCATTTGCAAATTCAAATTGACTTCAATGTAACGGGCCACATTTTCAGCACGTTCAATATATCGGCCCAACCAATACACAGAATCCGCTACCCTGCTGAGCGACGGCAGCGCCACGTTCAATGCCCGTTGATTCATTGCGGTGCGCCTTCCATTTCTGGTTCATCGGCCAGTACCCAAGTGTCTTTACTGCCGCCCCCCTGCGATGAGTTCACCACCAACGAATGCTTTCGCAACGCCACTCTGGTTAACCCTCCTGGAACAATGCGAATGTCTTTCCCATACAAAATGTAAGGGCGAAGGTCCACGTGACGACCCTCCAAATGATCCCCAATCAAAGTAGGAACACGCGATAGTGCCAGCGTCGGTTGCGCAATGTATTCGCGTGGATGGGCCTCAATTCTGCGCCCAAACTCTTCTTGTTCCGCCACTGTCGAATGTGGTCCAATCAACATGCCGTAGCCGCCTGCTTCATTCGCCGCTTTCACAACTAACTTATCCAGGTTCTGCAACACATGTTGTCGATCCGTATCGCGCCAGCACAAAAACGTTGGCACGTTGGGCAAAATAGCTTCTTCACTTAAGTAGTAACGAATCATATCGGGCACGTAAGCGTAAACAACTTTATCATCAGCCACGCCATTGCCTGGTGCATTTGCCAAGGCCACATTTCCCGCATGATAAGCCTTCACCAGCCCTGGGACGCCCAACATCGAATCAGCCCGGAACGCCAGCGGATCAAGAAAATCATCGTCGATTCGTCGATAGATCACGTCCACTTTGCGCAAGCCTTTTGTGGTCAGCATGTACACCGTATCGTTCTCCACAACCAGGTCGCGACCCTCCACCAAAGGCACTCCCATTTTTTGTGCAAGAAAACTGTGTTCAAAATAAGCTGAGTTATACATCCCCGGAGTCAGCACCACCACCTGTGGCTTTTCCGAAGCAGCATGGGGCGCAATGGCCTCCAAAGTTTCCAGCAAATTACTAGGGTAATCGTCCACCGGCCGAACTCGCAGCCCTTCAAATACCCGAGGAAAAGTACGCTTCATCAGGTCCCGATTTTCCAGCATGTAAGACACTCCCGATGGCACTCGTAAGTTGTCTTCCAGCACATAAATCTGACCATCGGAATGACGCACCAAATCGGTGCCTGTAATGTGGCACCAAACTCCCAGCGGCGGATTCAGGCCAATACATTGCGGCCGATAAAAAATGGCCGAACGAATCACTTCTTCCGGAATCACTTTGTCTTTCAGAATTTTTTGATCGTGATAGATATCGTCAATGAAAAGATTCAGCGCCCGGATTCGTTGCTTCAGTCCGCGCTCAATCCAATCCCATTCCTTGGCTCGCAAAATTCGCGGAATCAGATCAAATGGAAAAATCCGCTCCGTGCCCGTGGTATCGCCATACACGTTAAAAGTGATGCCCAGTTCCACCAGCCGACGTTCGGCAGCCTTCTGGCAGCGCTGCAGTTGCCCATCCTCAAGCCCGCGCACCGCCTCCAGCAGCAAACGCGCTTCGGGCCGGGCAGCTCCGGATTCGTCGAACATCTCATCATGAAACTCGCCTGTTTCGTAGGCTTCCAATCGCATGGAGCCTCCTCATGGTCTTTATTTCTTCTTAAGACTTCCTGGTCCTGATATTTCTTGTAACAAGTTTCGCAGAAAAGGACAAAGATGACCATCGAAAGATCCTATGGAATAGATAAGCGTGCCCTATTTGCCAGTTTCCATTCCCCTATACTGAGTGTGTGAATGAAGTCCATGGGCTGCCGATTGACGTAAAAGTAACAGCCGCCTTAGCCAAAATCCAGCGCGAAGTGATTGCCTGTCAAGCCTGCCCAAGGCTCCGCGATCATTGCCAGAAAGTGGCCCAGATAAAGCGCCGGGCGTATCTTGATTGGGATTATTGGGGCAAACCGGTACCGTCATTTGGCGATCCCAATGCACGGCTCCTGTTAATCGGCCTGGCCCCAGGGGCTCATGGTGCCAATCGGACAGGGCAAATGTTCACTGGCGATGCCTCCGGCGATTTCCTGTTTCGTGCCATGCACCAAGCCGGATTCGCGTCGCAAGCGCAATGCCGCACGCGTGAAGATGGATTGCAGTTGCAGGATGCCTATATCACTGGCGCAGGCAGATGTGCCCCACCCGATAATAAACCGCATCCCACTGAACTTGCCAACTGCCGTCCCTTTCTGGAACTGGAATTGAAGTTACTCAAGAAAGTTGAAGTGGTCATAGCGCTAGGGCGCATTGCATTTGAAGCGTACTTGAGCATTGTAAAAGCCCCCGGCAAATTCAAGTTCGAACATGGCCGGGTTCACCACTTACAACCACTTGTTATTAGTTCCTACCACCCCAGCCAACAAAATACCCAAACCGGCCGACTTACACAGCAGATGTTTCTGGATGTCTTTTACGAAGCCAGCTCACTCATGCGACACTCTTCATGAATAGCCCGAACCGCCTTTTCCAGACCTTCTCTACGAACCACTAAGTTAATCGTAAGTTCACTGGAACCCTGAGCAATGGCAATGATATTCACCTGCTCGCGGGAAACGGCAGTGAAGATGCGGCCTGCAAGTCCAGGAACTCCCCGCATACCCTCACCTACGACGGCGATCAGGCCGACGTTTTCCTCCACTTCAATCGGCTTCACATACCCGTGAGCAAGCTCCAGCGACAACGCTTCTTCAATAGCCTGTAACACGGCAGTAAGTTCCTCACGTCGAACCAAAAAACAGAAACTCTGCCGGTAACTACTGCTGGAAAACGTCAACACTTCAGCGTTAGTCAGTGCCAAAGCATCCAATGCACGGGCCATGATGCGCGTCCCCGGAATGGTCGCCGTGGCCGGTTCAATAGACACCATAGCAACGTTCGCCATAGAGGTAACAGCGCGAGCCCCACCTGCTGTTTTCAACTGTGGAACAATCTTTGTCCCCGGCGCACCAGTGTTGAAACTGTTCTTGCTATACACCGGAATTTTCTTTTCAACTAAGGGCGCCAGCGTTCGCGGATGCAGCACTTTGGCACCGTTATAAGCTAGTTCAGCAGCTTCTGCATAAGTCACTTCATGTAACACCGCAGCATCTTTCACCAGGCGCGGATCAGCAGTCATAATGCCGTCAACATCAGTCCAAATCCATAACTCCGCAGCGTCCATCACGCCCGCCAGAATCGAGGCGCTGAAGTCCGATCCACCACGTCCCAATGTAGTTGGACGCCCGTCCTGCGTCGCTCCGTTGAAACCAGTCATCACCGGGACAATCCCTTGCGTAAGCAGCGGACTTACAATCGCCTGTGCCTTCACCCGAGTTAGTTCCAGCAATGGAGTAGCATTGCCGAATACAGAATCAGTTACAATCACTTCCGCCCCATTGACTGCTTCTGCGCGAATGCCCGCGGTGGAATCAAGATAGACGGCCACTAACTGGGACGACAACCGTTCCCCAATGGCCACCGCTTCATCTACCGAACGAATGGGGCGGTCACCCAGCAATAACATTCCTTCAGCAATGCGTTGAAACTCTGCAATCAGGGCCTCCAGACGCACTCGCATGGCAGGCTGTGCGGCTTCCGGCAGCAGTTCGCGACACGCGTCTTCATGCCGTTTCCGCAGCGTGTCCAGGTTTTGATCCATACCACTGCGGTCACCACCTTCGGCATGACGCATAGTATCCAGCAGTAAGTCAGTGATCTTAGACATTGCTGAAACAACAATGGCCACCGGACGCTGGGCTCGCGCTTCAGATATGATTTGCGCAGCCACTTTCATTCGCTCCGCCGAACCCATGCTGGTTCCACCAAACTTCATTACCAATAAATCGGTCAAGCTAATGAATCTCCTTTCCATTGGAAGTGCGCTCGCGGATCAGTTTCAGAATTGCCTCTTCCACTTCATCCAGATTGAGACCGGAAGAATCGAGATAGACGGCATCGGGCGCTTGGGTCATTGGTGAATCTCGGCGCGAAGCATCACGGTGATCACGTTCAGCAATGTCTTTGGCAACTTGCGAAGTATCGCTGCCAATTAAATCCTGGGCTCGTCGTTCAGCCCGCACGCTGTGATCTGCATCCAGATAAATTTTGACGTTAGCATCGGGAAAGACCACCGTTCCAATGTCACGACCTTCCATGACAACGCTGCTGGTATCAGCAATTTCTCTCTGCTTTTGAACTAACGCCCGACGCACTGCCGTGACCGCCGCCACCTTCGATGCCGCTGCCGCAACCTCTGGCGTGCGTATGGCCAGCGATACATCTTCGCCATTCAACTCCATACCAGACCCGCCATCCAGGAAAATCATGTTGGCAGCTTTGGCCAGTTCTTCCAGCTTGTGCATGTCTGTTAAATCAACATCAGCACGCAACGCCCACAGCGCCACAGCCCGATACATGGCACCTGTGTCGATATAGACGAATCCGGTTTTGGCTGCAACGCGGCGCGCAATCGTACTCTTTCCCGCGCCGGCCGGGCCATCAATGGCAACAATCACTCTTTTCATGGGGAAGCTAATCTTTAAGTTTAGCAAGCCCGCCCAATCCGAGCCGTGACCGCGAGGGAGCGGTGCTTGAGACGACGAGTTCTCCTCCGCTACTCATCCGCCTGCCGGGCTAAAACAGTTGCCTTTGTATGCTGCTCTAACCAGCCAAGAATATGTTCCACCTTGGCTATGCGATGGCTTGGCGATGCCCCCCGAATGCCGTGCGGTTCATCGGGAATGCGCACCAGCACCGAATCCACACGCTTGGCTTTCAACGCAAAATACAGCTCTTCACTTTCCGCCATGGGCGTACGCAAATCCTGTTCACCAGTAATCACCATCGTCGGAGTCTTGAAATTGTTGGCATAAAATATCGGCGAATGCTCCATATAAGCTTTGGCGTTATCCCATGGCATCCCTTTCATCCAAACAGCAGCATGGGTGTAACCACCGTCCGCCGTCCCCGCCTGGGTGATCCAGTTAGTAACTGGATATTGCGATACAGCCGCCGCAAAACGGTCTGTATGTCCAATGATCCACGCTGTCAACAAACCACCACCACTACCGCCAGTTACTCCTAGCCGCTTTGGATCAATGTAGCCTTTGGCGATCATCACATCCACCCCAGCCATCAGGTCTTTATAATCATCCCCTGGGTAGCGCGTGTGGATGATGTTGCCGAAGTCTTCTCCATACCCCGTTGATCCGCGCGGATTGGTGTACAACACTACGAAACCCCTGCCTGCATAGGTTTGGAACTGGTGATTGAATTCCACACCGTACATTGCGTGCGGACCACCGTGGATGTCCAACAGTAACGGATACTTTCGCGATGCATCAAAATTTGGCGGCTTAACGATCCACCCTTGCATGGGCTTCCCATCAAAAGAATCGTAAGTAATCGGCTCCACATCGCCCAGTGAACGTCCGGCTAGTAAGCTGTCGTTGACGGTAGTTAGACGAGTTACTACAGCGGGTCGATCCACCGTGAACGTTACCAGATCCGCAGGCTCCTTCGACGTTGCCCGCGATATAGCAATGCGTCCCTGTCCCGAAATGCTGAATGCATCCCCTGCCGCATACCCAGTGGAGTAACGTGCATCACCCGATGTAATTTGCCGGTGCCCACCAGCGAGTGTCGCCAAGTGAACATGCGACGTCCCCCGATCTTCACTGACGAAATAAACACCACTGGAATCAGCCGCCCAACGGATCTGTGTCACATCCCGATCCAGCCCTGCAGCCAACTCCTTTGAGTTACTTCCATCCGCATCCATCACATACAACCGAGTTACTGTGTAACTCTGTAACTTGAAATCATAACCCGTGTATGCAATCTTCTTACCATCGGGGGAGGCGACAGGGGAACCATCCGGTCCCTTGCGTTGGGTAAGTTGTTTCGCCAGCCCATCTTTCACACGGATCGCCCAAATATCGGCACCTTCCAGGTTGTAATCCGGGTCCACTTCACGCTGGCAGGAGGTTAAAATCCAATCGCCGTCGGGAGTCCATTGCGGCGCAGTGTCACGCGCACGTCCGTCCACGTAGTCGAAATCACCCGTAGTAACTTGTCGTGGCGCACCACCCGCTGAAGGCACCACAAAAATATGCAGATAGCCCGGCGGTATAATCCCCGTGCCATCATTGCGCCATCGCAATCGAGTAACAACAATCGGCGGAGCAGCCCAGGTAGCGCCTGCGGGCTTGTCAGGCATCTTCACGGACCATGCCGGTTTGGCGGCCACGCGCTTGGTAAAGGAAATCCATTTGCCGTCAGGCGACCAGGCGATAGATGCCGGTGCTTCCTCTAAATCTGTGATCTTCGCATCCTGCCCGCCGTCTATCCAGCGCACATGAATCTGAGTCTTACCACTGCGGTTCGATAAGTACGCCAGACGAGTTCCATCAGGGGACCATCGCGGAGAAGAATCTTTGAAGTTACCTTGCGTCAGCGGACGAGGGTCAGCTCCACTTACAGGCACCGTCCATAAGTTACTGTAAAATACATCCTTCATGCGGTCCGCCCAACCCAGAACATACACAACAGATTTCCCGTCCTGACTAATTTGCGGTTCAGTGGCCGTGCGCCAATCAAACAAAGTGTCAGAAGTAATCGGTGGCTTAGTCTGCGCAAAAAGCGCGGGAATCAGAAGGAAATAAAGAAGGCGCATTGCAAGAGTGTAGCAAAGGTGGAGTTGGGCTACCGCAGCTTGTTCTTCAAATAATCCCAGTAAAGTGAAATGGAAGAATACTTGCGGCCAGTGTCAGTGGAATCATTTAATCCCCAATCATAATCTTTGAAAGTAATCTTGGTGAAGTTACCAGATGGACCGTATCGGGATAGGAACGCGCCTAACGTTGAACCCTTCAACTCAAAATCACTTTTATACCACTTGAAAATACTGCTCACGTCCGCCTTATTACTTGCCGTGTCGAAGCTATTCAACGTTGAAATTCGCAACCACTCCCGGGTGTTGTCGTCCAACTGGGCATCCAGTGTTGCTGCGCCAAAGGCCTCCCTGCGCAATGGCGGACAACTTCGTGCAGCACAAACCAGAGCTGCGTGGATTCTAGGGTCACCCCCATCGCGAAGCTCCTTTTCCAACTGATCCAATGACACGTTCCGACCATTGACCCGGTGCCTGGGTTGGCTGAACGGTTTCGATGTTTTCCAAATACTGGCAACTGGATAGTTGGTCAATATCCACCGAACCGTCAGTGCGTTATAAGCATTGATCAGCGCAGCTTTACGCGGGTTTTCCCCAAGGTCAGTTGGCCAGGGCAACGCCAGCATAGTTACATAGCGGTCTAACTGTGTTGACGATTCCTGCTTCAGGCGTGCATAGTCCACCTTATGTTCTGTGTTGATGTATTTCTTCGCAATTTGCTCCCAATCGGAATGATCCAAATCACTCCCCAGTAAGGTGCTCGCACAGAAGATCATGGCCACGCTATGCTTCATTTCCCAATGTTAGCTTAGAAAATCACTCGTGCACACGCCGACCCCTGAAGTCCCCAGCCGTGAATTAGGCGGTAAACTGAACGCATCGGTATTGAACCAATGGTTCGGGGTGCGCTGGGATTGCATAGTGAGCCCCAAAAATAGAAATTGCTTAGCGGTATCTTATCACCATAGAGTAGGGACATTGCACAACCACCGAAAATCCTGTATCATGGGATTTCGAGATGCCCACATGGGTGTCCGCGTAAGGGTGTGTGCCTTCCTGTTGTTCAGAAGTAGCCTCCCATTCACAAATCTAAGGTTCAAAAGATTATGTACGCAGTCATTGAAACAGGTGGGAAGCAGTATCGTGTCATGCCCGGCCAAAAGCTGAAAGTGGAAACTCTGGCAGGCGACGTTGGTTCCAACGTCGAATTCAGCCGAGTTCTCGCCGTGGTTGACGATGCGGGCAACATTAGCACTGGCGCAGCTACAGCAGCGGCAAAAGTGACCGGGAAGATTAAGGCACACGGTCGTGGCGAAAAAACGATTGTGTTCAAATTCAAGCGTAAAAAGCAATATAAACGCACCATTGGCCATCGCCAGAACTTCACTGAAGTGGAGGTTAGCGCCATTTCGGCGTAAGGATTTACCATGGCACATAAAAAAGGATTAGGCTCCTCAAAAAACGGTCGCGATTCAAATGCACAGCGACTGGGTATCAAAGTTTTCGGTGGTCAGTTGGTTCCCGGCGGTTCCATTATTGTCCGCCAACGTGGCACGCGCTACAAACCAGGTGAGAACGTGGGCGTAGGCAAAGATGACACGCTTTACGCGCGAGTCACAGGTACAGTGCGTTTTCGGGATCGTGGACGAATGGGTAAATACATTGTCGTCGACGCTGCTTTACCACCCACCATTCAATAACGCCGCCCTTTTCGGCGGTGCAGTCTTAAATTTTTCTGCAAAGAGCCGCCTGCCAAACAGGTGGCTTTTTCTTTTGGAGTTACAGTGCTGATAGATGAAGTAAAAATCCTGGTGAAAGCTGGCGACGGCGGCAATGGTTGCATGGCCTTTCGAAGGGAAAAATTTGTTCCGCGCGGCGGTCCATCCGGTGGGGACGGCGGCCACGGTGGCCATGTGGAACTGGTTAGTTCTGTTCATTACAACACTCTTTTACATCTCCGTTTTAATCCTGAACATAAGGCCGAACGCGGCCGTCATGGAGAGGGGTCGAAGTGCACCGGTCATGATGGGAAATCCATTCAAGTGAAGGTTCCGGTGGGCACGGTTGTCTACGATTTTGAATCCTCCGAGTTACTGCACGATTTCGCCACTCCCGATGATCATTTTCTAATCGCCAGAGGCGGACGCGGTGGACGCGGCAACGCCCGTTTTGTCAACTCCCGTCATCAGGCACCAACTGAACATGAAGAAGGTTTTCCTGGTGATGAACGGCGCCTGCGGCTGGAACTGAAACTGCTGGCCGATGCCGGTCTGGTGGGATTTCCTAACGCCGGTAAATCCACACTCATCTCGCGCATTTCAGCGGCTCGTCCGAAGATTGCCGATTATCCATTCACTACGCTGGAACCGAATCTTGGAGTGGTTCCGCTGGCCAACAATCGCAGCTTTGTGGTGGCCGATATTCCCGGCTTGATTGAAGGGGCAAGCGAAGGTCACGGTTTAGGTGTGCAGTTCTTGAAGCACATTGAACGTACTAAATTACTGGTGCATTTGGTGGATGTTTCCGAAGCCAGTGGTCGTGATCCGGTGAACGATTTTAAGATCATCTTGAAGGAGTTGGAAAGCTTCAACGAAGAGTTGGCCGCAAAGCCAATGATCGTAGTGGCCAACAAGATGGACGCTGCTCAAGATCTGAAAAAAGTGAAAGCTTTGAAAGCAGCAGCCACGCGCAGAAAGCTTCCGTTCTTTCAGATTTCCGCAGTAACTGGAACTGGGTTGGAAGAATTGGTGCGCGCTATGGAAGCACGTATTATGCCAACAATTGAGTAGTTAAACCTTGGTCCAGATTTCAGCTCGAGGGTCCTCTGGATGCAAGGTTGCCAGTTCCCGGAGAATTTCCCTGGTCCGCTCATCGTGAACGTCGGGAGCTTCCAGCACTACTTCCACGATTTGATCGCCACGCGTTTCTTTGCGGGCATTGGGAACACCCTTTTCCCGCAAGCGGAATTTCTGTCCGTTCTTGGTGCCCTGTGGAATCTTCAGAAGTGCCCGCCCGTCAATGGTTGGGACCTCAATCTTGGCACCTAACCCTGCCTCGCTCACCGTCACCGGAATCTTAATCAGGATATTGTCGGTATCGCGTTCGAAGAACTCATGCGGTTCGACGCGAACAGTAATGAACAGATCTCCAGCCGCACCGCCAAGCCGTCCGGCATTGCCTTTACCTTGCACGCGGAGCCTAGCACCACTCATTGCACCTGCTGGAATGCGCACTTCAACGGGATCAGGATGCGCTGTTCTGCCATCGCCATGACAGGTTGGGCAGGAGTTGCGCAGCTTACCTGAACCATTGCATCGTGGACAACTCAGGTTGAATCGCATGGCCCCGGCCATTTGCGAAACCTGGCCAGTTCCAGAGCATTCGGGACACTGCACTACGGCTCCGCCGGCTTGACCACTGCCATTGCAGGTGGTGCATAAATCTTGACGTTGAATGCTTAACTTTACTTGTGTACCTTTGATCGATTGCCAAAAATCGATGTTCAGAGTGTATTCCAGATCGGCACCTTTTTCTGGAGTTTCCTGACTGGCGGCACCACCGCCACGTCCGAAGAATTGTCCGAACAGATCACGAAATCCACCGCCGCCACCGGGTGGGAAATCTTGCGGACCAGGCCCACCGCCACGGTACCCACCGCGTTGCTGCTGATTTGCAAAATCACTAAAATCGAACCCACCGAAATCCATGCCTGGAGGCTTGCCTTGCGCCTCAGAACCACCACTGGGCATACCGCTTTCCGAATAGAAACCCACCTGATCGTACATCTGCTTCTTTTTGGGATCACTCAAAACATCGTAGGCTTGCTGCACGGTTTTGAAGCGATCTTCGGCAGCCTTGTCCCCAGGGTTTAAGTCAGGATGATGCTTCCGCGCCAGACGACGGTATACCTTGCGGATTTCGTCGTCGGACGCGGCGCGATCAACGCCGAGAGTTTGGTAGTAATCCTGCTGATTGGCAGCCATGATTCACTGGTCCTTACTTAGTTACTTGGCAGGCTGAAAGCCCCAATGCCACTTAATTTTCCCTTATCCATATACAAGCTCCAACCGTTGTTGGGATGACCTGTGGTTGAAACACCGCTCCCTCGGTCACGGCTCGGTAACGGAATGATTCTACGGAGCCGTGACCGAGAGGGAGCGGTTTTTCAAAAGCCTGAACTCCAACTATTTCTTCTTGTCGTCTACGTCAACGAACTCGGCATCCACCACGTTGTCAGCTTTGGGCTTGGGTGCGTCGCCGGTTGGGGCATCGTTTCCAGGATTTGCTCCGCCTGCTGGTGGGGTGGAACTGGCCTTATACATGGCTTCGGCCAACTTATGACTGGCTTGGGTCAAGCGATCTGTACATGCCTTGATCTCTTCAGCCGTGCCCGATTGTACCGATTTCTTGGCTGCTTCAAGAGCGTCTTCCACTGTCTTCACTTCTTCAGGACTGATCTTATCCTTGTGCTCATGCAACGTCTTTTCCACGTTGTAAACCATGGCGTCGGCCTGGTTGCGTGATTCAATTTCCTCGCGACGGTTCTTGTCTTCAGCGGAATGCGATTCGGCGTCTTTGGCCATATTTTCCACTTCGTCCTTGCTCAAACCGCTGGAGGAAGTGATGGTGATTTTCTGCTCATTATTGGTGGCCTTATCTTTCGCGGTGACATTCAAAATGCCGTTGGCGTCGATATCGAAAATCACTTCGATTTGCGGAATGCCGCGCGATGCCGGTGGAATGTTTCCTAACTGGAACACACCCAGCAATCGGTTATCCTTGGCCATGCCACGTTCGCCCTGGAACACCTTGATTTCTACCGAAGTCTGATTGTCTGCAGCAGTGGAAAAGGTTTCGCTCTTGCGCGTTGGAATAGTTGTATTGCGATCGATCAGCTTGGTGAACACGCCACCCAGCGTTTCAATTCCCAGCGAAAGTGGAGTGACGTCTAACAGCAGAACGTCTTTCACTTCGCCGCCCAAAACACCGCCTTGCACGGCTGCGCCAATGGCCACAACTTCGTCTGGATTCACTGTACGATTGGGTTCTTTGCCGAACAGGTTTCGAACAATTTCCTGTACTTTCGGAATGCGGGTTGAACCACCGACGAGAACCACTTCATCGATCTGCGATGGGGTCAGGCCGGCATCGGTCAAAGCCTGTTTGCAGGGTCCAACGGAACGCTGCAAAATATCGTCCACCATCTGTTCAAACCGTGCGCGGGTGAGCTTCATGGCCAAGTGCTTGGGGCCAGTAGCGTCGGCAGTGATGAAGGGCAGATTGACTTCTGTTTCAAGCAACGTGGACAGTTCGATCTTGGCTTTTTCCGCTGCTTCCTTTAAGCGTTGCAGGGCCATGCCATCTTTCGACAAATCGATGCCATGCTCTTTCTTAAATTCGCTGACAATCCAATCGATCAGGCGCTGGTCAATGTTATCGCCACCAAGGTGCGTATCGCCATTGGTGGACTTCACTTCCACAATGCCATCGCCCACTTCGAGAATGGAAATATCGAAGGTGCCGCCACCGAAATCGTATACGACAATGGTTTCGTCTTTCTTCTTGTCTAAGCCATAAGCAAGCGCGGCGGCCGTGGGTTCATTGATAATACGCATGACTTCAAGGCCGGCAATGGCCCCGGCGTCTTTGGTGGACTGGCGCTGAGCATCGTTGAAATAAGCGGGAACTGTGATAACAGCTTTGGTGACCTTTTCACCCAGGTAAGCTTCGGCAGCTTCCTTTAACTTGGTGAGAATCATGGCGCTGATTTCTGGCGGAGACTGCTTGTTGCCGCTGACTTCTACGCGAGCGTCGCCTTTATCGCCCTTGACGACGGAATAAGGCATGAGCTTCATTTCTTCAGAGACTTCGTCGAAACGGCGTCCCATGAAGCGCTTGATGGAATAAATAGTGTTGTGCGGATTGGTGACCGATTGACGTTTGGCGACCTGGCCGACCAGCCGTTCGCCAGACTTGGCAAATCCGACGATGGACGGGGTGGTGCGGGCGCCTTCCTGATTGGGGATGACGACGGGCTGTCCGCCTTCCATTACGGCGACGACAGAGTTGGTGGTACCGAGATCGATTCCGATGATTTTGGACATATTGAGTGTGTTCTCCGTTTTGACGAGTGTGTCTAGAAATTGGCGAGCTGGTTTAGCTCTAATTCATTATTGAATATGAGTGTATCGTTGTCAAATATAATATGCGTGTCTTTCACTCATATCTTGCAAGTAATTGAATTCTTTCAATTTGGAGCGCTCCAAGGTTAGCCGTTTAGTAACCCTCTACGGCGAAGCGAGGGGCTGATTTGACGCGGCACAGCGGGCGTCCATCCTGCGCAGACGGTTAAGGGAGAGTCTAGAATCACCCTAGGGGTCGACCGGGCTCTCAGATGGAGGAGCGCCACGATTACTTTGGGTGTATGGTGGCACGTGCGGGGTGGAGGTTGGCGGGTGATGGAGGGCAAGAGGTTGATTTAGTGGGAGATGTTTATGGGGATGGGGTGGGAACGGGGTTTGAGGGGGACATCGGTAAGGTGAGATCAAATTAAGTATATGTATACGTATACCGTGAGCTTTCGGCAATAGTGCGTGACTCGCCGCCACGATGAGGCGTAAGTTGAGACATGCCCCAACAAGCGACACCGATTTCCCCTGATTTATTAGAGCTGAGCCAGCGATTAGAGCAATGGCGCAGCGAGCATCCGGC
>JANXSF010000035.1 GCA_025352795.1 Acidobacteriota bacterium
CGCCGGATGCTCGCTGCGCCATTGCTCTAATCGCTGGCTCAGCTCTAATAAATCAGGGGAAATCGGTGTCGCTTGTTGGGGCATGTCTCAACTTACGCCTCATCGTGGCGGCGAGTCACGCACTATTGCCGAAAGCTCACATTTCCGCCAGGTCTCACAAAAAGGCAGTCATATCAAACTCCACCGAACATTGGCAACCAACGTTCACCAAATGGTTTCCGCATTAGACAAAAGCTAAAGATTTTGTTATCTTTGTATTAGGAGTCTTCAAAGAATGGCAAAACCCGCCTACGCTACCGGTGCTCAAGTTGAACACCAGAAATTTGGCCTCGGCAGCGTCGTCACTTGCACCGAAGATCAAATTGTGATCAAATTTGACGATCATGGAGAAAAGAAGTTCTTAACCTCCATTGCTTTGGGACACTTAAAGAAATCAGACCGTCAACCACCGGCCGAAAAGAAACGGGCTACTCGCAAAAAAGCGGCAGCCGCAGTGCCTGTTGAAGTCGCATCCTAACTATTTGCACCGGAGAAATTGCTTGCTATTGAATTTCTCTAAGATTGGGGCCACCTCCCCCGACCCCGGTTCGCTATCCTTCTAAATTTTGTTTGATAAGACCCTCAGGCACAGAACGTCTGGGGGTCATTTCCATTAATAGCTTTTCGCTTGCCTGGGTAATTTCTTCCACCGCCCGGTCAAACACGCCTTGATCCACCCTGGACGGTTTCCTGGTTCCGCTAATCTTCCTGACAAATTGCAAAGCGGCGGCTTGCATTTCTTCCTTGGTGGCGACTAGTGCTGGTTGACGAAGAACTTTTATGCTTCTACACATTTTTTAGTACTTTCCTTGCTCACATCTATTACAATACGATGACGCGTCCGCATGATCTCATCCACCCTGTCGTTTGAATGGCGATCCCCCAACCCTTGTAAGAATTTTAGAACAGGCGTGTCCCTGCATGGGCATACTTACCATTCTCATGAGTTGTTAGGATTCATCCCGCGCATTTCCCGACGCATCCCAGGGCTGCGCACAGTGATCGCCCGCCAATGTGAACGTTACCAACGACTCAATGGCGAAGCACTGAATTTCAATCGAGGCTACTGGACTCCGCCACTATCTCCGCGTCAAGCCTACAAAGTGGAAGTAGATCAAATTTCCGCGCTTGGTTTATATCCGTATATTTCGTTGACCGATCATAACGAAATTCTGGCACCGCTGGAATTGATTGAACAAAACCAAAGGGCACCCATATCGGTGGAATGGACTGTCCCGTTGACGGGCAGCTTCATTCATTTAGGGATCCACAACCTGCCGTCATCGAAAGCAGGCACTCTGCAAGATGCAATGCAGCAGTACAAGAACAACCCTGACGAAACGCTTTTGGACGACATACTGACTACGCTGCACGCCATGCCAGAAGTGCTCATTGTCTTTAATCATCCACTGTGGGATGAGCCGAAAGCTGGCAACACTGTGCACCAGTCCATGATTGAAGAATTTCTGGAGCGTCACCAGCGGCGCATTCATGCCTTTGAGCTGAACGGGCTTCGACCTTGGAGTGAGAACAGGCTGGTACCGGCCTTGGCAGACCGCTACATGAAGCCACTGATCTCCGGCGGTGATCGACATGCTCGTGAACCAAATGCCTGCATCAATTTGAGCAACGCAGCAGGCTTTTCGGAATTTGTGGATGAACTGCGCAACGGCTATTCCGATATCCTGTTCATGAATCATTACCGCCATGCTTTTGGAGCGCGGCTGATGCAGAACATGTTAGACGTGATGGCTGACGACGCTGAACACGACCTTGGTTGGATGCATTGGAGTGATCGTGTTTTCTTCGATTGCCCAAAGCGCGGTCCGCGGTCGATGACCTCTTATTGGGGTAACGGTAATCCGCCGCACATTGTTCGCGCCTTTGTGGGAATGACCAGATTGTTGGGCCATCAACGCCTGCGCCCGGCTGTATCGCTGGCGTTCGGGTCGCCTCAAGAATGCGTTGGATAAGCATATTCTCATCGAAGGATGAGCCTGAAGGTCGGCCTTTAGACCGGGCTCCTTTGTGTTTTCTTGTTTTCTTGTTTTGTTGTTTGGATTGGTAAAGGCACAACACAACCGCAGTCGAGGCGGTGGGAATGTGGGAATCG
>JANXSF010000037.1 GCA_025352795.1 Acidobacteriota bacterium
ATCGCCTCAACGGCTACTTTTGCCTTCAACGAAGGCGGGTGATTCTTTCTGGTGCTGGGCATTGGCTCTCCTTATTTTCTATCCCTTCACACCATCTAAGAAACCTCTTTTTTCTGTCCAAAAAATGGGGTCCACTACAGGTTGCCAGTCTTGAATCCAGCCACGTAGACAGTATTCTTATCGGGACTCACCGCCAGCGCACGGGGAGTGTCCGTGAAAAAACTCATGATCCGTAGCGGCGTTCCACCCATGCTGTTGCCAGTGTTCGCAGGATCAAAAATCCAGACATCGGCACGAGGAATTCCCGGCGTGGTCAATTTGGGATCGCCAGCGCCGGGCACATTGGCCAGGGAAGGATCAGTGCGCTGCTGTCCGCGATGGGCAGTTGTGATAAACGCCTTGGCCGGGTCACCCGCAAAAACAATATCGCGTGGTTCGTCGCCAACTAACAACGTAAGGGTCACATGGGGCGTGCCATCCAGCCCGACAATTCTCACACTATCGGAAAGGTGATTGACAACCCAGACCTCACTATTCGTCCGCGCCGCCACTGCCACAGGTTCCAAACCCACTGGGACGCGCCCTTTGAACACAGGCGTTCCCGAAGTAAGGTCGAACATTTCCAGCGTGCCGTTGGGAGTGTTCACAGCAAACAACGTGTTTCCATCGGGCGACGTTGCAAGCGGGCGCACGTGTCCACTTTCAAAAGCAACAAAGGCCGGTCCAGCAGATGAGGCTGAAACCCTGTTCACCAAGTGTCCCCTGTTGGCCCAAACCAAAACCGCCAGTGCAACTACAGCTATGAAAATGCGCAGAGTAGAAAATTTCATTTGAAAATACCATTATCGTGCGTTTCCGGCGGCTGTTCCAGTTGCCGAATGGACTCCACCACAACGTCCCCTACTATTTGAAAACTGCGCGATGAGAGTTTGTCCATCGTGTCGGCAGCCGTATGCCAATAGGAATTACCAGGACCATAATTGAAATCAATCAGATCCACAGCACTAATGCCCAAATTGAGAAACGGCATGTGGTCATCGTCAATGGGCAGGGTCTGGTCCTGAAACGCACTTCCATACCCTTTGGCCGCGGCAACCTGCCATATAAGTCGATTCAACGTTTGCGACCCATTGGGGTTCCGCAAAATATCCAGTTGTGCGTCGCCAATCATATCCACGTTAATCAGCGCGTTGATCTTCCGTAGCGTTCCTTCAGCGTCCCACTTTGCAGCCAGGTGTCGGCTGCCGTAAACACTATCTGTAGCCGACCATTCCCGCACCGCCTCTTCCCCATCGAAGAACACAATCACCACAGAATGTTTGCGCGGAGCACGGTTCAAAACCCGTGCCAGTTCCAGCAAAAATCCCGTGGAAGATCCGCCATCATTGGCACCTACAAAATCTTTTTGACGCTTCGTATCATAGTGGCCGGAAACCACAATCATCCGTCCGCTGGTGCCAGGAAAAGTGGCCAGAATATTCTTCATCGCAATAGGACCATCCACAGTCGCAGCGATAAATGCGTCTTCGGAAATTGTGCAGCGCAGCTTCTTCAGTTCAGCCAAAATCCATTTCTGGGTAAGAGCAATGGCTGGCGATCCCGATGGCCGTTCCCCAAAGCTCACCGCTTTGCGGGTGAACTCCAGTGCCCGCTGACCATTAAAAGCAGCTCCCCACAGCGCGGACTTCATCACAACAGCCAAAATCAAGCTTTTCGAGCAGTACATAAATATCCCAACGTGAAATCCTTACGCTTATCCAGCCCATCAAACAGCGGCAAAACAATCGCTGCTGGTGCCGCAAATAAAAAGGCAAATACCTTGAACGGCCAGGGGAAAAATTGCAGCGAATTCAAACAGCGCCGGGCAGCGAGCCGAAAAAATCCTCCCGATGGCCGAATTACAATATCTGTAAACCCGCTTTGTTCCAAAAGGTAGCGCATGCCAAAGCAAGTGTAACGATAGTAATCATTGGGATGCTGATGCACCTCCCATTCATGCGGAACCACCGCCAGCAATCGTCCACCGGGTTGCAAACATCTGGCAATTTCGCTCAACACCTGCTTCGGTTCAGCAACATGTTCCAACGTAACAATGTTGATTGCCGCATCAAACGAACCAGTCCGCAACGGCAGCGCAGCCAAGTCTGCAATGGCAGCCAGTTGATGATAGTCCCAAGTGTCATCGCCCACCGTCAGGTCCACTGGAACATAGCGTTGTGCCTGAAAATATTTCCGATGCTTACATTCCCCAGCCCCTGCATCCAACACCAACGCCGATGCTGGCAGGGATGCTGCAAACTGCCGCAGTTCCTGCTGAATTTGCCATTCAAAATGGAGCAACCAGTGCGCCAGCCACGACGGTAACGAAGCAGCACGGTCCTGCGAGTTCATTGCTTCTTGCGTGCCTCAATCATAATGGTGGAACCCGCACCGCAAGCTGCTTCAAACGCGGTAATAGGAAGTGCAGCCAATACCAATCCAAAGTAGGCCATGTCTTTTAACAGCTTCATGCCCGGTGTTTCCTGAACTCCGCGCACATGACGGGCCATTGGATCAAGCCCAGGGGCAACACTAGTGGCCAGCCCAGCCGGGTTGTCCCGCAGCGAGAAATACTTGCGGCGAACTACTTCAAATCCTGTGAAGTCCAGCAATGATTCCAGTTCTGAAGCGCGAAAGTTAATCAAGTGCCGCGGCACATCAATCCCATTCCAGTCTTTCCCTAAAATGAGAAATTGCCAGCAGGCAGCGTTCGGAATCTGGACCACCAGCCTACCATCCGGCGTCAACAATTGATGCGCCGCCTGCAAGTAAGATACTGGATCAAATAGATGTTCCAGCACATGGTACATAGTGATCAGCTTACAACTGGCTTCAGGCAATGGTGCTTTGGAAAGCGTGGCGCAAACCACTGGTACAGCAAACCGTTGCCAGGCAATGGCAGCCGCAGCCAACGAAAAATCCAGCCCCATGCCGGCGTATCCTCGCTCCCGCATCATGTCCAGGAACAAGCCGCCGCCACACCCAACGTCCAACAGGATCCCCTCGCCCCCAGCATTTTCCATGGCCCGCGATGCAAACCATACATGGTCAAGCAAAACCAATCGTCGATACTGTTGCGCAAGTCGCGTGGTGGCATCGGCTGAAGGGCTGAACCAGTAATCGCCAGGATAATATTGGTTTAACTCAAACGGAGTTGGCTGTGGATACAGGCGCATCAACCGGCAACCTTCGCACTCCACCACCAAAAACGGTTTATTCGTAGTTTGATATAGACGATCCGTTGCACTGAATAGCGTGCGCATACGGGTGTCGGAACATGCCGGACAAGGCTCGGGAGGCATATCGATCACTTTGGCTTCGTTGGTTATTTCTGATCCTCCATTAAGGTCTTCAGTGAAATGCGATATCGCCACAGCAAACGAAGTATATCCATTGAAGAAATTCGCTGGAAACGGGCCACTTCGCGACGCTTCTGCAACATTTTCGGCATCATGCGAATCGCCTCCCAATCAGCCTTCAATAGCGTTGCCGCAAGGCTTAGTTTACCGCGCTCTTGGGAATTGTGCGCAGATTCACCTTTGCCCCGCATCGCTGCCCAAAAACCGCGTACCAACCGCAACCCGTAAAAGAATGGATTCAATAACAACAAGGGCCATGGGAATAACTTCAATGCAAGTAAAACCCGATTGCGTTCAATAAGATGGATACGTATTGGGTTCGTTCTGCCAAGTGTGCTTCCACGCCGATGCAGCACCTTGGCGGTGGGAATATAAACCGCCTTATAGCCCGCCAAACGCAGTCTAAGCCCTAAATCTGCATCATCTGCGTACGCAAAAAAGTCCTTATCGAACCCTCCCACCTTTAAAACCGCATCCCGCCGATAAGCCGCCGCACACCCATCAGGCCAAAGGACTTCCTCTGCCACATCATACTGCCCTTCATCCAATTCCCCCATCCCTCGTCCACGATTTTGGCCATCCCAATAAATCAGGTGCCCCACTTTATCGATTCGGGAGGGGTCTTCGTATTGCAAAATTTTGGACGCCACCATGGCAACATCCGGTTGCTTTTCAAAGCCTCGGATCAATTCGCGCAACCATAGGGGATGGGCCTCCGCATCGTTGTTCAAGAGCGCTATAAGGGGGGCACTTGCAGCGCAAATGCCCACGTTGTTCCCCTCACAAAATCCAAGGTTGGACTTACTATGAATAATTTTAATATTAGGGTAGTTCAGCCCAACGTAAGCCACCGTATCGTCAGTGGAAGCGTTATCTACAACTATCGTTTCAAAAAGTGCATCTTCTTGCTTTTGTATTGAGTCTAGGGATAGAACCAAGAGTTCCCGCCGATTGTGAGTTACGATAATCACGCTTATCGTTGGTGTGGATAGGTTTAGCGATGTGCGCGGACTGGTTGCAATCGTTGACAATTGTTGTATTATAAGCGTTAGCTAGGTTATTTAGTAACCCCCCGTTATGGCGGCATTATGATATCTGTTGGACAAAGATTCCGGGACGAGCGAATTCGGCAGGGTCGAGAAATTAAACCCATTGCTGACGAGCTGTGCATTACCAGCAGATACCTGCGGGCGATTGAAGCCGATGACTGGCAGCAGTTGCCAGGTGGCTTCTTCGGGCGCAGTTTTATTCGGCAGTATGCCATAGCTCTAGGACTAGACCCGGCAGAGTTTGAAAGCATTATTCCTTCCACCGCACCCGAGCCTGAATTAGTACCCATTCAGACCATGGCCCATTCCCGCCAGGAACAAGAGATTGCAGTTCCTCCGCTGGTGGCACCACAAGGCAAAGGCTTTTTCGATCTTAAAATGTGGGCCGCTGTTGCTGGATTAGTGGTCGCAGTGGTTGCCGGATCCAGTCTGTATTCCTGGTTTGAGGAAAGTCGGAATGGCAAAGGTCCTCAAATGGCGACCAAGCCCAAACTCGAACAGTCTACCCCTGAACAGCCTGAAGCTTCCAATCGAACATCCACAGTAGAAGGATTACTTTCCTTAAGCGTCGCGGCAACGGAATCCACATGGCTGGAAATTTCCAGTAACGGTCAAAGGCTCTTTTCAGGACTACTAGAAGTAGGTCAAAGCCGTCAGTTTGAAAAGACCGAATCGGCCCGCATGGTAGTAGGAAATGCAGGTGGAGTTGTGGTTCGTCGTTCAGGCCGCGACATCGGCCCCATCGGTTCCCGCGGACAAGTGAAGGTAATCCTTTTCCGGTCCGATGCCTGGGAAATACTCCAGCCAGCCCCACTGCAAAAAACATCTACTTCAGACGCAGCCACAGCCGACGAAGATTAGCTGTAGAATCGGTTATGGCTCTGTAACATACTGATGATCCCTACCGAGCCGTGACCGCGAGGGAGCGGTTTTTCAAAAGCCTGATAGCTTCGCTTCACACTTGAAGCTGTCCGATTCCAGGAAAACTATACGGCATTAGGCTGAATGCCTGCTCCACTCTCACTCGCTCATAATAAAAATCAGCGGTCGAACATCATCCTCAGGCGTCGCTTCCCAATACTTCAGTAGGATTGAATACACCAGCAATCCCGTTTCCCCTTCACCAAACGTTATGTATTTCAAGGATTGATGCATCAGGTTACGACGTGTGAGGGTGACAAAAATGCTAATCGGATCCAGCAGCTCACTGAGATAGGCAATAGTATTCGCAATGGCGATGGCCCCCGTCACATTGACGCGGTAGTTCAGCCCTTCCCGCATCACATCAATCTGCAGCGGTGCCGAAAATTCACTGCGATTGTCCAACAAATTCACATTGAGAAAAGCAATCGGCCCAGCCACTGTATAAAACTGTCTGATCTCTTTTTCCTTAATAGCCCGCCCAGCCACATCACTATTGCGAATGGGAACCAGATTGATTTTCTTGTTCTGAATCTCTTTCCAAATCGTCTCTGATTCTTCATTCAGAAAGTGAATGGAACTCACCCGTAACTCAGTGGCTCGGTTATAACGACTAATGGCACTGGTGCTAAAAATGAACAGGATAAAAATACTGCCGATGATCAAACCATCGGGACGTTCCTTTACGTTATCCACCAGCGTGTATAGGAAAATAATGGAAACAATCCAACAAAAGATGCTGTACGTTTCCTGCCGTTCTTTCCACAACGAAAGTGCCGCAGCCACGGCGGCAGAAAGCATTAGCACTAAGACACCCGTAGCATAGGCACCACCTTGGGCTTCCACATTGGCTTTGAAAATCAGGGTGACAATCACACTCACCGCAAATAGCAGCAATACCAGTGGACGCGAGTTTGCAACCCATGCCGGAGCCATTCCGAATCGCGGCAAATAGCGCGGAATTATGTTCAGTAATCCGGCCATAGCACTGGCCCCGGCGAACCACAGAATCAGAATCGTGGAGGCGTCATAAACCGTGCCGAACCCCGTGCCCAAATACTTATGAGCCATGTACGCAATAGCCCGCCCACTGGCCGGACCGCCTTCCTTGTAAGCCGCAGCAGGAATCAGAATCGCCGTGGTGAAACTGGAAATCACCAGCAACACACTCATCAAAATAGCTGCCGCAGCCAACAGCTTTTTCGTATTAGCAATGCGACCCTTAACTCCTTCGCCAGTAACCAAAGGCATTACGGAAACACCCGTTTCAAATCCTGAAAGTCCAAGTGCGAGTCGAGGGAAAATCAACACTGCGGCCAGCACAATGTCACGCGGCCCACCGGAGATATACAACAGCTCTTTCCACTTGGTGATCAATTCCGGATGCAACGAAATTTCATAACAGGCGCGGCCCAGCACAAATATATTCAGGAAAATATAAGGGACGGCCACCAGGGAAGCCAGCCCAATGGCTTCCTTAAATCCTTTCAAAAACACCAGTGTAAGGCACATCAATAAAAACAGAGTGATGGCCATTCTATGTTCCCCAAGCAAGGGATGCAGTAACGGATTCTCCGCCGCGTGCTGGGCCGCATCGGCTGCGGAAAGAGTAATGGTGATCACAAAATCTGTGGCCGCGAATCCAAGCAACACCAGCACCAAAAACTTGCCCCACCAGCCAGAAAGAAGATTTTCCAGCATGGCAATGGACCCCTGCCCTGCATAGGATCGCTCTGCAACCTGTGAGTAGATAGGCAGTGCGCAACACAACGTGACCAGCACCAGAATCGCGGTGGCTATTGGGGAAAGCGCACCTGCGGCCAGCAACGCAATGCCCGGCTGATATCCAAGCGTGGAAAAGTAATCAACACCGGTCAGCCACAGGACTTTATGCCAGGGGTGTGTTTGGTGAGCATGATGATCGGAATCCAAAGGTTGCCCAGCGGCCAGCCAATCCCGGAAGCCTTGCGCTAGCATTAAACAATCCACCTTATGCAAAAAGCCATAGCTTTTATTTTACTCTGTGCCACTTCAACAGCAGCCGATTGGGATCGCTTCCGCGGACCCGATGGCAATGGCGTAATTGAAACGGGCGCGCTCCCCACGGTCATGGATGAAACTCACAATCTGCGCTGGACTACGAAACTCCCTGCAGGACATTCCTCTCCTATCCTCAGCGCTGGAAAAGTGTTTCTAACTGCGTTTGAAAAAGATCAACTGCTGGTAATTTGTCTTGACGCGCAAAACGGCAAAATCCTTTGGCGGAACATTGCCCCACGCGCACGAATCACCACCGTCGATAACCGTAATAGTCCAGCGTCCCCATCGCCAAGTGCCGATGGCAAAGGGATCTATGTATTCTTCCAGGATTTCGGCCTGATCTCCTACGATTACCAGGGTAAGGAGCGATGGCGCGCACCCTTGGGTCCGTTTCAAAATGTGTACGGCATGGGTGCTTCACCAGTCATAACAGGCCAACTGGTCATTTTGGCTTGCGATCAATCGTCGGATTCTTTCATCGCCGCCTTTGACAGTGCTACAGGCAAGCAACGTTGGCGAACCCGTCGCCCGGAAGCGTTAAGTGGCCATGCAACACCCGTCATAAAAAATGGCTTGATCTATGCACCAGGCTCATTCAGCATGGACGTTTACCAAGTGGCGACAGGGGAAGTAGTCTGGCATTTAAACGGTTTGGCTTCTGAAATGAAATCGGTCCCAATCATCTTCAAAGACCACATTTTCATCAGCGGCTACAACACGCCAGAGAACGATCCAGGCAGGCAAGTATCCATCCTCGAGTTTGAAGAAGTGCTAGCCAAGTTCGATAAGAACGGTGACAAGAAAATTTCCCTGGCCGAATCACCAGATGAGCGAACCAAGAAATATTTCCCATACATCGACCTCAATGGTGACGGCCTGATGGACGCGCAGGAATGGAAAATGTACGCCGCCACAATGGCCGCAGAAAACGGCCTGTTGAGCGTAAAGTTGACCGGCCCGGAAGTAGCCTGGAAATTTCACAAGAGCATCCCACAATTGCCCTCCACCCTAATTTATCGCGACGTTTTGTACATGATTAACGACAGCGGAGTGCTCACCACGTTGAACCCCGCAACCGGCGAAGTATACAAACAAGCCAGGCTGCGCGGAGTGTCGGAAAGCTTCTATTCGTCACCAGTAGCATCAGACGGAAAGGTGTTTTTCCTAAGCCGACCAGGAACGCTAACAGTAATGGAAGCAGGGCCAGACCAGAAGGTGCTGGCGGTGAATGAACTGAACGACGAAGCCTCGGCAACCCCAGCTATTTCTGGTGGCCGAGTGTATGTAAGGACGAAGTCGGCATTGTATTGTTTTGGCGTGAAGTAAGTTAGGCTACCGGCGTGTGCTCAGCCAGTTCATAACCGAGCAGGCAGGCAAAACTGCCTGCCCCACATTCAAAGACGTGTACTCTCTCCGCTCGCTTGAGGCAGATAACAAAAAAAGTTCATCCGTGTTATCTGCGTTCATCTGCGCCATCTGCGGATAAAGCGCGTTAGGTCCAAAGTTAGTGAGTACGGAATTTACCGCAGTTCCCCCACGCGATGCAGCTTCATCAGATTCGTCGTGCCCGGTCGCCCAATTGGCTGCCCGGCCACCATCACGATCAAATCCCGAATCTTCATCCATCCACGATCCAACAATATCCGATCCATCTGCGTCAGCATCTCATCCGTCGAACTTACCATCGGGGCCACAATTGCCTTTACTCCAAAAATAGGCGAAAGTTGGCGCACCACTGCTTCCGATAAAGTGAACGCGTAAATCGGCACTGGGGGGCGATACCTGGCAATTAACCTCGCCGTTGAACCTGTCGACGTAAACACTGCAATCGCCGAAACGCCTGCTGTTCTCGCCGTATGATACGCCCCATCCGCAATCATCTCGGCCACCGATGGCGATGCCCGCAGTGGCAATTCCACAAATCCAAGATGCTTGCGCGACGCCTCTGCTTCCACCGCAATCCGAGCCATCATCTTCACACTTTCCACCGGATACTTCCCCGCCCCGGTTTCAGCCGATAGCATCACCGCGTCGGTACCATCGTAAATGGCGTTGGCAATATCGCTCACCTCGGCACGCGTCGGCACCGGGCTTTCAATCATCGATTCCAACATCTGCGTCGCCGTGATTACGAACTTGCCATGCTGCCGCGCCCGCTCAATAATCGACTTCTGAATGAATGGCACTTTCTCCAGCGCCATTTCCACCCCCAGATCACCACGAGCCACCATCACCCCATCGGCTTCTTCCAGAATGGCGTTCAACTGCTCCCAGGCCTCCGGTTTTTCAATCTTCGCAATAATCGGAATGGTCTTTTCTTTCTCTTCAAGGTAATGCCGCAGCCGCATCAGGTCGGCCGGTTTACGCACAAAACTGAGAGCGATGAAGTCAATATCCTGAGTGATGAAGAATGCTAGGTCCGCCATATCTTTCTTAGTTAAAGAAGGAGCGCTAACGGAAACGCCAGGTAGGTTAATGCCTTTGTTGTTGCCGATCCATCCGCCGTACACCACTTCATGATGTGCGCTCAGTCCATCGGTTTTTATAACACGCAGTTCAACGGCCCCATCGGCCAGCAGCACACGGTCCCCGGGCTGGACATCGCTGGCAAAGTGGGAATAGCCGGTACAGGCGCGTACGTTGTTTCCAATGACTTCGGTATCGGTTGTAATTTCAAAGTTGCTCCCGGTCTCAAGGAAAGCTTTGCCTTCCTCAAATTTTCCGAGACGGATTTTGGGCCCTTGCAGATCGACGAGGATACCTACGGAGCGGCCCATGAGTTTGCTGACTTCCCGAACTCTAGCTACAGATTCTGCATGATCTTGCTGAGTTCCATGGCTGGCATTCAAGCGGAACAGGTCAACGCCTGCATCCATTAACTTCGCGACAATTTCGTCGGTATTGCTTGAAGGCCCTAATGTGGCAACAATTTTAGTGGTTCTCATGGTTGGTTGAAGGTTTGTACTGCTTAACTATTATGGCAGTCGAGCTACCTTAAATTTCTGACATAATAGTTAAACCCTAGCTACGCGGCTATATTGCCCGTATGAAATTATTAACACCCACCACAAGACCCAGATTGAATGAGGTCGTAGGCATCGTATTATTTTTCGCCGCCCTGGCCATGCTGGTCGCCTTTGCCACCTACCAGCCGTGGGACCCATCGTGGAACACCGCCACCCATCTCAAAGCACAAAATAAAATCGGTCGACCCGGTGCTATTTTCGCCGACCTCAGCTTCACCGTCTTCGGACTTTCCGCGCTGCTCATTCCCTTGCTGGTTTTTGTGATCGCCTGGAAATGGTTCCGGTCCGACGCCGTGGAAGCACCGTGGGCGCGCTTCATCGGATGGGTGACTCTGTTTCTATGCGCCTCCACCATGCTGGGCTTGGCCCCCGATTGGCGATTCTTTTCCGGACGCGTACTCGCCGGTGGATTGCTAGGCTTAGCCACATCAGGATACCTCGAAGAGGCACTCAACCTTACTGGATCTTTACTGGTGGTTTCCATGGCCACCATCATCTCTTTATATCTGATTTCCACATTCACTCTGACCAAGCTTGAAGGCTGGTTCGCCCGCCCCATTGGCTGGTTCCGTGGAATAGGATTCCGTTGGCAGGCCTGGAAAGAAGAACGTCAGGAAAGGAAGGCCGAACGTGCAGCCATGCAAGCTGCCGATGAAGCTGAGGCCCTCAAACTTGAGAAGGAAGACAACCGCAATAACCGCCGTAAGAAGAAAGAAGTTGGCGACCCTGAAATTGTTCCGTTCACCGCCAAAGCCGCCGCTGCCGCAGCCGGTGCGTCGTCCAACTTTGACGATATCCCCATCCGCGAAACTCCACCGTGGGAGGACCCTCCCGTCCCCGCCGAAGCAGTGGATCACGATATTCCCATTCGCGTGCTGGCCGATTTAGATCCTCCCAGTCAGCAGCTTGTCCCCGTTGCGCCTCCGCCTGCCATAGTGCCGCTGGAGCCTGCCAGAAGGAAGCGTGGTGCCCATGTGTATCGCATGCCCACCACTAAGCTGCTCACTGAGCCGCCCGAACGCAGCGCTTACGATGAACAGGAGTTGAAGGAAACGGCTGGCCGCATTAAAGCCAAGTTTGAAGAATTCAATGTGCTGGGATCGGTCACACAAATCAATCCCGGACCAGTTGTCACCACGTTTGAGTACAAACCGGAAGCGGGCATTAAATACAGCAGAATTACGAATCTGAATGAGGATCTTTGCTTGGGCTTACAGGCCGAAAGCGTCCTCATTGAACGCATCCCGGGCAAGCCCACCGTCGGGATTGAAGTGCCCAATACCAAGCGGGAAGTGATCAGCTTGCGCCAGGTGTTGGAAAGTGATGAGTTCATTAATTCCCCTTCAAAACTGACCATTTCCCTGGGCAAAGACATCAGCGGACGCATTAAAGTTGCCACGCTCGATACCATGCCGCACTTGTTGATCGCGGGTTCCACTGGCGCTGGGAAGAGCGTCATGTTGAACACCCTGATCATGTCGATTCTGTATAAATCCACTCCGGATGAAGTGCGCATGATCATGGTGGATCCCAAGAAATTGGAACTTGGATTATACGAAGGCATTCCCCATCTGTTGACTCCAGTCATCACCGATCCTAAAAAAGCCACCTATGCCTTACGCAATGCTGTGCTGGAAATGGAACGTAGGCTGAAGCTGCTGGCCGCCCAGCAGGTGCGCAATATTGACCAGTACAACAAGAAGATACGGGCCATCCTGTCCACTCCCCGTAGCCTGTTTGAAGAAGAGCAAAATTCCGATCTGGAAGAACTGAAGCCGCTGCCTTACATTCTGATTCTGATTGACGAATTGGCCGATCTGATGATGCTGGAACGTGCAGGCGTTGAAGAATCGGTTACGCGTCTTGCACAAATGGCTCGCGCCGTGGGCATGCACTTGGTCCTGGCAACCCAGCGCCCGTCGGTCGACGTGATCACCGGCTTGATCAAAGCCAACTTCCCCGCCCGCATCAGCTTCCGCGTAGCCACTCGCGTAGATAGCCGCACCATTCTTGATGTGATGGGTGCAGATCACTTGCTAGGTAAGGGCGACATGCTGTTTCTCCCTCCTGGTTCATCGCGGTTAGTGCGAGTGCATGGCGCTTACGTGAGTGAAGATGAAACCCAAAAAGTAGTGGAGTTTTGGAAGTCGCAAGCCGAACCGGATTACGATCAAAGCTTCTTGGTTGCCCCGCCTAGCGATGATCCCGATGTGCCAGCGGAAGTGTTTGATGGTCAGGAAGATCCTATTTATCAGGATGCAGTTCGCGTGATTCTGGAAGTGGGCAAAGCTTCCACATCGGTATTGCAACGGCGTTTGAAGTTGGGCTATGGCCGCGCCGCACGCATTCTGGACATGATGCAACGCGAAGGGATTGTGGGTCCGCCCGACGGATCTAAACCTCGCGAAGTATTGAAGAAACCCGATTGGCTATATGAGATTGAAGCGCAACTGAAGTGAGCATAAGCGAACTTTGTTATTTAGGAGCCGTTGCCCAATCCAAGCTTTTGCGCAGTCGCAGTGTATCGGCTGTGGAACTGACGGTGGCGCATCTGGATCAGATTGCCAGGCATAATCCACGGCTCAATGCCATTGTGACGTTGTGCGCAGATAAAGCTCTGCAGCGCGCCATGGAGTTGGATCAATCCGCGTCCCGTGGCGAGTTCTGTGGCCCACTGCATGGCTTGCCGGTAGCGCACAAAGACCTGTTCGATACCGCAGGCATTCGCACAACCTATGGCTCGCTTTTGTATCAACATCAAATCCCCACAGCCAACAGTCTGATCGTCGAACGAATGGAAAACGCCGGGGCCATCTCACTGGGCAAGACCAATACTCCAGAGTTCGGCGCAGGGTCGCAAACATATAACGAAGTGTTTGGGGCCACCCGCAATCCCTACGATCCATCGAAGACATGCGGTGGCAGCAGTGGTGGATCAGCAGTGGCATTGGCCTGCGGCATGGCGTCGCTGGCCAATGGATCTGATTTAGGTGGCTCTCTGCGCAATCCTGCCAGCTTTTGCGGAGTGGTTGGGTTACGCCCATCGGCGGGTCGAGTTCCAAAGTGGCCTTCTGCTTCCGGTTGGTTTCCGCTGGACGTCCACGGACCCATGGCCCGATCCGTTGAAGATGTCGCCTTCCTGCTATCGGTGATTGCTGGCCCCGACGCGCGTTCGCCCATCGCCATTGCCGAACCCGGTGAACTGTTTGCTGCTCCTCTATCTTCCAATCTGAAAGGGTTGCGAATAGCCTGGTTCAAGAATTTGGACGATATCCCAGTGGAACCGGAAGTGCGCCAAATAGTGAATGATCGCCGCAAAACTTTCGAAGAAATAGGCTGCACTGTAGAAGATGCCGAACCCGATTTCAGTGGCGCCAACGAAGCATTCCGAATCTTACGTGCCTGGTATTCGGCATTGAACCATTCTGAGCGGATAGCACAAAATCCTGGCGTACTCAAAGCAACTCTGGCCAATGAAGTGGAACAAGGCCTGGGATTGGGTGGGGCTGAAGTGGCTCGTGCTGAAAAGTTACGGACAGAACTTTATCATCGAATGCGAGTTTTCTTTGAACGGTACGATGCGTTTGTTCTGCCCACCGTTCAGGTGCTTCCCTTCCCCGTGGAGCAACCCTACGTTAACGAAATTAATGGTGTGGCTCTTGAAACTTACATTGATTGGATGAAATCCTGTTACTTGATTTCAGCAACCGGGCATCCGGCAATATCGGTTCCTGCCGGACTTTCAACAAGCGACCTTCCCGTTGGATTGCAGATTGTCGGTAAGCATCAAGGCGAACGAAAGTTACTGGAGTTGGCCTATGGATTCGAACAAGCAGCCGGAGTGAAGAGTGGAAAATGGTGAGTGAAATGGATGGGGTAATTATTGTCGACAAGCCGCAGGGGTGGACTTCGCACGATGTGGTTGGGAAAATGCGACGCCTGGCCAAGACCAAACGGGTAGGGCATTTGGGGACGCTTGACCCAATGGCCACCGGAGTTTTGCCAGTAGTGTTGAACCGGGCAACCAGGTTAAGTCAGTTTTATGTTCGTGTGGGCAAGGTTTACGAAACCACCGTGGTTCTGGGGCAAGCCACCAATAGCTACGATGCCGAAGGCGACCCGATTGGTGAGTTTGTCCCCACGCAATTCAGCCGCGAAGAAATTGAAACGCAGTTGGCTAAATTTCGCGGACTCATCGACCAGATGCCTCCACCCATTTCAGCAAAAAAGATTAACGGAGTGCCTGCCTATAAACTGGCCCGCAGCAATCAACCGGTGGAACTTAAGTCTGTCCCAGTGACGGTGGGCCGGTTGGAACTGGTATCGCTGACGGCCCATACTTTACAGCTAATAGTGGAATGTTCCGGCGGGACTTATGTGCGCAGCATTGCCCATGATTTAGGCATCGCCCTGGGTTGCGGTGCACACCTCAGTCAATTGCGACGAACAAGGTCTGGTGATTTTGATCTGAGCAAGGCACTAACAATTGAGCAGCTTACTAAGATGAGCGAGGAAGAGCAGTTGATAGATGCGCTTATCCCCAACTCTGCTCTGCTACCCAACTTTCCGCATCAACTAGTGGATGCTTCAGTAGAACAGCAGATCCGCCATGGAAGGGACTTCTATACATCGCCGTTTGGAGTTCCGCAAGATGCCAAATTTGTCAAAGCAGTGGGCAGCAGTGGTGAATTGATCGCTATCGGCGAAGCGAAGCTACCCAACTTATATCATCCGATTATCGTTCTGTAAATTCTGCATCCGAACGCAACGATACTCCAATTCGAGCCGTGACCGCGAGGGAGCGGATCCACCGATGCCGTAATTCAATGCAGAAAACACCGCTCCCTCGCGGTCACGGCTCGGTATCGAACACTCGCACCCCTACTTGCCGAAATACTCTTGGTTGAGCTTATAACCATTCATGATAATCGCATCCAGATCTTTGTGGGCTAACTCGCTGGCCAGCATCTTACGTACTGTCTCAAAAGTCATCGGCTGGCGTTCTTCCACTTTTATGATGTGAAAACCGAACTCGGTTTTTATAAGATCACTCACTTGGCCAGTAGGTAGACGAAAGGCAGCATCCTCAAAGTTCGCATCCAAGGTGCCACGTCTCAAAAAGCCCATATCGCCGCCCGTTTCCTTTGCTCCGAAATCATCCGATTCGGCTTTGGCCAGCTTGGCGAAGTCAGCACCGGCGGCCAGTTGAGTGCGTAACGCAGTTGCCTTTGTGCGCGCTTCTTCCACTGAAAGTTCACGAAATCCTGCCCTCAAAGCTAACGGCGACCCTTTGGTACGAATCAGAATCTGACGGACGCGAGGCAAGTCGTAAACCTGCTTCTTCTGTTCGTAGAACGCTTTCAGCTTTACCTCATCTTTCAGATAATCATCGCGGACTTCCTCAAGGAGTTCGGCAGCCATCAGTTCTTGCGTGAAAGCCCTGATCTTCAACTTGATCTTTGGATCCTGATCCATCTTGCGGCGTCTAGCTTCAGCTTCCAGCGCAAATGCCTTGCCAAACTCCACCCCAAGTGCCTTGCGCACGGCGGGCTTGGCTAGATTCGCATTGGAGTTCTCCTGCCCTGCGGCTAGTTCTTCGAATTCAGCTTTGGTCAGCTTCAAGCCGCTTGCCTCAATGACCGTTGTGGATCCGGTTATTTGCCCGAACAGTGAAAAGCTGCTTACAGCAACCGTGAACAAACAAATGCGCGCAAAAACTTGAGTAGAAATCACCTTATGTTACTCCCGTTAAAATCGAAGGCCAGTAACTAAACTTGCTGGCCTTCTCAAATGATTTAATTATCAGTTGCAATTCGGGAACTTGAAGCTGGCAATACGAGTACGCCAGTTGAAAGTTCCAGTGGCACCAATGTACTGGGTTGTGTACCAGAAGGTGCAGTCATCCGACGGGTCAATCTGCATGGCGGAATAGTCACCCCAGCGGGAAAGTGAAGATGCAACACCTTGACTACCCGTTCCAGCGATCACGGTCTGCTCTGTCCGCAGTAAGTTGATCGGATCGGTACGGCGACGTCCTGCAATGCGGATGGCAGGGTTCATGGTAGCGGAACTTGCCGAAAAACCGATGCCGATGTTGCCCAGCTTATCGAAAGCAGCAGAGCCCATCCAACGGTAAGTGGCATTGGGATTGTACGTGCTGTTTTGGTAAACCACAGGAGGATTGGCACCCGGATTCCGAATTTCCCACCACCGTAGTTGCGCTGCGACAGCAGCAGGGTTGATATCAACACTCTGCGTAAATAAGAGCGCGTCATGCGTACCAAAGTTGCGATAAACCAAGCGGTACATGTGACGGTCACCCAAGGTATCCAACTTTTGGGTGGTCCCTAATTGTGGTGCACACGCATCGGGACTATCGTTGCACGGGGCAATCGTGTTTGCATCCAGCGGGAATGCTACAAAAGAAAATACCGCTCCACCGAATCCATCGGTAAAAGTAGAATTCGCTGGAACCAAAAAGTTGGGTACAAATTTGGTGAGTTGCATTGTGTACGGAGCGGTGGTTGTAAAATCCCAATCCCAACTGATGTGGTAGTTTGGTGTGCCAACAGGCGGAGGCGTGGTCCCGTCAAAGTCCGATGGCAAATAAGCGAAGCGGGTAGTGCTGTTAAAACAAACCGAAGTGGCCACATTTCCTAGCAACATTTGGGCTCGATCATAAGCGCAAGCTCGTCCGCCTGCAAAAGATGACCCAGTTGTAAACATGTTGTATGTTGTATAGTATGCGTCAGGCCAGACGCCAATCTTGGCATAATCTGGCAGGACGTTCCCAAAATCGAACTGATACAAGTTATAGGTTCCCAGTGCATTATTGGTAGTGGAAACCGCAAAACATTGGGCGTTTAATGTAAAGCCATTGTTGAAGGCAAATTGGGATAGAATCCAGCGGTCTGCAATACGGTCATACTGCACCATTGGATCGCCACGGTTGAAGTCGCGGCAGAGTGATCCAGCAGGAAGTGTGGCCCAGATTGCGTTGCCTGGCAGGAACCCTGTCCCGCCCAGCAGCTTGTTACCCAGTTTATCGAACACTGCGTATTGAGAATTCACCCATTGAACTATCTGGGTGGGGCTTACGCCCATTGTGGTATCTGGTGGAGCACCAGTGATCGCAAAACTAGGTGTGCCTAATCCAAGTCCGTCGAAGTTAGCGGAAATCGCTGCCCCCAAAGGCTGATAATTTGCCGTCTGGTTGTACGGAGTGTTCGCCGGGACACTCACCAACGGTGCAGGCACAAAGCCCTTGGTCTCAGATGGAATCCTGGGGATTGAGTGGGAACGTTCCACATACCCGCCAATACCTCTGTACAAATTGGCCGGTTCCATCTGCGCAAGCGTTTCCATGGGTTGGGAAACGGCCATTGCCGAAGAGGAAGTAACAATGGGACCCGAAACTTGGGCCGTTGCAGCAATTGCCGCAAACAAAGAAAGGAATAGAGCGTTGCGCATATATTTTTGATTTACCTTATGATCAATTCTTACGCTGCCGGAACGCCACAAAGGCGAGTCCACTAACCATCATCAAAATTGAACTGGGTTCAGGAGTTCCAACAGGTGATCCTTCCAACAAGAACGCATGCTCTTGTGATGTTGAAATCCAAATGGGGGAACCGGGCAAAGGTAAATCGGAATAAACGCCCGCTGTGCCGTTACCTACCGCAGTGGTTGCCCACAACATTTCAACTGACCCGTTGTTGCCAATCACCCCGTTGTGCAGGGTTAACCAGTAAGTTCCTGCCGAAAGCTGAAAGGAAACAGGGATGTCAAACACATATTCAGCATATCCAAAGCCGGTTGCATTGCCGGTAGCAACAGCAGCAATCACAGCGTTGACGCCACCTTGAACCACCGATCCAGGCAGACCACCACTATTGCCGCGAATCTCCCAGTAAACCGATCCACGGTAGTCTCCGGGTACAGACTGAATGCTAAAGAAGCGTATGTTGGATAAAAGAAACGATGAGCCGATGGTGAAGTCTTCCGCCATCAGGGTGTCGCTCATGTTGTCACCGGAAACTTGGTCAGGCGCTCCATTGGTTAAAATGAGCGCCGCGTGTCCAGCGGTAGAGAAGGCAAAAAATAGCCCCAGCAACCAGTATTTGGTTTTTGATTGATACACAGATCCTCCGAAGTTCAAAGTACTACCCACTATCTTATTTTTGTAAAACTTATATATGGTAGCAGAACTACCAAGAGTACTGCACGGCGTAGGACTTAAGAATTATGGGAGTAAGGTCGGATTGTGAATGCGATCAGGCGAACATTACCCCAACTTGTTTAGCCACTTTCTGAATGAAAGCGCGACCTTCGTCGTACTCGTCAGACGATTTCAAGTGCTCCAGCATCAAAGGCGCATCGTGAGGTAGTTTAGCCAGCTCCGTGAGGTATGCCCCGTAGTCCAATTCTCCGCGACCGGGGATCACCTCAGCAAAGTGTACGTTCATTTCTGGCAGAAAAGCCAGGTCCTTAGCATGGCACGACATAATCCAAGGCCCCAGCTTTTGGAACGATTCTACAATCACCGCCCTCGAATCATAGAACTTGGCCGGGTTGTTGATGATGTTACAAATATCGATATGGACGCCAAAGCCGGATCGATCAACCGCCTTAATCAGCCGCAGATAACTATCCGGGGTATCGGGCAGATTCCAGCCCATCATCTCTATAGTGAACTTTGTTCGGCGAGGCTTAACGGCATCCACCACCTTGCGAACGTTTTCCACCGTGGCATCAAAAAATTTGGCGGACAAGTTATCTTTGTGCGGACCGTACCAGACCTTGGGGTTGTAGGAACCGGCGATATCCACGCAGCAACGAGCACCCACTTCATCGGCCAGCGCCATCCGTTCGGTAACGTATTCCATGTTCGCCTGACGCGTGGCAGGGTCAGGATCCAGCATGTTCTTCCAGGCCCCAACCTCGGCGATGACAACATTTTCAGAGAGAAATGCTTTTTCAATCGCTTTGATCTTCGGCGTGTCTTTAATGCTGACAGCAGGACAGTAAGCAGCACTATACCCCAGCCGCCGATGCTCTTTGGCCAGTTCCGCAGGATCGTCACTTTTAAGAAAGATTGGTCCGCCAAAGCGCACCAACGTCGATTTAGCAGCAACAGGGAAAGCCGCAGCCAAAGCCAATCCGCCGACAAGCGTTCTTCGAGTCATCCCTGCATTATAGTTCTTAGTTGCAAATTCTATCCGCAGATGACGCAGATAAAACCAATAAATAAACAAATTGCGTTAGGTATTATCGGCGTTCATCTGCGTCATCTGCGGATAAAAAGCCTTAAGCCCAAAGTTCGTGGATAGGTTTGTATAAGCCTTCGTTGGCGCTGGGGACGTATTCAAATCCTCGCCCAAATGGGTCGTCGTAACGAATGTTGGTCCAGTTGATGCCTAATGCGGAATAGATGGTGGCTTCAATATCTTCTACTCGAACGTCGCGGCCTTCAGACCAACCAGGATCAATTGTCACCCGGCCAGCCGTATCGGTTTCCCCAATCACCTTGCCGCCCTTCACGCCGCCTCCAGCGAACATGCAGAACTGTTGCAGGTAATGATCACGACCGCCTTGCATGGTCACTTGGCCCACGGTGCGTCCGAATTCACCCATCATCACAATCAGCGTTTCTTTCAGCGATCCATTAGCCTTCATGTCCTTAATCAATTCACCTACCGCCGGATCTAGCTGCCCCATGGCCATGGTGTACAGCCCACCCATTGCCCCGGTTCTAGCACCGTTCAATCCGTAGATGTTGGAGTGCATATCCCAGCCGCCCACTGTCACCTGAATATAGCGGGTGCCCTGGTTCGCTTCCAGCACCTGCTTAGCGGTCAACAATGCATTGCCGAATCCACTGTTTCCATAGCGCATGCTGTCAGTGGTTGAGTATTTGAAGGCCTTATCCACGGTGGGATTGTACATCAGACCTTTAGCGGAACGATAGAAATCGCCGTAATCGTTCATCTGCTCGCTGATCGGCGAATTCACCCGCAGGTTGCCATCCACAGCATTCAGCAAATTGAACTTGTCTTCAAATCGAACCTGACCATCGGGATTCGCCGTGTTCGGCAAGCCCGCAGTGCTGGGCGTCATCTTAAAAGGTTCGTAGTTGGCGGGCAGGTAGCCTGAACCCATGGCATTGCCGGAATTGAGCGCTAGAAACGTAGGAAATTTCTGCGATAACTGACGTTCCCCGCGCTTTTCAGCAGCCACAATCGACCCAATATTGGGCGCAATATCACCCAAAGCGGCGGTTGGACTTCTGCCGATCTGCACCCAGGTCTGCGATAGCGAATGGGCGGCGGCCCAGGCCCGTACGGAACGGACAATGGCCACTTCCCCCAGTTGCGCTCCGATGTTGGGCATTAATCCTATGGGCCACAAAGCTTTTCCCATCATGGTGGGGTTGAAGTCTTTGGGAGTGGTTCCGTCCAGGAACTTTAGATCGAACGTATCGGTATGGCTGGGAGCACCCGCCATTAGAATGAAAATCACATTCTTGGCAGTATTCTTGGTCTGCACCGGAGACGATTTGATCACCTGTCCATTCAAGTTCTTGCTCAGAAAAGATCCCATCACCCCAGCCCCAGCAAGATTGAAAAAATTGCGGCGGCTGAAATTTGGACGGGCATAGAACGGAGTGTGATTGGTGGGGTACTTCTCAATGATCTTGCGGAATTTCGATTCGTTGTTCATCTTGGTATCTCCCCAATCTAGTAATTAATTAAAAAATCGACCTTGTTGTACAAAGCCCAGGTAAGGTTTTCAGCAGCCGTCAGACGATTGCCAGATTTCAGCGCCACAGTGGATGAAGTGCGTTCCGCATCGTTCGGCAGGCGCGATAGCACCGTAAGAAACAAAGTGTTGATCAGCTCATCATCGGACAATGTAATGTTCTGACGCACTAAACTGATGCTCTGACCAGCCGCAGCAGATTTTGTACGATTCGTCACAAAAGTGGAATTCATCATGGAAAGCGCCTGCAGATCGGAACCGTCCGTTCGCCGATCATTTTCATCACGATCGCCACGGAAAAAGGCATCCATTAAACCGGCAATGTCTCCGGAACGCAAATTGGGAGAAGGCAACTGCATGGCCCAATCCACTCTCAATAGTTTCTTTGGATCGGTAGAATCCACTCCGAAGGTATAGCTGGTGGGCAGCCCGGAAGTCTGGGCCACGGCGTCAATAATTTCTTCCGCCCACAGTCTGCGAACCAGTTTGCGAGCATGCAGTGGTTCCCACGACGGATTCCAAACACCGTCATATCGGGAGGACATCTGATACGAATCAGAAGTGACAATCTGGCGTTGCAAGGCCTTCAAATCATAACCGGAGTTCACAAAATCCTGCGCAAGTTCCTTCAGCAGCTTCGCGTTGGAAGGTTGCAATGTCCACGGAGCAGGAGGAGGGTTGTCAGGATCTAATCTGGCTGGATCGAACATCTTCACCGGATCAACCAAGCCCCGCGAGAAGAATTCTTTCCACATATAGTTCACTGAAGCACGGGCAAATTGGAAATCACTGGTGACCGCCGCAGCCGCCGCCTGTCGCAAATTGAGAGTTGAGGCAGGTACCGCCGCCGCTCCGCCAAAAGGATACTTCGGAACCACAGCATTTTGTGTCCCAACAGGTGCCCTGCTTGGACGATTTCCAGTAGTCGTGTTCAGCGCATAAGTTCGACCGCGCGTTGAAGTGACATTCCAGTAATAAGGCGAATTGTTCACCGTTGGATCAGGTCGCACCAGCGCCATATTCGTAGGGGCGAAGAATGCCGACATTCCCCACGCATCCATGCGCGTGGCACTCTTTCCCCACAAAGAAAGCGTGTCCAGATGACCCCGCCCGTTGTGGCACATTACGCAATTCAGTTGCGACATACCAAGAAACGTTTCAGCAACATTGGAAGCCATCTGATCGTAAGTATCCTGCGCCGGGCCATTGATTACCCGACCCGCCAGAATCCAGTTCAATTCACCCTGATCCCAACTGTTCCCACCTTCCGCTGAAATCAATTCGCGGGCAATCTGGTCATACGGCTTCTTCGTTACCAGAGCCGATTTAATGTAGTCGTAAAAAGCTTCTCTACCGTTGGCATAGCGCACCAAACCGTTGAACGTCACTCGTTCCGTATTCTTGAACTGGTCGCCAAAATATTGGGTCCACTTATCCACCCAGGCGTCGCTGGCAAGCAGTTCGTCAACATACTTGGCACGCTTGTCGGCGGACGAATCGGCAATGAACGCCTTCACCCGCGCCACTTGAGGAACCTTACCAGTAAGGTCTAGCGTCACCCGGCGGATGAACTCGTAATCGTTGGACTTTGCCGCAGGTTGAATGTTCTGTGCTTTCAGCACTCCATAAATATTGCTGTCGATGGTGGAACTGGAAGAACCAGTGGCTTGCTGACCGTAAGTGCGGCTGCCACCAGGAACGAAATTGCTCACATCGGGCCCCGATGCCGAACCCATCTCACGCATCACACTTTCAGTAAGAGTGCTCAGTGCAAATCGCTGCCGTCCCCGGGCGTTCAATCCAGCTTCAGAAAAAGCAGCCCGATCTTTCCCGAAGTAGCTGCAATCGGAATGTTCCACAGCCAAAACGTCCTGATGATGCGTCGCTTGTCCCCAGACCGATAGCGACGTCAGAACCCCGCCAATTATGAATAAAAGTTTAGATTGCAAGTGCCTACTCCTCGTTAACGAATGCCTTTACTTGATTCTAAATCCCTGAACCCGGCAAACACCACAGAGTTTCGATCTTAATAAAAAATATCATTTCCCCTGTAACCTTTTAGGGATTTCACCTACAAGGTTGATTTTTGAGCGGGGAAACCGTTCCTACTTCTTCTTAATCGTCTCCCGACGAACCTTGGCCCAACCGTCTTTATTCATTTGCCGACCGCGACCAATCGCCAAAGCGTCCTGTGGTACCGCGTCCGTCACCACTGAACCGGCTGCAACATAGCCGCCTGCTCCAATTTCCAAAGGGGCCACAAGAGTGGAGTTACTTCCCAGGAAAGCGCCTTCCCCAACCACTGTCCGATGCTTATTCACCCCATCGTAGTTGCAGGTAATAGTCCCAGCACCTACATTGACCTTAGGACCAATGCTTGCATCTCCTAGATATGCCAAATGACCAGCCTTGGCCCCCTGCCCCATGTGCGTGTTTTTCAGTTCTACAAAATTGCCGATGTGAACGTTGTCCCCCACATCATTATTCATCCGCAAACGGGCGAACGGACCTACGCTGGCACCCGAACCAATTCGGCTATCGGCAATTAAACTATAAGGTTCCACTTTCACACCCGAACCCAGATGAGCATTTTGAAGGACACTTCCAGCACCAATCTGACAATCTTCACCAATGTGCGTTTTCCCCAACAGCCTGACGTGAGATTCAACGATAGTATCGCGTGCCACCGTCACGTCGCCGTCAATGGTAACCGTATCCGGCCGTTCAATGGTGACGCCATCCAGCATCAGTTGTTTGATTTTGGCAGCACGGAAAATGCGGTCCACTTCGGCAAGTTCCACGCGTGTATTGATTCCCAACAATTCATCGGCAACAGGCAGTTCAAACGGCTGCACCTGAAAGCCCTGTTCCCGCAGGATTTCAACAATGTCCGTCAGGTAATACTCGCCAGCAGGATTGTTCGTCGAAATTTGACCAATATACTTCCACAATGTTTCCGCACGAAAGCAGAAGATACCGGAATTGATTTCATCAATTTTCAGTTGATCCGGGGTAGCCGCTTTCTGTTCCACAATGGCTGCCACATTCCCCTGATCATCACGCAGAATGCGACCGTAGCCGAAGGGGTCGGCAACGCGGGTGGTAAGAACGGTAGCTGCCGCACTAGACCCTACTTGCGACGCTATCAGACGACGCACCGTGTCGGCTGAAACCAGCGGAGCATCGCCCGATAGAATCACGAGGAAACCTTCTTTCGGAAGTTCCGATTCCGCACAGCAAACGGCGTGCCCAGTCCCTTTTTGTTCAGCTTGCAGGGCGAAACGAACACCATAGGAACTCAAAGTCTGTTGCACTTTTTCCGCTTGGTGGCCGGTGATCACCACAATATCGCCAGAGGCAGCCACCGCTTGACCAGTGCGAACCACATGTTCCACCAAGGTCAAGCCGCCCGCCCGGTGTAACACTTTTGCGGTTTTCGATTTCATGCGCGTGCCGAGACCAGCCGCGAGGATAACTACAGAAACACGAGGATCCATCACTCTAATCTAAGTATCGCCTGAGTAGCAGCAAGACTTTAGCGACAACGTAACGTTACCGAGACGTGACCGCGAGGGAGCGGTTTTTTCAACCACACGTTATCCCAAATATAAATGCAGAAAAACTAGTTGCCATTTGCATCATTCGTCTCGCGGTGCCATCACATAGACCCAGAATCCGATCTAGTTTCACGAATCAGACGACGGCGTCTGCCCAGGCGAGCCAACTTAATCGCAACATCCGCTGCCCGGTCAGGATCGTGCCTGATCTTTTCTGTTTCCGCCAACAAAATCTCGCTAACAACACTCACTCTCATCTTCTTCAGCCGATCAAAATCGCTATCCACGGGCAAGGCACGTTGCGTCGCATATCGATCCAGCACTTCAGGACTCATATTCTTCGTATTGACGACAATGTAATCCACCAGATCCTGCCGGGAATGGTCAAGAATCGCCTGCAAATGGTCGGCTGCGCTGAAGTGTTCCGTTTCCCCCGGCTGCCACATCAGATTCGTGAAGTAGGCGGTCAAGGCGTTGGATTTTGCAATGGCCTCAGGAATTCCATCCACCAGTAAATTAGGAATCACACTTGTGAACAAAGATCCCGGACCCAGGGTAATCAAATCTGCCTGCTCAATGGCCCGCAGTGTATCTTCAATAGGTTTGGGTTTATGTGGAGACAGCGCCAGACTTTTAATGCGAACTTTACTGCGACTGATGCGCGTTTCACCAATCACCTTTTCCCCATTTTCAAGCGTCGCTTCCAGAACCACATTGGCAGCAGTGGACGGATGGATGCGACCGGCAATCGCCAGAATCTCCGATGCAAAACTTACGGCATGGGCAAAGTCTCCGGTGATATTGGTCAGTGCCGCCAGAAACAAATTACCAAAACTGTGCCCTTTCAATCCACTTCCATCGGGGAAGCGATATTGAAACAGCCTGGCCAGCATGGCTTCATCTTCAGAAAGCGCAACCAGGCAATTGCGAATATCGCCAGGGGGCAGAATGTCGAAAACTCGGCGCAAGCGTCCCGAACTTCCGCCGTCATCCGTAACCGTCACCACCGCCGTAATTTCAGCAACCGGGGGACGCGGCTTCGGCCCTCCAGTGGGCAGAGCATACTTTTTCAGCCCTTTGAGGAGTGTGGACAAACCGGTGCCGCCACCAATGGCGACGATTCGTAAAGCTGATTTATCTGGCATCTACTTTGTTGCGGAAAACAACTCCCGCAACTGAGGTGCCTGCAAAATTTCTTTAAAATCAGGATCGTTCCTGGCAATCGATCGATTGTTTGGTGCCAGCGCAATGGCCCGACCCAAGTGATGACTACATCCGTTGAAATCCCCGTTCAGCCCTAAACAAAGGGCCAATGCGTAATGAAAATGATCGGCATTTTCTTTGGCCTGGGTTGCCGCTTTCAAGTGACGTTCCGCTTCATCCAAATTGGTTCGCTGATTGATCAACGAAATAGCAAAGTTGTAACGATCCTCTGGAGTATCCAGCGGCACCGTAGATTTCTGCAAGCGTTGCCCGCACATTTTCACGTGCAGACGAGCCACATGGGCAATATCAATGGATGGCCCTGCAATGGCCGACTCAAACAGCTTCTGCGCATCTGCAAAATTACGCGAGTTAAAAAGCTTGGTCGCTTTTTCAAACATTTCTTTCTGTTTCTGTAATTCGTTCGCTGCGGCCATGTGGATTGCTGAAGTTTTTGCAGCATCGCGAGCGCTGGATTTTGCGTGCGCCGGATTGCGATCCTCACGATATTTTAAAGCCGTTCCAGACGCTTTTTTCGCAGCACTTGGCACTGCTGGCTCACTCTGCTTGTGGGCTTCTTTGGTTATTGAAATGGCCTGCTTCTCCTTGGCTAACTCGGCTTTGGGAAGTGGTTTTTTTGTCGGCATACTGTTGCGGCCCTTTTACTAGACTATCCTAGATTTTTTAGCACACTTTGGGGACCAGTTTGTAATCTTGCCAATGAACAACTACTTGGCCGTCTCTTCCAAGTCATCGTCAAACAAGTCACCACGGGCCACACGCTCGCCTTTGAAAAAGACCAGACTCACCCGTTCGGTAACGCTCATGTCTTCCAGCGGGTTGCCATCCACAATCAACAAAGTAGCTTCATAACCAGGCTTGACGTACCCGATTCGATTAGCAACGCCCAGCAGTTTTGCACCGTTCGATGTAGCAGCCTTCAATGCCTCAATAGGGGTCAGCCCGGCCTTGATCAACATCTGCAATTCACGATGCACGGCCGGTCCGTGAATCAACGGGACATTGCCGGAATCGGTACCAGTCACCAGCATCACACCTGCCGCAGCAGCGCGCCGAACGTTGGATAAAATCAGATATTCAGGAAAGGCAAAGCCTTCCTTCTTCTCCTCTTTCCCCAAAGCCTTCTTCGTAGCTTCAATCAAACCACGCGGTGCCGATTGTTCAAACAAGCTGCGCGAAAGAATATCCAAATTGCCAGCAGCAAGAGCATTCACCGCATTCACCACGGCCAGGGTCGGCGCAAATGCCACGTGCATCTTCGCCATTGCTGCCAAGTGGGCATCGCTGATTACGTCGCGGATCGACCCGTGCTCAATTCCGCTTGCACCAACGGCCAGGGCATCCCCCACGTCGCGGTCATCGCCAGTGTGCACCACCAGCGGCAAGCCATTTGCCTTGGCCCCTTCGGCAATGCCTGCAAGCACTAGCGTGTCCATCCGATTGAAATGGAAACTGCCGCCGCCTGCTTCCAAAATGGCCTTGATTCCCGTAACACCTTGCGGCTTCAATTCGCCAACCATGCGCACTGCTTCCTCTTTGGTCTTCGGCAGCCGCACAATAGATTCTTCCAACTGCTTACGAAATGCCGCCGGAACTTTCTTGAAATATTCAGTGCCATGGCCGCCTTCCGTTGTGAACATCGGGCCGACATAGAATAATTCTGCCCCTAGCTTTTCTCCGCTATCGGTCAACTTGGCCATGTCACGCATCAGGTCAATGGAATCGCCGACACTTTTCACTGCGGTGACGCCAGAGTATAGGTAGGCGGCCAGTTCCCGCGCCACCGCCTTGTGCATCGCCTTCGAATCAGCAGGATATTTTTCGGGGATTCCACCGGGCGCGCCCAAGTGAATATGCGTGTCAATGAATCCTGGAAGAATGGTCTTGCCGTAGGCTTCAATCGGGTCGGCCTTAACAGACTTCGGTTCTGGTCCATCGCCTTCCCAAATTTGTTGAATCTTTCCGTCTTTGATTAACAGCGCACCCTTGGCAATCACCGTGCCATCGCCAATAAAAATGCGTGCGCCACGAATTAGAATCGTGCGACTTCGCCGCAGTGAACGTGCCAGTTGTTTATTCTTGCCGATACTTTCATGACTATAGGATTGGTAAATGCCGAGGATGAAAAATGGAACCATCGCCGCCAACAGCCACGATTTTCCAGAGGTTCGAATCTTGTCCTCTTTCTCCCATCGGAAAAGTTTGATAGACAGAAACGAAGCCACCACAATTGTGGACAGCATGGCCACCAGGGCCATCCAGTTTTCAAGTAGAGATTCTTTCTTTACAAGAATGCCTTGCATACCGTTGTACAGGTGAGACGCAGGCAGAAATTGGGCAACACTTTGCAGCCAGACGGGCATTGCATCAATCGGGAAAGTAGCCCCGCTCAGAAATAACATGGGCAGGTACATCATCTGAATCACAATCTGGCTTTCCTGCATGGAGTTCACCACGCTAGCCACAATCATCCCCAAAGCGCGGAATGCAATCACTGCGAATGTAAGAAACACAAAAAGTGAAAACCAACGTTCCGGCCATGGCATGCCATAAACAAAATGAGCCAAGGTGATGATCAGTGTGGCCGAAGGAATATAGTTCACCCAACCTGTAACCAACGACGAAACCACGATGGGTGCTGCCGTGGTGGGCGCCACTTTATAACGCCGCAGAATGTTGGTTTCCCGTTCTGAGACAGCACGCATGCCCGCCCCAAAAAATCCATTTCCTAAAACGCCAATGATCAACACGCTGGAAACCACTTGGACGATTCCGCCGCCCATGCCGCTGCCAAACATTTGGCCGAAGATGAAAAAGAACATCAGTGGGAATGCATAGCTAAAGAACAGCGCCATGCGGTCCCGCGATGTCAGTTTCAGATTTGTGAGAATGCTTACCAGGTACTTATTCATTCGCGTAACTTTTTTCCTGTCAATTGAAGAAACACGTCTTCCAGTGTTCCCCGCTTCAGATGAATATCGGCCAACTCCAAGCCAAGTTGATCAATATACTTCACCAGTTCCACCATGGCTCGTGCGGGCTTTTGCGCAGTAACGGAAATTTGCTTGCGGTCTTCACTAATCTCAATTCGATCCGCGCCAATTTCTTTAGGCAAATCACCAGGCGGCAAGGGCTGTTCTATTTTCACTTCAACAGTAGATGCACCCAAAGTTGTGGCCATCAATTCTTTGGGCGAACCGTGAGCCACAATCTTGCCAGAGTCAATAATCGCCACCCGATCACACAAGCGTTCGGCTTCTTCAATGTAGTGCGTAGTAAGAATGATGGAACGCTGATCGTCGCGTAATTCCTGAATCAACCCGTGAATTTCCAAACGCACTTGGGGGTCAAGTCCGGTGGTGGGCTCATCCAAAAAGATAAGCTGAGGATCATTGATCATGGCCAGGGCTAAATGAAGTCGCTGCTTTTGACCACCAGATAGAAGGCTGTAATAGCTGTTGCGCTTTTCACCCAGTTGCAACCGGTCAAGCAACTTGTTCCCATCCACCGTACGCGAATAGAACGACCCAAACAAAGTCATCGCTTCATGAAGCTTCAATTTTTCCGGAAGATTTGTAGATTGCAGACAAACCCCAATGCGGTCTTTCAAAGCCTTGACGTCCACTCCAGGGTCGTACCCCAGCACCGTGACTTCACCCGATGTGCGTGGGCGAATGCCTTCCAGAATTTCCACCGTAGTGGTCTTGCCGGCACCGTTCGGTCCAAGCAGGCCGAACACTTCGCCGGGGCGTACCTCAAAATCAATTCCGCCAACGGCTTCAAAGTCGCCATAGGATTTATGTAAATTGCGGACCAATATAGCTGGGGTCATAGTTTCAAGACGTCAGAATTTAGATACGAACTAGCTGGGGGTTTCGTTCAGCACCTGCACCAGCAAATTTTTCTAATCACACCTGTTTGGTTAATACAGCAATTGTGGCGCGGCAGAATGCAGGCAAATCTTCGGGCTTGCGGCTTGTCACAAGATTCCGATCCACCACAACTTCTTCATCCAGCCATTCCGCCCCGGCGTGGATGCAATCATCTTTAATCGCAAAAAAGCAGGTCAGTTTGCGACCCTTCAACATACGTGAAGAACAAAGAACCCAAGGTCCATGGCAGATGGCCGCCACCAGCTTGTTCTGCGCATCCATGTCATGAACAAACTGCGTGGCCTTAGGATGTCGACGAATGTGATCGGGTGCAAATCCACCGGGCACCACCACTCCATCAAAGTCAGCGGCGGTCACTTCGTCATAAGAAAGTTTGGCCACGCAAGGATAGCCTAGCTTGCTGGTGTAGGTTTTCCCTTTTTCAGCACCCACTGTGATTACAGTGGTCCCTGCTTCTTCCAAACGGTACAGCGGATACCACACTTCCATTTCCTGATAGACATTGTCTACCAGTAAAGCCACACGTTTTCCCTTCAGTTCCATAAGCCTCTTATTGTAGACTGCGACCGTACTTGTTGGAGCGGGCTACCATCTCAAAATGATGAAACAGAATCTTAGTGATTTCAGGGACAGGGCTGGTTTCATTGGCCAGAAATGCACTGGCCACACTTAGTGCAAAGGGTCGCTTGTCCAGGAAAACGATTCCAGTCTCACAGCGCACCCCAGTCAATTCACCGGGCTTGGCCGCCACGCGCACATTGGCCGGAATAGCAGCGCGCATATCCGCTTTCACTCTGGAAAGGATGTTCAGCATTTCCGCAGATGCTGCTTTATCCACCACTTCCCCGCGATACAGCTTTGCAACAAGAGTCGCCATCTCCAGCGGAGTTGAAACATTTTCTTCATTTCGCGTGGCCGCAGCAATGTCAATCATTCTGCGACGAAGTCTGGTTTGGCGCAACTGCATTCCATCCAGCGTGCGATTCACGTTGGCCATCCCAACCAATTCAATCAGCTTATTGGTTGCGGCATTGTCACTGGCTTCAATCATCGCTTCCACCAGTTGGCGGACGGTCATCTGGCCAGTGGCTTTCAACGCTTCTTCGAATCTCGTACTGCGATCCACCACGTCGGCTTTTGAAATGGCCACAGACTTTTCCCAACTCACTTTTCCTTGTTTAATGTCGCTCATCACTTGAATCATGATGGGAATTTTGATGGAACTGGCTTGCGGAAATATTGTCTTTCCGTTGTAGGAAATCGTGTGACCATCGGTCAAATCAATCGCTACAACGCCCAGAATTCCATCAAGTCGGACATCCGCCCGTTCAATCAATTGCAGTGTTTTCTTTTCTAAAAGATCATGGACAGAGGCTTGACCAAACAAGAGACTACTTGCCAGCAAGCCCAAAAATAGTAGACGAGGCATCAGCTAATCTTAGCGCTCCCGCCCCATCCGTTACACTAAATACTCTATGCAGGATTACGAAAAGTTAGGCGCGTTTTATTTGGGTCGCACAGAAAAAGGCCCGCTGCTCTACAACTCAAAAGACCTGGTCACCCATGCCATCTGCGTCGGGATGACGGGAAGTGGCAAGACTGGTTTATGTCTCAGCATGCTGGAAGAAGCAGCGATTGATGGCGTCCCTGCTCTGGTCGTTGACCCCAAGGGAGATCTTTCCAATCTACTGCTGCAATTCCCCCAATTGCGCGGTGAGGATTTCGAACCATGGGTTTCTGATGACGAAGCCCAGCAGCAAAGTATCTCTAAACAACAGTTGGCAGCCAACACCGCGCAAGCTTGGAAAGATGGCCTGGACAAGTGGGATGAAGATGGTACCCGAATTCAACGTCTAAAGGATTCGGCTGATTTTTCCATCTACACACCAGGAAGCAATGCCGGACTTTCTGTTTCAGTTTTACGATCCTTCGACGCCCCTCCGCCAGCCATCCGCGATGACCGTGAAGCGTTTCGCGATCAGATCACTTCCACCGCCACAGCCTTACTCGGCCTGCTGCAAATTGACGCCGATCCACTGCAAAGCCGTGAACATATTCTGCTTTCAAAGATTCTTGAAACAGCCTGGAATCAGGGAACCAATCTGGACCTGTCCGCGCTGATTGGACAAATCCAAAAACCTCCGATGCAGAAAATCGGCGTCATGGATTTGGATTCCTTTTTCCCTTCCAAAGATCGTTTTGCTTTGGCCGTGCAGTTGAACAACCTGCTGGCATCGCCAGGGTTTGAAGCGTGGCTGGAAGGCGATCCGCTGGACGTCAAGAGCTTGCTCTACACCGCCAAAGGCAAGCCCCGAATTTCCATTTTCTCAATCGCTCATTTAAGCGATCCAGAGCGAATGTTTTTTGTTTCGTTATTACTGAATCAGACATTGAGTTGGATGCGCACCCAACCAGGCACGTCGTCCCTGCGTGCCATTGTCTACATGGATGAAATCTTCGGCTACTTCCCGCCAGTGGCCAATCCGCCGTCCAAGCAACCATTACTCACCATGCTGAAGCAAGCCCGCGCGTTCGGCGTTGGCGTTGTGTTGGCAACACAAAATCCCGTGGATTTGGATTACAAAGGTTTATCGAACTGCGGCACATGGCTGATCGGCAGGTTGCAGACTGAGCGTGACAAAGCTCGACTTGTGGAAGGCTTGGTAGGCGCAGCAACAGCATCGGGAGGCAAAGCAGATCCGGCTGCGCTCGACAAGCTGCTTTCCTCACTGGCCAAGCGTGTGTTCCTAATGAACAACGTTCATACCGGACAAATGGAAGTGTTCGAAACCCGCTGGGCATTGTCTTACCTGGCCGGGCCGGTGACCAAAGCCCAAATTCGTACCTTGATGGCTGAGAAGAAGAGCGCGCCTGCGGAAAGTAGTAGCCCAACCAACGTTCAGGTTATGGCCACTGCCGTAGCGTCGGCTCGTCCCGTGCTGCCACCTGAAATACCGCAGTACTTTCTGCCACACAAAGGAACCACTCCGCCTGTATACAATCCCGTTTTAATGGGTCATCTGCAAGCCCGTTACGTAGAGGATAAAGCCAAAATTGATTTCACAGAAGATGTCACCGTAGGCACGCCTGTCACATCCGATGTGATTCCGGTGAAGTGGGAAGATGGTTTGGTGCTGAACTTTGACATTGAGACTTTGGAATCCGAACCCATAGCCGATTCTCAGTTTGAAGAGCTGGCATCCATCGCCAACAAGCCAAAAAGTTACGCTGGATGGACGAAGGATTTAATCACTTACATTTGTGCCAATCGGCGATTGGAATTATTGATGAGCCCAAGCACTGGCAAGCTATCCAACCCTGCCGAAGAAGAAGGGGAGTTCCGAGTGCGCATTGGACAAGAGGCCAGGGAACAACGCGATAAAGCCGTCGAGGATCTGCGCACAAACTACGCTGACGACTTGGCCAAACTGGATGAGAAAATACGTCGTGCCCAAGAAGGGGTTGACCAGGAAAAGTCTCAACGCACATCACAGGTTTTTTCGTCAGTGCTATCCGTTGGCACGTCATTACTCGGAGCATTTCTCGGCAAAAAGATGATGACCACAACGGAAATGAGTAGAGTAGCAACGGCTGCCAAATCGATTGGCAGGACAGTGAAAGAACAGGGCGATGTCGGTCGGGCAGAGGACGATGTAGCAGCCATGGCCAAGCAGAAAAGTGACTTGGAGGCATCCATCCAAACTGAGATCGCCGCATTGCAAACCAAGTTTGACATTCAGAAGGAAGAGTTTCAAAAACTTTCCATTGCCCCAAAAAAGCAAAATATTGCGGTTCGATTATGCGCGCTGGGATGGGCACCTGGGCCGCTATCGGACTTCAAAAGTTAGCGATGTAGACAGATCCTCATGCAAGGCCCGCAGCAGGTAGCGTCCCGGTTTTGTAATGCGAACTGTTCCTTTGCCTTCCACGTTGGTTTTGCCTGAGACGGCGCTGCCCGACACTGCAAGCAGTTCAAAAACACAACCAGACAGAGGCATTCGACGATGCAGCAGGTGGAAAGAATTGTCGCCTAAAAGTGGATTACTATCGGGCACAAATTCTAAAGCAGTTCCCAGTTGCCGCATGGAATTTTGATCCGGTGCTTCAACAACCACTAAGGCTTTGGCAAAATTCCTGTGGTCCTTCGATTCCACAGCTAGTACCGCAGTGCCCCGGTCTTTCAAGTTGCCTTGAAGAATCAAAGCATTCAATTCGTGCTGCGGACTCAGCAAATTATAAGCAGCTTTGGTGGTGTAAATAGCCGAATCGGCCAGCACTGGTTCGCGTTCACTATGCGGGAAATTACGGCCATCCTGCACACGGACCAACAGCCGTTCACCGACAGCCGCAAGAAACGAATCGGGCAACAAATAGAGATCGCCGGCCAACAACTGCAGGGCTGCAAGTTGCCACCCCAACAGCAATTTCACGGCTTCCAATCGGCTACAAAGATATTAAATTCGTAGCGACTCTTGGTTTGATAGCTCGATGCAAAAATAAGCTTTTTCCCGTCTGGAGAAATTTCCGGGAAAGAAGTGAATCCGCCATAGTTGGTTATTTGTTGCAGATTCTTGCCATTGGTATCAATCATGTAAAGCTCAAAATCGCGCCCGTCACAGTTGTGTTTATTGGACGAGAAAATGATTTTCTTTCCATCAGGCGTGAACGTCGGGGCGAAGCTGGCGCAATTGAAAAACGTCAACTGCTTGGCATTGGCACCGTTCGCATCAGAAACCATGATCTCCATTTTCATGGGAGTGGTCAGATTGTCCTTCAACAAATCCTGATATTTTTTGACGTTCTCTTTAGACTCGGGATGATTGCCTCGCCAAACAATTTGTTTGCCATCACGGGAAAACACGGCACCGCCATCGTAGCCCACAGTTTTCGTGATCTGCTTCTTCTTAAGACCTTCCAGCGACATGGTCCATAAGTCAAGATCACCAGAGACCATCGAAGTGTAAATGATCTTCTTCTGTTTGAAGTTGACGGTTGCTTCAGCATCGTAACCAGAGGTATTGGTAAGCCTCTTAACTATTTCGCCGTTCAGCTTGGCGACGAAAATATCATAGGTCGGGAACACCGCCCAAACGTAACCTTTGCTGCGGTCTGGCGGCGTGGGACAGGCATCACCCGATTCATGCGTCGATGCATAAACAATGTGTTTATTGCCAGGAAGAAAATAGCCGCAAGTGGTCCGACCTTTCCCCGTACTCACCAAATGCTGGTCAGTTCCATCAGCGTTCATCACAAAAATCTGATCGCAGGCATACTTATCCCGCGTGGTTTGAAAAACAATTTTCTTACCATTTGGGGACCAGTAGGCTTCAGCATTCTGGCCACCATTGGTCAGTTGTTTCAAGTTGGAAATATGGGTGCTTTGCGCATATCCACAAATCGTTATAAAGAATAATCCGGTCCAACGCATCAGCTCTTATTCCTTCCTTCAAAAAGATCACGCCCGGCAACAAGGGCCTTCATTTTGCCATCAGCCACACTGCGCTGCAGCATCCAAAATCCGCAATCGGGATGGATGTAAGGGATGCGCCCAGGTCCTAAGACTTTCACTGCATGTTCAATCCTGGAAGCGATCAAATCTGCCGATTCAATTCCGTTATCCTTGACATCAACCACACTAAGACCAAGCCCGATCTTCGGATCAAGTTCCTTAAAAGCGTCTAACTCACCATACCCGCGACGCGCAAATTCCAGTATGAGGTGGTTACAATGCAGTCCGTTGAGGAACGGCATCAGGTCTTTCCAAAATCCTTTTTGAACAGATTGGCCGCCATAGTTGCCAAAGCAAACGTGCACACCCCGTTCGCCCGCAATGCCGTCCAGCACATGGTTGATGGCCAGCAATGCCCATTCACGGTCTTCAGGATGACCGCTGATATTGGCTTCGTCGATCTGCACAATATCCGCAGGAATGGCCTCCAACTGCTTCCTCAGGACACTGGCAATTGCCATGGCACATTTTTCGTAACTGCGATAATGACGGTCTGTCAGCACCTTGGTGAGCATGTGCGGACCAGTGCAGGTGAACTTCAATTTCGAAGTAGTCAGCGATTTGGTGAACTCATAATCACGAGGCAGGTTCAAGGTGCCCTCGCTGATTTCGCCCGTCACGATTGCCGCCGGATCAGTTCGATAAGCAACCCCCGCATCAGCTCGAAAACTTTGAATATCGCTGATGGAAAACTTTGTACGGATGCCTTCCATCTGACTGACAAAGTAGTCAATCATCCCATTGGTTTCCGGATGGCTGGGATTGAAGCGGTTCAATTCGCCGTCGGCAATCAAGTCAATCCCCGCCAATTCCTGCGTCTTTAAGACCACCATGATGGCATCGCGAAGTACGCCGCGAGCAGTTTCCCCCAGCAGCCAAGCCGGTGTGGGGTAGCTTCCTACAACTGTTGTCAAAATTCCCATGAATCAACCATTGTATATTGAAGCCTTCGGAGAGAAAACTTTTTTGAGACTTTTCATTGCTCTAATCTTCCCCATTGCACTAGCCGCAGCGCCCCTGCCACGCTTTCAGGAACATGTGATTGCTACTGATTTGAAGGGCGGCTACCAGGTGGTGGCAGCCGATCTCAATCACGATGGCAAGGTGGACCTGATCGCCCTGGCCAGCGGCATGACCGAGTTGGTCTGGTTTGAAAATCCAAGCTGGCAACGCCATGTGATCGCCACTGGTTTGAAACGGATGATCAACCTTGCCGTAATGGATATTGACGGCGATGGCATTCCAGAAATTCTGGTGGCCCATGGATTTGAAAACCTGGCGAAGAATTCCGTGGGGATTGTCACATTACTGGAATCGCACGGCAAGCCGCTGGAACCTTGGACCATGCGTGAAATCGACCGGCTAACCACATCGCACAGGCTACGCGTGGCCAACGGATTGTTCATCAACGCACCGCTGACCGGTGCCAATGCCGATGCTCCTGACTATCGTGACCATGCACCGTTGGTGTCTTATAAGCCAGGGGAATGGAAGCGCCAAACAATCTCAATTGCCGATGAAGGTGTGGTCCACGGCATCCTCATCAATGATTGGAATGGCGATGGCTTGCAGGACATCTTAACGGCAAGTTTTCTGGGAATTCATGTGAATCTGGCGCAGAAAGATGGGACGTGGAAGCGGGTACGGATCACACCAGGGGACCCTGCCCAATGGCCCAAAAGTGGTTCCAGCGACATCGCCGTTGGAAAGTTATTGCAACGTAGATTTTTAAGTGCGATTGAGCCTTGGCACGGGAATCAAGTAGTGGTCTATAACGAACAGCGCGGCAATTGGAAACGTCAGGTGATCGACACTTCGTTGGTGGACGGTCACACAATGATCACAGCGGATTTGAACAATGACGGGCAAGACGAAATCATTGCAGGCTTCCGTGGCGAAGGTCGCAGCGTGTATATCTACGCCATGGAAAACAATAAATGGACACGCCACGATTTAGATAAAGGCGGCATTGCCGCAGCCGCTTGCATTGCTGTCGATTTGAACGCCGACGGGCGGATGGACATCGCCTGCATTGGGTCGGCGACTTCAAATTTGAAGTGGTACGAAAACCTTGGAAAGTAACGAGTACAGCCGCATCTGTTATATGATGGCGTCTTCCATGGAGAATCAACAATGAAAACCGTCTGGACCGCACGATGCGCACTCCTATGTTGGGTCGCCAGCAACGTGACCACTTTGCTTTATAGTCAAGCCCCTCAGCACTTGTTATATGTGGCCAGCCCTGGCATTCGTAACTATGAAGAATACGGTGGGCTGGGCATTCTGGTCTATGACATTGACGCTGGTTATAAAGTGGTGAAACGAATTTCCACTTGGAAGGCTCCAGTTGGCGATCAGAAGATGGAGAACGTAAAAGGCATCGCTGCCAGTGCCAAAACGGGCCGAGTTTATGTGAGCACGATCAATCGCATTATGGCGGTGGATGCAATCAGCGGCAAGCAGTATTGGGATAAAGCTTTCGAAGGCGGCTGCGACCGCCTGGCCATCTCTCCCGACGGCAAGATTCTTTATGTTCCACAATTCGAAGGACCGTTTTGGTTAGTGGTCGATGCCATGAACGGGAATGTGATTACTAAAATCGAAACTAAGGCGGCGTCACACAACACAATTTATTCGGCGGACGGAAAGCACGTCTACATGGCGGGATTGAAGTCGCCACTGCTGTCCATTGCCGACCCTTCCAAGCACAAAGTTACTGCCACGGTCGGCCCATTTGAAAATGTCATTCGACCGTTCACAGTCAATGGGAGCAATACGATTTGCTATGTAAATATCAATGGACTACTTGGCTTTGAGGTTGGCGATATTAAGACCGGCAAGAAACTGCATCGAGTGGAAGTGAAGGGGGTTGAACAAGGTCCAGTGAAGCGCCACGGGTGTCCCAGCCATGGCATTGCTTTGACACACGATGAAAAAGAATTGTGGGTGGCAGATGGTCACAACAACCAAATTCACATTTTCGATTCCACTGTCATGCCGCCCAAACAAATGGTCAGTATCCCTTTGCGCGATTCCCCAGGTTGGATCAGCTTCAGCATTGATGGCAAGGTGGCTTACTCATCGACAGGTGAAATTATTGACGTGGCAAGTCGCAAAATTATCGCCACTTTACAAGATGAAAAGGGTCGGCAGGTGCAGAGTGAAAAAATGTTGGACCTGATGGTTTCCAAAGGTAAGGTAACGGTGGCTGGCAATCAGTTTGGCGTGGGAATGAAGAAGTAAGTGAAGTTAGTTTTGGCACTGACGTTCTGGGCAGGGGACCCGAGCCTTTTCTTTGACAAGCATGTGGCGCCCATATTATTGCGGCGCTGCATGCCTTGCCACAATCAGCAATTAAAGAACGGCGGCATTGCATTCGATGACAGTCAAAGCCTGCTCAAAAGTGGCGCCCACGGCCCTATTCTTGTTGCCGGTAAGCCACAGGAAAGCTATCTGATTCAAACGTTGCGACACACTGGGGACATCCAAATGCCCCCAGGTCGTAAGCTTCCACCGAAGGAAATCAAAATTCTTACAAAGTGGATTCAGCGCGGTGCAATTTGGGGATCACCACTGAAACCGAATCAATGAAACTCCGTGGCGCGGTAAGTCAAACTGCATTTTTACAGTGCCGTTTTCAGCAGTGACCCATTTAGGCGATTCCACAGTTTGTAACTGCCCAGCCCGTTCCAGTGCGGCGTATTGTTCAGGCATGGGCTTTTGCGGGGAACCCATATTCTTCCATACTTCGTAAGAGTTGCTGAACTCCTGATCCACCCGAAAATGTTCCATATGTATTCTGCCTGAGGGCAATCCGCTCACTGCCAATGCAACGGGAGCAACTGGCCCAGGACGACCCGAATCATGGTAATTGGACACCAACACTGTAACCGATCGCGCATCACGAGCCGCCATAGCATTCACGTCGGAGCTATCTTTCACACCACTCTTCAACATGGCGTCTAACGTTGCGGCGCCTGAATTAACTACCTTTAGCCGATCACCGGTCATCATTCCAAGCATCCGAAATACGTTCAGCACGGGCTTATCAATGCCGTTGGTGGCTAAGTCGCGAAAACCATCGAAGTAGGGTTGATCTTCAAATTCAAAAGCCCACGTCACGGCACCAACTAAGTTCACTCCGTGTTTATTAGCCAAGTCCAGATGGCGCGACATAATCGCTGCCGTGTAACTGGAATACATCACTCCGTTGCGATAAGCATTCTGCGAATAACGGCTGGAAGAACAGGCCGCGCAACCTTCTGGATCGGACTCGCCGATCATGATTGGCTTGTTCTTCAACTCTGGGAACGAGGCAATGATTTCGAAGCCTTTGGACAGATCGTTCATCTGCTTTTCAATTCCCATCAACACAGTGCCATCGACGAACTTTGGTGAACCCTTTGCATGAAAAAGAATATGATCCAGCGGTGATCCAATTTTCCCGGTAGCGTAATTCTTGCCGTGCAACACATGCTCCAAGAAGCCTCGTAAGAAGGTGGCAGCGCGCTCACTGGCTGGGCCTGTCGAATCCGGACCACCCACTTTAGCGGTTGGCAAGGCTCGTTTAACGGCATCGGCAGCATAGTCGTAAAGCTTATGGAACTCTTCAGGAGTACCTTTCCAATATCCGATATTGGGTTCGTTCCAAACTTCCCACTTCCAGGTTTCCACTTCCGCCTTGCCATAGCGATCTACGCAATGCTTTACCCATTGGAAAACCAGTTCTGCCCACTTGTTGTAATCCTTGGGTGGGTAAGCCCAACCAGTGAAGATATCGCCGTAATTATTGCCCACGCCCCAGTTGTGCTTGTAAGGTTGCGGATTGGTGGACATAGCTTCTGGCATGAAACCGATTTGTGCCAATGGCTTCATCTTACGTTCTATGTACGTGTCGAAAATCTTGTCGACAATGGTCCAATCGTAAATAGGCTTGCCGTTTGCGTCTTCGGTGTAGGCGTTAGTGGAACCCCACTTCAGGGCGGCTTTGCCATCACCAGTAACTAACAGGCTATGAGCTCGGACATAGACCGGAACAGGACTCAACGCGGCCAGTTCGCTGAGAAGTTTCTTACCATCCTTCATGTAAGTGTAGTTCGGTTCATCGTAACCGAAGTAACTCCAGATAGGTTTCAGCGGTTCAGTTTTTGAGCCTGCGTCCACTTGGATAGTAACGGTTTGCGCGGCTGCAGCGCAGGCGAAAATCGCCGTCAAAGAAAGTGCTTTTAGAATCATCATTAGAAAGTGTATTTCAAAGCTACCTGCATCTGCCGTGGCGATGTTGCTGTGCTGGTAATGCGACCCACGGTGCTTGTATCCAACGTGGAATTTGGTGCGGCAAAGCTGGGAGTGTTGGGCAAGTTAAATGCCTCCACGCGGAACTGCAATTTTGAATGTTCGTTGATCTGAAACTGTTTGAACATGGAAAAATCAACAGTGCGCAGAATATCAGGAGACAGAATGCGCAGTCCAGAATTCCCATAAGTGAAGTTCGGTGCGGCGACGAACGCAGTGGGGTCAAACCACCGTTCCAGCGTAGGATTGGACGATGTTCCATTGGCAATCCGATCTGGGCGTTGACCACCCACACCAGTGTTGGCGACGTCGCGCGAAAGAGTGACGGTGTAGGGAACGCCACTGCGGAAGATAAAGATTCCCTGCACTTGCCATCCGCCAATCACAGCGTTAGCGAAGCGATTTACGTTGGTTGCAATGTGCTTTCCGCGTCCGAAAGGTAGTTCATATCCGAAGCTGGACGCAAACGTATGAGGAACCTGAAATTCCGACGGACCCTTTTCAAAGCGGTAGCGTCCACCTGCTGCCGGTGTGCTTAAAGACCACAAGCTTTTAGCAAACGTGTAAGATGTGAGAAACCACACACCACCCGAAAGCCGCTTTTCAAACTTGCCTTGCAGGGCATGATAAGTGGACGAAATGTCATTGGCGAAGTAACTGAAGTTGGAGAATCGAGGGTAAGGTCGCCGTGCTTGCACGCCACCTGCACCAGGCTGAGGGATGTTGAACGCATCGGTTCCGGCAAGGTGAGTGCCTTTGTTTCCGACATACTCAAAATCTACTACCATCATCTTAGTAACTTGCTTTTGAACACCAAAGTTCCAATGTTGATCGTTACCCATTTTCATGTGGGTGTATTCGGGACCCAAACCAATGGTCGAGTTCGGCGAACCAAGCGGAGCCCCCAGATAAAAGTCAGCCAAGGTGCGATTGGGCACTCCACCACGATCATTCAACGCGCTATCGCTCAAGTTGAATGGCGGCATATTCAGGTTTACCCGGTCACTGGTGGATTCGCCTTCATAGAAAATCCCATAGCCGCCGCGAATCACGGTGGTTTCGCCAACTGGTCGCCAGGCAAAACCAACGCGCGGAGCCCATTGCTTGTTATCCGGGTAAGTAATGGAATAAGGCAGCCCTGCTTCCGAACTGGTTTGGATCAGCGACTTCAAGTAACCATAGGCGGTGGCGGCGGCGGGTTGTGCGGCTAAGTCAATTTGCTGCGACTTACTGGCCACAATAATGGGCCGAGCCAATGTTCCATCAAAAGTTCCGGTTTGTCCACGAAACGCAGTGGCCCAGGGAGTATGTTCGTAACGCAGGCCGACGTTGACGGTAAGGCGGTTAGTTATTTTGAAATCGTCTTGCAGGAAAATGTGCCAAGCGTTGTAATCGCCTCCGAATGTATCGGAAGGATAACCACGATTGCCAGTACCAGGAATGCCCAACGCCCAATCGGCAAAGGAATCACCAGTGCGTGCGGCACTGGCGGGATTCTCTGTATTTTGACCATTGAACGCCCAACTGCCCATGTAAGTCTTACTGTCGGTTCCAAGCCAGGAGTAGTAGCGCCACTTACCGCCAACCTTGACTACATGTCGACCTTTAATCCAAGTTACGCTGTCAGTAAATTCGCGAGTATAGCGGTCCTGTGTTTTGGGGCGCTGATCAAAGGTGGACCCAGCCAGGCCTGCATATCCAGACCAGGCGAAGTCCGGGAATGAGCCAATGTCGAAGGAACGTTTCGTTTCTTCCATACCCTTGATCTTGGCTTCTTTGTTGAAGTCGGTCCCTTGCAGGTATGGTGCCAAAGAGATTACACCGTACAGAGTATTGAAGCGAAATTCATTGAGGATGGTGGGCTTTAAGTTACTGGTGATGGCAATTGTATAATTCTGGCCACGTGTTCTGGATGCAGCCACGCCCAATGCCGGTGCGCCACCTGGTTCACCCAGACGGTTATTGTTGAGGCTCCAGCGGAAGAAGATTTTGTGTTTATCGCTGAGGGTGTGATCCACACGGGAAGTGGTTTGATCTTGATCCACTGCGGTGGAAGGCGAGAATCGAAAAGTGGCCCCAGGGGTAGCCACAGTGGGAATGTATGAGTTGAAGTAAGCAGCTTGCGGAGACAAACGATTTGAAGGAATACGATTCCCGGCAAACGGAGTGCGGGTGGTGCCAACCGTAGTTAGTGGATCGTAAATCGTGTTTGTTACTGCGCTGAAATCGCCGGTGAGCATGGCGGCAGTGGGACTGGTGCGACTTACAACATTGCCTTGCCGTTCCCGTGTGCCTTCATAATTGAAGAAGAAAAAAGTACGATTGCGTCCATCATATAGTTTGGGAATCCACACAGGGGCACCGACAGAGGCACCGAACTGGTTGCGCTTGAGTAAGTCGCGAGTGGCACCGAAGAAGTTACGGGAATCCAGCTTTTCGTTTCGTAGAAACTCATACAGAGTTCCGCGAAGGTTGTTTGTGCCCGACTTGGTAGTGGCGTTGAAGAAGCTGCCTGAGCGACTATGTTCGGCAGAGTAGGCATTCTGTTGCACGCTTAATTCCTGCAATCCGTCAATGGAAGTTTGAATCCAACTGCCGCCCTGGTGCTGTTCGCTGGTATCGGCACCATCCAGGTAATAAGATACCTGACGCCCTCGGACGCCGCTGATGGTTGTGCCATTGACGAATTCGGGACGAATGCGAGTGACGTTGCCGGTGCCTGGAAGTAACACGACGCCGGGAGTAAGTCGGGCCAGTTCACTGAAGCCTCGACCGTTCAAGGGCAGATCCACAATCTGATTATTGGACATAACGTGACTTACAGAACCGGATTCAGAATTGAGTAAGGGGATTGTGGAGTTCACTTCAACCACGGTGGTGGTTTCACCCAGCACCAGTTCCATATCCAGCAGTAAATCTTTACCCACCTGCATTTCCACACCGGCTCGTACGGTGGTCTTAAAACCAGTGAACGTAGCACTGATATCGTAGACTCCAGGTTCCATAGCAGGAACTACGTAGGCACCGGACTCGTTGGTATTGACCTTGCGGGTGACTTTTGTGTCGCGGTTGGTTACGGTGATGCTGGCATTGGGAACGGCGGCTCGATTGGGATCGAAAAGCGTTCCTTGAATGCGGCCGGTTTGAATCTGTGCGGTAAGAGTGACGGCAAATAAAAGAGCAGAAACAAGGAACTGGTTTCGACGCGGCATGGCGATTCTCCTGAAATTTAGACTGTTGGAATGGTACTACCAATGAAGAGGCACGTCAAGCCTGATTCGTGTATTCATTGGATAAAAACAAACACTCGTGCTATGCTTTGGTCGGTCCTATGGGTAAAACAACGCCACCTTTATTAAAAGACGACGTCACTGCACGATTGGTTGGAGCATTCAAGGATTTGATCTCCAGTGGCGGTTTGACACCAGGGGGACGACTTCCGGCAGAACGGGAACTGGCTTCAAGTTTCGGTGTCAGTCGATCTTCGTTACGGCAGGCGTTGAAGGTTTTGGAGATCATGGGGGTGATTTCGCAACGGGTGGGTGACGGCACTTATTTGAATGCTGCGGCACCGACGATACTGAATGAGCCAATGGAATTTCTGATCCTATTGGATGGCATTTCGTTCCATGAATTAATGGAAGCGAGACGCATTGTGGAACCGGAACTGGCGGCGCGGGCAGCGATGCGGGCCACGGCAGCGGATGTGGCAGAACTGGCTGCGGTGCATGCGCGGATGGAAGCGCATAAAGCGGATTCGGCGCGATTTGTGGAAGCGGACTTACGGTATCACCAGACGTTATTCCGCATATCTGGCAATCGGGTATGCAGCATGATGTTTACGGTGGTGCATCATTCGGTGCATAAGTTGATGGAGGTGACATCCAGTTTGGTTGATCCTGAACATACGTTAACGCTGCACCGTCGGATCACATCGGCAATTCGGAAAGGGGATGCGGCGCAGGCGCGTCAACGGATGATTGAGCACTTGGATGATGCAGCAGGGTTGTTGGCGCGGACGGCAGCGAAGCAGGAAGAAGGTCGATTATTAAAGCGTGTTAGTAAACTAAGACCGATTGGTCTGGCATAAGTTGCTTCGGTACTTTTTACCGGTGATGAAATTTTTGCCGAGCGAGCAATTGCTAAGCTGACCTGCCTCATGTAAAAAGTGCAGATTCCGCAACAGTTAGCGTTAAGATGGGGGAAAAAGGCTCGTTTGGAAAGTTTGGAACTGGAAGTGCAACGTTACTGTCAGCAACGTCATCTCCCCTGAATCGCTGTCCAAAAGGGTTGTTCGACTGGCTTTATTTCTGACCGGATGGGTCAGTTGTAATCCTGGAAGACGGTTTGACGGCGTTGTGCAGAGCAATTTGACCTGTTCTGCGAGGGACGCCAGGGGCTCGTGCCCGTCCCCTAGGGGCATGAATTCTCCCTGGCGTACCCAATTTTTCTGATCTGACCCTGAACATAATTGGTGAGAGGATGTGAGCGTCATTGTCGACACTAAGACCTCGCGACCTGACTTACTGCAATACAATAAAACAGATGGGTCGCAGTTACTTCACTCGCTGAAGCTACCGCCCAGCAGCTTTACCTGATTTACAGATTCACTTACCTAACTTCCCATTCAAGTAACTAATGCGAGTATTCCATGTTAGCGACCCACACAGTTTTTGGATAACTACTCGGATCGACCCGAGCGCCCTCCGCGTTGACGGAGAGGGCTTTGAGTAACAAGAGCATTCCGGCCGGAACTTATCTCTCTGAAATTGATGTTAGCAGGAGGGGTGGTAACTTGTTGAGGGGCTGGAGATGCTAAGTGGTTTGGATAGAGAGGGATGTAGGATTTTGAATGGGTTGTGAATGACTTATTGGTGGTTGCTGAGTTTGGCTGGATTGGTTGGGCGGTGCAGGGGAAGTAAGGTTCGTTTCAACGGGTGATTTCGATGGTGATAGGGCTCGTTGGCAGCGGCTGCGGGTGGAGTTAGGTTCGTCTCAACGGGCGATTTCGATTCAGGTAGGCTCGTGGGCAGCGACTTCGTTTAGCGAGTTAGTTTCGTTTCAACGGGTTACATTTCAATTCGCCTGATATTGGCGGACTTCGATAAGATCCTAATTAGGAATTGAGAATACCACGACGGTTCTAATCCTGACCGTCCACAAAGATCGATACTTGAGTCTTGAATCGACGGGGGTGCCTAGCCCGTATATCTCACCAGAGAGGTAACCAAAGGCCTGAACCAACAGCCTAAACATATGTATCAAAACATGTTTTAGCGGAAAGGGAAAAGGCCTTTGATATGACACAGTGTAGCGAACAACAGTTCCAGTTTTCTAG
>JANXSF010000038.1 GCA_025352795.1 Acidobacteriota bacterium
ATCGCCTCAACGGCTACTTTTGCCTTCAACGAAGGCGGGTGATTCTTTCTGGTGCTGGGCATTGGCTCTCCTTATTTTCTATCCCTTCACACCATCTAAGAAACCTCTTTTTTCTGTCCAAAAAATGGGGTCCACTACAGAAAGGTGCTCCCCTTGTTTGTAAAGGCGTTTCCCGAGTTCGTAGAGGCGTTTCACGATGACGCGAGCCTTTGGAGTAGCGGTAACTTAGTTGACATTCAACTTAAACAACCACCCTCTGGATACCGACTTGAACTTCCAAATGACTTGCAGGTTCAAGTTATTTGCCTCTTTCACCCATCCAATCCAAGAACCACCGAATCTCATTGCGATCAAGGTAACCTCTTGGGTTCAGCCGTTAATGCATCGCGTGAATAGGCTTCGAGAGCTCTCGGAAAATTCAGATGGCGAGGAAGTAACGAAACCAAAATGAAGACACTCACCAGCGGTTATGGACTGTAAGTTTCCGTCTGAGCTTTCGAACTAAGCGGCTTTCATCCGGGCTGAGCCCATCGGCGTAAACCCCATTCAATTGCTCGCCAATCTGGACTCGCTTTCGCCGTTGCAGGTAATTTCGTAACGCATCAGCAATCAAACCGCTACGGGTTACGCCGAGGTCGCGGGCGACCTTGTCAGCGTGTGAGATAAGCGAGTCTTCAATCGAAATAACAATTTTCATACTCTCGGCAAAACCATAACTATGGCAGCCCAATCCGTCCATTCGACGAGAATGATCCTTGGTCATAGGTCCCGCCCAAACTCAGCACTCCTGCTGCGCCCGATGCACCTACCGAAGCCGCAGCGAATCGTAGAGTCGCCGTTGCCTGGCCGCCACCCACAATGTTGCCCACTAATACTGGAAGCACCGGCGTGCTCGGCGAAGCCGTGCCAATGGTGCCCCTGGTCACTCGAACATTGGTCAAAGTGGCCGCCCCTGGGCCTCCGGCATTCGTCAGCCGCACCGTCACCAAAACGTCATTCGTGCCAGCTTCCCTCGTCAGCGTCCGTGTAACAACTAACTCCGCTGGAGTTGGTAGTTGCAAAATATTGATGCTTACTGATGCCGTCACTGTTGCATAAGTCGCCGTATCCGTCGGCGTGAAGGTGGCCGCTAACGCTTGCCCATACCCCAAAGACAACACCGTGCCAAAACCAGGAGTGTACACAAATGTTCCGGCAACATTCGCCGTAGCATTCAACTGAACTGCGCTCAAAGCGCTACCCAGATAGATCGCCGCCGGAGCTGCCCAGATAATCACTGGAACAATTTTCACCGGTGCCGCCAGGATCGTTAACAGCTTTGTATTGTCCAAAGAAGTCGGGAAACTGACGCTACCGCTAAACGCCGCCGTGATCTGATACGTGCCCGCAACCTGACCAGCAGGCACAGGCAGTGTCGCCGATGCCACTCCATTTACAACATTCGCTGTCACCGATCCGATAGGAGCAACTGTGAAAGTTACTGTTCCGACGTTGAGCACCGTGCTGTCACTACTGGTAGCCGTCGCGGTCAACAAAGCCGATTGCGCAGCCACGTTGAAAGGAATTGTCACCGCAGAAGCAGCTACCGTTGTCTGAATCAGATTGATGTAAACCACCGGCATGTCATGATCGGAAATACGTTCTGGGCGGGTCGAATCATTGCGATACGTTTCCGGGAAATCAGCATCGTTGCGCGCGTAAGCAAAGCGAGTAACGCGCGAAAGTGCATTCGGGTTCACCAATATATGATCCAAAACTTGGGCGCTGCCGCTGAAGGTATACGAATATTGTTGGGCTGCTGGAAGAGTATCCACCATGTCCGTCAACTGCGGATTCGTAATGGTAGTTGGTGGCGTCACCACCTGATTCATCGCAACTGGAGTGCCTTTAATCACGCCAATCATATCCACATACCCATCGCTGAATTGGAACGAATTGTAATCACCCACTGAGACAAGATTTATGGACGGGCTGGCATTTTGGAAACTTTGAATTAACTGCGCCAAAAACTCCGCCTGGGCTTCCCGCTTGGCACGGACACGGGGACCATCCACTGCATCGTCCACACCGTTCAATGATCGTAAGTGGTTCACGATCACCGTAATCGGAAGTCCACTCACTGTTGCACTGAGCACCAACGGAGGACGGTCATTCAACAGTTCGGATGTGCCTGTAGCCGGGCTGATGTAAAGGGCGTTCAATCCGAATTGCGTTACAGAATTCACTGTGACCTTGGGAGTCTTCACCAGGAACCCCACATCGATTCCACCAATGTCGTTCCCTTCCACTAGATAGGCCGTATAGTTGGGGTTGGGGTCACCTGCGGTCACTGCATCGGCATTCACTTTGTTCGCAACCGACTGCAAAGTGGTTAGGTTTTCCATCTCCTCGACACCCAAAATATCAGGCGTCTTCAAGACGTTTCGGATAGCCAACGAAGCTTTGTTCAACCGATTCGCAAAGGCAGTGGGAGTCAGCGCAACATCACTAACCGTTGGGTCATCCACGGTATCGAAGAAGCGTTCCATGTTGAACGAAGCCACCGTGAGTTCCGTAGTCAGTGGCGTGGGAACCGCAGTAAATGTCTGCGAATTATTCGTGATTCCAGGACCAGGGCTTGCTTCCGCATCAATCGTATAAGCACGCCGACTGTAATCCAGCGGACCTATCACGTTCGTTAGAATGGCACCTGCGGCCACATTGATGGCAGCCCCACCCAAGGCGGTGGAATTCACCGCAATGATTTCCGGATTACCATCCCAACGTTGAACGGCCCCAGGGGAACCCGCCGGAAGAGTATCGGGCAACTGCACACCAGGCTCACGGAATGGACGCGCAATGCCAGTGATCACACCCAGGAACAATCCCGAACTGGTGGAAGTGGCGCTGCTTTCGGTGATGGTTCCTTGCGTTGGACCAACAACAGTCATGGACGGAACCTGCACGCGCATCCCTTCGAACCGTTCCAGAACATCTAGCCCGCCTGCTGGATTCGTATCGGCAGTGGTCAGAATCACAGGGGCAGGCAATGGGTTGCCGGTGCTCAATAGAGTTACAACCGGACTACTGCTGATCTCCGTCATGGTCGGGCTGAAAGGATCAGTGGATGGACGGAACTCAGTCACGGTTCCAGACACGCAGACCAGGCTGCCAACCGCAGAACTAGGGGCACTGGAAGTGAAAACGAAAATGCCGTCAGAAGTACTTGGGTCTCCATCACCGGTACCCATTTGCATGAAGAAACCATTGGTACGAAGTGCTGTCACTATGCCGCTGGTAGTTACAGCCTGACTAACAACAGGGGATGTGGAACCGCTTCCCTGAATCGCAGAAATAGTATGTGTCGTTGTGCAAGATCCTGGGGAATTGATCACTAGCGTGAATGTCTTGGTGGTGCTATTGCTTGCTCCATCCAATAGCAGGAGAGTGAATGTAAAGGTATTGGCAACTGTAGGAGTTCCACTGAGAACGGCACCCGTCAAGGTAAGTCCGTTTGGAAAAGTTCCGCTGGATAGAGAGAACGTATAACCAGAACCTGCTCCGCCACTGGGCAGGAATGTAACCGAATATAACGCGTTGATTGTCCCAGCACCCAGAGTGTTTGCGTTTGAGATGGTTATGGGCGAACTACCCGAACAAGGGTTCGTCGTGGATGCGGTATTGCGTGGGTTCGGTGTGCCAACTGTGAAATCGGTTGCGTTGTTATTGCTATCGGTGCAACCACCGCTGGCACGCAACACCGCAGTTGCATTCGCCGGTGCCGCAGTGGATGCCGCCCCTTCAAAACAATTTGCAGTGGGTCCGAACCCCACAAGATCAACAACACCCTGTGCACTGCCTGGGCAGGCAATGGACATGGCCGTTTGATTATTCACCAAGGCCACTTTGCCAGCAGTTGCGGACAGGGCGATGGTGCCTGTGGCGTCCGGTGCCGGAAGGTTCGTCGTACCGCCAGCACCAACTGCTTCCTGAACCAAATAATATTGTCCAGTTGCAATAGTCCCAGTCAAATTCGTCTTGGCCCAGCTTGTTCCCGTAGCCGAAGAATACTGTACGGAATAGGTGGAAAGATCAACTGTGGAAGTACCGGCGTTGAATATCTCAATATAATCGTTCTTCAGCGTGGCCCCAGAATTTCCACCACCCCCATAGACCTGGCTGATCACTACCTGGGCATTGGAAGCAGCTACGGAAAGAAGCAATGCGGAAAACAACATTAACAAACGAAAAGTTTTGAATAAATTATTTGGGCGGTTCAAAGATTTTTCCTCTGGGGACATATCCTAGATTATCCTAAAGCTTGTCTAAGCAATTTGACGCAATCATTCTTGGGGCCGGGGCGGCCGGGCTTATGTGCGCCATCACGGCCTCGCAACGCGGTCAGCGCGTGGTACTGCTGGAGCATAACAGCGAAGCGGGTCGCAAGATTCTGATCTCGGGCGGTGGTCGTTGCAACTTTACCAATACCGGCACGCGCGCGGAAAACTTCCTTTCAGCCAATCCACACTTCGCCAAATCTGCGCTGGCACGTTTCACTCCACTGGACTTCATTGCACTTGTAGAAAAGCACAAAATCGCGTATCACGATAAGAAGTTGGGGCAACTGTTTTGCGATCAGAGTGCGTCTCAAATTGTGGCCATGCTCCTGGGCGAATTCAAAGGCCAACTGATTTTGAACTGCAAGATTGCCGCCATTCGACGCACTACGGAATTCATCGTTGAATCTTCACAGGGTGAATTCAGCGCCCCCTGCCTGATTGTGGCAACTGGCGGACTGTCTATTCCTAAAATGGGTGCCACTGGACTTGCTTACGAACTGGCCAGGCAGTTTGGATTGAAGATCGTGGAAACCCGCCCAGGCTTGGTGCCGCTCACCTTTCACGAACAGGACCGCAAGAAGTTTCAGGATCTGGCTGGAGTCTCCACTGAAGCCATTGCCAGCATTGGTGGCAGAGCTTTTCCAGAAAAACTACTATTTACACATCGCGGCTTAAGTGGCCCGGCGGTACTGCAAATTTCCTCCTATTGGCAGCGCTCTAATACGGTCCGATTCAACTTGATTCCTGGAGTTCTACTGGAACAGGAGTTGCTCGATCGCAAGCAACACGGCGATCAGGTGGAGACGAAAACTGCCATCACAAAATACTTATCGCAACGATTCGTAGATGCCTGGTTTACAGATCCAATTGTGTCGCGTCCTTTAATACAAGCTTCACAAAAAGAACTCCGCAGCATCGCCACTGGATTGCAGGATTGGTGGGTAGATCCCGCTGGGACCGAAGGTTATGAAAAGGCCGAAGTCACGGTGGGCGGCATTAGTACGGATGAGTTATCGTCAAAAACTATGCAGTCTAAAAAAATGCCAGGTCTGTTCTTCATCGGCGAAGCGGTGGACGTCACTGGTCACTTGGGCGGCTATAATTTCCAATGGGCCTGGGCGTCGGGCCACGCTGCTGGAACTTTTCTATAACAACAGACGTCGTGTATGTTGAGATAAGACTATGCGCTATTCCTGCAATCCCGATGATGACGACTTCAGCTCTAGCGACTTCGATGATCAGGAGCCCGATCAAGATGATCAGGATTTAAACGAAGAGGACCAACAGGACGACGAAGACCCCGATCAGCAGGAGCCAGATAGCAATAACGATGATGACGATTCCACTGACGAGGATCTACCCGATATAGACCAGGACGTCTTTGCATCTGCCGAAGACTTTCCCAATGCTGGCGAAGCTGATTTCGAAGATGACGAAGGTGGCTGGAGCACTGCAGATTATCAGCAATCCGCTGAAAATATATTCGGCGACCATCCCTTTTTCGGGGACACGCTAACCACACAACTTGCCGATAGCGGCTTTAAGCCGTTTGAGAATCCGAACTTCGAAAAGAACTTTGAGCAGTTGGCACCAGGCAGTTCAGAATCTGTGAACCTGTTTGAACGTGATGGAAAATTGTTTGGTTACGGCTTTCTGCCCATGGCAATGCTCAGTATTTTGCAAGCGCGCTATGGTGGCATCGATTTCAGTAATATGCAGGTTTCCGTTCCCGGCGGAGGCGAGCGATTGCAGCCGCAGCCCTTGCCTGCTGCCTTTGAGAACGTGCAGCAGCAAGACTCCGTGGACCTTCGCAAATATGCCACTCCGGTGGCTGATCAGAAACAGACCTCGCGCTGCGCCGCCTTTGCCTGGACTCATGCAACGGAGATGGCTCATAACATTATGAGTGGAGAAGCACCGCGCCTATCCGCGAACTACACTATGTTGCAGTTCCAGCAAATGCAAGGCGACGCGCAAAGTTTTCGTTACGCTTATCAAGGTGGTGATGGCACTGTGCCTGGCGTGGAACCCGGACAAGTTCTGGCTCAGGGTGGCACCTGTCGACAGATGCTGTGGCCTGATGATTCACCCCAACCATTGGTGGATGAAAAGCAAATGGCTGCCGATGCAGAACAGCATCGCCTTCCAGCCAAGCCTTGGCCCATTGCGCTGGAAGACGTGAAAAAAGTGCTCAGCGCAGGATGTCCAGTGCAACTTTCCATGAATACCGGTCCGCGCTTTTCCGAAGTTGGACGCGCAGGAAGCGTGGATGCAGCGGAAGAACCCAGCGGCATGCACGGAAGGCATGCCATGCTTCTTTGCGGCTACACTGGCAATTTTTATACCGTGAAAAATTCCTGGGGATCGCAATGGGGCGACAACGGCTACTGTTACATTCCTAAAAATGTTCTGGCCGCCAGTGAGCCTGATTTTGTAGCTGTGTTACTCGATAAGAAACTATGATTCCATTTCTACTGCTTGCCGCATTGAACGCTCCAGTGATTATCGACACGGATTGTGGCGTGGATGACATGATGGCTATCGCCTACCTGCTGGCTCAGCCCGATGTGAAAATTGAGGCCATCACCATAGCCAATGGCCTGGCTCATGTGGATCGAGGAGCCGCTAACGTCATCCGTCTTTTGGAACACGCCGGTAAAGGAGATGTGCCGGTTTATATTGGTCGGAACAAGCCGCTTGCTGGATCAGCAGAATTTCCTAAGGCTTGGCGCGAAACTTCGGACAACTTGTCTGAACTGAAACTTCCACAGCCGAAAAGCAGTCCGCAAAAACAGACTGCTGCAGAGTTTTATAAGAAGCGATTGAAAGATACCAAGCACCCCGTGGTTGTGCTTGCACTGGGTCCACTTACTAACCTTGCCGAAGGGCTGGAAGGTTCAAAGAACGCCGCAAAGGTAATTCAGAACCTGGTGATCATGGGTGGTGCTGTTCGAGTGCAAGGGAACCTGGGCGATGGCGGTTCTTTCAAGACCGACAATCTTTCAGCGGAATGGAATTTCTTTATTGATCCGTTGGCTGCGGAACGAGTGATCAACGCTGGGCTGCCTGTTCGTTTGGTACCGTTAGATGCCACTAGCCGTGTCCCCATTGGTCCGGAGTTTCTAAAAGAATTGGAGCAATTGAAAAAGAACAAGCTGGGGGAAACCGTGCTGCAATTGCTGCTGAGCGAAAAGGGTGTGGTTGAGCAAGGCATTTATCAGGCATGGGACCCGCTGGCTGCTGTAGCCTTGATTGATCCTCGCGTTTTGATTTCGGAAAACCTAACCATTCGCATTAAGCGAGATAAGCCCGAAGAAGGACGCTCGCAAGCATCGCCTGGGTTATCGCACAACGCAAAGGTGGCAATCGGCGCACGCGCGGAGCTTTTCAAAGATCTATTTTTTAGCGCATTGAGTGCGCATTAACGTGACGCTTCACTGTGCGACGATCTAAATCTATGCGCTTGGCCGTCTCTTCATAGCTGCCACATTCGGAATATACCAAGGCGGAATAAAACCCCAACACTTCTGCTGCGGTCACTTCACAGCGGCTCATCCGCTGATAAAAAATATCTTCCGTGACGGGTCTTGTCTGTTCCAGGGGCTTGTAGGTGCGACGAATCAAAATGTTCCGCACGCATTGTTCCAACTCTCGGTAGTTCCCCGGCCACAAATAGTTAGTAGGCAGTTCCTTCTTGATCCAAGCATCCACCTGTTGCGACAAAGCTTCCGCGTCGTCACCAGCAGCACGCCGAGCCATGTATAGCACCAGTTCCCGTAAAGTCTCTGGCCTGTCTTGCAACTGTTCAGCCAAGGCGGGTACTTCAATTCGATCCGCGCAAAGCCTGTAATACAGGTCTTCCCGAAAGTTTCCTTTGACGATTTCCGCCCCCAGGTCACGGTTGGTTGCGGCAATCAGCTTGCCCTCAAATTTGCGCGATACGACGTCCCCAACGGGCTGAAAGGTTCTGGTCTCCAGCACGCGCAGCAGCTTCGCTTGCAGACCAAAATCCATTTCGCCGAGTTCGTCCAGAAAAATTGATCCAGTGGGAGGACAGGATTCCAGGTACCCTTTTCGATCTCCAACAGCTCCAGTAAATGCTCCGCGACGATGGCCGAACAATTCCGATTCGATCAATGCCGGAGAAAGCGCGGCCATATTGATGGCGTGAAAAAGCTCCTCGCGCAGACCATCTTTAGGTTCCTCAAAACTCATACGAGTAGGATTGAAGGCAACGTATCGTGAACCAGCGATAGCCCTGGCCACAATCTCTTTGCCGCTCCCGGAAGGTCCGGTGATAAGCGTTGGAAACTCGGCCATCTTCTTATAGAGTGACCGCCGGTAGCGGTGCATGTCGTGCGTGAATACGGACTCCCAAACGCTGGCCCTTAACTTTGCCGCAGGCAACGAATTACCGATGATGCCGTCAAAAATATGATGAAATGCCCGCTGAATATGCCAGAAGCAGGCGAACACATGTGCCGGTTGCAACTGCGTTTCAAACTGCTTGCCTGGAATGTGAAAGAAGAAATCCCAATCGGAAAGGAACTTTTTATAAAAGCCCCATCGTGCGCGACCGCTTGCAACGAACTCCGGGTAGCAGCGTTGATAGAGCAAATTATGGACAGCGGCTTCGTATAGCACAGCATCAGCATTCGATAGATCGGTGGCAGCAGCGATACGATCCCGTGATCGGGTAAGCAACGGCTCCAGCTTTTCGGCAATCTTCCAAACATTGGGACTGACGGCTTCAGGGTCAGAAGGGGAACTGCTCCAGAACAAGGCAACAGGAACAAACTGTTTGCCCAAGGCGCTCTTTTCCAGTTCAATGCGCTCGGGTAAAAAAGGGTTGGCGTAGGCCAGACGAGCCACAGCATCCAGAAAGTTTCGTTCGGCTGGTGTCCAAAGAGTCATGGATACATTTTATGTCACTCTTATCCATTTTGTGTACACTGCATTATTCAAAGGAATCCTGCAAGCCCATATAAATACGTGGGAAGATATCCAAGTGCGCTTGGCGCTTCCCGTGCATTAAACAATTCCATGGCAAATTCAAGCTATAGCAGACTTCTCAAAAACGGCGGATTCCAATGTTTCCTCTGGACCCAATTTCTGGGTGCGTTCAACGACAACGTTTATAAAATGATCGTCAGCGTGGTGGCCGTAGAAATGGCTGCCGAAAAAGGCAAGTGGCTGGCACTGGCCGGGGCAGTCTTCGTGATTCCATTCCTGTTGTTTGCAGGATGGTCTGGGCAACTGGCTGACCGATTCTCAAAGACTCGCGTTCTGATTTCAACCAAAGCATTTGAAATCGTAATCATGCTGGTGGGCATCGGCGCATTGGTCAACGGACGCATTGAATACTTGCTGGTGGTGTTGTTTCTGCTGGCGATCCAAGCGAATTTCTTCAGTCCCGCCAAGTACGGCATTCTTCCAGAGATGCTGCCGGAATCGGATCTGGCACGGGCCAACGGACTGTTGGAAATGACCACATTCGCCGCCATCGTACTGGGGGCCAGCCTTGGCACCATGCTCTATGAGCACTGGAAATTAGAGCCGATGAAAATGGGCGGCGTGTTGCTTGCACTGGCTCTGATTGGTTCATTAACCAGTCTGGGAATTCCCAAGGTCCAAGCAAGCGGGGCAACGGGCCGGGTGCATTGGAATCCGTTTGCAGAAATTGTGGACGGCACAAAACGGATGGCGGGCCAGCGCACACTTTGGCTGACTGTTGTGGGCATCAGCTTCTTCTGGTTTGTTGGCGCACTATTTCAAATGAACATGTTGATGTTCAGCCGGTTGACGCTGGGGGTTAGCGAATCTGACGCGGGACTGCTGGCGGCGGCGCTGGCGGTGGGCATTGGCATTGGGTCGGTGATCGCCGGAAAAATCAGTGGCGACTATGTGGAACTGGGCATGGTGCCGCTTGGCTCCATTCTTATGGGCCTATTTGCAATGGCCCTTAGCGGGGCTACTTCGTTCACCTGGGCTGCAATCTGGCTGGTGATGATTGGCCTGGCTGGCGGGCTGTTTATTGTTCCGTTGAATGCCTACTTGCAGGAAAAGCCAGACCCTACGGAAAAGGGTCGACTGATTGCCACCAACAACTTTTACAACATGCTGGGCGTGATTTCAGCAAGTGGTTTGTACTATCTGCTCAACGAAGTTTTGCAACTGCCTCCCCGCTGGATTTTTGCAAGCGTGGGATTAATGGAATTGGTGGCGTCGATAGCGGTGATCTACGTCATGCCGGAACTGGTGATGCGATTTGCGTTCCGTGCCTGGTTGAACACCATGTTCGACGTGAAGGCGGTAGGCAAGGAATACGTTCCATCTACGGGCGCGGCCATGTTGATTTCTAACCACACTTCGTTTATTGATACCATCCTCACCGGCGTCGCCACGCCACGGTTCATCCGTTGGATGGTTTGGCGACCCTACTATGAATCCAGTTGGGGCCATTGGTTCTTTAAGGCGTTCAAGTCGATCCCTGTTTCACAAAATTCGAAACGGGATGTGATTGAATCTCTGCGAGCTGGCAAACGCGAATTGCAATCCGGCGAGTTGGTAGGAATATTTCCAGAAGGATCACTTTCGCGTACTGGTAATTTACTGCCCTTTCAACGGGGGTTTGAACGCATTGTGGAAGGCACGGGCGTACCTATTATTCCAGTGTGGCTGGATCGAACACTGGACATGCCCTTTTCTGTTTTGCGCGGCGCATCGTTCGCCAATTGGAGCCGACCGTGGCGCAAGAAGTTGGGTATATATTATGGGGAACCAATGGATGCGAACATCAGCCCTATGAAACTGAGGGAAGTGATTGCGGATTTAGGTTCGAAGGCCTGGACAGAGCGGAAGGAAGCAAGCGACGTGCTGCCGGTGCAGTTTGTGATTACGGCTCGTCGCAACTGGAAGCGCATTGCGATTGCCGATTCATCGGACAAGCAGTTGACCTATGGAGAATGTTTGATTGCAGCCTTGCTGATTGGCAATTGGTTGGATAGTGCAAAGCCTGGCGAGGAGCGCATTGGCTTGCTATTGCCTGCTTCGGTGGGCGGAGTGTTGGCTAACTTGGGTGTATCGTTTGCGGCGCGCACATCGGTGAACTTGAACTACACAACTGGTCCCGACCTGTTGGATGTGAGCAGCGAGTTATGTGGGTTGAAGACAATTTTCACGACGAGAGCTTTTATTGAGAAAGCCAAAATTGCTGAACGGCCGGGGATGGTTTTCTTTGATGAGTTGATGACAAAGTTCACGGCATGGGATAAAGCCAAAGCAGCTTTACAAGCTCGTCTAAATCCTGCGCGGACATTGTGCGCGGCAAAACCCGATGACATTGCCACAGTGATTTTTTCCAGTGGCAGCACTGGCATCCCCAAGGGTGTGCAGTTGACGCACTTCAACGTGCTGTCTAACCTACGAGCAACCGCACAAGTATTCCCGGTTAATGAAAGTGATTGCCTGTTAGGGGCGCTGCCATTGTTCCATTCGTTCGGCTACTGCTGCACCATGTGGTTTCCTTTGTTGAAGGCGTTCAAAGCTGTCTATCATTACTCGCCGATGGATTCCAAGATTGTGGGGGAGATGGCGGAAAAGCATGGAGCCACATTCCTGGTGTCGACGCCGACGTTCTGTACGGGCTATTTGCGTAAGGTCACGAAAGAGCAGTTCGCCCATTTGCGTTGGGTGATTGTTGCGGCAGAAAAGCTGCGGGAATCCGTTGCGCAAGGGTTTCGCGAAAAGTACGGTGTGGAAGTTATGGAAGGATATGGCTGCACAGAAATGTCTCCAGTGATCAGCCTGAACGTTCCTGATTTTAATGACTCCGCCAATGCACAGAAAGGTCATAAGACAGGAACGGTGGGCTGTCCTATTCCTGGCACGGTAGTGAAAGTTGTCGATCCAGATACATTTGAGCCGGTGGAAACAGGGTCTGAAGGTTTGCTGTTAGTGAAGAGCCCCAGCTTGATGGCTGGTTACGTTGGTCAGCCGGAATTGACTTCAAGAGCGATGTATAACGGCTATTACATTACTGGTGACATTGGGGTGATGGATGAGGAAGGCTTTTTGAAAATCACGGACCGGTTGGCACGGTTCAGCAAGATTGGCGGTGAGATGGTGCCACATTTGAAAGTGGAAGAAGCGTTGCATGTTGTACTGGGCGATGCGCTGTGTCACGTGACCAGCATCCCGGATGAGGTGCGCGGCGAACGGTTGGTGGTGTTGTATTCTGGTTCGGAGATTGCGCCGATGGAATTGTGGAAGAAACTTTCCGAAAGTGAATTGCCTGCTTTGTGGATTCCTAAGAAAGAGAATTACTATGCCATTGATGCGATTCCTAGCCTGGGCACTGGGAAGACGGACCTTCGTGGAGCCAAGGCGATGGCACTTAAGTTGGTTGGTAAGGATGCCTATCCCACTTAGTTGTTGGGATGACCTGTGTTTAAAAGACCGCTCCCTCGCGGTCACGGCTCGGTAACACATACGTTCTGTAACAGCTTGGGGAAGGGTATAGCTCTGCATTTAGTGGACTGGATTTCCGGCTGTCTTTTTGTCTTCGTCTCTTTGGCTACCCACCACGGTAGCGTAGCTGACTAACAGCGGCACTTTTCGATCGCCACAACTTACTAAGTGCTAAGAGTTATCTAACATTGAGACAGCCGGTTATCCAAAATTGCCGCGCGCGGACTTACTGTTGAGAAGATCGCTGGCCAGCGTTGTTTCTTCCTGATGCCACAATAGCACTGAGGCCATCATGTTATGGATGGTCCTAAAAGCGAAGTGGTTGAATGATAAGGAAATATTCCTTTACTATCGCTTGGGAACTACTCGGCGCCTTTCACGTACTTATCGAACCAACTGATCATTTCAAACAAAACATGTTCAATTGATTCCCTGGCGGAATATGCGTGCGATTCATGGGGCAGCATGACCAGGCGCGCTGTTCCTCCATTGCCGCGTACCGCTTGATACATTCGTTCCGATTGAATGGGGAATGTGCCCTGATTATTATCTGCTTCGCCATGGGTGAACAGGATGGGGGTTTTGATTTTGTCAGCGGCCATGAATGGAGACATGCCCATGTAGATATCGCGAGCCTCCCACAGGGTTCGCCTTTCCGATTGGAATCCGAAGGGAGTGAGCGTGCGGTTATATGCTCCACTGCGGGCGATGCCTGCCTTGAACAAATTGGAATGAGCAAGTAGATTTGCGGTCATAAAAGCTCCGTAACTGTGGCCGCCTACTCCTACTCGGTTAGGGTCGATCACGCCCATCTCTGCGGCCTTGTCGATTGCTGCTTTGGCCGATGCGACTACTTGCTCAATGTATGTGTTGTTGACTGTTTCCGGATCGCCCACTACGGGCATTGCCGTGTTGTCCAGAACTGCGTAGCCGCGTAACAAGAAAAACAGATGGGACATTCCTGTGATGGACGTGAAGTGGTTGGTGGAACCAGTTACTTGCCCGGCAGTATTGGCATCGTTAAATTCAACGGGATAAGCCCAGACAACTGCGGGCAATCGAGTACCCGGTTTGTAATCTGGCGGTAAGTAGAGTGTGAAAGAGAGCGGCACACCATCGGGACGTTTGTAAGTTACTAACTGGCTTTTGATGTTTCGTAACTGTGGTGTGGGATCAGGAAAATCAGTAACAGCGGTTAGCTTGCCGCTACTTTCACGAATGAAGTAGTTGCGCGGTTCGGTGGGGCTTTCACGGCTGATCAGAATTTTAGATCCGTCGTTGGAAAGAAGGGCAACGAAGTTTTCAAACTTATCTTCGGCGGATTGAAACAGCCGCTCTTTCTTCAGAGTTGTTGTATTCATGCGATCTAAGAACGGACGGTCGCCTGTGGAGGACCCACCCTGACCGTGGAGAAATACGAAATCCCCGTTGGTTTCAATGACCCTTTGACCGTTGGTTGTGGTTTGAGTTACAGGAAGTCCAGGGTCCTTATAATGATCCTGCTGGTTGCGTGCGAATAACTCATGGGAATCTGTACCCTTCCTTTCGACAGTGCGAATCCACTTACGAGTGCGGTCATAATCAGTGATCCAAAGTGCCCCATTGCTAGCGAAGGCAACGCTCTGTAAACGATGTTCTGTTTTGGCAATTTCCATAGGGGACTTATTCAATCTGTAAGTCATCAACTTATCCCGATTGGGAACTTTCTCTTTCGGATTACCACCATCCAGTGCTTCGGTCCAAACGATGACGGCTTGTTCGGTAGGAATCCAACGTGTATCACGAGATCCGGTGGAGACACCTTCAATGGGAACGCGATCGGCCAAGGGAAGGTTGGCAACGGTATAAACGGCTGTTCCTTTCGTGTCGAGAATTTCTATTGATCGGGGGAAGGATGTGGCGGGGTAGAGGTACGAGAATGGTTTACTGAGTCGGGTCACCAATAGGTAATTGCCATCGGGGGAAGGGTCAACATTCAAGAAGATGGACGGCTTTCCGATGAGCGTAGTTTTACCGGAATTAGTATCGACATAAGCGAGCTGAGAAGTTGCGTAGTAACTGAACAATTGTTCATCGTAAGGGTTACGCAGCATGTCTGGATTGGTGCGTACGGGCGCTGCTTTACCGGAGCTTTCCTGCACTGCGGGACCAGGTGGTTGGGAAGGTTCGGTGGGTGCTGGACCACGTTCCGTCGGGACAAGTTTTATTAAGAGGGTATGTTGATCCGGCATCCAATCGAAAGGTGCGGCGGTGAGCGGCAAGGGATTTTCGATAGCGGCATTGACGGCAACTCCGGTCAGCTTGCGGGCTTTGCCTTCTGCAACGTCGATCACCCAAAGCTCAGTTACATTGGCTGCGGCGTTGGTGAAGGCGATATGTTTGCCATCAGCAGACCAACGTGGCGAAGAGATTTTCGCATTGGTTGGCAATGCGATTCTGGTTTCAGCGGCAGCACTGATTGGCTTGATAGATAAGCCGGTGATGTAACTGGTAAGGTGGCGGCCATTGGTTGCGGGGTCAATGCGAAAGCCGGCCAGACGCAGCATGGGTTTGGCGATATCGGCAATGGTGGGATTGCTAACAACGGTTTCAATTAATAGATGAGTATGGGTAGGACTTACCGAAACGTTGCCTGTTCGTGGCGCGTTAAGAACATCTAAGATTTCTTTGGGAGGGCGTTGATAAGTACCTTCGGCGAAGATAAGACTGCTGAGCAAAAGTGCGGCCAATGGGAAGCGATGCATAGCAGAGAGGATAACATTCAGCGGCTTGGTTCGGCGATGCGGAGTGTTTTTTTGGGGGAGTTAGTGGGACAAGCTTCCCAGCCCAATGTCATTTCGTTTTCCAGAAATCGGATAGCTTCAAGTGTTGGAGCGAAGCTTGTCATGCATTTGAAACACCGCTCCCTTGCGGTCACGGCTCGGTAGCATGAAATCTCCTAAATTAGGCGTGGACTTGACGGGCTGTTAACTCTGCCAGCTTTGATAGGAGCGAATCTTCAAATGCGTAATTTGGCGGCGGGAAGTGGTTGTGGGCTTTCCACCACTTATACGTTTCTTTCATGCCGGTGGGGAAATCGGTGGGTTTGAATTTCAATACGCGCTGCGCTTTGGTCACCAACATAGTAATGGGAGGCATGTCGAAATAAATTCCGAAGTAGAGTTGCGGACCCAAAGGATGTCCGCCTGCTCTAAGAATACGTTCTCGAGGGATGCGGATGATCTCAACCTTCTTACCTGCTGTATCGGCCAAAGCTTGCACCAGGTCGTTTTGAGTTTGAGGTTTTGGCGTGGCAATGTTGAAAGCATGGCCTACTGCTGCTGGTTCATCCATGGCTTGCAGACAGGCCTGCACCAAGTCTTTCACAAAAACGAACTGCATTAGCCGACGGCCGTCACTGGGCACAATCACCTGACGTCCATCGCGAATGCGATCCCAAAAAAATGCTTCCCGATAATAAGGATTGCCCGGACCGTAGATGTAAGCAGGGCGCAACGTGACTGCCGGAAATTGATGCCTTTGATGAAGCCGGAACAGCATCCGTTCGGTCATGGCTTTATTGCGCATGTAGACGTCGGGGTGATTTTCAGCGGCTAGTGCATCGCCTTCGTAGTGATTCAAGCCGTCGGCGTAGGCGGCCACACTGGATAGGAACACGTAACGTTTGAGTGCATCACCGGAAGCCGCCCGGGCGCAAGCTTCTACTTGCGCCGAGGTGGTGCCGCGTTCCCAATCGTATACGTTGTCAAACACAACCTCAAAGTTCTTGCCCGTTAAAGCGGCTTTTATCTGTGCGGCATCATTGCGATCTGCCTGCAGATTGAGAACTTTCTTGCCCAGGTCGTGCTCGGATTTGCGATGGAGCACTGTTACTTCATGACCGGATTTCACTAATTCCTGAACTAGTGTCCGACCGATGAAGAGAGTGCCGCCTATTACTAATACTTTCATTTACGGAAAAATACTCTCTATCAGTTAGTCGTAATACTCATTACCTAAGTGGGTAATTAAATCTTCGCCTTGCATCCAACGCAGGGTGTTTTTCAGCTTCATCAGTTGGATGAAAATATCATGCTCAGGATATAAACCAGGGGCCGTCATTGGACCTTTGAAATAGAACGACAGCCATTCTTGAATACCCTTCATGCCTGCGCGTTGGGCCAGATCCAGAAACAGCACAAGATCCAAGACTAGGGGGGCGGCCAGAATGGAATCGCGACACAGAAAATCCACCTTGATTTGCATCTTATAGCCCAGCCAGCCGAAGATATCAATGTTATCCCAGCCTTCTTTTGCGTCGCCACGGGGTGGGTAATAATTAATGCGAACTGCGTGGTAAAGATTTTTGTACAGCATGGGGTACAGATCGGGCTGCAGAATCTGTTCCAGCACGCTGAGTTTGGTCTCTTCTTTGGTCTTAAAACTACCTGGATCTTCCAGCACTTCGCCATCGCGATTGCCCAGAATATTGGTGGAGAACCAGCCTTCCACACCCAACATACGAGCCTTGAAACCAGGTGCCAACAGGGTCTTTAAAAAAGTCTGTCCAGTTTTGAAATCTTTGCCGCAGATGGGAACACCACGCTCACGAGCCAGATCTAACAGAGCAGGAATATCGTGAGTCAAGTTAGGCGCACCATTGGCAAATGGCACACCGCTCATGATGGCGGCGTATGCATAAATTTGGCTAGGGGCGATCATGGGATCGTTGTTGCGCAGGCCCGCTTCAAATTCTTTGATGGATGAGTGGACCTGAGAAGCTCGAATAAATACTTCAGTGGAACCGCACCAGATCATCACCAAGCGGGCGCACTTATGATCCTTCTTGAAATTGGCGATGTCGGCCATTAACATTTTGGCCTTGTCCATCTTGGTCTTGGCTTTTTTAACGTTGGGACCGTTGATGCGCTTGACATATTCCTGATCGAATACAGCGGTCATGGGGCGAATTGCTTCTAACGGTTTTTTCACCTTTAGAAGAATTTCCTTATCTAAAACCTTGGCATTGGTGGCAGCTTCGTAAGCGGTATCTTCGTAAATGTCCCAACCACCGAAGACAAGATCTTTCAAATCTGCAAGAGGAACGAAGTCCTTTATTTTAGGGGTTCGGTTATCGGTCCGCTTTCCTAAACGAATGGTAGCCAACTGAGTAAGAGAACCGACTGGTTCCCCTAATCCGCGTTTCACTGCTTCTACACCGGCAATGAATGTGGTGCTGACGGCCCCAATTCCAGGGATAAGAATCCCCAGTTTTCCCTTGGCGGGCGCAATCTGCACATTTGATTTTTGTGGCAATCTAGAGTAACTCCTAATTAGGGGCTTAAGGTTGAAGTGAAAATCCGGCTCAATGTTATACTATCACTGTCATGCCCGTTCGCGCGACAATTTCGACGATTTCCACCGTAGTCGTCGACGATGAATTATTGGCTCGTGATGAGTTGCTGTTCCTTCTTCGTGATTTTCCAGATATTGAAATAATTGCCACAGCAGAGAACGGATTAGACGCCGTAAATCTTATCGAGAACTCTGAGCCTGACCTGGTGTTCCTGGATGTAGAAATGCCTGGGCTTGACGGCATTGGAGTGATTCGCCGCTTGCGGGAAAAGAACGCCACCCTTCCTTATTTCGTGATGGCGACGGCTTACGAAAGCTATGCGGTGGAAGCATTCCACCAGGAAGCCACAGACTATTTATTGAAGCCCATTGAGAAGGAACGTTTGGCGCAGACTATTGAACGGGCGCGTCGTGCGGTGGCTGAAAGAAATCGTGTTGCGGAAGCGGCCATAGCGGAAACGGCTATAGCGGAAACTAGTGAAGCACCTCGGCCAACTGCGCCGCAACGAGCTAAGATTCTGGTGCGCAAAGAAGGTCGTCATTACATTATTGATTCGCAGGAAATTATTTATGCGCGGATTGATGATGGAGTAATTTCCGTGGTCGCGGCAGGGGTGGAAGGTGAGACCAACTACGCCACCATGGAAGAGTTGCAATCCAGTTTGGATGCGGAACAGTTCTGGCGGGTACACCGTTCCTGGCTAGTGAATATTAATCGAATTCGTGAAGTAATCCCCTGGTTTAAGAGTACATTTCAATTAAAGATGGACGATAAGCGGCAAACGGAAGTGCCGGTGAGCCGGGTGCAGACAAAGCGTCTGCGGACACTGCTGAAGCTGTAGCTGGAAGCATGAAGATTTTAGTATTGAACGCCGGTTCCAGCAGTCTGAAATGCCACTTGTTTGATTGGGTGGGTGAATCGCAAAAGCCTGTCTGGCAGGCCCACGCAGATTGGTCGCGCAAACAAGTTGCGGCACGGCTGACCATTTCCACTGCTGAGGGAAAACTGCAGGAATCGGAAATCCCAAATCCTGATGTCTCCACAATTCTTCGTCAACTGACTGCGGCATTGCCGATGGTTCCAGACGTTGCTGCGCATCGCATTGTGCATGGCGGATCACTCTTTCATAAAGCAGTTTTGCTGACGCCAGAAGTACAACAACAAGCCATGGGTTTCAGTCCATTTGCGCCATCCCACAATCCCATGCAGTTGGAAATTGTGGATGAGATGGAGCGAATGTTGGGTCCCAAGGTTCCGCAGTATGGAGTTTTTGACACGGCATTCCACACCACGTTAGCGCCGGAAGCTTATGTTTATGCGGGTCCGTCGCACTGGTTGGAACGCGGCATTAGACGGTATGGATTTCACGGAATCAGCCATCAGTATGTTTCACATCACGCGGCAAAGTTATTGGGTGGGGAACTGGCAGCGTCGCGGATTGTGACGGCGCACTTAGGCAACGGTTGTTCCCTGGCCGCAGTTGTTGGCGGGGTTTCCGTGGCAACGACCATGGGTTTTACACCACTGGACGGCTTAGTGATGGGGACACGTAGCGGATCTGTAGATCCGGGAATTTTGATTCACTTGGTGCGCCAATATGGCTATTCGGCAGATATGTTGGAAGCCGAATTGAACCAGGAGTCAGGCTTGAAAGGGATCACTGGAATATCGGGCGACATGCGGGAACTGTTGGCGGCAATGCAAGGCGGCAGTGAACCCGCGCGCTTAGCGTTTGACATTTATACCTCCAGCATCGCGCGCTTTGTGGCTGGCCTGATTCCTGCAATGGGTGGCTTGGATGCTCTGGTTTTCACAGCGGGAATTGGGGAGAATTCACCGGAAGTTCGAGCTGCCGTTGCTGACAAGTTAGCGTTTCTGGGCGTAGCCATGGATGAACCGGTGAACCAAAATAAGCCAATGGACCAAGTGATTTCCCAAGCAGGAACAAAGCCACAGGTGCTGGTAGTGCGGTCAGAAGAAGACTGGGAAATTGCCAGGCAATGCTTCGCCGCGCAATCTGAATCTTAGGTTCAATCTTCCTTGCCGTTATACAAGCCAGCCACCCAATCCCCATAGCCGTTGTAAATCAAGGTTGGGCGGCGATCCATATTTGGGATCACCTGTTCAATGGCTTGCGACCAACGCGGGTGCGGCTTTTTGGGATTGATGTTGGAGTAAAAACCATATTCTGACGAGTTGATCTTGTTCCAAAACGTTCCCGGCTGCTTAGCGACTAAGTCAATTTTGACAATCGACTTAATGCTTTTATAGCCATACTTCCACGGGACGATAATGCGAATGGGAGCACCGTTTTGCTTCGGCAGTTTCTTGCCATAGAGTCCCGTCACCACCATGGTCAGCGGGTGCATGGCTTCATCCATGCGCAGACCTTCAAAGTAGGGATAAGGGTAGGGAGCTTCGCGCATGCCGGGCATTTGGTCGGGTCGATTGACGGTTTCAAAGCGGACGAATTTCGCCGTTGATTTTGGATCCACTGCTTTGATCAGGCTTGCTAAAGGGAAGCCGGTCCACGGCACAGCCATGGCCCAACGCTCCACGCATCGAAAGCGATAGAGACGTTCTTCAAGAGGGAAAGTATTAAGGATTTTGTCCATGTCCCACGTGCCGGGTTTTTCGGCCAGACCGCCGATGGCGACGGACCAGGGCTCGGTCACAAATTTACCAACGCGATCCTTCACCGCCTGTTTATCGGTGGGGTGAAATTCATAGTAATTGTTGTAGCTGGTGGCGGCCCATTCTTCAGTCACAGGCACGTCCAGGTGGTATTGGTTGTTCACCTTTGCCGGATATAGATTTGCCGGGGCAGCAAGGGCGGCAATGGGCGAGGCTGCCAGCAAACCGGCGGCTTTCAAAATGTCGCGACGATTGCAATAGACACCTTCCGGGGTGGCCTCCCGCTGGGGAATTTCCCAGCCTTTTGGAATTCGAATCAACATAGCTATCTTTCGCTCCTCACATGCCTATCCTAACGTAGACATCCCATCTATCGGATGTTTGATTCCTCAGCCCAGTGCCTCTTTGTAACTTTTTTGAACGTTTTGCTGCCTTCCAACGTAAGACTGGATGCAACACCTATTAAGGAGCTTTTATGTACTGCACAACTTGCGGCAACCGCATGCTGGATCAGGATCGTTTTTGCGCCCAATGTGGCAAGCCGGTATCGGCGACTTCGGCTAGTTATCAGGTCCCCCCGCGGCCCTTGGAACGAGATATGTTCCAAAAGAAAATCGGCGGCGTTTGTGCCGGATTTGCTAACTATTTGGCGATGGACGTCACTTTGTTCCGGATGCTGTTTGTACTGTTAACCTTTTGCACTGGGCTTCCCTTCTTCTTCTATTTCTTCGCCTGGTTGATTATGCCCAGGAACGATCTACGAGGCGTTCCAGTTTCGCATCAGATTGCCTAGCGCGCTAAAATAGCAATCAGTGATCCTATTTATTTGTTTGCTGACTGTGTTGGGCGGAAGCTCAACTACCCAAGCCGCGAATAAACCAAGGCCATCGCAATGGGCTACGCCGGTTGCGGCGAGCCCGGGATTGCCCAATTTTTATCGCGTCAATTCATCGCTCTATCGTTCTGCCCAGCCGTCGAAAGATGGATTCGTTTTTTTAGATAAACGATTGAGTTTGGGGAAGGAAGATCTTCCGATTAAGACCATTTTGTCGTTACGCGCTTTTGACGATGACACTCCCCTAATTCCTAAACTCTCCGCATTACACTTGGAACATATTTCGTTCAGGACCTGGCATCCTGAAGACAAAGATGTGGTCAAGTTTCTGCGCATTGCCGCCACTCCGGCAATGCAGCCAGTACTAGTACATTGCCAACATGGGTCAGATCGTACTGGGTCTATGATGGCTATTTACCGGATCGCAATTGAAGGATGGACCAAGGCCCAGGCGATTGACGAGATGGTAAATGGGGGATATGGATTTCATCCCATTTGGCAAAACTTGAAGCGATATATCAATAAACTGGACGTTGACGCCATCAAAGCTGAGGTGGCAAAACAAGGTGCCTGGAAGTAGCGGACGCATTTCAGGTGACTCGGTTGAGTCCTCGCTCCTGTTTTTTGCATCTTAGTCCTATACATCCTATTGTTGACTGACATGCACACCATTCCTACAATAAAGCCTATGCCTCCCGTCATTACAAAACTTCGAGCTACACCTGCTGCCGGGTCTCTGCTTGCCTCCATCGGCAACACACCCATGCTGAAGTTGGAACGGCTGGCGGAGGATTTGCCGGGAATTGAGATTTATGCCAAGGCGGAATATTTCAACCCTGGCGGGTCGGTCAAAGATCGTCCAGCATTGAATATGATTCTGGATGGTGAGCGCAAAGGGCTGCTTACTCCGGGGAAAGTTATTATTGACGCAACCAGCGGGAATACCGGAATTGCTTATGCGATGATCGCTGCGGCAAAAGGGTATCAGGTGAAGTTGTGTCTTCCAGAAAATGCTTCTCCAGAACGGAAACAGATTTTGAAGGCTTACGGTGCGGAGTTGGTGTTGACACCTGGTGGCGAAGGTTCGGACGGGGCCATTCGAGCTGTTCAGAAAATTGTGACGGCTGACCCGGATCGTTATTTTTACCCCGATCAGTATGGAAATCCAGCGAACTGGCAGGCACATTACGACGGCACGGGTCTGGAGATCATGGCCCAAACTGAAGAGCGCATCACGCACTTTATTGCGGCCTTGGGCACCAGCGGAACCTTTGTTGGCGTCACACGGCGATTGAATGACAGCCTTCCGCATGTGCATTGCATTTCCGCGCAACCTACTTCCGGATTTCACGGTTTGGAAGGGTTGAAGCATATGCCCACGGCAATTGTACCGCCGATTTATGACCCGTCATTAGCCGATGAAAATCTTTGGATTGAAACCGAAGACGCCTACAAAATGGTGAAGCGTCTGGCGCGTGAAGAAGGCATCCTGGTGGGCATTTCCGCTGGAGCCAATGTGCATGCAACACGACTCATCGGACAGCTATTGGTGGATCAGGGCAAGTCCGGTGTGCTGGTAACCATCCTGTGCGACGGTGCAGAGAAGTATTTGAGTGAGCACTTCTGGTTAGACGAAAGCTTCTAGTTGGGAGTGGTGGACTTGTCTTTTTCAGGGGTTTGCAAAATGGGGGGTTGAAAGCTACCTCTTTTCGGAAATCGGCATGAAAATTTCGCTCGCAAGCGAGCTGGCAGGCGGAATCGCCTACCCCACGTTGGATTCACTAGCTTTCACTTTCACTAACTTTTAAGACTTGGAGTTTGAGTTTGTGGGGCAGGCATTCAGCCTGCCAAGGGCGCAGGCGGACTTTTTCACACCTTCGAGTGCTCTGGAAACTTCTGAACCCACTTAGTACAGTGTTGGAGCGAAGCGCATTCGACCTTCGAAAAGACCGCTCCCTTGCGGTCACGGCCCGGTAGCAACAGTGTGTTACCGAGCCGTGGCCGCAGGGAGCGGAAAGATAACGGAAAGATAACGTTGTCAAGGCAAAATAGAAATGTCCTATTCCCAGCAAAGTAGAAATGTCCGGTTTTGACTATTGATCCTGAACATGGGTGTTAGTGTGAATACGTCCGCCAGGGGTCGCGCCCGAACGGATACCCAAGGCCGATGCGACG
>JANXSF010000043.1 GCA_025352795.1 Acidobacteriota bacterium
CGTCGCATCGGCCTTGGGTATCCGTTCGGGCGCGACCCCTGGCGGACGTATTCACACTAACACCCATGTTCAGGATCAATAGTCAAAACCGGACATTTCTACTTTGCTGGGAATAGGACATTTCTATTTTGCCTTGACAACATGCCAATCTACATTGACAGTGCTGCCCAGTTCCGCTATTGTCATGCCCATGATCAAGTATTTCTTTTTGCTTGCCGTCCTGAACGGAATGCTGTCCGCACAACTGGCAACCGGGCCGCAATTACCCATGAAAGTGGTTGATAACTGGGCGAAGTTACCCAAAGGCTGGAACCTTGGCGAGACCTCCGGTGTGGCCGTGGACAAGCTGGACCACGTCTGGGTGTTCAACCGTGGAACTCACCCGGTGATTGAATTTGACCGCGATGGAAATATGCTGCAAGCCTGGAATGATGTCCCCATTATTTCTTCGCATGGAATTCAAATCGATCCTGACGGCAACGTTTGGCTGGTCGATGTGAAGGGCCATGCCGTAATGAAATTTACTCGCGAAGGTCGGTTGTTGATGGTGATTGCCAACGCGGGCAAGGCAGTTGGAGACAACACTTCCACCGATGCTTTTAATCAGCCGACGGGACTGCGGTTTTTCCCCAATGGAGATTTTCTGGTCTCAGACGGCTATGGCAATTCCCGAGTGGCCAAGTTCGGCAAAGATGGTGTTTGGCAAAAGCAGTGGGGTGAAAAGGGTACGGGGGATGGCCAGTTCAACCTTGTCCACGATGTGGCGTTAGATGGCAAAGGTAAGGTATATGTTGCGGATCGAAATAATAACCGGATTCAAGTTTTTACTGAAGAAGGTAAGTTTCTAAGCAAGTGGACGAACTTGGGATCGCCATGGGGGCTGGCATTTTCGACCAGGGAAAATGTTCTATATATGTGCGACGGAGTGAACAACCGCGTGATTAAAGTGGACCTGGATGGCAAACTGCTTGGGGTGCTGGGTGGATTCGGGAAACTGCCTGGGTTGTTCGATTTTCCTCATCATATGGCCGTAGATTCCCAAGGATCAATCTACGTTGCAGAAATCAAGAATTGGCGAATTTCGAAATTTGTGCAGGCGAAATAAGCATGGCTGCCAGACCACTCCTATTACATTCGGTAAGCTATTCCGGTTCCTGGGGGCAAGCCTCGTTGACGTTGGATCAGTTCATCCACAAAGCTGCGGAACTGGGCTTTGATGGTGTCATGCTTGGCGCAAAAAGGCCGCATTTAAGCGTTCTTGATTATGGTCCGGCCAGCTTGCTGGAACTGCGTCGCAGCATTTTAGACGCTGGCTTGCGGCATGTATTGATTGCCGGTTACACAAACTTCACGGCGGATGCGGAACACGGGGAAGTGCCGCATCTGGAATTTCAAATCAATCATGTGGAGCAGTTGGCTCGTATGGCAGACGCCCTTGGGGGGAAGATGGTTCGGGTATTTACGGGATACGATCATCCTGCTTTAACTTACGGTGCTGCCTGGGCACGGCTGGTTAGCGCACTTCGTGAATGCGCGGAGAGAACTTACCAACATGGAGTTGTGATTGGCCTGCAGAACCACCACGACATGGCTTGTGGCTGGGAGACGCTGCACGACCTTATCGCCGCCATTGATCATCCCAACTGCAAGGCCATGTACGATGCTTGGGCTCCGGCATTGCAGGGGATGAACTTAGAAGAATCAGCCCGCAAAATGGCTCCCTTGACCATTCATACAACCGTGGCCGATTACCAATTGCGTCCCCGCTTTCGGTATCAACCACAACTGGTCAATTACGTTCCTGAGACTTCTTACGTGCAGGCAGTACCCATGGGCGAAGGTTTCATTGATTACCCGGCATTTTTTCGCGGGCTGGGTGAAGATGTTCCCGTGGCCTATGAAATGTGTTCTCCGTTATTGCACGGCGGAACACTTGCCACGTTGGATGACTACGCCAAAAAGTTTATTGCCTATATGAAAGCACTGCCCAGCTGATGAATGCTCAAGAAAACATCTGGTCCAAATGATGTTGCAGATGGGCCACGTAATCCTGTGCCAGGAATTCCAAGGTCACCGAAGGATTTTCGGCCACCTTGCAAATTCCCTTTCCCTTATCCACTGGCACATTCTCCAACACATGGGCGATGAGCAGATTGTAGTTGGTCCAAAGTGAAAGCAATGTGCTCCAGCGGAAGGTCTGATATCCCCCCACGCGATTCCACTCATCCTGCTGGTAACCGGGTCCTTCGTATTCACCATCTATCGCAGCACGAACAAAGCGTTGATGGTTATTCGAGGCCGAATCAATCAAGTGTCCCAGAATTTCTTTGCGCGACCAGGTATCGGCACCTCGCCATTTTTCCGCAGTATGAGCGTCTGTCCAGGTGGCCATGCGTGCCCGCGCAGCATCCAGTGCGGTGCGCAGTGATTGGCTGGTTTCAGCGGTGGGAGGCATCTATTATTTATAGCAGGAAACTATCGCGCTGGGCTTGTGTAGTAGCGCTTCAATAGGTCCATAGCCGGTTTGCGCCAGGGAGTCATAGAATTATTTTTCTCGCCACCATAGCCATTGGTCCCCACCTTCCACCAATAAAAACCATGGAACCAGGGCTTGTGGTAAAAAGTCTGCAACAAGGCTTCATAACATCGTTCCTGTTCCTTCAATGACAGCGGATAATTGGTTTCGTCGGCCCAGGGTTCTTTGTGCGCTCCTTCGGCGGCAGAAAATCCGGCCTCTGTGAATAGAACCGGTTTTTGGAAGCGCTTCTGCACTTTTTCTACACTCGCCAAAACGTCAAGGGCAGAGTAGCTGTCAGTAAGGGGATAGTAATTGTCGATGCCGATATAATCCAACGCGTCCCAAAATTGTACGTTCTCAAACTCCGGTCCATGATTGGGCGCATAGACCAGCGGACCACCATACACCTTGCGGACTTCGGCAATGAGGAATCTCCACTGTGGTTCAAATTTTGAAAGCCATCCGAATTCTGTGCCGACGCAAAACAAATCGGCATGCGTCTTTTGGGCGAATTTAGCGTATTCCAGAATAAATGTTTGATGATTGCGAAACCATGTAGCAACTGCTTCGGGATTGGGCAGATCCTGTTCCGAAGGTTTGCGGCTATGGGGCTTTAACATCACCTTCATTCCTTGCTTGTGCGCTTGTCGGGTGAGCATTTCAAGACCAATGTCACTTTCCAGACTGCGGTCGCGACGCAAATGGCCGTATGGGATTAAAGCGATTGCATTCACACCATACTTAGGAAGGGAAGCCAGCATACGCTGCGAATTGGGTTCTCCATACGGCACTGGAAATTCAGCAGTGAAGCTGATGCCTTTTTGGAAGAACCCCATTTCATAAGGCCCCACAGGCGTTTCAGGAAATACAGCCAACTGACTTTCACGGACAAGCTCCTTTGCCGCAAATTGCCGCTTGCCTAAATAGTTGGTACTGCCCAATAACAACATGCTTACTCCTAAGCCGATAAGTATTTTGTCAATTGCTGGAAAAGAGGATTGCGATTGTTGTTTGAAACTGGCAAGGATTGATGCGACTAGCGGAAGAGCCAATTCCAACGCGAAAAATTTCCAGGTTGTGCGTCGCGGACCTCGGGCGAATTGTGTGGCAACCAGTGCCACTGGAATCAGTAGGCCAAGGCACAACCAGAGAAACCTTGCTGGTCGACGGTTGGACGGAAACCCATTCAGCAGCCAGGTAAATCCAACGACCATGCAAACAAATCCCAATAAAGTGGGGATTGCTTGTTCCAGAGTTGGTTTTCTGTTGCCACCCAGCGTGGCGAAAATCAAACTTTGACACAAGGCAATGCCATACAGCGAGAGGGTCATGCCGGATAGGGTTGTATTCAGATAACGCAAGCCTATAGCAGCAAGAAAGGCCAGACCGGTTGTGATAAAAATTGCGGCAAGCTGCTGCGGATCGCTGGGAGCGATAACGTTGGTTGCTAGGGAACCGGTCATCCAGGCAAAAGGAGAAACTTCAGATCGAGTAAGTTCCATTCCCGGCAGCAGCGATGTCAGAAATTGGGGCAAGCCAAGGTAAAAAGAACCGGCGCAAAATACGGCTGGATAGAACCAAGCCACTTGTTCCAGCCATCTTTTCGCAAAAAGCCACATGCATACAGCATAAGCCACCCCCCTGGCTGTTTGGGTTACCCTAAGCGGATGCTGTGGAACATTTCACTGACAACTTGGATGCTCATCAGCATGGCCATTGGAATCCTGTTAGGAGTGGTTGCGCCGCAGCTTTCCATGCAACTGGCGGTGATCAGCAACATTTTCTTGCGACTGGTGAAATCAATCATCGCACCCCTTTTGTTCGGACTTTTGGTGACTGCTTTTGGTGGTGCTGGGAACCTGAAGCAACTGGGACGGGTTGGATGGAAGTCGATTGTCTATTTTGAAATCATGACCACCATTGCGCTGCTGATGGGCTGGGGTAGCGTCATGCTTATCCGACCGGGTGACGGCGTTTCGCTTGGAGTGAAAATCGCTCAAAAAACAGTGGTACCCTCATTTTCCGAAGTACTCGAAAAATCAATTCCCAGTAGCATCGCCGATGCCATGGCCCGTGGCGATGTTTTGCAAATCGTCATATTCTGCATGCTGTTTGGTTTGGCGGCAAATGCCATTGGCGAAAAAGCCAGGCCGATTCTGAACTTTGCCGAATCTTTGTCGGCCATCGCATTTCGTTACACAAATTTTGTGATGTATCTGGCACCTTTCGCCGTTGTAGCGGCAATGGCTTCCACCGTGGCTGAAAACGGATTTGGTGTTCTATTCGGCTTAGGCAAGCTGATTGCAACAGCCTATTTGGCGCAAGGACTCTACGCGATTGTGTTTCTAGGCGGGGCGCTGGTGATGTTTGGCGTACCCCTGCGGCGCTTCTTTCAAGCGGTCCGCGAACCTTTCCTGATCGCATTCGCCACTACGTCCAGTGCAGCGGCTCTGCCCAAGGCTCTGGAAAACATGCGGCGCTTCGGGATTCCCATACCAATTCTGGGATTGGTGATGCCCCTTGGGCTTAGCTTCAATTTGGCAGGAAGTACGTTGCACTTGGCCATGGCCACGCTGTTTGTTGCGCAAGCCGCAGGCATGGCGCTCCCCTGGTCAACACAGGTAATGATTCTACTGACGCTGAAGCTTACAAGCAAGGGAGTGGCCGGAATCCCCAGAGCGAACTTCGTTATTCTTTCGGCATTGTTCTTGAGCTTTGGATTGCCCATGGAAGGGTTGCCAGTGCTGTTGGGTGTTGACGCGGTGATCGACATGATTCGCACCGGCGTCAATATTTTGGGTCATTGCGTGGCACCGGCCGTGATTACGCGATGGGAGGGTGAAGTTCTTCCCGCAGGGCCGCTTGAAGCCTAGTCCAGGTTGTAGCCAATTCTTCAATGTGGACGCGAGTTTCCGCGGTCACACTCATAAAGTTGGCATCGCCGAACCAGCGGGGCACAATGTGCATGTGAATGTGGCCCGCCACACCCGCTCCAGCGCATTCTCCGAGGTTCATCCCAAGATTGATGCCCTGTGGCCCATAAACCTTGCCTAGCGCCGCTTCCGCCTGCCTGGTTAGCCACATCATTTCCGTAAGTGCTTCGGGCTGGGCTTGTGTCAGCGACGGCACATGGCTGTACGGCACGATCATCAGATGGCCGTTGGTGTACGGATACAGATTCAAAACGGCAAAGTTGAATTTCGCGCGAAGTAGGATTAGATTTTTGGGGTCGTCTTGCTCTGCCACCATTTGGCAGAAAACACAACTCGCTGGCGAATCACTTTTTGTGACATAGCGGTAACGCCAGGGGCTCCACAAATGGTCCATGGATTTTTAGATTTAGGGCACAGTGGGGGCTGCCGGTTCGGTGCCGTTGACCAGATCCTTCAATTCCTTGCTGGGCTTGAAGTAGGGAATGCGCTTAGCAGGCACTTCCACTCTAGCCCCGGTTTTCGGATTTCGGCCAACACGTGGCTGACGTTGCCGCGTACGAAAACTTCCGAATCCCCGGATTTCAATTTTGTCTCCGCTGCGCAGGCTCTTCACCACGCTGTCAAAAATGGCTTCTACAATCACCTCGGAATCTTTCCGGGTCATTTCCACCACTCGCGATACTTCTTCGATGAGATCTGCCTTGGTCATATAACTTTCAATTATCCTTGCCTTTCATCGCTTCTTCAATAGTGGAGGTAGCATCGGCCGCCTGTTTCTGATAATCATCCAGGCGAGTTTTTTCCTCATCATCGGAAACGGCCCGCAAACTTAATCCAATCTTTTTGTCAGCGGGATTGAGGCGAATTATTTTAAAATCGAATTCCTCATTCAGGGGTAAATCCGATTCCGCTTTCCCCGCCAGTTGTAACTCGGAATTATGGCACAAACCTTCCACCCCGGGGGCCACTTCAATGAACACTCCGAAATTTGCCACCCGGCAAACCTTGCCTCTAACCACATCACCAACAACTTGGGTCTGAAAGAAAGATTCCCAGGCATCTGGCTGCAACTGCTTCACTCCCAACGACAAACGCCGCGAAGGAGCATCAATATTAATAATAACAGCTTGTACCAGTTGCCCTTTTTTGAGCAGTTCCGAGGGGTGCTTCACGCGCTTGGTCCAAGAGAGGTCAGAAATGTGCACCAACCCGTCAATGCCTTCTTCAATTTCAATGAAAGCCCCAAAATCGGTTAGCTTTCGCACACGCCCTTCCACTACACTGCCCACGGAATAGCGCATGGCGACGGTGGTCCAAGGGTCGGCTTCCAATTGTTTGATGCCCAGCGAAATGCGGCGGTCCTTGGGCTTGATATCCAGCACCACAGCTTCTACTGAATCGCCAACCTTTACCACTTTGCCGGGATGTTTCATCCTTCGGGACCAGGTCATTTCAGAAATATGAATCAACCCTTCCACGCCGGCTTCAATTTCTACAAACGCACCATAATCAGTGATGGAAACAATATGGCCAACTACTTTCTGCCCATGGGGAAAGCGCTCAATCACTGTCGACCAGGGATCTGGTGCCATCTGTTTCAGGCCCAAAGAAATTCGTTCCTTGCCGGAATCGAACTTCATCACTTTCAGCGTGAGTTCCTGCCCAACGTGGATGATTTCCGAAGGATGCCCTACTCGGCCATAGCTCATATCGCTGACGTGCAGTAAGCCATCAATGCCACCCAGATCAATGAAAGCGCCATAATCCGTCAGATTTTTAACCACGCCGCGGACTTCCGAACCTTCTTCCACATGTTCCAAGACGTCGGTCTTACGATCTGCGATTTCCGTTTCCACGGCCATCTTACGCGACACAACCACATTGCCGCGCCGCCTGTTCAGTTTCACAATGCGGACCGGAATATCGGTGCCCAACAGCGGTTCCACGTTATAAACAGGCCGGACATCAATCTGCGAACCGGGAAGGAAAGCTTCCACTCCCACATCCACAATCAGGCCGCCCTTGGTGCGCGTCAGGCACCGTGCAGAGACGATCAAATTTTCTTTCAGTGCCTGGTCCAGCGTATCCCAGGCGCGCAATTTTTGGGCTCGTTTGTGGGAAAGAACGGTATACCCTTCAGGACTTGTGGCCTGACGGTCTACCATTACTTCGATGACGTCGCCGGGGTTCACCGCAGGCTTTCCGTCAATCATTGGGAACTGGTCTAAAGGAACGATTCCTTCGGATTTATAACCGAAATCTACAATGGCATCTTTCTCACCGAGCTTCAGCACGGTGGCCATTAAAACTTCACCGTCAGAGGGTGGAGAAAAGTTGCTGTAATCGTCCAGCATCTGTTCGTAGGCAAGATCTTCCGAGCCGAATTCGCCTAGTCCCGCTTGCTCTAAATCCATCTCCATTGAGCCTTCAGGTGTACCCGGAATTGGGTGGCCCGGAGCTCCAGGAGTTGGTTGGTTCGGGTTACTTGCCATGATTGTTTCTCCGCCGCCCTTGGCCTGTGACAGTACCAAGGGAAAAAAGTGCCCCCAAAATTCGTATAAACCGTTGGGGATCAGTTATTTCAGAAATATAGCGGAAGGGGCGGGGGAAGTCAACCTACGGGGTCCCCGGCAATTGCCGCTAAGCCACTGGCTTGCCTACATATTTACTTCAACAACTTCCTCAAAAACACTGTCTGGCAGCTTAATTCCGCTAATTTTGAGACGATTGAGGATCAGTGGAGTGACCCCGGTATACTTAAACCGCCCCATCACTTTTCCTTCGGAATTAACGCCAATCCTTTCAAACTGGAAGATATCCTGAACTTCCACGCGATCATGCACCACGCCCAGAACTTCAGAAATGGAAGTGATTTTACGGGACCCATCCTGCAGGCGAGCCACCTGCACCACCAACTTAATTGCACCCGCTAGTTGGGACACGATCACTTTGGTGGGGATCTCCACATCGGCCATTAGAATCATCGCCTCCAAGCGGGAAAACGCATCGCGCGGATTGTTGGCGTGGATGGTGGTCATAGACCCTTCCACACCAGTATTCATGGCCTGCAGCATGTCCAACGTTTCCGCACCACGGCACTCACCCACAATAATTCGGTCAGGCCGCATACGCAGTGCTGTACGTACTAAATGACGCTGATTGATGCCGCCTTCTTTGTTCAAATTTGGAGGTCGAGTTTCAAATTTCACTACGTGCCGCTGTTGCAATTGCAGTTCGGCGGTATCTTCAATTGTGACTACCCGCTCGTCTTCGGGGATAAAACGGGACATGGCATTTAAGGTGGTAGTTTTTCCTGAACCCGTTCCGCCAGAAACCAGAATGGTGGTCTTTGCTTGCACGCACGCCGCCAGGAACTGCAGCATGGACGGCATGACCGTCTTATAGGCAATCATCTCGTCCGATGTGATAACGTGCCTTCCAAATCGGCGGATAGAAAGTGAAGGACCATCCAGCGCCAGCGGCGGAATAATTGCATTCACACGGGAACCATCCAGCAAACGGGCGTCAACAATAGGGGACGCTTCGTCTATGCGACGGCCTACTTGCGAAACAATTTTTTCAATGATGTGCAGCAGATGGGCGTTATCGCGGAAGCGGACTGGAGTTAGCTGCAATCTACCACCGCGTTCCACATACACTTTGTCGAAACGGTTCACCAGAATATCGGAGATGGAAGATTCTTTTAGCAGCGGTTCCAGGGGACCCAGCCCCAACACTTCATCAAGAACTTCCTCCACAATCCGATTCTGCTCGGCTGTGGTCATAGGAATCTTCTCTTGTTCCAGCAATCGTTCCACGACGCGACCAATTTCGGCGCGAACCCTATCTTTGGGGATCGATGCGACGCGGTCCAGATTCAGCGCAGTCAGCAGCTTTTTATGGATTTCCGATTTGATTTCAAAATAACGGTCCGCAGTGCGAGGTTGAGGTGCACCGCCGCCGCGATTGATTGGTGGACGTGTTGGGCTGCCCATAGGGAACTAAATAGAAACACCGATATGCAATTAAAGTAACGAGTACCATATCAAGTATAGATGCTAAACCGGCGTCAATTTTTAACTTCGGCAGCCGTTGCACTGCAAGATTCTGCACCCGCGCGGAAACTTCCTAACGTTTTGTACATTTGCTGCGATTCGTGGCGAGCGCAGGCGTTGCCATCGGCTGGTGACTTCAATGTGATTGCTCCGAATTTGGCGCGCCTGGCAAGTCAGGGTGTGCATTTTTCACGCAGTTACGCGGCAAATCCAGTTTGCGGACCTTCACGCGCCGCCATTCAAACAGGTAAATTTCCCCATGCCGTGAAAATGCCGGTGAACGATTTGTTGCTCCCATTGGATGAAGTCTGCATTTCCCAACAATTGGTGAAAGCGGGTTACAAGACCGGCTTCATCGGCAAATGGCATCTGGATGGGGAGGAACGTCCAGGTTTTGTGCCGCCTGGTCCACACAGGCACGGCTATCAGTATTGGGCAGCCACCAATCGGAACCACGACGCTTTCAATACCATCTACTTCAATGATGCTCCGGAGCCGATTTACAAAAAAGGCTTTGAGCCCGATATTCAAACAGATCTAGCTATTCAGTTTCTTGAACAGAATAAGGCCAACCCGTTTTATCTGTTTCTATCCTGGATCTCGCCCCATGCGCCGTACACTCCGCCGCCCCGTCATCAGAAGACTTATAACTCGGCCAAGTTGGTCTTACGAGAAAATGTCCCGCCCGGTTCGGAAGCGCAAACCCGCAAGGAATTGGCTGGTTACTATGGACTTTGTTCCGCACTTGATGACGATGTTGGGCGTCTTCTCGACAAGCTGGACCAACTGAAACTGACTGCGGATACCGTCGTCATTTTCACAGCCGATCATGGCAATATGATGGGGTCGCACGGGCTGATCGGAATGGATGTCCCCTATGAGGAATCGGTGGGAATTCCTTTGATTGTCCGCTATCCTCGAAAACTGAAAGCAGGCACTATGGATGAGGATCTGTTGGTATCGAACGTGGACCACATGCCCACTATCCTGGGCTTTTGTGGTGTGGAGATTCCTTCCGATGTCCAGGGGCGCGACTTATCTGGTTTTATGATCAGTGGCGAAGGAGATCGACCGCAGTCCATTTATTGTGAAGGGCAACTGACCACGCCTGAAGAATGGCGGATGATTGTGCGCGGCTTGGACAAAATGGTGGTCGGGCGTGATATGAAAGTGACTCACTTATTCAACTTAGGGCAGGATCCATTTGAGATGACTAATCTGGCAAATAGTAAGGCCAGTTCGGTTCTGCAAGATGGGCTGCTTGCTTTAATGAAACGTTGGATGATTCGGACCGGGGATCGTGTTCCTTTTCCAATGCCGAAAGTGAGAGCGTAGATGGAACTACGGCCCATCGGAATTGTCCACAACGAAGTTCGCCCACCGCAGAAAATGACCCCATTCGGAGTGCCTTCTACGGTTGAAATTTTGCCTCAGTACGAAGAGGCTCTATTGCATATTGAGAAGCATTCGCACATTTGGGTGCTGGCTTGGATAGACCGTGGGGAGCGCGATGTGCTGCAAGTGATCCCGAGATCAGGTAATGAGCTGCGGGGAGTATTTGCGGTGCGTTCGCCTGCCCGACCGAATCCAATTGGGCTAACTTCAGCGCGGCTGCTTAAGCGCGAAGGCCTCACTTTGTATTTGGACAAACTGGATTTTCTGGATGGCACTGTTGTGCTGGACATCAAGCCCTACTTCCCAGTTCGCGACGTGCATTTTGCCTAATGGAAGGGGCGTTCTTTAATGCACCCCTTATTCCACCTTCTTTTCGTCCTTCTTCATGCCATCCTTAATCAGCCCGGCCAGCAAAATATTTACTAGTGACGCACCGCCATCCGCACCGCCACCACCTGCCATAATCTGCGGCACAAGCGCCGTCTTCGCTTCAGCCAATGCGCGACCCACTTCAATCACCGCGTAGTTATTCTGACCCACCGCCTCAGTCTTCAACTTAATAACTGAAGCTTCTGCAGTGCCCACTGCCGTGGTCCTTTCCGCTGTCGCATTACCCACCACTGTGAGCACTTCAGCATCGGCCTTGGCGTTGATTGTCTTCGACTCTGCCTCGCCAGCAGCCTTCTTCACCACTGCCTTAGCATTGAACTCGGCGATTTCTACAGACCGCTCTGCCGCCACCACGCCAGCTTGCGTATCTGCTTGCGCCCTGGCTTGTTGCAAACTCTTGCGAGTCTCCTCCGCTGTGCGCTGTGTCTCAAAAGTAGTCTTTTCCTGCTCAGCGATTTTACGATCCGTCAGCGTTTTCATTAGCGCTTCAGGAGGGGTGATGTCGCCAATCAACGTATCCACAGCCACCACGTTATATTCCGATAGAGCTGCGGAAATGCGATTCTTCGCGTCTTCCTGCCTTTCCTTACGACCCCTAAGGAAGTCGATCACATCAGACCCTTGCGCTGCGTTGCGGAAGTAATTGCCAATGGTCGGTTCAAGAACTTGCGTTACAAGGTTGGCAACACTTCCGAAACGGGCGATCACTTTTGGCGCATCGTTTCGAGGAATGTGAATGATTTGGCTGACGTCCAGGTTGAACGTGAATCCATCGGAAGATCGTACGGTAATCGTGGACAGGTTTTTATCCAAATTGTGGGCTTCACTCTTTCCCGTGGCCCAGTTCAAGACTACATTAGCTGTCGGCACACATTCCACCTTGTGTGTATAAGGGTTGATGGGATACTTACCTGGATCAAGTGGTTCCACCCAGACACCTTTTTGGCCTTTGCCGACCAGGTTGCCATGGCGAAATGTATCGCCAGTAGTGTCCACACCGGGTTGGCCAACGTAGGCGATAACCACGCCAGCGCTTGCGATGGGTACGGAAGTCATTTCCCGGGATTCCACTGTAGCCAACCGCGGATTGATGAAGTAACGACCGGCCAGGATTACTTGTTCCTGCAGGCCCTTGAATCCACCAGCGTCAATGAACGATTGCCCATCCTGAAACATGTTGTGCCCGGAAATTTCTTTACCAGCAATGTCGCCGGTTGGTAGTGACCGGCCTTCTTTGGTAGTGACAATGCCCACCATGTTGTCTTCAATTTCGGTAACTTTCTCAAGCACAACGCTAAACAGAGCTGTATTGATGCGATAGGTTCCTGGGGGAATCACGATGATCTGCGGGCCACGTTCACCGCTGTTTTCAAGAAACGAGCGAGCATTTTGGAACGCATCACAATCTACCTTTTTTGCAAGAACCCGACCGTTTGTTAGAGGGATGCCGTCACGTGCTTCCACCACGCCAATATATCCTTCATTGACGTTGGTGAACTGTTGCCGAATGATTTTGTACTGCCATGGCCAATAGCCGAAATAGAGTCCCGGGGCAAGTGAATCACCCTGGAATCCGGCTTCACCTTTCAGTGCGATGATCTTGCCGTCAGGTAGAGATTTGTTCGCACCCCACAGGACGAACTTCTTGTTGACGATGCCAATTGAATCTTCGGGAATAACGGCGATGCCTAAAAGTCGAAACGTCCACCGGTAGAAAATGAAGAAGAGGGCGATGGGAATCAACCACCAGAGACATTCCAGAAGTCCGGGTAAATTATTCATTGCGATGTTCCTTTTAGTTGTGGCTTCAATGTCATTGCTTAGCTGGCGTCTCAATCTGATTTCGCCACATCCACTATACATTGCGCGATCTGCAAGAAAACTGGATCAACCATTTCAAATAGTCTTTGCACTACTATGATGAAGGACCATAGTTCGCTGAACATTGTTCGGATCAGGATAAGAATTTATGAGAATGAAAATATTTGGATTGACTCTCGCAGTTGTTGCCACTTTCGGGCAAGATGTTCCTCGTCGAGCTCCCCTGCCGCCGTTACCTGCTCCTGTTGGAGTGCCCAAACCTGGGCCAGTGACCGATGCCCCATATGTCCCAATGCCCATCTTGCAAGGCGGCGTGGTGGTGCCACTCTATCCACCGAACTCTCCGTTCCTCAAAATAGAAAAAGTTCGCGAGGCCGAGCAATACAATATGAGCCAAGCCGTGCCAGGGCGTATCAATAGCATCGTCAATATTCATAATCCTTCGGTTGAAGTACACATGGTTGATCGCGGTCTGAATACCGGTGCCGCATTAATTCTGGTGGCGGGCGGCGGGCATAATACTCTAAACGTCGGAACGGAGAGTGCTGATTTTGTTCCGTTTTTTTACAACTATGGCGTAAATACGATCATCCTGCGGAATCGCTTGCGACGTGACGGTTACAACGCACAGACCGACGCGGTGAACGATGCGCTGCAGGCGATTCGACTGGTTCGTGCTTATGCCAAGGAATGGAATATTGACCCAAACAAAATCGGCATCATGGGCTTTTCCGCAGGTGCTGAACTTTCAGCTCCGGCGGCGGTTTTGTTTGAAGACTTCGACAAAAAGTACAGCGATCCTAGCGATCCGTTAGCGGGGATTTCATCGCGACCAGACTTTGTGGGCATCATCTATCCTGGTCCCACACCGTTTGCTCGTAATCGCACCGCGCCCCCGATTCCGCGAAATGTTCCGCCCGCGTTCATCGCCTGTGCTGGCTCGGGCGATCGCGGACATGCTGTCTGGGCAGTGGAATACTTCACAGCCATGTTGGCCATCGGCATCCCCAATATTGAAATGCATATTTACGGAAACGGCCGCCATCCCGGCGATGCTTTGGGCGATGGCAGTCGAATGACCGGAGGCTTGACGGATCGGAATGCAATTCCATTTGGGACCTGGCAATATCGTTACATCGACTGGTTTCGCGATCTTGGTTTTTTGCAAAAACCTGGTGTAGAAACAAAAGCCGCTAAAGATATTGCTACCTATTTGACGCAGCCTCCTCCACGTGTGGGCGGGCAAGGTGGCACCTCGGCACAGCCTGCGACAGCCCCCGTTAAACCCTAGGATTGCTGACTGCTTTTGCGTCCAGGGAAAAGAGGGAAGCCATAGCCAATCAAGCAAAATTGATCCAAGGCGAACAAGACAATCGAATCCAGTGATCGAGCTTTGGCCATTTCAACTTCCTTAATCCACGTTGTTGTCGAATCACCAATTCCAACCAGGAAGCTTCGTTGGCTTGCCGGGAAGCTTTTCCCTGCGCCGTATTCAATAGAAAACTGGCACTTGTTCAAGTTGCGTTCAAATGTGTAAGTGAAACTCTCGGTTTTCAAACTATCCAGTTTTGCAGGGGTCCATTCTTGTATTGGAAAATTCACCAAAGTGTTCAACGCGGAATCGTTGACGTCGGGGGGATAAAGAACTTCGAATCGGCAGTTTGGATACGAAGCCCGGACATGTTCAATCAACTGTCGCGTGAAAGAACCTAGAAGACTTTGAAGGTGAGCTACCTCCTGTGGAAACAAGCTTGGGTCCGATTCTCTAGCAGGAATCGTTTGCATGCTCACACCAAATTGTTGTTGGAATGTGCTTGTGGTGTACGAATCGTAGAAGGGCATTCCCACTGCATGAAGTGGAAAGTACCACCATTGAACTTCACCCAGTTGAAGATACGGCACCACCCCTGCAGCGTTCAACAGGGCGGCCATTTCCAGATGAACACTTTGCCAATACGCCAAACTGGTGGGTGAAAAATTAGTTTGAATGGCCGGAGTATCCAATATGACCGCAGCGCCATTGGGATATCGTTGGGCAATACCAGCCGCAACACTTGGGTCACCGTCTTTCAGCTCCGTACTAAACGCAACCGTTAGATCAATTCCATACTCTTTTAGCTTTCCGCAAAAGCCCGTTGTCCAATCGCGCACGGCTCGATTCAATTTGGGTGAAGAAGCTAAATCCGTTCTCCAATAACCGTCTGCTCCTCCCTGAAGATTTCCTAGAGCAGGAGACACTAGCAAAGTTGAATCGGTTGTGCTGAGTGAGATGCGAAGACTGTTGCCTTCGGTTCCCATGGCTCGGGAGTAAATGGTGAGTGTTGTACCTGACGCGACAGCCCGCACTCCAGTAAATCCATTGTTCAATCTCAGCTCAAAGGCTTTGCAAACTGTTGTTGGGGTGTCACCGAAAAGGTGGAGATGAACAATGGTGGTGTCCAGAGCTGGACCAATCTTGAGAGTGGTACTGCTGCTGGGCGTAACTGATCCTGTAATGGAGAGTTGGGCTGACGAATACACTTGGCCGAACTTTTCCATTTCATAAAACACCAACGCTCCAACATAGTGGTTCGCTCTGCCGCGGAATCCCAAGGACCACAGCATCCAAGCTGTTCTTTCGGCAGGAAGCGCCAATGAGTGATCTGTATCCCAATCGGTAGCCAAAGTAATGTCTTCAATGACTGGAAGATGAGTTACAAAATCGACAGGCAGCGCAATTTCAACGAAATCGAAATAGAAGTAATCGCCTGTTATTCCATTGTGGGTGACAGAAAAAGTATGACTTCCCGCCGCGTAAGAACCAATAGGGATGCGGCAAAGTACATCCTCTCCTTTGATCGTAAGATTGAGTGTCTTTGCAACCGCTCCATCCACTCGGACGACGATTTGCGCTCCATTTGGCACGTACCGACTTCCCAACAACAGTACATGGGCAAATGGACATGTATAAGTCACGCTAAGTGAATTTCCTGGAGTAGTGCTGTTGACAATTGTTCCACCGGAAAAATTTCCACGTCCATAATTCCACTGACCTGTGTATTGGATCTCTTTTGCGTCATCTTCAATTCTTCGACTTCCAGGTCCGGCGATTCTATGCAGGCTGTTTTGTCCACTGACTACCCAATTCGAAATGTTTACGCTGAATTCAATGCGTTCGAATGGTCCCTGCTGGAACGCCGCTGCGTAAGTCCAACGCATTTTTCTAATCTTCGTTGAGGGCACAATGTTTCCAATCACATCCAACAAATTTGAAAAATCGAGAGAGATTCGCCATCGCGTTGGTGAAATGCCCCCAGAGAACATTTCGCTTGAGGGAGACCAAGTCATACTTATGTGTGACGATTGGCCGTAGGCACCCAGTCTATTTCCGTTTGCGCCTACGCGGCTATTGATGACAGTGTTTCCAGGCCCCACATAAGTTAGCGTTATGACAGATCCTTGGAGGCTTGCCCGCATTTGTGTCGAAAAAAAGTTGATGCTCGCCACAATCGTACTGGCAATACTATCAACCGTGTCGGACCCAAGTATTTGATGGGTGTGGTGCTCTTCCAGCCAACTCAGTCCAACATATTGGCCAACAACCGGGCTGCCCGTCAACTCAAATTGGGCTGTTGGGCAAACGTAGCTTCCGACAATCGCAGTGGCATGGTCCAGTAGTGAAACGAAGTAAACATCTTCACGAGTGTCAGTCCAAATCCTTAGAAAAGGCCAATCCACAGTGTGAAAAAGATCGGAATCAATCGGGATGCAATTGGTCCTCTCCTCTTCATATACCAACAGCAGCCCGCTTAGATCCCCGTCAGGAAGATTGCGGAATAGCGGATGTTCATAGACATTGTCGCGGTTCCATTCCACCACGGCCCAATCAAATTGTTGTCTCCATGAGCCGGACACGACAAACCCATTCGCATTGGCTTGACTAAGAGATGCAATTGCTGAAGGGCGCAGAAAATATATTTGCAAATCACGATTCGGCTGAAGTTTCGATATCTGTTCCTGCATTGGCTAGAACCTTACCGTTACGGTCAAATCCGCACCAGGTGTAGTGTTCACAGTACTGCCGACTGAAAGGATGTCAAGGGACAAACGTTTTGTGGGGTCAAGCGAGTGAAGTCCAAAGCCATTCACAAGGTTGGATATCTTGTCTCCAATCGCAATAGTTAGTGAGGCCAACACATCAGCATCCTGGCGAACTTGTAGCATAATGGGTGCACCAGTGGGAGCATCGTTCACCATTGCATAAATATCACGAATGGCCGTTCTTGATTCCACTCGAATCGGCGGCGCCGCATCATTTTCAATAGATAGGAACCCATCAACTTGCAACGTAATCTGCCCGCCTGACAATGTGCGCAACCCAAAATCGGTGGTGGCCGTATAATTTTGCAACCCTAGTGCTGAGCTTCCAACACTGTTTGTTAGATACAACGAAGATGCTGAAATTCTGCTGTTCGGCAGATCCAATGAATAAGCAAAATTCCCACTGCCCGGACTTCCGAAAAAGTTTCTGGAAAAGGGAACGATATAAACTCTGTTGAGCAGCGGATAAACGGATGAGCCGGTGGAATGGCTCACCGCAGTCGTACCAAAACTTCCCCGACCCACCATATATTCAAGCCCGCCAGCAACAGGCTCCACAATTGTCATCAGTTCTTCGGCGATCTGTAATATGGCACCTGCAGTAAGAACACTTGTCAGAGCCAATTTGATTCTATTTCCACTAATGGTTAGCTCTTCTGCCAGATGTAACTCAGACCCGTCACCGAGTTCATCCCAATAGTAAGTGGTCAGTGTACCTGATTGAATGGAATGCGTATTGGTGAATGATGTAAAAGCGATTGCACTCAAATAGACTTGACCTGTGCCACTCGTCGTCAACCCGAAGTCAGGTTCTGGGGGTGCCCCAATATCAATCGCAGAACCAGTTGAACCACCCAACTGCCAACGAGTAAGTGGAGATAGTTCGTAAGCACTTTCCCTGGCAAAAACATTCGCCGACCTTCCTGATATGTGGATAGTTGCACCCTGCCGGTTGGGGACCTCAAACGTTGCCGGACTTGTCGAAGCGTTCGTGCCAAGCGACCAACTCGGCTCCACCACAACAAAAACGCTGGTTGCATCGGGCGGAACATTCCATGGTGCGCTCACTGAGATAGTAGTCGGCGTATTTCCAATGATTTTCCGCTCTTGTCCCGATCCCTTACCGGAAGTGATTTTTGCAGTCTTACCCAAAAACGCATTGTCAATCCAAAACAAAGTATCGTTTCCAATTACCTGCGCTCCAAACAAGTTTGCAGAATGTTCTGGTTCCAGTTCTAGCCGCCAGTAGAAAACAGCAGAAGCAAAATTTTCGTCTGGTGGACTTGTCAATAGCGATGTTACTCCAGTGTCCGTAAATGCTGAGTTTGGTGTCAAAGCTGACGCGATCCGCAATAAAGTGTGCGGAGTATTTCCCCGGTACACATGGAATGATTGTGTCTTTGAATTTAGACTGATCCCATGCAGAGTTACCTTGTTGGTGTTTGTTCCAACAGGGATCTCAGCACGGACAATAAACGACAGGCCAGACTCGCTTCCATTACTGTCAACAGCAGTCAGAGCGTAGTATAAAATCTGATTTCCACTAATGCCACCGTTGACAGTATCAATGGCAGGGGACAACGCCAGTACTGGAATCCCTGCTGCAGAGTCGCTAACCCGGCGTGGTTCTGTAAACGAAACTTGTAAGTTAATCGCGCCGGTTCCATCCGCCAATACAGAGGCTTGCTCGGATATTCCGAAGTCACTGCTTCCGTCTCCATGAAGGATTGTCCCAATCAACGGTCGAGGAATTCCAACTTCGAAAGCCGGCTGCCTGCCACTGGATCCAGTCCCATTGCCTGACGCTTCAACGTACCAGCCATCATTGTGTATCCTCGCTGAAATACGAACAGTCCTGTAGTTTAACCCAGGTGCAATGCTTACAATTCTGAATGGAGATCTGTCGAGTCCTTCTCGTAGATACGTGATGGTAATTATGTCCCCAGGACGAAGGTAAAATCCCTTCACAGAAGTTTCAAAATCAACAAATTTGTTTCCTCGGACGGATTGCCGCAATTGCAGCGTAGCAATTCGGGCAGCTTGCTCGAAGTTAGGCAATCCCAATGCCGGAAGGCTGGCGCTGGTTTCCTGTCCGGATTGTTGCGCATCATCAATGTCAACTAAAGAAAGGCTGTCTTGTTGGTATTCGTTGAATGTGTCTTGAAATTCAACGCTGAAGCGGTTGGGCGTATCGGCTGTGCTGCGGCACCTCAGACTGATGCTGGGCTCTCCAGATTCCTTACTTAGAATCCCTGAAAAGCCATTGGTTCCATCCCCAAATTCGTAAGCAGGCCACCCGCCGTTGAGTAACTCGACTGAGTTACTTCCTTCTGGCTTTGTAAGTTGTTGTTCAGCCAAGGTTGTCTCCGGCCGCAGTGTGAGTTTGCCATCTGGTGCGAATGACAAAAACAATCCTGCAGTTGTTCGTATGCCCCGCACTATTTCAGCAGCACTTCTTCTCTTGCGCAAAACCAAGTTGCACTGCCGCCAAGGGATCACCGCGTCGTTGCCGTTCAGATCCTTAGTTGTTGTTGATCGGTCACACCACGCAGCAGCTCGGGTGAAAGACGATATATCGAGCTCATCCAGCTCCCATCCAGTTCGACGAAGTACATCCAAAAGTATCCACGCCGGGTTGTTGTTGAAGTCGGTAGTAACATATGCGCCGTCTTCTTGAAACCGATCCAGCTTCATGCCTTGCATCAAAACCTTGACGTTAGGAAGTGAATGTCCATCTGCGATTCTATTTGGCACCACAACAGAAAGGTACACCATACTTCCATAGGGATCTCCGAGTGGTTTTCCAGATGAATCGGCAAAGTCTAAATTGAAATTGCCTGTTCGATTTCCAAGACTGACGATGTTAAACCAACCCGTGGCAGTCATGTTTGTGCCTGGTCTTCCGGCCGGAATGTCGACGCCGTTCACCAGAAGCTTCAACACCCCCTGCATTTCTCCCATGCCAAGCAACACCTCCATCCGAGTGAGGTTTCCATCGTTTCTGGCGAGTACAACAGGGGGCAGAAACCAAGCCGTTCCGTAAACAAGAGGTACGAAATCGTTGAACTTCGCTTCGTTCTCAAGTACCGCGCTGAGTGCCGCCTGTTTATCCCCATAACCCCTCACGAGAACACTGGAGGGTACAAATTCGACACCACCAAATCGACGAGTAACCTGATTCGCCTGATCCTTTGAAAACATTCCTCGCTGTTCGCAGGAAGCACGTGTATATTCGCAGCTGGTATAGGGCGTCGCCGAAGTTAGTGTGCCAACTCCACCCGTTTCTCCGGCAGAATAACCACAGCGGAAAAAAGTTGAAAACTCTCCTTTTGATCCGCCATCAATGGCTTCCCTACGTTGACCTTGAGTGGTTGGGAATGTCCAAGGGCAACGCTTTTGAATGCGGACATTTGGTAGCAAGGTCCGCTGCAAGCTAAGCCGATTGTTGAAGGAAACTCGAAATTGTGATTCTGTAATTGCTTCAGGCGAATTCGCGATACCTCGAAACAAAGTCACCACCGGGGACGCGGCAGTTTGATTGATCAGATTGTAAAAAGCAAACCGCACAGTCAGACGCGCGCCTTTGGTGCCTCGCAATGATTCCAATTGCGAAAAATAGGAGTCTGCATTGGCCAAAGTGACACTGAGTCTTGCTGAAGCATCAACCGAATCTTCCGATAACGATCGCAGATCAAAGGCATTGTGAGCGAGCACAGCCGCCCGATAGTCAATACTATCCACCGTTATTTGATGTGTGCTCCATGCCTCAGAATGGCCATCACGGAATTGGCAATCAAACAGCAATACCGGGGTTTCATGGATCTGCGATTCTTTTTGTTCAGTTATAGATTGCATGGACTCGTTATCCTGTTGTTGTTAAATGAACCTTCATCGAGTTGGACTCGGGCCCTGTTGTGGTGAATGCAAGCCGGTCATCTGCAAATCGCACGTTGCCGTAAACGGCGCTTTCTGCTTCCGTTTTCAAATATTCGCCAGGCGCAATTTGAGTCATAGCGTTCAGGCCGAACACCTCAATGCTGCTATTGGCAGGCAATTCAATTCCAAATTGAATCGTCTCTGAATTACTCTGAAGAGTTGCCGATATCCAATATGCGCTCCATGAAGTACCAATCACTGCAGGAGTGCTTGCACTAGTAACCCCGTCACTCAACTGAATTCTCATAACTGTCTCTCTAGTGGCTCGCGCCTGCATACTAAAGCAGTAAGTGAAGGATGCCGGTGCAGAAATCGTTTGTTTCATTAACTGCACTAAGGAACTTGAGTTAGTCACCCGGGATGCTCTGTTACTACCTTGAGGTGCCGGAATTGCCGCAGTAATTGCTAACCCTGCATCTTTCGTCCAAACTGATTTCGTTAACTGTTCCGACCACTTGAGTAGGTTGCCAGTGGGATCTAAGAATGTAAAGGCTCGTAGCCGTCCCTCTGTGGTCGTGTGAAAATCGGTGAGCAGAGTTCTTTCCGCATCGGACAATTCGGAATAGGAAAGATCCCATTGCCTTGACAACGGCTTCGCTCCAAGTTGAACAATGCGGGTACCGTCAAGCACACCATTTTCTACTACCCTTCTTCGAAACCTTTTGATAAGAGGGAACTGTGCAATATTCCCGCTGGAAAGTTGAGGATAAAACAACATGTTTAGCTCCGATTCTGTCGCACGATTAGGTGCGTCGACCCTGTTTGCGGACCTACATATTCGAATACCGCTTCGTGGTTTTGCAGGGTGCATCCTGAGTGGACCATTCCATTCCAGGGATCCTCGAAATCAAAGGAACTGAACGATCCATTCTGCGCTATAAAAAAATGTTCAAGAGTAGACATTTCCAAATCATCCAGTAAACTCAAGTCCACAGACCAGCTAAGCAGTGAACTCGAAAAATCACGAAAGCGCTGCTCTTGCCCATCCATAAAACTTGCGATGCCCGTTGAAAAAATAGTCATTCGCGCACTTGGATATTGAGTGATTGCTTGAGTCTTCAATTTGGGAAATGTGCTCATTGGATGATTCCTAGACTAGATATCTTGAATAACATCGTTTAATGAACTGGAATGAAGCATTGCATCGCGAACCGCCCGCGCAATGTCATCACTTCTATCCATGAATGACCGGGAATCCATGGCTTGTACTTGCACCGTAATGTGCGTCCCGGCATTCACCGGTCGAACATTTCCGTTTTCGTTTCTATCAATCAATATGACATTGCCTGAGTCGGTTAAACCAGCCTCAGCACTCACTGAAGAAGGAAGCGCAAATTTCACGATAGGATTTTGTTGCGTCGTGTCAGATGACCCTGAAAAGGCACTAAAGAGGCCTGAAACCAAAGGTAGTATGCCACCACTCAGTACGGATGCCAAGCCCTTGAAAACATCAAGACTGGAACTGTTCGCAATGTTCTTTCCTGAACTTGCTTCCACGGCGTTCGTATTGTTGCGAAGCGTTTCACTCTGCTCTTTGCCAGTAGCTGCAACTTGAACCAATTGCGCCAACAAGTTGTCCCATGATTGTCCATTTGAGCCACTTCGACTATCGCTGACTATGCTCGAAGTTACATTAGTAAGTGCTTTCGCAAGCGTCCCGATCGAAGATATGGTCGCAGCGTCACTGTCCCTGTCAGCAAGTGACTTACTCACAGAAGTTAAATTACTCACAAGTTCTGCCAAGTCATTTGGCTGTGTCATTGATTTCCTCTCTCCATTCGTTTTCTAATAGTGCGATTGCTTCAGACGTTCTAGCCGGATAATCCAGAAGATTGGGTTTTGCTGATATCTGCCAAAGTTGGAATTGTTCCAGCCAGTCGCTACTCGCTGCGTTGATGAAGCTTACCGGGCATTCAAAAGTTCCAATCTTCCGACGCGCCCAAATGACCGTCTTTTCATTCTTGGGTTGCAGTTCTACAAAGCCGCATTGCCGTCTTTGTTCCAATCCGTCCTTTCTGCATTTGTCGCAATTCCAACCGGACTGGTTCGCAAACTGGAAATGAAACGCGACAATTAGTTTTTTCTTTCTGCTTCACTCAAAAACACTTCAGCCTTGATCGCCGAAATGATCTCCTTACACAACAGTTCAGGACCACTAGATACAAGCAGATGTTTATCAGCGGTCAGACCATCAATCTGCAATCCCTCAATCGCTACCAGTCCCCACTCCAGGTAGAGCTCTTCAATTTCCGAAACCAGCAAACTGGTATTCATTGAATCTTCTAAGGAATCTCCGGCAATATGAAAGGTCAATCGCTTCGCTCTATCCCTCACCTGACGGATCATTTCCAATCGTCTGCCAAGAGTCATACGGCGGATCGTAAACTGCACTCCGGTGCAAATCTGCGATTCGAGTTTAGTTGTGCTTGTGTAAGTCATAATCTTATGCAAACGCGATAAAGAGTTCGTCATCCACAGTGCCCTGAGCGCGACTTGCGGAGAACTGCCATTCCACCCGAGTGTCTTTGTCGTTGAACTCAGGAAGTTCAAGAAGCACGCTTTTCATGTAGATCCCGAATAATTGCCCTGATTGTTGCCCTAATTGAAAGAACGCGCTGATCGGCGAACGCTGCTTGGCGGCTTGATAAAGGGCTGTGGTTTGCTCATCGTCCTGTTGGAACAAATTGAACTTCAGCGTGATAGTTCGTTGTCCAGCCGTGATGCAGCAATGCCCTGTTGACCCAAATTCCCTGCTTCTCAAGTCAAGATTATTCTCAATAGTTATTTCGGCATCAGTCAAAGTAAGGAACTGAGTGGCCGTTGTGCCCATCCATGCCTGCCCAAGGTGACCCGGTATAATAGAAAAGTCAAAGGCTGCTATTTCCGGCTCCTGATAGAACGCTGCCAGTCCACCCTGACCATTGGTGAACGTTGTCGAATCCAGTACATCCTTTGCCTCACCTGTAAAAACAAATGAGTGAAAATCGCCATTCACTTTGATCTGAAGCTTGCTGATAGCTGCTCCTGAAAGTATCCTTTGCACTGCGGTTTGGGGACTCCAATAGTCATAAACACTCACGCTTCCTGGCGATTCACCAAGTCTGTAAACTATCGTCTTGTTAAGGGCGGAACCCTGCGACGGCATAATTGAAAAAGGCGCGTTGAGTTGAATCGTTGTTGTGTCCACTACCGCCTCAACGAAACGAATATCGCTGCCAAAACTGACTGCTGCTCCAGCAGTTAAACCATGCGGTGCCGTTAGCGTCAGATGGTTGCCAGCAGGAACGCTGGCCACTGTGGCCGCAGGGTGCATCGTGGCCGCACCGCCCATCGCCGATTTGAATAGAGCACCTTGGGACGGTGGCTGTGACTGCTCCTGCCACGATGTCATATAGGTCTCTAATTCAAACGATGTTCTTGTCCTGACGCCAGCCGGTGAACCCACGTAAGTCCGGGATCCCGTCTTGTCTCTTCGTTGGCCTTGAACAGCTTTATGGCGGATGGCAAGTCTCACCGTAGGAATGCGATTCTGTTCAGTAATTGCTGGAACAGTGCCGAAGGTTGATTCGACTTCAGCATAAAAACGATTGTTGTTTGACGATATGCAAGACATGTAAAAGATGATCCTTCTGTTACCAACTAACGTTAACCGTGAACGTGACCTTCGCCGATTGAAGAAAGTTCTTTCCACCATGTTTTACTGGCAAAAAGGTCACATCATATCCACCGCCATAGTGCATTCCATTTCCCCAATCACCTCGATTATTGTCGAGTACGAATGTGAGTCCATCAACATAGCGGTGAAGTAGAGTGTCAATACTTTCCAACCTGTCTTGAGTAACTCTTACATCCGCCGCCATTCGTACTGTGCCAGAGAAGGTGCGGAACTTCTCCCTCAACGTGTTAGACATCTGCTCGCAATAAATATGAAAGGACGGGTACCGGGCGCCAGCAGTCTTCTCTTCTAAGTCTGAGGCAATTTGCTGCGTTAGTACTTGCCGTTCCACCAAGTCCGCTGGTCCAGGTTCGTCGCCCTGTCCAATAATCCTTAAAGCTGAATTGAGTCCTGTTTCCGCCGTTAGAAGTTCCCAAAAACGGTTTGCTGCCAGAGTTCCCGCCTGTGCCATTGATCATCCCCTTCTAAAAAGATTTCGCTTTTTCACAAATGTGTCTGGCCTTTGTCCACTCGTTGCCTGCCTTCCATCTGTGATCAATTCACCTGGCATGGTCCAAGTTGTACCAATCGTCAGCGGACCTGAGTTTTGACGAATTAACATCTCCGCAGACAAGCCTACATACACGTTCCAACTCATTACTTCGGGCGGTGAAATTGCACACGCTACAGTCAATGCGCTTCCCTCTTGTGTCGTAAAAGCATTTACTGTGCTCGGTGCACTCTCTTGCTGTTTGCTATTGGTCCAGCTTGTCTTAACAAACCAGGTCGTTGCCTGTTGGTTCCCAACAGACTGAGCTAAGCGGGGTGGTTGCGGCTTGGGGATGGGTGACAGTGCTATTCCCACTCCAATTGCAAAGTACACCGCAGAAGCGTTAGTAGCCAGTTGACCATATTCCTGCCACTTCGCCTTATAGCGATCATTCAGCTGTTGGCTATATGCATCCCTGTAGAATACTGATAAAGTTTGTAACACATGCCATTGCCGTAAGCCTTCAGTAACTACAATGTTATTGACGCCGTAACCTGTCTCAATCGAGTCCAGAAGGAACTTTTGAATCGCCAAAGTTATCTCCAGACGCGCCACGGAGAGCTTAGCCAATAAGTCAATCCCCTCGGATGTGGCCACGTCGCTGATCGAACTCTCATACTCACTCAGTTCTATAAGTTGAGCAACATTTCCATCTATGAGAAGACTCATGATCGTAGTTATTCCTTTTTGGCACCTTTCAAAACTGTTTTGATCGCCCTTAGGTCTTGTTCTGAAACCAGGTTTAACTGCACACGACCAGCCAGTGCCGCCCTGTGTGCTTCCTCTTTCTCTTTGATCATTTGCGATGAAAACTGCTCGGCTTCTTCAAGCGTCGCCAATCGGGCTTTCCCTTCCAGCACTAACTTCGCCGCCGATGACTTATTCACCTGAGTAAACACTCCCGGCTTTCCACCATCGGGTGTTTCGTGACTTACTATGATTGGAAAAACTTCCTCAATCGTAGTCTCAAGTTGCTTCAGTTTTTGAAAATATACTCGTAGATCCATTTGGGTCTCCTAATTGCTTGTCAGTAGTTAAATATGGTTGATTCAGAGCCGCTCTCACCAATGCTGTAAAGGGGGCCGTGTTACAGCCCCCTTTCTCCATTACTAAGTGCGAACTTGAACGCCGAAGCTATTACGAAGCACTCCAACGCCATAAAGAACATCAACAGTAAACTGCTGGGCCAGTGTGTTGGGCTCGTAACTCATAACTACGCGCATGCCGAAGTTGCCGAGTTCCGCATACTCAGCCACCGCACCAGTACCAGGTAACGGCTGAGGCAATCGACGGATAACTAACCCCAAAGCATCTTTTGCAAATGCAAGGTTATTCGTGATCACCGGCCCACTCCCCGACTTAGTCACAAATTGTGAACGAAAGACATAGAAGTCCTTCAACTTACCAATCGTCCCGTCAATCAGTGATCGCACGCCGGCATCCAGCGCGCTGCCATACTCGCTAAAACGTGGTATTTGCCGCATTTGCGAATATGTGTTGGAATCAACTACCAGATACTTGGGCATGCTCCCAGGAACCTTTGAGTCAAACAATGCAGTCTCGGCCGCGTCGATGGTTGCTTCAGTAATTGGCGATCCACCGGTGCCCACAGGAAAGTGTGCCGTAAATTGCGAGTAAGTGGCCAGAAGATCTGATTCAATCTTCTCCGCCAAGGCAACCAACGCCGGCTGCATATAAAGTCGTAACAAGTCCGGCACCGCCACTACTTTCGTAATGTCTGGTATTTGGAACGTTGCTTCGGCATGCGTGTTGAGCACAATTTGAGCGTTGCCCAAGCTTGGGTTCTGTGTCTGAACCATGCCACCCTGTGCCAGGTTGTTCGCCTGCATCACCGGTGGAATCGGAACATTGACCGTGTCGCCGGCGTTCGCCAACGTTGGTTCGAAATCCCTGTTTACCAGGTTTCCCATAACAAGGTTACCCATCAAGGATGGCAGCGCCTCTGCAGCGACTAATTTAACAATCGCATTCGCCACATTTGCTGATGTAATCTGAGGCATTCTTTTTCTCCTGTTGAAGTCAATTTGCGCTTGAACAAAGCGCCATCACCACTAATATCTATGTCAAAAGCATCAAAAACCCAAAGTGGGCATTCAAGCTTTTATTAACCGCGAATTGTTTGCAAAGCCACTCTGGCTATGTCTTGCCTTGCGCGCTCCAGGTCCTCTGCCGACATTCCTGGTTTAATGCGTTCCAGCTCCAATGTTCCAGCCGGCGCGCTCGGGGCTTTTTGACCCGTGCCCGATCCCGAACCGCCCACTATCCTTGCTGGCAACAATTCAGGATTGTCATTCAGAAATTGCTGCAAGTAATCTCGTACTGGGAATTCGCCCTGATGGTTTTTTGCAACCAAACGGCCATCCTCTGTTTTTTGAATATCGTCTTTAATTGCCTTGTAAGCCAGGTCCAATTTGGAAACTCCAAGGCGCTGTAGTTCTGATCGGACAGTCGAATTCTTTTCCGCTTCTTCGGCCATCGCCCGGCTTTTCTTGTTCTCTTCTGCCAATTCGTTTAATCGTTTTTCCAACGATTCTCTACGACGCCTTTCGTCCAACAATTCCGCTTTATAAGCAGGTTCTGATTGCTGTTGTTCAGACTTCACGAATTCCCGAATGACGTCTTGGATCACAGTCCGCATATCCACCGCCGGTGCATCCTGTTTGTTATTTGCTTCCATTTATTCCTCCTACTTGTCAAAAACGTGGTCAATCTCTTTACCAATGGCATCTTTTACCTGCTGGCTCTCGTCACTCAGGTATTGAAAAACAAGTTTCTTATAGATCTGTTTTTGTAGTGTCGGTGAGTTGATCCCCAGCGCCAAAAGTTTGCCGGCCTCATCGATTGCTGTCGAAAAGTCCCCAATGTCGAACTCGTCAAGACCCGATACATGCACCGAAAGGCTGTCCTCTCGAACTTCCTCTACAGACCGTAGTGTTCGCCTCATGACATCCTTCACTACATCGCCATAAGCTCGCAGAACCTCTTGTGTAATTGCATAGTCCATCTGTTTGCTAAACCCGGAAACTTGCCGATTGTCCGACGGCGCCGCTTGCGATAGCAGGTAGCAAACACGATAGACTTCTTCTTTCAACCTGTTCAGGTTTTCCGCTGCAATGTGGTAAACCTTTCCTTCAGGTTCCGCCCAACCAAAACGATCTTGGGGTGCCAACTGAATGTAGTAACTTTCTCCAACAATCTGGTTCCACTCCCGGTCGCTATAAATTACCGGCGTCGCAAACAAGCCCATTGTCAGTGCCCAGGACAGCGCATTGGATTTGTTGAAGTGTTCCAACTGCAACTGGGCTGCTTTATTCATCAACCACAATCCATCAGTGACGCGCATTTCTATCAACGGCACACGATTCAGTTTTGCGAATCCATGCAGTCCTTCACTTACCAGCGTCGGTGCCTCGCCCCTGGCTGCGTCTTCCCGCTTTTGGAAGATTTGATATCGGGTTCTGTCCAAATACATCCATCGCGTCTCAACATATGGGTCCGATTCCGTTGAATGGTTCTTCCAATAGTTCGTGCGAATCACAACCCAATCAAAGTTTCCATACGCATCTTTGCCCCAGTTAATGACGTCTTCGGCACCATAGCTAACCAAATATGCCCGTGATGCACCGGCTTGATCCTCTTCGGCTCTGCTCGCAGCAGGTCGGTCAACTCGTGGGAAATCAATCAGGATGTATCCCACGCCACTCACCAGCGAGTGGACAAAAACCTTGCGGAAAAAGTCTGTAAGATTGGTCCCTTTCAAGTCGCAGTCTTCTGCAAAGGTTCCAAAAAACTCCCGTCCCTTGTCGTTGTTCCCTTCTATCGCAAGTACCGGTTCACGACGGAAAAGTGTGGCAGCGAACCAGTCGATGATGGAACCTATATAGTTTTCATAAAAGACGCGGTCCAACCTTTCCCAATACACATCTGCGGGTTCCTTTTGCCTTCGGATAAGATAGTTCCCGGCGCGATTCTTGAATTGTTCTCCACCTGTGTAGAAATCACTGTATTGCTCCCACATAGCCTTCCGAGTTATATACTCCGGATGTTCGCGTTCAATGGCTTTCACGTCCGACGCTCCTTCGAAATGTTTAGGGCAAGCCAGTGCCTGCCCTGTGTTTCTGTGTATTGTATTGCCCACGAATCAATGCTTGCCGCTAAAGCAGCCTGCGCGATTGTGGTCCTACTTTGCTTTTCGATTCCATTTCTTCATGCACTAAATAACCCAAAGCATCGGACATATGCGTCCTTTTGTGATCGATCAACTTATCAATGCTCAACGTATTTGCTTGATACGTAACTTCCTGAAAATCTTTGATCAGTTCCTTGCACTTTGGATCGATGAAAAGCGTCGCCTCACCTGCTGCCGATTTCAACCTTGCATTCACCAGTCCCACCCGCGTTCTCACTGGCGGATTCGATTGCCGCACCCGAAATGTAACCGGTTCAATCCCTTCCCGCTTCAAAACCAATTTGACAATCTTGTAGTCTGACGATCCAGAACTTGTCTGCATCGTCAAACCAGAGGCATCTCCGTAGATGCAAACCCCTGCTGTGTGATCTCCATACCGGTTAAGAAATTCCGTACAGGCATCCTCAGTAGAAGCTCTATGCAATTTGATCTCGTCTAAGATGTGAAGCTCATTTCCCCTTCTTTGCGCCACTATCGAACACATTGGGTCAAGATTAAAATCAAGCGCCCAGTAGAGTGGCAACCGCTTGTGCACCGTCAATGGCTTCACGTTCACATCACGATCAAAACTGCTGTACACCGCATCCGAAGCAACGTTGAGATACGTTCCTAATACTTCCTGCTCGAAAAAGTGTTCGTCATAACTGCTCTTCAACCGCTCGTAGAAATCGGGGACCTGTTCAAGAATGTACTTGTTCTCATAAGGCTTGGCCCTAACCACTTCATAGCCATCCACAATCTTTTCAATGAACCGTCCGTAGACCCAGTCGAACCCTTTCGGCGTCCAAACACCAAACCCACATAGCTGCTTAGCTTTCGGATCCCTTAGGCGACCTTCTAACCGTAACCAGGCTTCCTCCTGGCAATAGGACAGCTCATCAACTCCAAACCATGCCAAATTCGTTCCACGTAGTCGTTCAAATTCGTCCAGGGAGCGCAACAAGATCTTTGAGCCCGTGTCCTTCATCGTGATGAAGAACTCACTCTTATTGAAATCGAAGGGTAGATCGTTTTCCTTCAACACTTCCGTCAATTGCGCTAGCGTCGCATCCCGTAGCATCGGGTAAGTGGGTGCGCCTATCAATCCCAATCTTCCCGAATTTAGATAACTCAACCGGATCGCTTCCTGCACCAGCGCTTGACTCTTTCCAGATCCAATTGGTCCGGAAAAGCCCTTAAATCGCGCCTTTGAGTTGTGGAACAGTTTTTGAGAAGGCAGGCTCCGGTATTGGATGGCCCGCTGAATTATTCCCGATCTTTCGACTTCAGTTCTTCCACCCATCGAACTTCAATCTCCCTGGCTTGCTCGCTTTCTCCCGTCTGTTCTTGCCATTGCAATAATCGGATAAGGTCTGCCAAAGACATTTTCCAGTCTTCTTTATCCAACGCCTCATTCGCCCTTTTGAGTAATTTTTGCAGTATCACTTTGCTCGCTGCTTTCTTTGGGCGCTTAGCTTTTGGCTTCACCGGAGGCCTGGTTGTTTTCTTTGTCAATATTGTTTCCTCTCATCGCCTTGCTTCCAAAACGGCTGGCCACTTCGCTACTTCCACCTACACACTAACCGCTATATCCTGCGGAACCGCAAGCACCAACTTCGGAAGTGTTTGACAAAAAAGGAAATATAGTCGCAATTTCGTTTGTGAACGCCATCAGTGTGATCACCAACTCATCCAAAAAACATCGTAAAAATGGGTATAAACTGTTTAATTAATGCTTCACGATACTCTCAGCATCGCCATGACCGTTTCTTCAATGGCAAATGATATGTTTCATCTGGCTATCGCTTATGCTTTGGCTTTCCCCATCGGTTGGAACCGTGAGCAGGAAGATGGTGCCGCAGGCATCCGCACTTTTCCCATCGTTGCCATCGGTAGTTGTGGTCTAGCCATGATTGGAACTAACCTCACCGGTGCCACTCCCGATTCCTATAGCCGCATTCTCCAAGGCTTGGTTACGGGAATCGGCTTCGTTGGCGGTGGCGCGATTTTGAAAGATAAGGGTGCCGTCAGTGGTACCGCAACTGCCGCCAGTATCTGGAACATCGGAATCGTTGGTGCCGCAGTAGGCTTCGGTATGTATCACATCGCCGCTACCCTATGCCTGGTTAACTATTTGACACTGCGCTTCCTCCTGCCGCGCAAGTGAGTTGTGTATCCTGCAGACTAGAAAAGTATTTAAAAGTTTCTCTTGTAAAAAGCTATCAAAGTGATATCATTGCGATATCCAATAAAGGAGACTCTTCGTCATGAAAGAACTTGGAACCACCGCCCTACCAGGGCTGGTGATGATATTTGTAGAATTCGGAATCTTAATCGGTTCCATCGCTAGCGTCATTTCGTCTGCTAAAGGGCACGGTGAAGGTGCGCCCCTAGGGGTCTTCTACGGCATGTTGGGCATTGGACTGTTCGTCTTTCTAATCCCAGGTTTCATGTCCGTGCAACCGAACACCGGCATTGTTCTCGCTCTGTTTGGAAAATATAAAGGAACCGTCAAAACAGCCGGTCTTCAATGGGCCAATCCGTTCTACGCCAAGAAGCCAATTTCATTGCGCGTTCGTAACTTTGAAACCACTCACTTGAAAGTGAATGACAAGGATGGCAACCCCATTGAGATTGCCGCCGTCGTTGTCTGGAAAGTGGTTGATTCTGCCGAAGCTTCATTTCAGGTCGATAATTACGAAAATTATGTGAAGGTTCAAAGCGAAGCGGCTCTGCGCAGCATGGCCACTGCTTACCCATACGACGCTCACATCGAAGGAGATCTCTCGCTGCGTGCCAACGCTTCAGAAGTATCCGCACACCTCAAAGATCAGTTACATCAGCGGCTGCAAGTTGCCGGTGTCGAAACTGTCGATGCCCGTATCAGCCATCTTGCCTACTCGCCTGAAATCGCCGCATCTATGCTGCAGCGCCAACAGGCCTCAGCCATTATTTCCGCCCGCAAGATGATCGTTGAAGGTGCCGTAGGTATGGTTGAAATGGCTTTGGAGCGGCTGTCTAGAAATAACGTCGTTCAGTTAGACGAAGAACGTAAAGCAACGATGGTCTCCAATTTGTTAGTAGTTCTCTGCGGAGAACGCTCGGTTCAACCAGTTGTGAACGCTGGCACGTTGTATCAATAACCAGATGGCTGAAAGGAAACCATTCCTTCTACGGATTGATGAGAAGATTCTCGATCAAGTGAAAAAGTGGGCTGACAATGATATGCGCAGCCTCAACTCTCACATCGAGTTTCTTCTCCGTCGCGCACTCATAGATGCGGGACGGCTCAAATCAGAATCCAGTAAAGGCAAATAGCTTTAACGGGCTACCTTCTCTAATTGAGCCAAGGCCGACTTCACCAATCGCCCCCCGGCTTTTTCATCCAAATAACTCGATTTTGCCCGCCACGTTTCGTACCCGCCAACGGCAAATGCCTGCTCCGTTGGAATATAGCCTCGGTAATCATTCGCCAGTTCAATCATCATCGTGCTCCCAAAAGGACTGGCTTGTTTTACCGCAAGCCCTAACTCCACAAAAGCCTCGCCCGGCATGGTTGCTATCCCCAAGTTTCCAATCTTCAACCCTTGTACCAACGTCTTCACACGAGTGCCGATCTCACTTACCAACAATTGCGATTCCCTGGCATAGTGTAGTGGACCCCATTTTTTGGACAGAAAAAAGAGGTTTCTTAGATGGTGTGAAGGGATAGAAAATAAGGAGAGCCAATGCCCAGCACCAGAAAGAATCACCCGCCTTCGTTGAAGGCAAAAGTAGCCGTTGAGGCGAT
>JANXSF010000044.1 GCA_025352795.1 Acidobacteriota bacterium
ATCGCCTCAACGGCTACTTTTGCCTTCAACGAAGGCGGGTGATTCTTTCTGGTGCTGGGCATTGGCTCTCCTTATTTTCTATCCCTTCACACCATCTAAGAAACCTCTTTTTTCTGTCCAAAAAATGGGGTCCACTACAATTCGCCTTAACCCCTTCCTGATCGGCCATGGTTTTAGCAAAGTCGAAAGTTTCCTCATACATGTATCGACCGCCTTTTTTGACGACGCTATAGATGGCTTCTGCGGCTTCTGGACAAGGACCCAGTGGATTCTCGTTGGCATTAATCTTTACCGCATCGTCGGGAATTTTTCCCAACATGGATAGTTGTGCCAGTGCCGGTTCGTTGTAGAAGGGCAGGGCAGCACCTGCTGCCAGCAGTGATGCTGCTTTGCCTAAGTTGCGTCGGTTGAAGCCGCGCTTAAAGAAATCAAATTGCTGGTCTGTTGTGAAGTTTTGCATCTTTCTTCTCCTGGAAATTGGAAAAATGGGAGCGACCCGTTTCGCGCGATTTGGCCTCCCCGTCTGCTGAAAGCCGATTGAGCTTAGAAATAGAAACGAAGGCCGAGTTGCAGCATTCGCGGGAAGTTGGCTTGCGATGTGATTTTCCCGAAGCTCGAATTCCCAACGCGTGTTTCCGGAGACCGGAACAACGGCGTGTTCATCGCATTGAGTGCTTCGAGCCGAAATTGGATTTTGTAGCGTTCCATGAAAGTGACTGTCTTGAACAGCGATGCATCCCAGTTCATCTGCCCAGGTGAACGCATGCTGATTGTTCTACTAACATTCCCGAACGTGAGCGGTCCGGCTTGTGTGAACGCTGCCGGATTCAACCATCCATCTAAGCGGTGGGCGAACGAAGCATCTACCTCAGGGGAGACACCAGTTGCGTTGGGTCGTTGATTCAATCCACCAATAATGCTGTTGTTGTTGCTTTGTTGGCGGATGGCAAGCGGAAAGCCCGTCTGCATAATATTTATGAAGTTGATAGACCAACCACCAGCAACCATATCCAGGGCAGTGTTTTTCACACCCAGAAGCTTGCCTTTGCCCACGGGCAGATCATAGGTGACACCACTCGAAAGTCTATGCGGTGTATTCACAATGGCCAGCGCATGTTCGCCGCCAAGGTTGTAACTATCCTGGATGCCGCCTCCTGTATTTAAGTTATTGCCAGGTCCGGCGAAAGATGAATCGGTACTCTTTGAAAATGTCCAAGTGGAAACAAAGCTCAAACCTTGATTCAAGCGTTTCTGCGCTTTCACTACAAAAGAATCATAACGAGCCGTATTCCGATCTACATTTAGCAGAGTCACAGTTTGAAATTGTGGATACGGCCGCAAGGATTGTGAAAGCGATATACGGCTTGCACCCACTATTCCTGCACCACCTTGAACATAAAATGGATTGGTCACCAGGCTATTCAATGCCGATACTCCACGACCGAATTCACTGCTAGCTAACTGGTTGGCGTTGATGCCGCCAACGCCCAGCACCATTTGTTGGCTATAGCTGCCAACATATCCTACGACCAGTGCGACGCCCCAACGTAGTTCACGCTGCACGTCAAGGGAGTATTGATGAACATAGGGTGAGCGGTGATTTTGATCAATCGCCGATGCCGCCGTTCCAACACCTGCCAGGTAGCCCAGAGCATTGCCTGCTGGCTTTAGCAAGCCGTTGGTGAAAGGATTACTCAAGCTCAATGAAGGAGTGTTGTTGCCATCCAGTGAGCCAGACAGTGCGTTCACTTGCGTGTAGCCGATGGGCGTTTGCAAGGAATAAGGAATGGGAGCCCAGAAAAGTCCATACCCACCGCGAAGCGTGGTCTTGCTGTTGAGTTGGTATGCCACACCCACGCGCGGCGAAAGTTTGTTCTTGTTTAAGTTGCCGGTTTGAGTTGCATATCCGTTGGTACCGGCATACATTACTCCGCCTTTCACCGATGCACTGCCAACCTTGTAGGCGGCATTGGGGTCGAAGCCAACAATCAGCGCATTCTGATCTGCCTTCAATCCGCTCTCCATTTCATAACGGATGCCCAGGTTCAGCGTCAGCTTAGAGGAAACCCGGAAATCGTCTTGAACATAGAACGCGCCATAGTCCACGTATTGGTATAGCTTGGATCCAACATCGGAGCCTACGGAATCGGGATAGCCCAGTAAAAGCGCCGCTAGATCGCTGCCAGTTCCCGCTGTCGCCGATGCTGCAGTGGCACGAGTGAACACGTCGGAAAAATTGAATAAACCTGAATTGTTTCCGAAGCTGATCCCGCTGATCCGCAGACGGCGGTAGTCAAAGCCAGTCTTCAAACTATGTCGTCCCAGAAATTTGGAAGCACCCACCATTAAGTTTCGTGAACTAAATACTGTGAAGTCGTTGTTGTTCACACCTAAGCTGGTGAAGGTCTGCATTCCAATATTTGGAAAAGTAGGACGCTGCTGTGCCGTCACATAACTGGCAGGAAATCCCAGTAAAGTAGGGTCGTAACCGCTGCTGCGTTGGTAATTATTATTTGGAAAACGATTGAAGCCATAGCGGACACTCAGCACCGTAGTTGCTCCCACAGTGAACAGATTGTTGATCTGCGTGGCATCCACCTTACGACCCAAAAGCCATTGCGCGGGGCTGGACAAATTACTGAACCAATTTTCGCCAGGCTCACGACTTCCATAGTGGAGGTAGGAGAAATTGGCCTTCCAGTAGTTGGTAAAGGTCTGATCAAACTTGCCCGTCAACTGATCCGCACGGTCATACTGACTGGTTGCCACTGCCACGTTGTTCGTTCCATAGGCTGTGTCTTTAGAAGGTGCGGCGAAGGTGCGAGCGATGTTCAAACCAACTGGACTGATTCGACTTGCTGGAATCACGTTGCCCGCAAATGCATCGCGAACTGTCGCCCCGTTGACGGTGCGCGTGGAACTGGGGTCGTAGATAATTGGACTTTTGGAGCGCTTTGAAAAGTCGCCGCTAATTTCTGCCGCAGTGGGTACCGCGAATTCATTTGAGACCGAAGAGGTTTGTCGGTAAGCTTCTGCACCGAAATAGAAGAAGTACTTGTTGCGACCGTCGTAGACCTTTGGAATCCAAATCGGCCCGCCCAAAGACGCTCCGTAATTTCTAAAGGGCTGGTTCACAATGGGCACACCATTGCGATTGTTGAAATATGTGTTGGCCATCCAATCGGTTTGCCGCATATAACCAAATGCACTACCATTCAATTTGTTTCCGCCAGATTTTAGGTACGTGTTGAAAACGCTACCTCCGGTGCGCCCCATTTCGGCATCATACGTATTCGCTTGGACCTTCACTTCCTGAACAGATTCAATGGTTGGAATGATCACCGCACGGTTTACCGAATCAGTGATCGGCACTCCATCCAAAAGATAGTTGTTGCCCCGAACTGGTCCACCAGCAATGGATATTTGCGATGATCCACTCTGGTCCTGCATACGGTTGAAATTCGGGTTGCCCGCAGGTACAACGTTTTGCGCAATCTTCGACATCATGAATGGATTCCGTCCCAGGTTAGGCAAATCCACCAGCTTCTGCCGATCAACCTAAAAACGGCGGTTGAAAATGATGTCGGCAGCAGAAACGGTTGATACTGTTGAGGATGACCGAGAAAAATGCTCTGCTGAAGACTCACCCGGTGGGTGAGTCGGGAAAAGACGGATTTGGGTTGTCGGGCGAAG
>JANXSF010000057.1 GCA_025352795.1 Acidobacteriota bacterium
AAGGATAGGGCGACGCAGGGATGCGACCCGAGCGCCGATGCAAGTCCGGAATGGATGGCGGCCTCACAGCCGCCCTTCAGTTACACCGCTTCACCATCTAAGGACGCCTGTTTTTTTGTCCAACCGATGGGGTCCACCTCACACTCTATGAAGACAAGCTAGATGGACGAATCGACGTAGCGTTCTTCGACCGCAAGTCCCGCGACTGGCGCGCGGAGCAAACTCGACTTCTGCACGCAATCGAAGAGCACCAAAAGGCGGACCAATCGTACATGGACGAAGGCGTCCGTATCCTGGAACTCGCCCAACGGGCTGGCGATCTTTTCGACAAACAGCAGCCTTCCGAAAAGCGTCGCCTGCTCAATTGCGTACTGTCAATGTCGTCATGGAAGGAAGGCGCGCTTGCTGTCCAATTCCTTCAGCCCTTCGACATGTTGGTCGCCGCGAACGCAACGGCACGGGACACGGCGTCGGAAGAGGCCGTTCCAGTAACTGAAAAAGAGCAACTATCGAACTTTGCAACTGCAACAAAAGATAGGGTGAGTGCTTTGTCAGACTCTCAAAAAGAAATTTGGCTCCCCGAAATGGATTCGAACCACTGTTCACGGCGTCAAAGGCCGCTGTCCTACCATTAGACGATCGGGGAGTGTGTGTGAGTGAGACGTACTTTCAATTCCTAGTTTACCCTAAGTCGGCACTTCGAATCTCCACCACATTTGCTGGTGGAGGTCATCGAGCCGATTGCTCAATTCAGACCATCAGCAGCTATCATCAGATAATGACCGAAGCAACCTACAATGAACCCAGCCTGACGCTAAACCGCATCTACACACGCGGAGGGGACAAAGGAAAAACTTCCCTGGTTGGTGGGCAGCGGGTGGAAAAGGATTCAGCGCGGCTGGAATGTTATGGCACCGTGGATGAGTTGAACTCCTTCATTGGCGTGGCGCGCGTTTCTGCTGAAGAACATGTCCAACTGGCCGAACTGGCTACCATCTTAAAACGCGTGCAACATGAACTGTTCAACCTGGGCTCCATACTGGCAACACTGACGGAAGATGTTCATCCCAAGCAGCCACGCGTGACCACCAAAGAAGTGTTGCAACTGGAAATGGAAATCGACCGGATGAACGCCCCGCTGCCCGCTCTCAAAAGTTTTGTGCTGCCCGGAAGTCCGCGAGCTTCGGCTGAACTGCATGTTTGCCGCACTGTTTGCCGACGCGCTGAACGTCTTACTGTGACGCTAGAAAAGATCGACAGCATTCCTCCAGAAGCGGTCATTTATCTGAACCGCTTAAGCGACGCGCTCTTCGTTTGGAGCCGCTGGGTGAATTACAAATTAGATATACCGGAAACACTTTGGCAACCAAACGCAGCAGCCTCTGGAAGCTAGGCCAGTATCTCTTTGATCACGTTTCCAGATACATCAGTCAAGCGGAAGTCGCGGCCAGCGTAGCGGTATGTCAGCTTCGTATGGTCGAACCCAAGACAATGCAACATGGTGGCATGCAGATCATGCACATGAGTTGGCTTTTCCACCGCTTTATAACCAAAGTCATCGGTAGCACCGTAAACAGTGCCTCCTTTGATACCGCCACCTGCCAATAGAACGGTAAAGCCAGGCGTGTTGTGATCGCGCCCGCGACCTAATTTTTCCAACCCCGAATTCTGAATCATCGGGGTGCGTCCAAATTCTGAACCAATCAGGATAATCGTTTCGTCGAACAATCCTCGCGATTTCAAATCGTCCACCAGCGCTGCAATTGGTCCATCAGTTTTATCGGCGAGCTTGGCATGAATGCGGATATCGTCGTGACTGTCCCAGGGTTGAAAATTGCCATGATAAACCTGCACCATGCGCACTCCACGTTCCACCATGCGCAATGCCATCAGGCATCCACGACCAAAATCAGAAATATCATAGCGTGCGCGAACGTGTTCCGGTTCTTTACGAATGTCGAAAACATCGGTCGCTTCCGATTGCAAACGGAATGCCGATTCCATAGACCGCACCGCCGAATCAAGCCCTGGTTGCGCACCAACACGATCCAAATATCCTTGGTTCAATTTACCCAACAGTGCCAGTTGCCGTTGCTGTTCCTGCGGCGTTAACTCACCGTTGCAAAGATTTTGAATCAGCTTTTCCGGCTCCACCGCAGAGTTCTGAATATGTGTCCCTTGATAAATGGACGGCATGTAACCGGAGGTCCAAAGTGAAGCGCCAAGCACCGGAAAGCCGGGACACAATACGACGTAGCCAGGGAGATTGTTGTTCTCTGTACCCAACCCATAAGTCACCCAAGCACCCATCGAAGGACGCCCAGGCAGTTGATGTCCGCAGTTGGCGATTTGCAACGATGGGCCATGATTTCCTGAATCGGTGTACATGGAACGGATGAGACAAAAATCGTCGATGCGTTTGGCAACTTCTGGAAAAATCTCACTGACTTCAATCCCGCTTTGACCATGCTTCTTGAATGCCCACGGGGATTTCATTAAGCTGCCTGAAGCGCGATCCGTTACGATTTTTGCACCAGGCATAGGAGTGCCATCGTACTTGATCAATGCAGGCTTCGGGTCAAACGTATCCACTTGCGACATGCCGCCATTCAGGAATAAATAAATGACGTGCTTCGCCTTACCGGGAAAGTGCGGTTTGCGCACCGCCATCGGATCGGCAGTAGCGGCCTGCAGTGTTCCTGTCAGCCCGGCGAGCCCAAAGCCGCCTCCCAACGTTTGCAGTAATGTTCGACGATCCATAAAACTAGCCTCTCTAATTCACGCTGGTGAATTCACCTGAACCGAACAATGTTTGCAGATACCGTTGCCAGGCCTTTCTGGTATCAGCCGAACCTTCATTCAAATAATCTATGCCGAGTTGTAATTCCCTGGCATCTGGCCGACGGCTGTAGAGCAACCGGTAGGCCTGTTCAATGCGCGTTTTGTTATCGGCACCAACTTCATTGGTCAGCCGATCTGTCAGCGCCTTCGCCTGATCGGCAACAAATGTGCTGTTCAAAAAGAACAAGCCTTGCAGAGGCCCAATGGTTACTGGCCGATTATCTGACGTTGCATTTGCATCTGGAAAATCGAACAGGGCCATGGTCGGGTCCAGACGGGTGCGGCTCACGGTAAGGTAAATTGATCTGCGATTGCTACCCTTATCGAGAAGCGAAGGTGCACCGCCAATCTGCGAATCCAGCTTGCCGGAAACGGCTAGCAGGGAATCGCGCAAGGCTTCTATATCTAATCGTGGTTGCAGGTGGGCGCGCCACAGCAATTTATTCTCTGGGTCCACTTCGGCATTGCGAATGTCATTGGCGGTGGAGAGCGCATAGGTGTTAGAAAGCAGAATTTCACGATGGATGCTTTTCACAGACCAACCAGAATCCACAAATCGTTTCGCTAAATAATCCAGCAGTTCAGGGTGCGTTGGACGTTCCCCCATTTGCCCGAAATTCGAAGTTGACCGCACAATGCCCGCACCAAAGTGATACTGCCAAATTCGATTGACCATGACGCGTGCCGTCATAGGATTCGCCGAAGAGGCAATTGCTTCAGCCAGCTCCAGACGGCCACTTCCGTTCTTGAAAAGTTGTCGATCGCCATGGCTGAGAATAGAAAGAAATCCACGGGGAGCAATCTCACCCTTGTTCTTTTCATCGCCACGAATCGCCACCGGAATGTCCGCAGGTTGATCGGCATCCTTCAGCGTATGCAGGAACGGATACATGGGCGGCAAATCCTTTTCCAGGGCTATAAATTCAATCCGTAGCCGCTCCAGATGATCCTTAGCAAACCCACCCAGCCATCGATCAATTTCCTTAGGACCGAAATAATACACGCCCGCTGGTGCTTTGAAACCATCGGTGCTGTAGGGTCCGGAAACCAACTCGCGCCATTGATAAAACTTCAAGGTATCTAGCGACACTATATTTGTATATTGGCGGTTGTTCTCATTCTTCATGCCTTTTTTGCCGCCAAAAGCCACGTAGTTTTTGTCCTCTACTTCCTTCCCTTCTTCAATTAGATTCAAGGCAAAAACGTGATACTCTTCGGCAGCTTTGCGGACTTGATCTTCCGATGGATTTTTCTTCATCAAATCAAACCAGGGATTTAAATATGCATGTTCCTTCTTTGGGTCGGCCAAGTAGACAATCCAGCGATCCAACGTCTGACGATCTAAATGTTTAGCAGAAAAATCTTTCTTCCACGCCGCCACCATGTAGTCCGCCGTATTGCGCGCCAACGTATCGGCCAGTAATTTCTGCTGCAGGATGAGGTAGTCGTCAATCACTTCCTTCATCGCATCCACTTTTTTCTTGTGGGCCTCATAGGCTTCCACTTCCGCCTTTGGAACTAGCGGATGTTGGATGGCTGAACTGCTGCGGAAGACACCCATCAGGGAATAATAATCCTTGGTGGGAATGGGGTCGTACTTATGATCGTGGCATTGCGCACAACCCACAGTCAGCCCCAGAAACACCTTGGTAGTCACATCTACTTGATCGTGACCTTGTTCGCCTAAGGCTTGAAAACCAAGCCCAGGTAACAATGCCGCGCGCTCCACTTCTGGAAGTTGATCTGCGGCAATCTGAGCTTTCACAAACTTGTCGTAAGGCAAATCTTTGTTGAACGCGTCCACCACCCAATCGCGAAATCGGTAGGCATTGGGCAAGGGTGTATCGATGCTGGCCGCAAGTTGACCATCGGCATAGCGGGACAAATCTAACCAATGCCGCGCCCATCGTTCGCCATAGTGTGGAGAAGCCAACAGACGATCCACAACTTTTGCAAAAGCTTGGGGCGTGTTGTCTTTTACGAAATCATCTAACTCTTGCAGCGTGGGCGGAAGGCCGACTAAATCAAAGGTCACTCGCCGCAACAGAGTTGATTTATCTGCGGCTGGAACCGGCGTCATTCCCCTCGTTTCCAGACCTGCAAGGATGAAATTATCTACAGCAGTCTTCGCCCAAGTCTTATTTTTGACCGCAGGCGATTTCTGTTGCCGGACCGGTTGAAACGACCAGAAAGCACGTTGGGCCGGTGTGATCACGTAACTGGCATCTAGAGCTTTTGCAGGTAAGGATTCCTGTTTCGACCACGCGGCACCACGCTGTACCCATTCTGCAAGTGACGCCACTTCTTCCTCTTTTAATTGAGCAGTGGGTGGCATCTTCAGCGTCTGATGAGTACGCCGAACAGCTTGCATCAGCAGACTACCTTCAGGGTTTCCAACTACGATTGCCGGACCAGAGTTCCCGCCAGTAAGTACGGACTCGCGCGAATCAAGACGCAGCCCACCCATCTTGGAATTGGTGTGGCAAGCGTAACAATTGGCAGCGAACAAGGGACGAATGCGCGTTTCAAAAAATGCGATGTCATCAGCGCCCATCGCCAATATAGGCAACATGCACAACGCGATTTGAAGGGCTCGTCGCATTTCCAAAATGCCAGGTTCACGCGGGAGGAGTGCTCGCATACAATGTCAATAGTTAACGGTGAAGCTAAGCATATCAGAAGCGGTGACGAGGTAGTTAAGGGGTGCGCTTCACAAACCGAAGGACATCTGGAGAAGATACTTTGAAGTGCCTGATGGGCGAGGTCGGACGGCTTGAGTAGAGGACCCAGGCAAGCAGTGCAATTCCAAATAAAATAGACGTAGCAATGATCGCAAAAATTCCCCAACTGAGTTCCGTTGCAGCGGGGTTCACCAGGGGCTGCCCCAGTCTGTTGACCGAAGCTATAAAACGATAACCGTACTGCGGAGCTGTTTCTATGAATTGATTCTCGGCATCGATTTCCCCTAGAGCTGTGCGGAGTGTGGCGACGTTCTGGTGAAGATTCGCTTCTTGCGTCAGCAATTTTCCTGGACTCTCCACAAATGCCACCAGCAGGTCAAACACTTCCGGCGTCAGTGCGACAAGCATATTCTCGCGAACCAGTTGACGCTCCCCAGTGTCCAACCGAAAGGGACCAAATTCGTAGATCGCATTGTCTTGCAACAAAACATCCCCTCTCAAAAGTTTACAACCTGACTAATTGATGCCCAGCAACGTGGCTGGATTCTTCTTCGCCATTGCTTCAATTTGAGACACTGTGATGCCTTCTTTTTCCAACAGGCGAAACAGTTCCAACCAGCCTTCAGTATGAATAGGATTCGCTGCCTGACCCAAATCACTGGACAAAATAACGTGCTGCGTTCCCACTGCATGAATGGCTTCCACAAACTGCTTGGGGGTCATGTTGGTTTGTGTACCGACAATCGCATTCGATACGAATTCCAGGTAAGCCCCACGCGCCGCGCACCATTTCATATCATCCACGCTCATTAAAACCGGGGCAATCACGGGATGTGTGACGACCATGCGCTTTACGCCGCGCTGGACAGCAGCGGTTAACAGCAACTTGGTTTCAGCAGGAGACGAGTGTCCAGTGGCCAGCACTAAATCATTTTTGGCGATGAGGTCGAGCACTACTAAAACATCATTGATCAGCTTGCCGTCCTTTGAAATGGAAACATATGGTCGCAATTCCTTGGCATACTTCACTTGGTTTTCCGCGTCGAACGTCGGCATCCAAACCACTTTGCCGCGACCACCCTTCACCATGGTCATCCGTTCCACTGCTGCGGAATTTATACCGCCAACGGTGCGGTTCAAAGCGATGCCACCGAAGATGGTCAACCCCGGTGCTTGTTGTCCCGCTAACCAGGCGAGGCCCGCAGTGGATTCATAATGGTTCTTCAACACCACACCGCCAAAATCTTTTGACGCCATCAAGCGTGTGAGCGTAAGAGCGTCAATGGAGCGAGGCAGCGAATCAGGATCGGAGTGGGCGTGAATGTCCACAATACCTGTTAACAAGGTGTTTTGTGCCGTAAGGGAAACAGCGGAGACAAAGAATAAGATAGGGAGAAGCATTGCACCTATGCTACTCAAGTTGGACCATCCCCATGCGAGCACTGGGTCGATTTTCTTTATCGAGCCCATCAGTTCTTTTTTCTTGTTTGGTTGCGGCCCGGTCTGCAATACTCGATTTGTGGTTAAGCCTCTAACAGCTAGAAACACACGGGCGTTGATTTCGCTGCATGTATTTCTTCGCATCACCGCAATGGATGTTTGCTGTGGCCCTCCTCCTTCTCATTAATCCTTTTCTGTTTTTCACCATATAAAATTTAGGAGAAGTGTATCCATGACCCAACCGTCCATCCTTTGGGAAGAGACGATTCAACCGGGCGCCACGTGGTCGCATGTTTTAAAGCGGGGAACCGCACTTCGTACTACGGACATAGAAGGCGGCGCCAATGTGGGTGCGTTGTTCTTCAACTTTGAATGTCCCGTGGAACGTTATAACATGCCTGATACGTTGAAGGCGCAGCACATCGCCAAGCTCACAAAAGGTGGGGTGTTGTATTCCGACATGGGGCGGATTTTGTGCTCTATCATTGACGATACAGTGGGTTGGCACGATCCTATTGGCGGCGCATCCAGTGCCAAATCTGTAGCCGAAAAGTATGGGGCCAAATCGTATCAGGAGTGTCGTAACGACTATACGAAGAATGCCCGCGATAGCTTTTTAATGGAGCTGGGCAAGTGGGGTTTGGGTCCGCGAGATTTCAACTCGAACCTGAATGTTTTCAGTCGAGTATCGGTGGCCGATGATGGTGCCATGAATTTTATACCGGGTAATTCCCCTTCCGGTTCGTTTATTGAACTGCGCGCCGAAATGAATGTGCTAATCATTTTGAATACGTGCCAGCACCCGCTGGACCCAAATCCGCTGTACGCTCCAAAACCTGTGAACGTGTCTATCCGGCGGGTGGAGCCGCCCAAACAAGATGATCCATGCCGATTGTCGTGCCCTGAAAATGACCGGGGCTTTACGCTAACAGAACGTTACTTTTTGTAGGAATAAAGAATCAGGCAATGAGCGGAATCAAAATTGTTGAAAGTAGTTTAGATGCAGCCAGAGCGATGTTTCAAGCCAACATTCTGGCTGGCGATTCGTGGATACATGAAATTAAGAAAGGTCAGTATTTCCGTATTGTCGACCTGCATGGCAATCAGGCAGTAGACACGCTGTTCTACAACGCACGCGATTATAGCGACCGTTACAGCGCACAGGAAACCTACGCTTGAGCATCGAACGCCAGTGCCAATTGCTGGAACTGCCGCGCTCGACTTATTACTACACACCGCTATCGGAGAGTGCGGAGAACCTACGCCTGATGCGGCAGATCGACGAATTGTATCTACTGCGTCCGTTTTTC
>JANXSF010000138.1 GCA_025352795.1 Acidobacteriota bacterium
TGTCTCGGGCTCGCTTTAACCAATCCAGCCAGTCCCGTTCTTGTTGACTCATTGCAATTCGTTCCATCCTTCAGCCTTACGGCTGTCAATAGGAACTTTCTACTTTGCCCAAATAGGAACTTTTCACTTTGCCGCGACAAGTCCGCTCAATTGGCAGCATGGAAGTGATGGTGGCCTGATATACTGCCTTCACCATGTACCGATCCTTTGCCGTAAGTTTGGTGGCCCTTTTTTTGTCCGCTACATCTGCCGAAGATTGGAACCGGTTCCGCGGGCCAAACGGTGCCGGGGTTTCTAAGGACACTGGTTTTCCCTCTGAACTCAGCTTGGAAAAGAACATGCGCTGGCGCACTGTGGTTCGTCCGGGAAAGTCTTCCCCTGTGCTGACGAATCTTCATGTCTTTCTTACAGGGGCTGAAGATGGCAAGCTTTATACTCAATGTTTCGACCGCAAAACAGGCAAATTGCTGTGGGAACGTGCCGAGCCGCAACCGCGCACTGAAGTTGTCAATACTTTAAACCATTCCGCTGCCATTACCCCCGTGACTGACGGTGAAAATGTCTATTCTTTCTTCAAAGAGTACGGGCTGATTTCCTATGATGCATCGGGCAAATTGCGCTGGAAAGCACCGCTGGGTCCGTTTACCAACGTGATGGGGATTGGAGCGTCGCCGATCCTAGCGGGCGATTCCATTGTGGTTGTGATTGATCAAATTGACGATTCCTACATTGCTGCTTTTGATCGTCGCAATGGCGAGATTAAGTGGAAAACTGCCCGCGACGAATCCGATGGTTGGGGCACTGCGCTGCACGTTGGCAATGAGATCATTACCGCAAGTCGAGGCATGCTGGGTGCCCATTCCGTGACATCGGGCAAGCGGCTTTATACGAAGCTGGGCATGCCAACCGCCATCGTCGCAAGCCCAGTGCTGGTGGGCGATACGGTGTATTTGTTCGGCTATGGATCGGAAGATCCGGCTCCGTTTGCACCGCGATTGGCCCGGCTGGACAAGAATGGCGATGGCAAACTTACTGCCGATGAATACGGAACGGACGCGTTTTTGTTGGGCATCGCAAAGTATGAAGGCAATCGCGATCTGGTGATTACCCAGGAAAAGTGGGATGCCAAACAGCGCAAAGTATTGGGACCGAATGCCATGGTGGCCATGCGCTTGGATAGAAATGCGAAATCTGGTGGCATGGAAGCTCACGAACTTTGGCGTTATGACAAGAGCTTCACCAGCGTGATTCCATCACTACTGCACTATCAGAATGTGATCTATTTTGTGAAGAATGGCGGTATTCTGACGTCGATGGATGCCAAGTCTGGAACAGTGTTGAAAGCCGGTCGGGTGGAAGGTGCGCTTGGGGGCTATTCCGCATCGCCTGTTGCGGCTGACGGGAAGTTGTATTTGGCCAGTGAGGACGGCAGTATAGCTGTGTTGCAAGCAGGCGCTGAATGGAAAGTGCTTTCGGTTACCGATTTGGGTGAGCCGTGTTACGCCACCCCAGCCCTATCCCAAGGGAGCGTTTTTCTTAGAACTGGCGACGCGCTTTACCGCTTTGGTCGATGATTTTGCTTTCTTTAATTTTGCCCGCTGCGCCGCACGGATTGCGCTGCCTGCCAACTCACGAAGCACATCTTCATCTTCAAAGATTTCTGTGGGAGCTTGAAAGTATTTCATCGTGTCCGGCTTATCTGGGTATGGCCGGAACGCCTGCATGTTTTTGGCAGTGAATTCTGGAATATTCTGATCGTCGCCTTTAAGAAACAGCGATCCATCGGCGACAAGTGCGAACACTGCTCCATCGCAATAAAGACACCAGCCGCCAAACATGTATTTGGATTCAATGCTGCCCAGAATTGCGCAGCGCTCAATGCAGAATTCGACGAATCGATCCGATTTTGGCATTACAGATATCTTAAGTCACTGTGGGACGGAGTTGGGCTATTCGGCGATGAAAGTTTGGAATCGATCCAGGCACTTTTTAGCGAAGGCGGGCTTGGAACGACCCAGATCGTGCCCTTCGCCTTCCATCATCACAAGCTCCGTTCTTCCTGGAATCAATTTCAATGCCTCTTTCAGCTCTTTTTCCGTCCCAAATGGATCTTTGGTGCCCTGGAAAAATAACGAAGGAGTTCGAAGCAACGGGAAATGAGCAGTTCGTAACTGGTCAGGCTTTTCCGGTGGATGCAGTGGATAGCTTAGTAACAGCAGTGCAGCCATTAAACCAGGATGCGTGGATGCCAGAATGCTTGCCTGACGACCCCCATAGGAATGGCCACCCAAATACACTTTTTGGCAACCTTCGCGCCGCAGTTGGATCACTGCATCGTATAAGCCTGCCTGATCCTTCTCCCCATCTTTTGGATGCGGCGGACCTTTTGGCTTCGCTACCCGGAAGCGCAGCGTGTGACGAACCACACGAAAACCTGCTTGTTCAAATGCGGAGGCGACGGCAACAAGTAGCGGTGCATCGGCGTTTGATCCGGCACCGTGCGTCAAGATTAATCCAAGGTCTGAATCGGTTGGCAACTAGAGCCAACTGTAACACGCCGTTAGCGCACTTGACTAAGCATGCGGCCGGTTTCCAGCTCTTCAGCAGCGGTAACTCCGCCGGAACCGAACACGCTGGCGTTCTTCAGCAAACGACCCACGTCGTTGCCTTCTTCCACCACCATTTCATGCTCCACCCAGTTGGAAAGCGGCAGGTTGCGGAAATACAGGCGTTCCTGCAAAACCATGGCTTTCTTGTTCATGAATAAAGACTTGCTCTCTTTGACATAGTGCCGTTCTTCAACGCGAATATCGCCAAGAAAATCGTCCATAGCTTTACGCTTGGAGGATTCTTCAGCAGTCTTAATTTTTTCTTCCATCAATTGTTGCTGGCTGGTAAGCATGGTGCGAACCTGCGTGATGGTTTCTTGTTCTTTGGAAATCGCCAGTTCCAGGCGGGCCTGCATTATATAATACGAAAGCATAGCCGACCCAACGGCGACGAAAGCGGGGAGAAACATCCAAACAATGGCATCCATAAGAGTGACCTTGCAGTTATGATCGGCACATGCCTGGAAAAACTATGGAGCTAAGTAAAAAATAGGGAAATATTAGAAGCCCTCGCATATTCTAAGGTTCCGGCAGCATTGACTAACAAGTTTTAATCTAAACATCGGCAAAAGCTGTTGCACCCATTCTCGCGAGGGAGCGGTTTTTCAAATGCCTTATACGCTTCTCTCCAACACTCGAAGGTATGAAAAAGCTCGCTAGGCGGGCTTGGCAATCGGAATCACCTCCCCGCTCGCTCGCGAGCGAAGTTTTCATTCCAATTTCCAAAAAAGTCAGATTTCTAGTTAGTAACTTACTGATGCAATAAAGTTTCCACTGCTTCGGCCAAGCTATTCAGCGTGAATGGCTTTTGAAGAAATGACATGCGGTGCAGTATGGTTCCTGCCTGCACTGCGGCATCGTCTGCATATCCAGACACTAACAATGCCGGAACGTCGGGATACGTTTGACGCAAGGCTTCAATCAGTTCCATGCCGGTCATTCCTGGCATGTACCAATCGGTAACCAGTAAATCCAAAGATTCATCAGACTGCCCGGCAACCCATTCCAGAGCCTCTTTGCCGCTGGCTGCTTCAATTACTTCAAACCCCTGCCGTTCCAATAAACGGCGCTCCAGGGAACGAATCCCTTCTTCATCTTCCACCACCAGTACGCGACGCTTCTTTATCTTCGGTTCCACAACCACGGGAATTGGTGCGGCAATGGTAGGTTCTACAGCAACTGGCGGAGGAGGAATGATTTCAGCATGGGCTATGTTTTTTTTGGGTAGCCAAAGTTGAAACACTCCATTCGGATCCCATGGCGATATCAGCCACATAGAACCACCGGAATTGACGGCTAAAGAGTGCACTGCAGCCGCTTCTGATGAAAAATCGAGTGATCCCAATGAGCCTGCCCGGGTGGCCGGTGCTGGACTCACGCTGACCCGCAAGGCCACGTAATCGCCTGGAAGTGGGGCACCTGGAAATCCAACGGAATCTTTCCAGACGATGAGCCGGGTTGATACGGAAACTACTGCTTCAGGATTGTGCGTCAGTGTATCTTCCACTAAAAGCTTCAACCAGTTCTGCAATAGGACCGCGTCAAATTCAATGGTGGGCTGCCCTGCTTGCAGTTCCAGCTCCACATGCTCAAAGATTCGCGGCTGTGCTCCGGCAATGCCTTCTACTAAAGAGTGAAGATCGAACACCTGCACTTTGGGCGCTGCTGGCCGGTAGTAACTTTGCAACCGTGCGACGGTAGCCGCAGCCCTGGCCGTAGCTTTTACGAGTTCCTGTGTATCTTGACGCCGCGGGTCATGTTCATTGAATCCATGATGTAACTCCTCGGCATATCCTTGAATGATCATCAAGGTATTGTTCAACTCATGAGTAACTGATCGCGCTAACTGCCCGGCGGTTTCACGACGCAAAGTTTCCAGGCCTGGCTGCATCCCTTGATAGTGCCGTGTAAGATCAATGGAAACTCCACGACAAATTCCATCTACGGTCACTTCAACGGAATCCCTGACTAACAACCAGGAGTTACCGAGCGCCATGCGATATTCGCAGGATCCGCATCCGCCGCGATGAACCATGAGGGCGTAAAACTGTTGAACATTGGCTTGTTCTTCTGGATGCACATGGTGCAACCAATCTTCAAAGGGGACTGCACAAGTGATGTCGCGCAGTGCCGCCGCCATACCATCTTCAGGGGATAATAACGACTGTCGAGCACCATCGGCGTCAATTTCCCAAGCAAAAATCGGCAGGGGAATGGTCAACTCCCGCTGTTCTTGTTCGGGTTCAGGCTCGGGCTCAGGTTCGGGCTGCACTTCTGGAACAGGCTGCTCTGCTTCTTCAATGGCAGCTTCTGCTTCGGGAGCAGCTTCTACGATTTGTTCGGGAATGACAACCGGTGCCTCTATCGCCGCCACCACCGCAGGAACAGCGGCGACGGTGAGCACCGCTTCACGACCTTCTTCCCAGCTATTCAGTGGGGCCAAAGACGCCAGTATTTGCTTGTCAAATAGCGTACAAGGAAAATCCATCACTGGTTGCCGACTTAAGAACGCATGTTGCAGTTCGTTCTCAATTGGACCACCAGCCTCCAATTTGTCAGGAGCGTCTTCCCGGCTCAGTCCGAATAAGGCACGGAACGCCTTATTGGTGGAGATCAAGCGCAATTCTGCGTCGATCACCGCCACCGGAACCGGCTGGATGGCCAGAATCTCCTGGTAGTAACGTCGTTCGCTCTCTACGAGAGTCAGAAGGCGGGCAACTTCCTTCGCACCCCATTGTCTTTGGTCTGATCGATCCATGGCAGTAGGTAATTAACTTTTACAGTGTGGCCTCTGAACCGTGGTCGTTCAACCCCCAAACTATGAAACTTTAATCGGTTTGGTCCTAGTACCTACCCATTTCCAGAACAGTGTTGACCATTCCTGTTTTGAGCAGGTGTTCCCAGCTTGTATTCCACCCGTCGCCATGGCTAGTATAAACATTCAAGGTAAAATAGCCGAATGCAGTACAGTAGCAAGGTGCGGTAAGCAAAGCTTAGTATTCAGCTTTGGCGTACTTAATGGAAGTCCCTATTCAGCCATCCACCGCTCCGAAAACGAAGCTGGTGGAATTGCAGGCAACCCGGATTGCCGATCCCATTGACCGGCTGCGTTACCTTCGCAGCAAGGCTACCCCTGCTGTGCCTTCTCGTTTTGCCAAGTACGCCAAGCACAAGCCGTTACTGCAAAAAGGGTTAGTGGCGGTCGCCTTGGCCGTAATCATGGTTGGGGTGATCACCACGCAACGACCCGTGAAAGCGCGCACCCTAAGCCGTTCCGCCACCCCGATTGCCACCGCCCCAACCATCCTAACTCCCAGCAATCCCGGTAAAATCTGGCTGGTGGACACTCGCGATACGGGCCAGGAGCTCTATTCCAACACACTGCGCATTGAAACGCGCTTCGCCATCCCATTGGGTGAGGAGCCCAAGTGGAAATATTATCGTTTTGGGGCCGGTGCCAAATCTCCTGTTGAAATGAAGGACCCAGTGGGCATTGTGTTTCACACAACCGAAAGCATGATGGCCCCCTTTGAAGAAGAAAAGAATAAACGTCTGAAGCTACTGGGTGAAAGTGCTATTATTTTTGTGCGCAGCAAGCGGGCCTATCATTATTTGGTAGATCGCTTCGGTCGGGTTTGGCGCATTACTCAGGAAAGCGAACCGGCATTCCATGCCGGGGCAAGTATCTGGGCCGATAAGGATTCCACCTACATCAATTTGAACCATAGCTTTCTTGGAGTATCGTTTGAAGCGGCGCAGTCTCATGAAGATGGGGAACCGCTGATTACTGACGCCCAAAAACTATCGGCTCGCCTGCTTACAGACATGCTGCGGTCGAAATATCATATTTCCGAAAAGAACTGCGTCACCCATGGGCAGGTATCTGTGAACAACGATAATTTCGGAGTCGGCTACCATACCGATTTTGGTGGAGAATTTCCCTTCGCTGAAGTGGGTTTGCCGGATAATTACCGCATTCCACTGCCCAGCATCCACCTGTTTGGATTCCAATACGATGAATCGTATGTGAATGCCATGGGGCCGCCGATGGATGCCAGTCTTGCCAAAGCAGCCGAAATGCTGGCCTTACAAGCCAAAACACTAGGCGTTACTCCAGCCATTCTCACTCGAAAATTGCGCGACCAGTACCGGCAAATTACCCAAAGTTTGAAAAAAGAAAACAAGAACGAGGTCTCTAACTAAATGCCAAAAGCGGAACATAATATTGCCCATCCAGTCGGCCTGGATATCGGGACCAGCCGGATTGTATCGGCCGTCCCAGCCGAAAGCGGTTACGAATACCGCAGCCAACTCAACTCTTTTGTGACGTTGCCGAATTCGAAAATGAGGGAAGCTGTGTTGCGCCGGGAAAACATTCCGCACACTATCGTGGGGCCAGATATTCTGGTGCATGGCAATGAAAGTGAGCGTTTTGCTGATTTATTGCAGATAGATACGCGCCGCCCTATGAGCCGTGGCTTCATTAATCCATCGGAAACAGAAAGCCTGAACGTGATGCGGCAAATCATTCTTAGCCTCATCGGCCATGCGAAGCAACCGGGGCAGCGGGCCTACTTTAGCGTTCCCGCAGCACCCATTGGGGCCACGGAAAATCTAACCTATCACGAAGCTACTTTAAATCAGATTTTGAGCGACATCGGCTATACGGCGAAGAGCGTGAATGAGGGGCTAGCAGTGGTTTATGGGGAACTGGAAAGTTCCAACTACACCGGCATTGGCATCTCCATTGGTGGCGGACTTTGTAACGTTTGCCTATCCTATTTGGCCGTCCCGGTGACTACATTCAGCGTCACTAAAGCAGGCGATTTTGTAGACGCCAGCACCGCCAGCGTCACTGGTGAACTGGCCAATCGCATTCGCTTAGCCAAGGAAGACGGGTTCGCACTGAATGGTGCCAACACCGATAAAATCCATCAGGTATTGGCCGTCTATTATGATGATTTGATTCAATCTCTAGTGGCATCGCTGAAGCAGGCATTTGGGGATCCACGCTCCTTGCCCAAACTGGGTCGCGCAGTTCCACTAGTGTTAAGCGGCGGCAGCGTCATGCCCCGCGGATTCCGTGAAAAGTTCGAGGTAGCACTGAAAGCCGCTGAATTACCACTTCCGATTTCCGAAATCCGCTTGGCCGATAACCCATTGCATACAACCGCGAAAGGCGCCCTAATCGCCGCTCTCAGCGAAATGTAGCAAATCCTGGATAGACGGATTTATCCGCAGATGACGCAGATAAGCGCAGATAACACCAAACATTCAACGATTGCCTATTGATGTTATCTGCGTTCATCTGCGTCATCTGCGGACAATCTTCATTTCCTATCCGAATAAGCCTTTGCGTGTACCATAGGTTAGTTCATGCACCAAGAAATTGATTCCAAAACAACCCCCTTCTGCGGAACACCCCCCATCGGAAGAAGGAAAACCTCGTGACCATCCTCACTCGATTGGAACAATGGCGGAATTCCGGCACCATAACTTCGGAACAGCACACATTGCTTGCAGGCCTTTCTTACAACGAGCCATTTTCCCTTTTTCTCGAACTAAACATCCTCCTCTACATTGGTATTTTTGCATTCATTGCTGGCCTCGGCTGGACAGTCAGTACCTATTCGCAAAAACTGGGCGACGTCCTGGTGCTGGCGATCCTATCTACATTGTTCGCCACCTGTTTTTGGTATTGCGTCTCCCGCGCTCCCGCCTGGTCCCCCGCTGAAACCCCTGCGCCGAGCCTGATATTCGATTACGTACTCTACCTCGGTAGTCTGGTTTGGTCCCTGGAACTCACTTACATCGAAAATCGGTTTCAGTTGCTTTCTGGCCAATGGGATCTCTATCTGTTGGTCACCGCTTGCCTGTTCTTCTTTTTCACTTACCGCTTCGACAACCGTTTTGTGTTGTCACTTGCACTGTCCTCTCTTGCTGGATGGTTTGGACTCAACATCTCACGCTGGCCATCCCATCAAGACGCCACGTACCGGCAATATGCCATGCTGTACAGCCTGCTCGTCATCATCGTCGGAGCCGCCTTGAAGCAACGTGGCGTGAAACCTCATTTCTTCGGCACGTATTTAAATGTTGCCGCCAACGTTCTCTTTTGGGCACTGCTATCGGGCGTCTTCAATCGGGAGGACTACTTCGGGTGGCTTCTCTTTCTTCTTGCCGCCTGTGCCGCATCTCTTGCCTGGGGCCTCACGCGCCGCCAGTTCTCCTTCGTCGCTTACGCCGCACTGTACGGCTACATCGGCGTCAGCGCCATCCTTCTTCGCGGATTGAATAGCGGGACCGCCGCATTAAGCTATTTCGTTTTCACAGGCATCGCCATGCTGGTCATGCTGGTCTTGATTGCGCGCCGCTTCGGGAGGGACAATTGAGAGCTTACAGCCCAGCCGACGAAGAAACCGTACGCGCCCGTGATCTGCTGAAGGACTGGGCGGGTGAAGGCTTTCTCACCCAAGCGCAGTACCACCAAATGGAACAAGAGACCGGCTGCGATCTTCGCCGGACCAATATTTTCCTGCGGCTCGTCTTGTTCCTCTTCACCCTGATCATTGTTAGCGCCGCAGTGGCTCTGACGTTCGTCATATCGACGCCCCACCAACAAACCATCGGCATTTTGCTTCTCATCTACTCTGCTATCTCCTACACGGCTGCCGAAGGGGCTGTTTCCCAAGCCCGGCTCTATCGCTACGGCATCGAGGAATCCCTCGCCGTCTGCTCGGTAGGCTTTCTCTGCGCGGGATTGCAAGTTTCTTTGTTCAGCGATCGATCCTATCCGCCCGCGTCGCCCGGGGCTGAATTTCTGGTCCCAGTCGCCGGAGCCATAGCTTCCCTCTGGCTATGGCATCGTTTCGGGTTGCAATATGCGTTTCTTGCCGCCATGATCTTCGTCATCTGGCTGCCACACTACTGGACCTCATCCCATATGGCGCAGCATCTGATCGTCGCAACGCTCTATGCCGCTGGCCTGTTCGCGGTGGTCACAGCACGCCCCCGACACCGCCTCACGTATCGGAACAATGAGTATTCAATTGCTGAAGCACTCCTCTGGCTCGGCATCTATCTCGCCATCAATTTCCAGTTTTCGTCAGTCAACCTGCTGGGGCAATGGTGGGGGGCTCCTCCAAATGGTATGCAGTTTTCCAGGCCTTTCTACGTGGCTACCTGGGTGCTCACCTGGTGTTTGCCTCCCGTGTTGCTGGCACGCGGCCTGCGCGGAAAGGACCGGGCCGTTATCGTGGTAGGGATTGCCGTAGCCATCCTCACTTTGGTCAGCAATAAGTCCTATCTCGGCTGGAATCGGCATGCCTGGGACCCCATGCTCCTGGGTGCATTGTTAATCGGCGTCGCAGTCTTCACCCGACGCTGGCTTGCCAAAGGGTCCGGCGGAATTCGCCGCGGATTTACCGCCCAGCGCCTCTCGGGCAAAGATAAATCGTGGATAAACATCGGGGCAGCAACTTTTGGGCTTGCATCGCAGAACGCGGCCATGCAGAGTCCGCAGGGGAACAGTTCCGAAGCCCACTTCGGCGGTGGAGATTCGGGCGGTGGCGGCGCTTCAACCAAGTTCTAAGCGGGATTTATCCGCAGATGACGCAGATAAGCGCAGATAACTCCAAACATCTAACGTTGGCGTTGTGGTTTTATCTGCGTTTTATCTGCGTTTCATCTGCGCCATCTGCGGACAATCTTCCACTTTTTCCTCGCAGCCACGGTGGCAAATCTGTTGGGGGTGAACCATAATAAAGGACTCCCAGAAAAAGGTACCCGGCGATGCAACCAAAATTGAATCCCTATCCAAAATCTCTCCCCGGATCAGATAGCAAGAATGTTAGCGATGAGCAAACTGCCATCCGCCAACTCATGGCCAATGGAAAAATCAAAGGTTGGGTATCCGGTTGACTCAGGTTATCCCTGCATATTGTGGTGGTCTACTTCGCGGCTGTCTCGGATTTCGGATGAACAATCAGATCATAAGTTACCGGCTCCACGGCCACTGCTTGTTGAGCCAAGCGGAAGAAAAGTTTGCCACGACTGTTGGATCGCCGCCGGTTAAAGCGGAAGGTAAACTCATCTAGGTAATAATCGAGGTGCTTGTGGCTGACCGCACCTTGGTGGGTCCCCATCAGCCATCGATTGAGCAGCGAGACAACTCGATGAACTCGTGGCAACAACTCCGATGCCTTCTTCTTGCTAGTTTTCACGACGCTCATCTGGTGTACATATCCTTTGGCTGCGATACCTGTGTAACCTGCCCATCCATCGGTGTGCACGACGCTACCGAGGACAATCGATTCTGTCACGAATGGTTCCAGGCTACTAGCCGAGGCATCCGGGATTTGACGCATTCGTATCCTGCCGATCCCCTTTCCATCCTCTTGAGCCGCCACGATAATCAGAGCCTTCTTTTCGGTGAGTCGGCCACGTAAACCCTCCTCTAACCCACCCAGGTAGGTCTCGTCGACTTCGACACTGCCAGAGAGCAAATCCCGCCCTGGCCGGACCATCGCTCGGCGCAGCTTGTGCAGCCAAGTCCAGGCTGTTTCATAGCTCTTCAAGCCCAAAACCCGCTGTAAACCAAGTGCGCTGGCACCGTTCTTTTGCGTAGTAACCCACCACATCGCACGAAACCAAACAGCCAAAGGGGTCCGCGTATCTTGGAAAATTGTCCCGGCGGTCACCGATGACTGAAAGCCGCAACTGGCACACTCCAGCAAAGTTCGTACTGGCCAAGACTTGCCACCACCGCAACGTGGGCAACGGAATCCATCGGGCCAACGAAGCCTTGCCAAGTAGGCTCGACAATCTTCCTCGGTAGAATAGTTGGCTTCCATCTCAGTTAGGTCTCGGGGGTATTCTTCCATGGCTTCGAATTCTACATGTTGTGGTAACCTGAGTCAA
>JANXSF010000013.1 GCA_025352795.1 Acidobacteriota bacterium
TCGCCTCGACTTTGGGCAGCCACGCCAGGCGCGACCCCGGCGCTGCTGTGCGAACATACCATGAGGGTTGAGATTCAACCCCTCAATTAGGAACTTTCTACTTTGCCGGGAATAGGATCTTTCTACTTTGCTCCGACATCGAAACTTAAGTTGTATTACAAGACATTGAATAGGTTGACGTTAAATCGCCGCCCATTAAAGAAGACTCGTAATCACTAACCATATTTTTTTTCAACGGATTAGAGGGTACTTCACATGAACGTTTTATCATATAGGGGGTTCGCCTTATGCTTACGGATGCTTTACTTTAACTCTTGACTAGATATATGAAAAGACCTTATAGTAGTGATAGTACTGTTGGTCTACTATCCGGTCACATCAGGAAGATCTGTGCTTAGCGCACAACCAGCAATGCAAAATTTCGGAGGCAATACCAACAGATGACAAAAATTAAACTATTATTAGCATTTTGCACACTAGGGTCCGTATCAGCATTCGCAGCGGTATGCGGTGGAACTGCACCAGTCCAAAGTGCCAAACTTGACACATTACTAGGCAATACTTGCACGTTCACCGATGCAACGCTTACCTGGAGTCTAGGCAACTGGACATTCAACGATACCAACAGCGCGGGCTTTTTAGGGAACCATGCCGCAGCATCTGACATTACCGTGACCTTTATAAAGATGTCGACCTTTTCTTATTCTGGTTTGACTCTTCCCGGAAACATTGCCGGAGTCTTTGTGCAGTACACCTACACCCCAACCGGTTCCAACAATAATTTCTTCAATACAACGACTCTGAATCCAGGAGCTGCTCAAAAGTCTTCATTTAAGACTGGCTTCGGATTTGAACAATTGCAGGTTGCGCCCATCCCACCAATTTTCACCAATATGTTTGGGATTATTAATGCCTACACGGTAAGTGGATCCACGGGTGGAGACGGCGTGCAGATGACCAAAAACTATCAGGATACAACCTGCCCAACTTGCCCAACCGGATTTGAAAACGTGGTTCTGGCAAAGAGTGGAACGAACGGCAATGCCATTTCAGTGACAACCTTAATTCCTCAACACGCCTTTTTCAACGTGAGTGATGACATTACCCTAAGCGCTGGCAGTTCAGTTCTGAATGGAGCACCGGCAGTTGCTAGCATTAACTTCTTCGGCAATGGTCAATACGTGACACTTGGTGGAAGCGGCAACTTAGCTTCTCCAGAACCAGGAACAGTAGGACTCATTGGCGTAGGTTTGTTAGCTCTTGGCGTTTTGAAGCGTCACATGCGTACCTAGACAATTTCATCGAACCTCCTAATTCTTCAATGTAGAACGCCCAGCTTCGGCTGGGCATTTTTATTGTCTAAAAACAGTTACGAACAATTTGGCGGGCAGCAGCCAAATCAGGTATCTCACCATCGCCTAAAGCCTGCACCAACACATTGCCAATAGCCGTAGCTTCCACTGGTCCTGCCACAACCTTTCGACCAGTGACTTGCGCCACTAAACGGTTCAGAAATTTGTTCTGCGACCCTCCCCCGACAATATGAATTACTTTGATATTGCGGCCAGTAAGGGACTCAATACTTTCCAGCACCTGTTTATAACGTTGCGCAAGGCTCTCTAAAATGAGGCGAATCATTTGGCCTGGGCCATCGGGAACTTGCTGCCCGTGCTGCCTGCACCAGGCCTCAATCTTGGCAGGCATGTTGCCTGGATGAAGGAACGCATCCACATCGATCAACGCCGTGTTAGGTCGGGCACCTTCCGCCATGTTGGTGAGTTCTTCGTAGCTATAGGTTTGACCGTCAGCAATCCAGGCCCTGCGGCATTCCTGAACCAACCACAGGCCCATAATATTCTTCAGCAGGCGCACTTTACCGCCATAGCCGATTTCGTTCGTCAGATTCAGCGCCATCGCTTCATCACTGACAACGGGATGATCAATCTCAACACCGATCAGCGACCATGTACCTGACGAGATGTAGCACCAATCGTCACCAGCTTCAGCAGGTACAGCCACCACGGCACTGGCCGTATCGTGACCTGCGGCAGCGTAAACCATGGTTCCTTCCAGGTTGTTATCTTTCGCTAGCCAGGGTAGTAGGGGGCCCAGCTTTTCGCCGGGCTGAATGATTTCCGGCAGTATGTTTACGGGGAGATTTAACTTGGCAAGAAGTTCTGTAGCCCAGCGTTTTTCCACTGGATTGTAGAATTGCGAAGTGCTGGCGATGGTCACTTCCGCACGTTGTACTCCGCTCAGCCAATAGTTAAATAGATCGGGCATGAACAGTAATCGCGATGCGGCATTGAGTGCAGGCGAGGTGAGTTGCTTCGTTACAAACAACTGGTTCAGCGAATTAATCTGCATGAACTGAATACCGGAATTGCGAAAAATAAATTCCTTTCCAGCCACGGCGCAGATTTTTTCCACTGAACCGTCGTTACGTGGATCGCGATAGACTCGTGGGTTATCCAGCAGCGAACCGTCAGCACCCAGCAACCCAAAATCAACGCCCCAGGTATCTACGCCAATGCCATCAATGCGCAGATTCCGTTCACGACCGGCGATGTGCAGAGCGTATTGGATATCGTGAAACAGGCGCAGGGCATCCCAATGCAGCCCGGTGTCCAGGCGCACGGTTATGTTCGGAAAGCGATGGATTTCTTCCAGCGTCAGGCGCCCTTGGTCAAGCGTCCCGACAATTGCCCGACCACTTTCAGCACCAAAATCAAAGGCTAAGTATCGCTTCATAACTGGATGATCACTTTGCCTACCTGGTCTGTGTAATCGGTCAACATTTGGAAAGCATCGGGTGTTTTTTCAAGGGACAGGTTGTGCGTGACCAACATTTCCGATATATGGCCAGCGGCGATTAATGCTAGCGCTTGCGCATCGTTATGGTTGGAACGCTTGATGGTCTGAATGAACACTTCCTTGGTCATGGCGGTATGCATGTCAATGTTCATGTTGAGTTCCGTTGGAATGCCGATCAGAACAAAGCGACCGGCAGGGCGAAGCGCGCCAATCCCCTGATTGATAGTTTCAACCGCAGCAGCAGCATCAAACACAATGTCCACCCCACGACCGTGCGTAAGATCCATAGCAGCATCGCGGAAGATTTGGTGGGGCATTGCCACCGTATTACTGAATCCCATCGCCTGGGCTTGTTTCAAACGATGCGGCAGGCGGTCTCCAATGATGATTGTTGACGCTCCGGCAAGACGGGCAAGGGTCGCGGTGAGCAAGCCGATGGGACCAGCGCCAAGGATCGCCACGGTGTCACCGAGTCGAACTGGAGTTAGTTCCAACACGTGGACGATGACGGCCAAGGGTTCAATGAGCGTGATCTGCGCCAGGCTTAAGGAGTCGGGAACCGGGAGGCAGTTCTTGGCTGGAACGTTGAGGTAATCCTGGAAGAATCCTGGAGCGGAAACGCTGCCGTGGAAGAGCAGTTCATTGCAGTGGTTGTGGAAATTGGTTCGACAGTACTCGCAGAGTCCGCAAGTGATGGCAGGTTCAATGGCCACGCGCTGACCGATTTTCAGATCGGTAACACCGGCTCCCAGTGCGGCGATTTCCCCGGCAGGCTCATGCCCAAGAAGTCGCGGATAGGGAGTGTGGATGTGACCGACGCGGCCATCTTGAAACCAATGAAGGTCGCTGCCGCAGATTCCGACGGCGGTCACCTTTACGGTTACTTGTCCAGGAGGTGGATCAGGAGGTAGCGGAACTTCGCGCACTTCCATTGTGCGGTGTGAGATTAAGGGAACTGAACGCATGGGGTAGAAACTAGCATTGTACGATTTCCTACCCCAGGTTATCTATTCGACCACTTTGCAGGATACGACCAGGAAGAAGGGATTGGAGGAGGAATCCATACCCACTTTGCCGACGACAACGCGCTGGCCTTCTTTCACGTCGAGGCCTGTGGAGATACCCATTTCGCTGAATTGATATTGATTGTTCCCCGCTGTGGAGAACGCAATCTTCCCATTGAAGCGGAGCAAACCGATTCTGACCAAACGGCTCCCCTTAATGCCATTTGCAACCGCCTGTCTGATATCGATTTGATAGTTGCCCTTGGGTGCAGTGGGATCTGTGGTTGGTGAGGGGAATGGACCATTAACGCCAGTCTCCTTACCTTCCTGAGTTCGCATCGTCACCGTATCGACCAGCATCACTGTCTGGAAACCGAACAGATTTTTCATTTCCTTAGCAACACCACTCAGCCCAGCAGGAAAATCGGACACTTTGCCAGCGGTCTTGGAGCCGGAAACTAACTCAAAGGTGAACTCGATGTTCAGCGGCGGCACATCGATCTTCTTGATAAGATCCTCAAGGCCTTCCACCTCAACCTTCTGACCTTGCAGAACAACAAATTTGGCGGAAGGGTCGATCTTAATGTTTACGGTCCTGGACTGCACCAGGTTGACTAGCCGTTCCCGGTCACTATAGTGAACGTCAACAACTTTTGTCACTTCTTCCGCAAACGCGCAGCCCACGAATAAAACTAAAAGTATGAATCGCATTATTCTGTTCCTCCATCTTCACTGCTCACTAATAAGAAAACTACGTTTGGATCATCGGTCAGGATCTTGATGTAAGCAGGCGGGGGGCTCTCTTTCATTGGTTCCGGCTTGGGTAGAGGCCGCTTGTTTACTCGCGCGGTTTGGTAACGTGCTGGCGATGGTGTTACCAGGACAGGATCGTTAACAGGAAGGCCTGGACAGGCAGGGATGCCTGTCCCACTTGGGCACTTGTGGGATAGTTCTCCCGATCGGTCCTCTACAGGATACACAACAGATACCTGTTTCGTCGGCACCAACAGCGCAAAACACACCACTGCCACAGAAGCCGCCGCACTCCATTTCCCCGCCCTTCGACGTCGTAACTTCCGCATCACACTACCGCGCACTTCCTCCAACGTTTGTTCGTTAATCATAAGAAGCTCCTAACCAACCGCTTCAACTTCACCTTGGCTTTCGATACCTGGCTGCGCACCGTTTCCTCCGTCACACCCAAGCGGGCGGCCACTTCGGCGTTGGACATCTCTTCCAATTCGCGCATCTCCAGCACTGCCCGTTCCCGCGGCGGCAAACTGTCGATGGCCTGCTTCAACATTGCCCACTCCTGACCAAACCGTGCCAGCGCTTCAGGGTCACGAGCCACATCTACCAAGGGCAAGTCGTCTAACTGCTCCAATGGTCGACGAGCCCGCAACCGGTCCCGGCAAAGATTCCTCACCACCGTCAGCAACCACGGGGTGAACTCGCGTTCATAATCAAAGCGCCCAATCTGCTGATGCAACTTCAAAAACACGTCCTGCGCGGCGTCCTTGGCATCTTCCAAATTCCCCAATACGTGATAGCAAAGGCCCAATACTTGGCGTTCGTGCTTGCGGATCAGCCATTCAAACGCATCCAAATCCCCTGCCTGAGCCTTGCGCACAATAATACTGGGGTCAGGTGGATCCATCGCGATTGGCTGAATACCCTCCGCCAAAGCGGTTTGAAATTCGAGCGTAATGCTTTTTATGTCCATCGGCGTCTGCGCTCTCATCATGTCATACGCTGGCGAACCGCGATTCGTTGATTGCAATCGCCAGAATTTTGATACGATCCAAGATTAGCCCCATGTTCAAACGTTTTCCATTTCTAGCTTTCCTCGCCACATCCACGTTTGCAGCTACTGTTGACTTCGCTGGACAATATAACCAGCCACAGCAGATAGCAGCAGGCCAAATTGTTGAAATATCCGTTGGCTTACCAGAGCCGTCCAAGCTGCCAGTGAACGGTCGCATCGCCGTGGAATGGGAAGGGTATCGTAAAGTACTGCATGCGCTGGACCCCGATTTTTACATGCTATGGCGCGCACCTAAGTCTGGAAACTACACGTTGAAGGTGACCAAAGTAGAGGATGAAGAATCGATCTTCAATTTGCCTCGTTGGCGGGAAACCGGAATTATCCCCAAGATTACGGCCTTTCCTCGCTTGACCAGTTGGCCTATTGGTGCCAAAACAAAGCTGCGTGCGGTGATTCGACCTGTGAATTTTGGCGAATCGAAACGGAGCATGATTGTGGAAGTGGAACCCAACGATTCCATTGCTACTGCGCAGGCCATTGCAATTGGTGCCAGTGGTGGTGAAGAAACGCTGCACATCACCGGCTCCGCTGACGACATTGAATATTTTGACAACGGCAAAGTTGGCGAAGCAGGGCTGGATTGGTTTCGCATCGATTTCAAAGGTACTTCACCACGACTATTCACTGCCAACCTGACCGTGGCTGATCCGCTTGTTGTCCATCAGGTTCTGTTCTACACCGCTGATGGCAAAGAGTTTCGCGAAGGTGCCAACGCCAATGAACGCGTTCATCAACAGCAGGAAAGCCATCGTACTGAAATCAGCCGCACATTGCAGCCCGGCGGTGTCTATTACTTGAAGGTGGAAGCTAACTCGCCGGGTTATGAAGTGGAGCTTCGTCTGCGTGATTTGGCCCCCTACTCCGACCCGCGCAAAGCTGTTCGTCAAGCGATGTACGATCACATGGCGCAAGTAGATGCCTGGTTGCTGAATCGTCCCCGGGGCGCTGCGGTGGAACGGCGCATTCGAGACGTCGGTAATTTGATGGGCACCCATTGCATGAGCTGTCATACACAGTCTGGAGTATGGGGTCCGGCAGTGGCTATTGCCAATGGCTACAAGGTTGAGAACGTGGCTAACCTGCGTCACTTGATCACAGTGATGTACGAATGCCTGCGTCCTACAAACACTTTGAAAGATGCGGCGAACAATACGTCGCTGGCACCTCTTGACTTAGGCGATGGCCCGGCAGGGACGCGTGCGGCAGGGTTCAACGTCAGCACCATTGAAAAACAGATCGCCCCCAAGCGACTGCACTCCGCGCAACAAATCCGCGCTGCGAATCACGTGCTGCAATCTGCCGATCCCAGCGGCATCAACGCTGCTGGACCCGGTTCCAACGTGGGCCAATCCATTGTGTATCGCTTTGCTGGGACCATTCTGCGCACGGCGTTCGACAAGACGCGGAATGACAAATATTTGATTGCGTTGGAAGAAAAAGCGCAGAGTATCTTGGGAGTAGTTCCCCGTTACAACGACGATCTTTCCAATCGCATTCTTTTCTTTCAGGAAGTTTTTCCCAAGAACTATGTGGCCTTGAAAGAAGATTCCGACGAAGCTAAAAACTTTGTTGCACGGGCTAGTGCTCAGGTTGCCGCCGATGAGCGGCGCATCCGTCAGACGCAGCGACCAGATGGCATGTGGCAATTCGATGCTGGCAAAACTGAGAATATGGGTGCCACGTGGAACATCAAACAAGATGAAAAAGATATTGACCCGGCGCCGACTGCACTCGCATTGACGGCGCTGCATTCGCTGGGCTACACCGATAATGACCCAGTGGTGAAGCGTGGTGTGGAAGCGCTATTGCGCCGCCAGGATACCTACGGCCGTTGGAACAATCATGCACTCACCGGCTTTGTCACAACTGCTTATACCTTGCATGCACTCAGTCGGCTGTATCCGGACAATGCTGCGAAACCGACTGCTGCTGATTTTGAAATTCGCGATAAAGAATCGTTGGCCGATACCGTGGCCAGGTTCCGCGAAATGGCTCAATTAGGATTCGCGGAAAACGACCGCAATTTCCTTCCCTACGTCATCCCCGGCACGCAGCACGAAAGTCCGCAGGTGCGCTATTGGGCCTTTATCGCACTGGGTGCCATCCACGACGAACGCTATATTGAGCAGCAACTGAAAGGTCTTGGCGACCCCGTGAAAATGGTGCGCGAAGCGGCCCGTTGGGGAATGCGTCAGACTCTGATTGACGATAAAGGTTGGGATTATCTTTACCCCGCTTATCAAAACGGTGACGATCTTACTCGTGAATCCATTGCTGCCGCATTGATCATGCGGACCGATGGAGTGATGACCCACACCAGTGCAAATTACGCAAAGCTGGGCGCAACGTTCGACCAAATGATGAATCGCGATGCGCATCCCGGCGTGCGTGCCTGGTCTAGCCGTGCTGCATGGAATTGGTGGATTTGGAACCAACCTATCCGCAACAGTTTGAATCAGGCATTTTTCAATCTACTCGAAACGGCAGAGCCTAACGCGCTTGCTGAAATATCCAAACGGTACCAGACAGAGGCACTGTTCATTGTCAACGGTCAGCGTGCAAATCCGAGTAGTGAGCACCAATATCCAGAACTTAACCAACTGTTCGATAAGATTTCCAAACGCATTGATCAACCGAATAATCAGCTTGTTGTGCAGCGTTTGGTAAACATTGCGTCCACTTTTTATAACCAGGCTGGCGGCGATGGAGGTCCAGGGCAAATGGGCTACGTCACTCCGAAAAGTGGCGAGATGATTGGCAAAGCGGTGCTGTCTTATTGGCAAGGTGCGACATCGAAAGAGCAGGTCCGGTTGGCGGTGGAAGCAGCAGCGCTTGCCCCATATGAAGCACTTCAGAATAAACTGCTGAATTTTTCAACCACTGGCGATGAAGAATTACGAACCATTGCGGCCACGTCTATTTCTGATCCGCGAGTGATTACATTGCCTGGGACGCAAGAGTTTCTGGAACCATTGCTGGAACAATTTCAACGCGGTTCCATTGACGCCCAACGGCGTGCGGAATTGACCCGTCCATTAGAGCGGTTGTTCAGTCGGGCTCGTTGGAACTTGCCGAAGACCGATGAACAACAGCGTCTGTTTTATTCCCTTATGATTCCCAAGTTCACACCAGAACGTGGTGTGTTGGAAGAAAATACACGTGAGTTGAAACAGATGGATTCCGATTCCGCCGATTGGTTTCTTGCGCGTTCACTTGGCCGCGTGGTGCACGCCAATGCCGACCTTCAAACTGACAATTTGTTCGCATTCATGCCGGAAAAGTACAATACTCCGATGGATGAAATGGTTTGGTTGCCCAGCATTTCCTGGATGTTGACGTATAAAAAACCCATGCCGGAAGTGGCCGGGAATGCGCCCTCTGTCGATCCCTATAAAAACTTTCGTGACCGTGCCACGCAGTTGCTGATTAAGGAACTAACCACGCCCAATGTTGATTCGCGGCTGAAGTCGGAAGCCATGCGCCTGGCCACCGATGTTCAGGTTCGCGATTTACCGCAAGTGAAAGCTGTTCTGGAAAAGCAGCGTCCTGCATATTATGAAGCCCAGCCCGCTGAAGTAATGGCCATGTCACCCGATTGGAAGCGTAACTTTGAATACTTCCGCAAATGGGTTGTGCCCGAATTGATGAAGCCACAGCGTGAAGACGAACGCGCTTGCCTAAGCTGTCATGCGGTGGCGGGGCGAGTTCCTTCTATGGAATTGGTAGATCACAAAGACGGATTCATGAGTGATAAAACTGTCTACGCGAATTACAAACTTCTGCAGGAACGAGTGAATGAAACCAACGTGGAACAAAGTAAGCTGCTGCGCAAACCGTTGAACGTCCAATCAGGCAAAGAAGATGGACATCAAGGTGGTCGGCGCTTTAATCCAGAGGATCGCGGCTATCAGATTCTGCGCCGCTGGGTGCTGGATACGGCACAATTAAAACAAGGCCAAAAATGAACAAACCATCGCTGGACGATAGGTATACAAAAGAGAGTGGAATTGTTTATCTAACCGGCATTCAAGCGTTAGTGCGATTGCCCTTAGAGCAGATGCGTCGCGACCATGCAGCAGGGTTGAACACAGCGTCATTTATATCTGGATATGAAGGTTCGCCGCTGGGTGGCTATGATCTGACGTTGAATCGCGCTTCCAAATTATTGCGGGAATCGAATGTGCATTTCGTACCTGGAGTGAATGAAGAGTTAGCCGCAACAGCCGTGTGGGGCAGCCAGATGCTGCACTTATTCAAGAAACAAAAAGTGGATGGAGTGGTTGGTTATTGGTATGGTAAGGGGCCTGGTGTGGACCGCGCTGGGGATGCTTTACGTCACGCGAATCTTTCCGGCACTGGACCCAACTCCGCCGCCATTGCCTTGGCTGGCGATGACCATGCCTGCAAGAGTTCCACCATTCCGCATCAAAGCGATTTCAGTTTGATGAACCTGGGCATCCCAACGTTTTACCCTGGAACTTCTGGCGAAATAATTGAGTTCGGTCTGCATGCCATTGCCCTTTCCCGTTGGTCTGGAAATTGGGTGGGCATGAAGATGGTGACCAATGTTTGCGATGGTGGCAGCACTGTGGAACTTTCGCCGCAGCTACCGAAGATCCAGTTGCCGGAAGGCTTCACAAAACATATTGATGAGAAAATGATTGCGCCGTTCACATTGAAGTTAGAGATGGAAGTGAACCGACGTCGGCTGGAAGCTGCCCGCGCTTATGCACGTTTGAACACTGTGAATCGCTGCTTTGGCGCAAAGCAAGGGGCCAAGTTGGGGATAGTTTCTGCGGGAAAAGCCTTTTACGATTTGATGCAGGCACTTTCCGATGTGGGCATTGGGCGCGCGGAACTGGAGCGTCTTGGAATTCGTGTAGCGCAGTTTGGGATGACCTTCCCCATTGAACCCAACTTCGCCCGTGAGTTCGCTGAAGGGTTGGAAACAATTCTGGTTGTCGAGGAAAAGCGCAGCTTTTTAGAATTGCAATTACGCGACGTCTTGTATAACCTGCCGATGCGTCCGCTGATTTTGGGCAAGGAAGATGAACGTGGCGAAGCGTTGCTTTCTGCCGGTGGTGAGTTCGATGCCGATGTTGTGGCAAGGCTGCTGGCCGGACGTTTGGAGCAATCATCGGGCCTGGAAACCATTAAAGCGCGACGCCAATTATTAGAAGCCATCGGCTTGCGACCCGCATCTTTTTCCCCACCCCGCCGTCCCAACTACTGCAGTGGATGCCCACATAACCGCTCCACAATATTGCTGCCAGGGCAAATTGCAGGCGGCGGGATTGGATGCAGCGGCATGGGTGTAATGCTGCATTCGGTGGATCGTGGTTACGACTTTGCACCACAGATGGGCGGTGAAGGGGCCATGTGGATTGGCATGCATCGCTTTGTAGATCAGAACCACATTTTCCAAAACATGGGCGATGGCACGCTGGCCCACTCTGGTCAATTGGCGATTAACGCCGCGATTGCCAGTGGTGCCAACATCACTTATAAAATTCTTTACAACTCCGCAGTTGCCATGACTGGTGGACAAAAAGCCGAAGGGCAACTTGCCATTCCGGCGCTCACCAGAAAATTGGCGGCTGAAGGCGTGGTGCGGACTGTAGTGCTGACCGAGTTCCTGGACAACTATGCGCAGGTGGACTTGGCATCGAACGCCGAGGCTCGGGATCGGTTGGAACTGGAACGAACTTTGGCTGAGATGGAAAAGATTCCGGGCGTCAGTGCAATCATTTACGATCAACAATGCGCTGCGGAAAAGCGTCGGGAACGGTCGCGCGGTATTCAGGCCGAGCCCACGAAACGGCTGGTGATTCACGAAGAAGTTTGCGAAGGCTGTGGCGATTGTGTGAAGCAATCCAACTGTATGAGTCTGCATCCGGTGGAAACTCCGCTAGGGCAGAAGATTCGAATACATCAATCGTCGTGCAACAAAGATTATTCATGCGCACTGGGTGATTGTCCGTCGTTTGTCACTGTTAATGTGAAATCAGGCACGGGCTTGCGCCGCAAGAAACTTCCTGATCTTCCTTCTATAGAGGTCCCGGAACCGACGCGGATGGCAAGCATCGGCGCGAATGGATATCGAATTCTGGGCCCTGGTATTGGCGGCACTGGAGTGGTCACAGTGAACGCGTTGTTGGCCCAAGCTGCGCTGTTGGACGGCCTGCATGTGTTGACTTTAGATCAAACAGGGCTTGCGCAAAAGGGTGGCGCAGTGGTTTCACACATCCTCATTGGCAACACTCCACTGGAAGGTGCGAACAAGACGAACGCAGCCAATCTTGATCTTTTGCTAGGCTTTGATCTTCTTGGTGCCAGCAGTAATGAGACGTTGAAAACTACGCATCCAGAGCGGACCACCGCAGTGGTTAATACGGCGGAAATCCCCACTGGCGATTCTATCCGTGCTCGGACACATCTTGTCGGCGATGGTCGACTGGTAGACCTGATCGCGTCGCTGACAAAACGCGGCCACAATGTTTTCTTCGACGCATCGCGATTGGCCGAACAACTTTTCGGATCCCACATTTACGTCAACTTGCTGATGCTCGGAACGGCTTGGCAAGCAGGCCTGATCCCCATTTCGCGAAAGTCGATAGAAGAATCCATCCGGCTGAATGGCATTGCGGTGGAAAAGAATTTGCAGGTTTTCAATTGGGGTCGAAAGGTGTATCAGGATTCGGCGTGGGTGGAACAGTTGCTTGCTCCGCCTGCAAAAACCCAAGAGGCCTTAGACTATGTTGCGCGGTTGACTGCTTACCAAGGCAAGGAATATGCTGCAGAGTTCCAAACGTTCTGCGCAACAATCCCAAGTGACGTGCGACCGCTGGTGGAACGAAATTTGTATAAGCTGATGGCCATTAAAGATGAGTATGAAGTGGCCCGCCTGTTGACTTCGGCTGACTTCCGCCAGCAGTTAAATCAAAAGTGGGAATCCGTCGAATCTATCGGGTTTAACTTGCATCCGCCGTTGTTGCGTCGCTTAGGATTGAAGCACAAATTAACTTTGCCCCTTTGGACTTTGAAATTACTGGCACCGCTGAAAGTGCTGCGGGGAACACCTTTCGACGTGTTTGGGTATTCGGATCTGCGACGTCGTGAAGTAGCGTTGATTGCCTGGTATAAGGGTTTGATGAGCGAAGCAATCGCTACCGGAGACATGGAACATGCCCGCGAAATGGCGGCCCTGCCCGATCAGATTCGCGGGTATGAAAATATTCGGCGGGCGAGTATGGATCGCGTTCAGGAGTTGGCTAAAACTAAGTGCGCAGTTCGTAACCCTGCTGCTCCAACCCTTGGATGATTCGTTGCCGCACAACAGTGACTTCTTCACTGGTGAGTGTGCGATCCGCAGCACCGAGTGTGATTCGGAAGCTGACCGACTTGACGTCATCCGATAGCGGAGCACCTGTGTATTGCCGCAGATATTCTAACGACACAAGTTCGCCGCCGCTCAATAGACGTGTCTTCATTTCCAAATTGCCGATCAACTCTCGCAGTCCACACACGATAGATAGATCGAAAGCGCTGATGGGGAAGCGCTGTATTTTTTGGAACTTTGTAGCGGTCGTTTGCAGAGCAAACACTTTTTCCAGATTCAGATCCACAACAGCAGCACGACCCACTTCCACAATGTTGGGGTGGAACTCAAACAATCTGCCAACCACTTCGCCATTCCCAAGCAGTTCTGCAGTGCGTGCCGGATGCTCATAACCACGCGCAGCCACAGGCTGCAACACGCAACCGGGCATCAAACTTTCAGCCAGACGCTTCAACTCAAACAAGCCTGCAGTGCCATCGTCTTTGGCAAAGCACACCGCCACCAAATGAGGAACCTCATTCGGTAACCCTTCCTTTTGCGGGTGAATTTCTTTGCCGATTTCGAACAACCGAAACGTGGCAAAATGTTTTGCGTTCTCACGAATGTTGCGCAGCATCCCTGGCAACAGACTGGACCGCAAAAGATCCTGACCTTGAATAATTGGGTTCAACACACCCACATGATCTGCAACGGCAAATCCGAAAGGCTCCACTTCAACCTTGCTCAGAAACGAATAGTTATAAGCTTCCGTGAATCCTACCGCTGCGCACTGTTGGCGCAATCGCCGATGAAACAAGCGCTCTGGACTGGCTGGCGGCACCACTGCTGGTGAAGCTGGCGCTGTGGGCGGAATGGATTCATACCCAATCATTCGGCCCACTTCTTCCACAAGGTCATCCTTAATCGAAACGTCCTTGGTCGCGCGCCAGGAAGGCACTTCCACTTGCAACACGCCTGGCGATGTTTCCGTAACGCCGAATTGTAAACGGGTGAGGATATCCACCACTTCAACCAGCGATATGGGACGGCCCAACTTCGCTTCCAGCCATTTCAAAGAAAGCTCAATGGGCGCAGCCGAAGCAGGAAGTTTTTTCAAATCAACCAAGCCCCCAACCAGACGAATTCCCGGGCACACTTGTTCCAATAAAGGAATGGCGCGAGCCAAAGCACGAACTGTATTGGCGGGATCCTGCGCCTTTTCAAAACGCATGGATGCATCGGTACGCAGCTTCAATTTCGATGATGTCTTGCGCACATTGCTGGCATTGAAATTTGCCGATTCCAACAGAATACGGGTTGTCCCGGCGTCCGTCGCCGAATCTGCTCCGCCCATCACGCCAGCAATCGCCACGTTGCCCTGAGGATCGGCAATCACTAAATTTGACGAATCCAACGTGTAGGTTTCGCCGTTCAACGCCTTGGCCTGTTCGCCCTCACTGGCGCGGCGCACAATGATTTTCAGATCGTGAATTTTATCAGCATCAAACGCATGCATGGGCTGCGCCAGTTCTGCTGCAATGTAGTTGGTGATGTCCACCACGTTGCTGATGGGATTCAATCCCACGGCATGAAGTCGATACTGAAACCATAACGGTGAAGGTTGAATCTTAACGTTTTCAAACAACAAGGCACTGTAGCGTGGGCATAGTGCGTAATCTTCAATAGTCACGGCAATAGACGAATCGCCAACGGGCAATAGGGAAAGGTCTACCAGATCTTTCAAGGGAAGATCAAGAATCGCGGCCACTTCCCGCGCCATACCGTAATGACCCCACAAATCGGGACGATGCGTTAAAGACTTATTGTCGATCTCAACCAGAATATCGGGCTCACAATCAGTGATCGCTTCCCCTGGCCAAAGTCCTTCGAGCTCAATAATACCGGCATGATCGCCGCTGATTTGTAGTTCTGAAGCACTGGCTAACATGCCATCGCTTTCCACGCCGGATACCTTTTTAAGACCAACGGGGAAGTACGCCGTCGTCAGGCCCACTCGGCAATTGGCAGCGCCACAAACCACTGTCTTCACTCCATAACGTCCGGTGTCCACAATGGCCTTCACATTATGGCTGCCTTCAATTGGTTCAACAGACATAACTTTTGCCGCACAAACACTAGCGAAATGCGTCCCGTGTTCTTCAACGCCTTCGCATTCGGCGGTCTTCGTGGTGATCAAGTGACCAAGCTTGCCTGCGTCCACATCCAGCGGACCAACAAATTCAGCCATCCAGTTGCGAGAGAACTTCACTGTATTCTTAGACTCCTAAAACTGTTTCAAGAAACGTAGATCGCCGCTTTGCAGCCAGCGGATATCGTCAATGGCGTAGCGCATCATCACCAATCGCGTCAGGCCCAGGCCAAAAGCGAACCCGCCATATTCTTCAGGATCAATGCCCGCATTGCGCAACACATTGGGATGCACCAGGCCGCAGGGCAACAGTTCCACCCATCCGGAATGTTTGCAAACCGGGCAGCCTGGACCACCGCAGATAAGACATTGAATATCTAACTCAAAACCAGGTTCCACGAATGGAAAATATCCGGGACGCAAACGCACCGTCACTTCCCGCTTGAAGATGCCCGCCAGCAGCGTTTTCATGAAGTAAATCAAGTTGGCAATCGACACATTGCGATCAATCATCATGCCTTCTAATTGATAGAAAGTATGTTCGTGGCTGGCATCCACTTCTTCATTGCGGAACACGCGGCCGGGGGCGATCATGCGCAAGGGTGGCCCCAACTTTTTCATGCCCCGAACTTGAACAGGCGACGTATGAGTGCGCAGCAGATGCCCGCCAGTGAGCCAGAACGTATCCTGCATGTCACGAGCCGGATGGTCGGTTGGAATGTTTAACGCATCGAAATTGTTGTTTTCAGTTTCCACTTCCGGCCCATCCAGCACAGTGAATCCTAACGACACAAACAAGTCTTCAATTTCCTGCTGAACCTGGGTACAAGGATGAATGCTGCCCGGACGCGTCCCTGATGCAGGCAACGTTAGATCAACCCATTCCGTAGCCAGGCGAGCATCGAGTGCAGCTTTATCGAAGGCAGCTTTGCGAACATCGAAATCCTGTTCCAACGAATTCTTCACCTGATTGAGCAATTTCCCTACCGAGGCTTTTTCCTCAGGCTTAAGATTCTTCATCTCTTTGCTTAACCCGGCCAGCGATCCGTTACGACCAAGATATTCCACGCGCACCGCTTCCAATGCATCGGACGTTGCCGCCGCGCTAATGGCCGCCTGTGCTTTGCTCGCGATCTGTTGCAGACTCTCTTCAATCATCATTTAACTCAATAATTCAACTACCCGCGTATGACCTTTTTCACGAGCCATATCTATGGGCTTCTGCCCTTTTTCCGACAACGCAGTTGCATCGGCTTCGTGGGCCAACAACATCCGCACAATCTCTGCATCGCCACTAGCTGCTGCCGCATGAAGGGCAGTGTAGTTGCCATACTGACGAGCATTCACATCGGCCCCACCGGCCAGTAGCAGTGCCACCACTTCCTTGTTCCGACCCGCTGTGGCCGCGTGCAACGGTTGATTGGCCATGGTGTTTGCCGATTGATCGCGAACATTGGCACCCCTTTCCAGGAGCATTTCCACGGTTCCCAAATGTCCGAAAAAGCAGGCCAGGTGCAGCACGGTCCAACCATCGGAGGAATGTTCCACCAAGTGCACTTCGCCACTAGCCAGCATTTTCTGCAGCTGTTCGGTGTTGCCCATGGCCGCTGCGGCATAGCCATCCACTGCCGCACCAGCAGCAAGCAACATCAGAGTAATGGCCGGTTGTTTCATATAAACGGATAGCATCAGCGGAGCCATTCCAGCCGATCCTCCGCCGTTAAGCAGCGAGGCATCAGCTTGGACAAGCGCAGACGCCGCCGCTACATCGCCTTTTTGAATGGCTTCATGCAGCTGTTGTGCAGTGGTCACAAGAACTACTCCCTTTGGGAAAATCAGGCCGTCGGTTGGAACAATACGGGATCTTTAGTAGAGTCAAAAGCCAGGTGGTTCAAGTAGAAGGCCAACACATCCCGGTTCAGCTTGTCCTTGAAATTGTCAAAAGTCCGCTTCTGCCAATCGCCAGTCAAATAGGAATTCACGTCTGTCTCTTTGGCGAAAAAACCTTCTTCGTGAGGAATACCCAGAAAGTTTAGAACTTCAATGATAAGGTCCAAATGGCACACCAGAACGGCTTGCCCCAGGTCTGAAGCCAGTTCCTGATCCTTTTCCATAAGCCGCCCCCACAACCGCGGCTGAGCCTTGCGCAGCGTTTCTGCATTCAGCTTATTCAGGTGCAAACGTAACTTCATTCTTTCGAAAAGCTGATACGTCTTTAGCTTGCCTAGGGAAATTGATCGCAGCAGTTGCCCGAAGGCCTCTTCGCCAAGGCCTTGGTAAATGTCAGAGAGCTCCATCAAATGAAGAGTAGCATAACAGCGGCCCTTTGATGGAAAGTGCTACATTCTAAAGAGCATGAAAAAGACCAGTAATGTGCCGGAATTGCAGGAAATCTGCCGCACAGTCCGTCGCCACATAGTAACGATGATTACTGAGGCAAAGAGTGGCCATCCAGGCGGATCGCTTTCCGCCGTGGAAATTTTAACCACACTGTTTTTCGATGTCCTGCGACATGATCCAGCCAACCCCACTTGGCCGGAGCGTGACCGGTTCATCCTTTCCAAAGGTCACGCCGCCCCTGTGCTGTATTCGGTGATGGCCGAATGCGGGTACACGCCCATTGAAACATTGAACACGCTGCGTACCATCGGCTCAATTTATCAGGGCCACCCGGACCGCCGCTACATCCCTGCACTGGAAGCATCCACCGGATCGCTGGGTGTGGGCTTGAGTCTGGGACTTGGTATGGCTGAAGCAGCCCGCCTGGATAAAAGTCCAACGCGTGTATTTGTTGTGCTGGGCGATGGCGAAATTCAGGAAGGTCAAATTTGGGAATCGGCTATGTATGGTGCATTCCACAAATTGGACAACATCGTAGCGATTCTGGATTACAACCGCATTCAGTTAGACGGTTGGGTAAAAGACATTATGGAGCTGGAACCGTTGGCCGATAAATGGCGTGCCTTTGGTTGGCACGTAATTGAAGTGGATGGCCATGACGTGGCCAAATTGCAAGGTGCCTTTGCCGATGCCGCAAGCACCAAGGGCAAGCCCACCATTCTGATGGCCCACACGATTAAGGGCAAGGGTGTATCGTTCATGGAAAACAATCCCAAGTTCCATGGCATGGCACCCACCAAAGAAGAGTTGGCAATGGCGTTGAAGGAGATCGGCTAATGGCTGCGAACGGTAAGTATGAATTAAAGTTAGGAGCAGCCACGCGCGAAGCTTTCGGCAAGGCGCTGGTGGAACTGGGGAAAGAGAATCCAAACGTAGTCGTTTGCGATGCTGACCTTTCCAAGTCCACTTACACACATTGGTTTGGTCAGGAGTTTCCTGATCGATTCTTTTCCTGTGGGATCGCTGAATCCAACATGGTCTCCATTGGCGCGGGTATGTCGGCCAGTGGGAAAATTGCTTTTGTGGCCAGCTTCGCCGCCTTCGTCATGAACAAAGGCTTTGAACAATTGCGCGTCACCGTTGCCTACCCCAGAGTGAATCTCAAGGTGGTGGGAACACACAGTGGAATTTCCATTGGGGAAGATGGCCCATCGCAGATGAGCGTTGAGGATATCGGCCTTGCCTGTTCCTTAGCGGGATTCACTGTGATTTGTCCATCAGACGAAGTTTCCACTTTTGCATTGGTCAAGGCTGCCGCCTATTTTGACGGTCCTGTGTTCATTCGGGTCGGCCGCGTGAAGGTGGCATCTATCTATCAACCCGGCCATACATTCGAAATTGGTAAGTCCATTCAACTGACCGATGGCAACGACGTCACTATCATTTCCCATGGTCTGATGGTGGCTGAAGCGCTTAAGGCAGTGGACGTACTTGCCGCTGAAGGCATTGCTGCCAGAGTGATTGACATGCATACCGTCAAACCAATTGATCGGGATGCCATCACCAAAGCAGCCAAAGATACCGGAGCCATTGCCGTTGTGGAAGAACATTTTGTGGAAACAGGTTTAGGTGTTCGCGTGGCCCAAGTGGTTGCTGAAACACATCCCTGCATTATGGAATTCCATGGTGTTGGCGATTGCTACGCGGAATCAGGAACGCCGGAACAGGTGTTGGAAAAATACCATATGAACGCCGCAGCAGTAGTTGAAACTGCGCGTCGCGCCGTGCGCCGTAAAAGTAAATAATGGCGGATCAGCCTACCGCTACGCAAAACCTGATCTCCCATATCCATCACAGGGAAGTGGAATCGGCTCGTATTGCCCGCATTCTGCATGATCAGGTGGGTCAGGTTTTAAGTGCCGTAGGCCTTCAGCTAGCAGTTCTTCGAATGGATTTTGTGGAAACAATTCCTGAATTAGGCCCACGCACCTCAGAGATTCAGGATATGCTTGAGCAGGCCATGTCTCAGGTACGCGAAGTTAGCTACGAATTAAATCCGAATATTGTGGAGCGCACAGGCATCGCCTATGCCCTGGACAGACTGGCGGGAAGATATCGGCAATCTATGTCGGCAACCTTGCGCTTAAATATTCACTCAGGAATTCAGTTGAAGTTACCGCTGGCCAATGCATTTTATAAAGTGGCCGACCTGGCGTTGGATAACGTCACACGCCATTCCCAGGCAACACAAGTTGAAGTGCTATTAAAGAGCACCAATCAAGGAGCGGTTTTGGAAATTAAGGACAATGGGAAAGGGTTTGATACCGAGCTGCCGTCTTCAGGCTTAGGCATTCAACTGATGCGCAATTATGCTGAGCAATCTCGTGGAACTTTTGTACTACAAACCGGACTGGGAAAGGGTACAATAGTGAAAGTTTGGAGCACAGAAAATTGTTGACTCCACAAAATGGAATCGGGAAAAATACTATGACTTATGATCTTCTACTGGTAGATGATCACAAAATTATGAGGGATGGAATAAAAGCTATCCTCAAATTTACCGACGAATTTAGAGTAGTTGGAGAAGCGGAAACTGGTACGGATGCAGTTCAAATGTGCAGGAAATCGAATCCCCACATTGTACTGATGGACATCGGATTGCCAGGACTCAACGGGATTGAAGCAACCACGGAAATCCTGCGTCATTGCCCCGACGTAAAAATCATCGTCCTATCAATGTACGATGATGAACACTCTGTAGTCGGCGCAATTCGCGGCGGAGCTCGGGCTTTTGTATTAAAGCGCGCCTCCGATAGTGATCTTCTTGACGCGTTGCGTACAGTGGCCAAAGGTGGCTCCTACTTAAGCCCTCAAGTTTCAGATCGTCTACTCACGCGCATTCAGCGCGGCGACTTAGAAAACAAGCCACTACCTGGTGTACTGGAAGGTCTTTCTCCACGTGAATTGCAAGTTCTACGTCTGGTTGCCGAAGGCAAAACCAGCAAAGAAATTGCTGTGCTGTTGGATTTAGGACTGCAAACAGTTCGTAGCTATCGCAAGACCATGATGAAGAAGCTGAACGTGAATAACGTTGCCGGCTTAACCCAACTGGCCCTTGCCGCTGGCGTCACCAGATTCGGACAACCAGAAATTCTGCCCGTCGCATAGAGCCAATTTAATCCCATTGGGGTGGACTGGATCTATACGATGCACGTGTTCATTTTTTCAAATTCCCGTCGGTAAATCGGCAGGCTGAATGCCTGCCCCACATTTGACTTGCTTACTTACAGGAGTTCCACTGGTCTCAAACACCCTAATTGCCTTTGTGGGACAGGCGGTTTCGCCTGCCAAGTCCGCTAGCGGACTTTCTTGAGACCTTCGAGTGCGTGGGAAACTTCTTAATTCGCTTCAACTAGCGACTCTTCCATCGCTTCGCTCGCCGTAAAATAAGCACAATCAGGATGATGGAACACAAGCGCGCTGACGCTTGCTTCTGGTTCCATCATCATCCCTTCCGTCAATTGCACGCCGATTTCCTCAGGCCGCAACAGCTTCCAGATTCCCAATTGATCATCCAGATTCGGACACGCCGGATACCCGAAACTATAACGCTTTCCCTGATAGCGTGAAACAAATCGTTCCGCCATGGAAAGTGTCGGCGGATCTGGGAATCCCCAATCTTCGCGAATTCTCCGATGCAGCCATTCCGCACACCCTTCTGCCGTTTCAATCGCCAACGCCTGCAAGGCATGGGCTCGGAAGTACTCACCGGCTTGCTTAGCTTTTTCCGAATACTCACGCACCCCTTCTCCGGCACTGACAACGAACAGGCTGATCTGATCACGCCGAACCCCTTCTGCGGGAGGCATAACGTAATCGCTCAAACAGAATCCGTCTTCCTTCGGCTGACGTCCAAAGCGGAACGTATGCACTGGAGTGGCAGCGCCTGGTTCAAACAAATGGATGGCGTTCTCTTCCCTTTCCGCTTCAAAGAACTGCCAGACCGCCCGAACCTTCATGAACGTCGCCGCTTCCAGTTTCACTTGTTCCATATTGTGAAACAGCGAAAGCGCCTTTTCATCCCGATCCGCCAACATCTTTTCAAAGTTCCCCTTAAAGCCCATATGACGGCCAAACAACATGAACGGGTTGATGTAGCTCCACACTTCCGATAACTGAGGAACAGTGCGAACCTTGCGCTCCAACGACGGAGCAACGGGAATTGGAATATCCAATCGCACTTTGGAAGAACGAACTGTGGAGGTGTTGATCACCGGAGCAACTACCGGAACTTCCACATCGCGGTCCGGATCAAACGTGTGCTGCCGCAGCGTCTCTTCGCGCGTCGCTGGATCCATAATCTCATTCATCAAGCGCAATCCCGTCATGGCATCTTTTGCATAGAACACAGACGACTTGTAAGCCGGAGCGATCTTGGTTAAAGTGAACCGTTCGGAAAGCGCCGCGCCACCCACCAGCAGCGGAACAGCGATCCCCGCATCGCGGAAATCGCCAGCAGTGATCACCATTTGCTGGGTGCTCTTGACCAAAAGTCCAGAGAGCCCAATGGCATCCGGTTTGTGTTCGCGATAGGCGTCAATTAAAGCATCGGGAAGCACCTTGATTCCCAAGTTCACTACTTCATAACCGTTATTCGAAAGGATGATCTCCACCAGGTTCTTGCCGATATCGTGGACGTCACCCTTCACCGTAGCTAACACCACTTTGCCGCGAGCCGCCGTATCGGCCTTGGTCATGAACTTTTCCAGATGCCCCACGGCAGCCTTCATCGCTTCAGCTGATTGCAATACTTCAGCAACAATCAATTCGTTGTTGTTGAACAGACGACCCACTTCGGTCATCCCCTTCATCAGTTGACCATTGACTACGTCCAGTGGCGAAACGCCTTCGGCCAGCTTCAGATCCAGATCGGGAATCAAGCCTTCTTTGCTGCCTTCAATAATATAGTTGGCCAAGCGGTCATCCAACGGCAACGCCGCTGCTGCCTTCTTGTCCTTTGGAGCAGCCCCACGGAAATGGTCAGCAATGGCCGCAATGTTGAACTGATTCACAGCCACGCGTTGATTGGGCAACTGTTCCCGCCAATCGGAAGGAACGTTCGTTAGGTCTGCTGCATGAGCATGATCCTCAGCCACTTCAGTGGGTGGCGTGTTGAACAACAGATGCTCCGCCAGTCGCCGCTCTTTTTCAGGGATGGACGCAAAGCGCTCCAACTTTTCCGCATTGACAATCGCCAGATCCAGACCTGCCTTGGTGGCGTAATACAAGAAAACAGAATTGACAATCTCACGCGCGTTAGCAGGCAATCCGAAGCTGATGTTAGAAACACCCAACACTGTTTTGACGCCGGGGATCTGCTGCTTAATCATGCGCAACGATTCAATGGTTTCCACCGAACCGCCAATGTAATTTTCATCGCCGGTGGCGCAGGGGAATACCAGCGGATCAATGATGATATCTTCCACTGGAATGCCATACTTTTCCGTCAGTAATTTGACAGACCGTTGCGCCACTTCCAGCTTCCGCTCACGCGAAAAAGCTTGTGCCTGAATGGGATCTTCATCAATTGTGCCCACCACCAATGCCGCTCCGTAGCGCTTGGCAATGGGACACATAATCTCAAATTTCTCTTCACCGTCTTCCAGGTTGATCGAATTGATGATGCTCTTACCCTGACAGTAAGTCAGTGACAGTTCAACAGCCTTGGGGTCCGTTGTGTCTATCATGATCGGCACTTTAATTTTCTTGATCAGCAGATCATAGAAGAAAGGAATATCCGAAATCTCATCGCGATCACTCGACTGCAGGCAGACGTCAATGACATGGGCTCCATTGCGAACCTGGCGTCGTGCAATGTCTGTGGCTTCTTCCCACTTATCTTCCGTCACCATGTTCTTGAACAGGCGGGACCCAATTACGTTGGTGCGTTCCCCAACGATCAATGGACGACTGGAATCATCGGCCTCAACCAATTCGATTCCGGAATAAAAGCTGCGTCCCAAAGTTCCTGGAGCAACGCGCGGCTTCTTGCCCACAACCATCTTGGCCATGGACGCGATGTGCGCCGGAGTGCTTCCACAGCATCCACCCAGAATGTTGATCCAGCCGTGGTCGACAAATTTTTCCAACTGCGCCGCTAGGGAATCTGGCGATTCAGGAAACGTGCCGTCTTCATTCGGTAATCCAGCATTTGGATAACAGGAAACGCGCGACGACGCCAGTTCATGAATGGTGCGCATATGGTCGGTCATGTGTTCCGGTCCGGTGGCGCAATTCAATCCAATGGAAAATAGATCGGCGTACATCAGCGAAGTGGTGAAAGCATCGGCTGCCTGTCCTGCTAACATGGTGCCGTTCAGTTCAATCGACCCTGACACCATAACCGGAATGCGATAACCGTATTCTTCGCCCACCTTATCAATCGCCACAATGGCAGCTTTGATAGTTCTTGTGTCAATAGAAGTTTCCACCATTAAGACGTCGGAACCGCCGTCCACCAGCCCCTTGGCTTGAACGTAGAAATTCTCCACCAGTTCGGGAAAAGTGATCCCGCCGGTTACAGAAATGGATTTGGTGGTAGGCCCCATGGAACCTGCCACAAAGCGGATGCGACTTGGTTCGTCAAATTCAGCGGCCACTTTACGAGCCAGTTCCGCCGCCATTTTGCTGAGAATATACGCATCAGCACCAAGCCCGAAATCTTCCAGAACAATGGGAGTGGATCCGAACGAATTGGTTTCCACAATGTCCGATCCGGCGGCATAGTAGGCGCGGTGGATGTCTTCAATCACATCAGGACGGGTGCGCACAAGTTGCTCTGGGCAACCTTCCTGCTTTACGCCACCGAAGTCCTCAACCGTAAGATTGCGTTGGTGGATCATGGTTCCCATGGCTCCATCCAACACCAGGATGCGATTATTCAGGGCTGCTTGAAGAGCCTCGTAACGGACTTTTCGATCTATCATGCGGTTTTTCCATTATCGCATGCAAGGGCAATTTACGACGCCACGCCAATGGATTCCACTTCGGCAGCATCGCCTAAGGGAGCATCCACTGCGGGGTGATGAAAACTGTAGCCGAAGCCCCTTACAGAACGGATGTAGGTGGGGTTCGCTGGATCTGCTTCCACTTTTTGCCGTAGTCTTAGAATGTAAACGTCCACCGTGCGATCCGTCACAGCCCGGTCATGTCCCCATACACCATCCAGCAGTTGTTCGCGGCTGAATACAATGCCGGGACGAATCATTAAAAATTCCAGTAGTTTGAATTCTGTTGCCGTTAGTTGAAGTTCCTGGGCGTCCAGGATCACGCGACAACTGGACCGATCCAGTTCCAAACCACCAGACTTCAGGGTCCGCTGTTGGGATTGCTGGCCGCGGAACTGAATTTTTACTCTAGCCAGCAGTTCCCGGACGAAAAACGGCTTTACGATATAGTCATTGGCACCCAACTCCAAACCGACAATTCGGTCTGTTTCGGAAGCTCGTGCGGTGAGGAAAATCACAGGAATATGGGCCAATTCGGTATTGGCTCGGATCCCTTTACAGATATCTAGACCGTCGCTATCGGGAAGCATGATGTCCAGGATGATCAAATCCGGCTTTTCACGCCGAAACAGTTCAATGGCACCTTTACCAGTTTGCGATCCGCCGAACGCATATCCTTCTTTTTCCAGGTTGTACTTAAGAAGTGCGAACAGATCTGAATCGTCTTCAATCAACACGATTTTTTTCATTTTGGGTTCACCTAATACAGTATCAGAGGCAATGTAACAGTTAAATGACGACTCTGTTAAAAATCGTAACAAGTTGCGGGACAAAGATTCTGGGGGGGGCGAAATAAAAAATGCGGCTCCCTTTCGGGAAGCCGCAGACTTTTGACTCGAAAATTGTAATTATGCGATGATTTTGCGGCGGAATGCAAGCACTCCAGCCAGACCAGCAGCGACGAACATGTAAGTTCCAGGTTCAGGAACGACCAGCACTGCATCGAAGCTGTCCAGGATAAAGTCCAGCCCAGCGGCACTGCCAGGGGCCGTATTGATGCTCATCGTGATCGCATTGACTAAGCCGAAATTCGCTCCGCCACCCGAACCACCTGCGATGAAACTGGCAAAGCTGCTATAGAAATCGAAGTAGCCGGAACCGAAGCCAGTTACTGGGACGGTAAATCGACTGGTAGAAAAATGAGTAGCATCCGTGTAAACCGAGATCAGTATCGTTGTTGTTGGAGGAACGACGCCACCGTTGTCTGTCTGATATCGAAGGCGGAAACTATTATTTTGACTTGAAGTGAGAAGATCTTGTTGCAACATTAAACTGGTGTTGCTCCAGTTAATGGAACTCGTATTACTTTGACCGCCATCCCATTGCAGATAAGCATTGGCTGTTGTCTGCGCATCGGTCGACAGGTTAAAGGAACCAGCAACGTCACCGTTGATGTTCAACTTAGCCGATCCCGCGCTTGCGCCAGTACTTAACTGTGTTACAACCAGCTTTTCGTAACGCGCGTTTTTGATGGTATCCTTACCGCTCAGCGCATCTACAGAAGTAGGCATATTGACCGCAGCACCACTGTAAGCGCCCGAATTACAGGAGCTGTTATTCGATGTGGCGTTCTGATACCAACAAGCAGTAAAAGGAGTTGGAGTTGAACCGGTAGGACTGTTCAAATAGACAGAACCAGTATTAAAATTATCAATGGTGATTACAGCAGCTTGTGTAACGAGACCTGAAAGCGCGACCAGCGCGACGATCTTGTAGGACTTTTTAAGCATATAGCTCATGTTCCCCCGAGTTCAAAAAAAATTGTACAACTAAACCGTCGCCAACCTGCGCTATAACCTAACAGCCCTTATAGTCACGGTAGCGATACAATCATTAAACCAAAAATTCGTGTAAACTGCAATACTAAAGTTTGCAAAGCTAAGACAGCAACTTTAGTGAGCATAGGGATGCAGGCTAAACGGTAGGCTAAATGTGAATTCCGAGCCTTTTCCGTCAACACTGGTCACCCAAACGTCACCGCCCTGCGCTTTTACCAAGTGCTTTACAATAGCAAGACCCAGTCCTGTCCCGCCCAATTCCTTACTTCGTACCTTATCTACCCGATAAAACCGTTCAAACAATCGTGGGAGCTCTTCTTGCGGAATCCCGATCCCGCTATCCCTTACGCTTATTTCGACACTTGCGGGATTTTCCTTTAGACCCAAACTGACAATTCCTCCCACAGGGGTATATTTGATGGCGTTGTCCAAAAGATTCGTCAAAATCTGAACCACCGCTTCCGAATCACAGAACACCTCAGGGTTACTTTCATGGACATCCAAAGCCAATGTAATGTTCTTCTTAGCCGCTATGGGGCGCATGGAATCAACAGCGTCTTCCACCATCTGTTGTACTTTGGCGGAAGCCAGATGAAGCTTCCGCTGCCCCAGCTCTATTCTTGATAAAGTGAGCAAGTCTGCCGTAAGATTGGCCAACCGCTGGGCATTTTGACGAATAATTTCAACAAACCGGGCATTGTGCTGGGTATCTTCTAACGCGCCATCCAGCAAAGTTTCAGCATACCCTTGAATCGATGCGAGTGGAGTTCGAAGCTCGTGCGAAACATTGATCACGAAATCTTTCCGCACACGCTCCAGTTTTCCCAATTCCGCATGTTCCTTTTCGAGGGCCTGCACCATGCCCTGCAACTTTCCACCAGTTTCAATCAGCCGACTCCCCAGTAGCCCAAGTTCATCCTTGCCGGTTCGGGCCAAACCTGCCGAAAAATTTCCTTTGGCCAGTTGGTCAGCATATTCAATAATTGCCCCCAATCGCCCTGAAACGTTACGAGCCAGAAATGCCGCCAGCAAAAAGGCAGGCAGAAAGGCCGCCACCGTAGAATACAGAAGCTGCCGTCGGATGTTGTCCACTCCCGATTGAATGCGCGATAACGGCACCGCCAATCGTAAAGCGCGGTGGCCATAAGGCAGCGCAAAATAAAGGAAATCGGTATTCAAAGTTTGACTAGTGTGAATACTGAAGCTTTCTCTGCCTGCCAACGCTTCCAGTATTTCAGGGCGATTCAAATGGTTTTCCATTTTCGATGCGTTGCCCGTTGAATCCGCCAGCACTCGCCCGCCCTGATCCACAATCGTCAAACGCACACCTGCCGATTTGGCAAGTTTCTGCAACCCCTCGCCATCGCTCAGAATGGTGTCGATCTGCCCAGTGCTGGCCAGCATCCGCCCTTTTTCCGCCAGATCACCGCGCAGGAAATCCACATACGACGAATTGGTGACGCGGGAGGCTAACTGGTCCACTGCAATCAGCGCCAGCAATAGCACCCCCAGCAGAAAGCCGATCAGCTTCAAAAATATCTTGCTGGTCAAACAGTTTTCCAGAGCAACATAAGGGGACTAGAGGTTGATCTCTTTCAGTTGTATTTTCGACTTATCGTAGACGCCCAAACCAAGATGGCCGGCATACTCAATGTGTCCCGGTTCACGGATGAAACGGTTAGCGAACGGGTCAGCATTTTTGGCCTGCCCCTTCATCAGAATCGACGGATTTCGATCCCATACAGAGTGAGCGCCTTCTTGCTTTCGCTTAGTTTCAATGATGTCGATCAGCAAGCGATCCAGCGCAACCGGGTCCGTTCCCACTGAAATACGTCCAGGGTAAAAACGGTATTTCGGATTGGGGGCAAAGGGTCCGCCCTGCCAAACCGCGCGCAGCCCATCCATGATCTGCAACACGGTTCGTGATTTCAAAGGCTCCACTTGGGCCAACGTCCCAATGAACGAATAGGTGTTGGTTTTTTCCCACTTATGCGACCGGGCCACATTTCCAAAACTGCCATAGGCGATGTTTTTTAAGCATCCAGTAACGCCGCTGGCACCGTGGTCCTTCATATTCGGGACATTGATTATTTTTGTGAAGTGATCGGTAATCATGCGCACCAGATTGGAACGCGTGTCATCTTCACCGAAAAAATCCACTTCCACATACGTCTTGGGATCGTAACCGCGCAGGTTATCGCGCAAGTGACTCGCCGCTTGAATGTGGACGCCTTCCGGCACATATTTTTCATAATGAACCGTATCCACTTGATCCTGAAATCGTTCATACAGCCATATGTTGTTCGCCTTGACGCCAACTTCAATAAGGTTCCGAACAATCTCGGCAACCACTACCGGATGCGAACAAACGTTGGGTGCACCAGAGCAGTTTAACTTGATTCCCACCACGTCTGCGGGGACGATGAAGCGACGCCAGCAATCGCGGACATCTTTGTCACCAGTAAGTTCCAACATGGCTCGACGCATCATATCACGGACCACTGCGGCATCTACCGCTTCAGTTTGCGGATTGATCGACTTCGCCGACTGGGCAGCCACTACTTTCCCTGGATACAATCCAGGCATGCCCAGAAGGCCCTCTGGTTGATAGTTCGACACAATTTTGTACTTCGGAAGCTCGGACCCAACTGCTGCCGCAACCAGGGCCGAGGTAGTGGGGAGTGAAATGAAGGTTCGTCGTCGCATACAATTGCTCTTTTAGGCAACGTAACACGAAAGGAGCTCAAAATGGAACCAGTAAACAAACCCTCACGACGCAAAGCCCTCTTCGGGGTGGCTGCAGCAACTGCCGCACTCCCCCTGCAGGCACAAACAACCCCAACAAAAAAGGTGCATCGAAAAGGTGCCAAACCGGCCAAGACGCCTCTATTTAACGGAGCAGTTTCTTATGGAAACCTGCTCTTCATTGCAGGCAAAGGTGCCCACTTTCCTGGCGATATCAAAGCACATACCAAACATGTGCTGGATGAAGTGCAAAAAGAATTGGAAGGCGCCGGATCTTCCATGTCAAAAGTTTTGAAATGCAATGTGTACCTGAACGACCTGAAAGATTATAAGGGGATGAACGAGGAATTTCTGGGTCGCTTTGGGGAGGAACCACCAGTGCGTACAACCATTGCCGCCGCTGGGGGAATCCCTGGTGATTCGTTGGTTGAAATCGACGTCATCGCTTACATTTAGTGCTTGGTCCGCAGTAGAGACTTGCTCCACAGTGAGTCTCTACCAAAAACGGGACCTGAATACCATTTTCAGGATAAACTCAATTGTCAGTGACCTGTGTTAAATATAAATAAAGTGTATCGAAAGTATTCTTTCCGTCGATATAATTAAAGCGCCTTCTCTTTGGCTCGCATTCTTACGCGCCTTTAAGTTGAAGAACCCTATTTTTGGAGACATAGCGTCCATGCAGACAAGCAGTATCAATTTCAAGTTTCACCTCAAAACAATCACCATCCCCCTGATGTTGTTCCTGGTTTCCCTGGCCGCAATCGTGCCGGTAACCGCTCAACAAACTACCGGCACGTTGCTTGGAACCATCACCGATTCTACTGGCGCCACCATTGCCGGCGTCACCATCCGCGTCACCAATCTGGCCACCAGCACTCAACGTGAAATGCTGACCGATGCCACCGGCAACTATAGGATCCCTTCTCTTCCGGCTGGAAATTACCGGCTACGAGTTTCTAAAGATGGATTCCAATTGCAACAAGTGGAAAGCACCGCATTGCAAGTGGAACAAGCTGCTCGATTAGACTTTACGCTTAGGGTCGGCAACATCACAGAAACGGTTGAGGTGATAGCCTCCGCCGCATTGCTTCAGACGGAAAATGCCAGTGTGGGAACGGTAATTGATTCCAGCAAGATTGCTGATCTGCCGTTGAATGGCCGCAATTTTATTCAGTTAGCCCAACTGGTTCCTGGTGTGCAGGCGGGAACGCCGGGCTCCATCACGGTGCGTCGTGGACGCGGTTCGGTAGGTCAAACAGATTCCGCTTACGGTTCCACTGCGGCTTCGGCCAATGGTTCGCGCGATACAGCTAATCGCTTTTATCTGGACGGAATTGAAGTGATGGATTACGATGCCATGACTTACAGTTTTTCCCCTTCAGTCGATTCGCTAGCTGAGTTCAAGGTGCAAACCAGCACCTATTCCGGCGAGTTCGGCGGTGCGCCTGGCGGCCAGATCAACATGATCACCAAGAGCGGATCAAACGCCTTCCACGGGACACTGTGGGAGTTTAACCGCAACGATCAGTTAACCCAAAGCTACGACGCCATTGCCCAGAAAAGTGTCACATCCCCACGGTTGAATCGCAATCAGTTCGGCGCCAACATCAGTGGTCCGGTGTTGCTTCCAAAAATTTATAACGGCAAGAACAAGACTTTCTTCTTCTTCAATTGGGAATCCGGTTATGCGGCCCAAGGCTTGGCCCCGTCTTACCTGATTGTCCCGACCGTTGCTCAACGCGGCGGCGATTTCCGTGGGCTGGTGGATTCTAAGAAAGTTCCCATCACTTTGAAAGATCCGCTAGGCGTCGGCATTATTGGCAATGTGATTCCCAAAACATTGCTCAGCCCGCAAACACAAGCCTTCCTCAATTTTGAACCGTTACCCAACACCAGCAACGGCGTGTTCAATTTCCTCACCACAGCCTCAAGTGCTGTCTCCCGTCAGAAGAACTTCGCCACACGCATTGATCACAACATCTCCAATCGCGATACGGTGGCTGGTCGTTATGTGATCAACGATACCTACGAAGCAGGCACGCCTGTCTGGGGTCACGACGAACGCAACAACAATGGACGGACACAGAACCTTTCCCTTTCCTGGACCCGTACGATCAACGCCCACACCGTGAACGAAATGCGCGGCGGCTGGCATCGCTTTAACGAAGCCGAAGTGTTCGGCACTACCAACGACGCCAATTTCGACGTTGTCGGCAAAATGGGTTTACCCCTGGTATCCCGGTTGCCTGAAGAGTTTGGACCGCCCACCATTTCCGTTAGTGGACCTGATGGCGTCTACAACATGTACAACTTGCAGCGGCAAATTGGACCGCGCATTCGTTCCAACTCCATTGCCCCCTTCACCGATACACTTTCCTTACAGAAGGGAGCACACTTCCTGAAGATCGGTGGTGAACTGGATCGTCGCGGAGTCACCTTCAGTCAGGCCCGCGCCCCTCGCGGATCATTCACGTTTGACGGCACCTACACTGGTTCCGCTGCGGCCGATTTTCTACTCGGCTATATTCGCAGTGACAACGTCAACCCAACTCGCACCAACACCGACTTGACCAACTATTGGACTGGCTTGTTCGTCAATGACGATTGGAAAGTTACCTCCCGTCTGAACGTCACCTTGGGGGTTCGCTACGATTACTTCCAACGCTACAAACAGAAAGATGATCGCTTTGTCAACGTCCAACAGAATGGATTTGTAATTGCCAATACGGTAAACACCACCAACTCGCCCTATGGACGCCAACTGATAGCCAAGGACGGCAACAATTTTGGACCGCGCATCGGCTTTGCATGGCGACCTTCTATGATTCCTGGTGAAACTGTAATTCGTGGTGGCTATGGCTTGTACTACACGCCACAAATATCCAATGCCATTTTTGCTATGGCTGAAGGTGCCCAGGCAACGGCTGGCGCAAGCCTCGCTGGCAACATTGTCGGCGCGCCGAATTTATTCTTCAGCAATCCTTTCCCTGCTGCAACCACAGCCGCTGGATTGCCATTCGCTGTGAGTAACGATCAGAACATGCGCGATAGTTACGTCCAACAATGGAACGTCAACATTCAGCGCAAGCTGCCCGGGAATGTTGTTTTAGACGTCGGTTACGTGGGCTCCAAAGGCACCCGCCTGGTGGTCACTTTCACCGATCTGAATCGTCCATTGGTGGTGGTTGACCCACGCACTCCTGGACTTGCATCACTCAACGCCCGTCGACCCAATCAGGAATACCCTCGGGCGGTAACTGGTGACAAATCTATCGGCAATTCCATTTATCACTCCTTGCAAGTGAAGGGGGAACGGAGATTCGCTCATGGCTTCACCTTCCTCACTGCTTACACTTACTCCAAGTCGATTTCCGGTCCTTCTGACATCGGCGGCCAAGTCGGCGGCGGCGGCTTCATCGGTACAATTCAGGATTACAATTACCTGCAAGGCGAACGCTCTGTTTCCGGTTTCGATCTGCGACACCGCTTCGTCAACACGGTACTGTACGATATTCCCTTCGCCCGCCGTATGCATGGCGTTGCCAAAATAGTTCTGGATGGCTGGCAGGCTTCCAGCATCATGACCTTCCAAGGCGGCTTCCCTGCCCCCATTGGATTTGGTGTCGATACAACAGGCACTGGCATCGGCTCACGGCCGGATTTGGTTGCTGGACAAAACGGCAATCTCCCAGGAGATCAACGCACCTGGACTCGCTGGTTCAACACGGCAGCGTTTGCTCAGACTCCTTTCGGACGTTTCGGAACCGCTCCCCGCACCAACGCGATTCGTCTGCCAGGCTTGACCAACGTGGATTTCTCCATGCATAAGGCAGTGAAGTTCAAGGAAACACGTTCCATAGAAGTGCGCGCTGAAGTCTTCAACTTGTTTAAGAACTTCAACCCCGATCCAGCAACTGTCGATCTGAACATCCGTTCGGCAACGTTCGGAGCAGTTGGCGGCGGCGTGCAAGGAATCACTACTCGGGTGATTCAGTTGGGCGCTAAGTTGAATTTTTAGTTTGGATGATTAGCAGTAGTAAGAAGGTGCCGCTCGCAAGGGCGGCACCTTTTTGTTTTTGAGGTAGGCTCGAAAAGTTTATTGATACTTTGTCAAATCAGTCATACCCCTTACCCCAACTTCCCCTGCTTCGTAATCACTTCCGCATTCAGATACGGTTGCAGCGCCTTCGGCACTAATACACTGCCATCCTTCTGCTGGTAGTTTTCCACAATCGCCACCCATGTCCGACCCACCGCCAAACCGCTCCCATTCAAAGTATGCGCCGATTCCGCCTTGCCCTTCCCAGCCTTCACCCGGATGCTAGCTCGGCGTGCCTGGAATCCTTCAAACGTGGAACAGGAAGAAATTTCTTTATACGCACTTTGACCCGGCAACCATACTTCCAAATCGTAAGTCTTGGCCGAAGAAAAGCCCATGTCCCTGGTACAAAGCAGCATTCGCCGAAACGGCAATTCCAACCGCTTCAAAATATCTTCGGCATGCGACGTCAGCTTTTCCAATTCGTCATGGCTTTGCTCTGCCCGCGTGAACTTCACCAGTTCCACTTTCTGAAATTGATGCTGGCGGATGATGCCGCGCACATCGCGCCCGTGGCTGCCCGCTTCACTGCGGAAACAAGGCGTGTAGGCACACAGGCTGATGGGCAAGTCATCGGCATTCAAAGTCTCATCCCGCAAAAGGTTCGTCACCGGGACCTCTGCTGTGGGCGCAAGCCAGAAATCTGTACCTTGGCACTTGAACAAATCCTCAGCAAATTTTGGCAATTGCCCAGTGCCATATAAGCTGGCGGAATTGACCAGGAACGGGGGCAGCACTTCGGTATATCCATGTTCTCGCGTGTGGACGTCCAACATAAAGTTGATCAACGCCCGCTCCAAACGGGCCCCAATGCCGATGTAAACGACGAACCGTGCACCAGTCACCTTGGCCGCACGCTCAAAATCCAGCAGCCCTAAATCCACGCCTAAATCCCAATGCGGCTGTGGCGGAAAATCAAATTCCCTGGGTGTTCCAAATTTGTGGATCTCCACATTGTCATCTGCCGATTTCCCTACTGGTACCGATTCATGGGGCAGGTTCGGAATGCCCGCCAGTTCCAGTCGAAACTGTTCGTCCATTTCCGCAGCACGCTTCTGCAATTCAGCAATCTTTTCGCCCAACTGCCGCATTTGCGCCTGTTTTTCACCGGTATCTTGACCCGCTTTTTTTGCAGTGGCAATTTCCATGGACGCCGCATTGCGCGATGCCTGCAGTTGCTCTGCCTCGGTCATCGCCGCCCGGCGCTCAATATCCTGAGCTCGTAGTGAGTCGACATCCAGCTCAAATCCCCGAGTGGCCAATCGGTCTTTAATGACATCCAGGTTACCGCGAAAGTATGATAAATCGTGCACCTTTCCATGCTATCGCAAAACCGTATTCGTACTCTTCTGTTGGCAATCCTCCTAACCCCATCCTGTGCCAAAAAGGAAAATCATCCCGATCAGGCGGCGATGACGCCGGAACAGTCCCGCGCCGCCATTCAATTGACCGAAGATTTCAAGGTGGAATTGTTCGCCAGTGAACCCCAAGTAGTGGACCCGGTGGAAATGGTGTGGGATGAAAATGGTCGCATCTACGTGGCCGAAATGATGGACTATCCTGACGATCCGCTGCCTGGCAAAGATCCCCTGTCGCGCATTCGCGTGCTGGAAGATACCGACCACGATGGCAAGATCGACAAGAGCTATATCTTTGCCGACAAGCTACTGCAAGTGAGCAGTATGTTGCCCTACAAAGGTGGCTTGATCGTTGGCTGCGCGCCCGATATTTTGTTCCTCAAAGATACAGATGGCGATGGCAAAGCCGATACCCGCGAAGTACTCTTCACTGGCTGGCCCAAAGTGAATCCTGAAGGACGCATCACCAATCTTCGTTACGGCATCGACAACTGGATTTACGCAGCCAACAATGGTGCCGATGCAAAGGTCACCGTCCCTGGTAAATCTGCTGAACCGTTATTGCTGCGTGGTGCCGATTTTCGTTTCCGCCTGGATACAAGCCAGATGGAACGCGTTTCCGGCCCCGCCCAATTCGGCTTAACCATGGACGATTGGGGCAATCGCTTCATCACCCAAAATACGATTCATGTGCGCCAGGCTATCGTTCCTGCACAATATTTAAGCCGCGCATTGACTCTGGAAACTGGCCCTGTATCGGCTGATATTTCTGATCACGGCAAAGGAACTTCACCCATGTTCCCTCTCACCAAACCGCAGCAATGGCGCGTTTCCCGCACGGATCTTCGGCAGAAAAGGTATAACGACACCAACCCGGGTCGCGTGGAACACTTGGAAGGATTCTTCACCGCAGCCAGTGGTGGTACCGTCTACACAGGCGACGTTTTTCCCGACGAATATTCCAACAACCTGTTCACTGGCGACGTCAGCGCCAACCTGGTTCACCGTGACATTTTGGAACCCGATGGAATGACCTTCAAAGCGAAACGTTCGAAGGATAAAACCGAATTTCTGGCGTCCACCGACGTCTGGTTCCGACCCTGCCATTTTGCGAATTCGCCGGATGGCTTGCTCTACATCACCGACATGTATCGCGAGTTCATTGAGACTCCCGAATCCATCCCCGAAGAGCTCAGAAAAGGCATGGATTTTTGGAGTGGCATGGACAAAGGCCGCATCTATCGGCTGGTTCCGAATCATCCGCGCAAAAAGCGTTCGCTGGATGTGAAATTGGGCGCACTGTCCAGTGCCGAGTTAGTAAAACTTCTTGAGGAAACCAATGGCTGGCATCGAAATACAGCGCAACGATTGCTGGTTGAAAAGCAGGATAAATCGGTGGTGCCAGCACTGGTCGAAATGGCGGCCAAAAGCACATTACCCCAAGCCCGTCTGCATGCCCTTTATGTGTTGGAGGGTCTGAAAGCATTGCAGGCTGCGCAAATTGAAGCTGCGTTGCAGGATCCGAATGTTTATTTGCGGGAACACGCGCTACGTTTGGGGGAACCGTTTCTTTCAACCAACACATCTCTTCAATCAGCAGTTCTGAAGATGGCAGGCGATAAAGAACTTCGCGTACTTCATCAGTTGGCTTACACGTTGGGTGAATTTTCGACTCCAGCAGCACGTCAAACATTGGCGAAGTTAGCCAATGAACATGCCGATGACAATTGGTTCCGCATCGCAATTCTGACTTCCGCCGCGGACAGCCCGGCAGATTTTTTAGAGACCATGATGCGCAGCGGAACGTCATGGCAAGTTCCAGCCTTTGTTCAGCAACTGGGATCACTCATCGGTGCCCGGCAAAATCCCGCAGAGATTTCGAAACTACTATCCATTACTGGTCGCTTGAAAAATCCCGAAGCTGCTTTCACCGGCCTAGCTCGCGGGCTGGAACTCGCCGCAGGTCATCGTTTGGATGTTCCGAGTGCGGAGGCCGTATTTACGCGTGTTTTGAATCAGCCCGAACCAAATTTGGAAGCTGCGGCGTGGCGCGCGGCGCGCTTTTTCAACCTGCCAGGCATCTTGAAAAAGGCCACCAGAGACGCGGTGAATACTGACCTGCCTCCAGCCAAAAGAGCCGCCGCCGTGCGCGCCTTGGCGAGTGGGAATTTCAACCAGGCAACCGCTATTCTGGACAAAGTCTTTACCCAACCAGGGGACCCCGCTGTGCAAACTGCCGCAATAGAAACGCTGTCACTATTCAGCGAAACGGCAGCCGCCCATCAGATTGTGAGGCACTGGAAAGTGAGTGGTCCAGAAGCGCGCACCAAAGCGTTGACCGGTATGTTGAGCCGTCGCGATTGGGCACCAGTGCTGCTTGACGCCATCGACAAAGGGGATGTGGAAGCCTCCGCCATCGAAGTGGGTGCCCGCTCTCGTTTACTTGAAGCGAAGGACCCCGTCATTGCCGCGCGCGCCAAAAAACTGTTTCAAGCGGCAGCAGGGGATCGTGCCAAAGTGGTTGCCGAATATGCCGACGCCGTCAACTTGAACGGAGATCCACTGAAAGGTAAAACTCGGTTTGAAGAGAACTGCGCCAAGTGCCATTCGCCGGGTAAGCAGGGCGGTCGCGTAGGGCCCGATCTTTCAGGCGTGAACAACAAGTCGAAGAGAGAGTTGCTGGAGTCCATCCTAAATCCTAGCTACGCTATTGATCCACGGTTTACCAACTACATGGTGACCACGAATGATACGCGCGTTTTTGACGGCATCATTGCCAACGAAACTCCTGGCGCGATTACGCTTCGTGGAGGATCGGGTGAAGGCGACGTTTCCATTTTGCGCAAGAACATTGCCGAAGTAAGGGCATCCAGCATTTCCTTGATGCCAGACGAATTAGAGAAGGCTCTGGGAAAGCAAGGCTTGGCAGATGTGATTGCCTATCTGCGAGCCGGTTTGTAGCCGACCGCCCACTCTAACCTGAATCCCGAAGTTGATTACACCTAACTCTCCAATGTCATGTAGTTTCTTGACAATTGGAATGAAAACTTCTCTCGCAAGCGAGCCAGCAGGCGGAATCGTCTGCCACTTTCACAAGACCTGGAGTTGGGTTGGTGCGTTTGTGGGTTGGTGCGATTCCGCCTACCAAGTCCGCTAGCGGACTTTTTTCACTCCTCCGAGTGCCTGGAAAAACTATCCGACCTAGCTATTCGTACTGCACTCTATCCATCGCCAGAAATTCGTGAATGTGCGGATGTTCGGCGAATTCCAGGCCTACCACTGGGCCGAAGTAGATCACTGCCCCTTCATGCAGGAACACGACGTTATCAGCCACCCGGCGCATTAATTCCAAGTCGTGAGTGACCACCACGGACGTCAGCCGAAGTTGCTGCTTTAGCTTCAACATCAATGAACCCAGATGGTCGCTCATAATTGGATCCACCATGGTGGTTGGTTCGTCGTAAAGAATGCATTCGGGCTGTGCCGCCAGCGCTCGGGCAATGGCCACGGCTCGGCGATGACCAGTCGATAAATCTGTTGGATAGTCATCAGCACGATCTTCCAAGTCCACCAGCCCCAGCAGGCCTTTCACAATTTCTTCGCGATTTTCGGCATCGTAATCTTCCCTAAGCTCCAGCGAAAACGCGATATTTTCGGCCACAGTTAAGGAATCGAACAAGGCTCCGGATTGGAAGACCATGGTCACTTTCTTGCGAAGACGACGAAGTTCCGCTTCCCCAAAATCGGTGATGTTTTCATGGGAAACAATCACCTGCCCGGAATCGGGTTTAAGGAAACCCATAATGTGCCCCAGCGAAACGCTTTTACCAACTCCGCTTTGCCCAATGATCGCTACAGTTTCACCAGCATCCACCCAAAAATTGGAATCGACTAAAACGGGCTTATCAAACGTCTTATAAACGTGGCGGAATTCAATGTAGTGGGGAAATTGATCAATCATGATGTCTAAACGGGCTTCGCCGCCCAATCTGCAGGGCTATTAAGATTTTGAAAACAAACAACTTGGTCAACTTCAAACAACTTTACCCGCAATCCTTCCAACGCTTGCCGAACCTTACGAACCCCACTGGCCAACGCTTGGTCCACGGTCCCCAGGCAGCGTCGATGATAGGCCGCGCACAGCGGTTGACCGGCGGGCATCAGGCAATCCGATCCGCTAAGTTTTGCTTCCTCCAGCAACCGTTTCAGCAATTCCGGGTTCAAATAAGGCATGTCGCAGGCCACAATCAGGTTCCAATCCGACTCCGTAGCCGCCAGCGCCGCGCGAATTCCACTCAACGGACCCAAACCCGCCTTCTGGTCTTCAATGACAGGAAAACCCAGGTGGCCGTACTTTGCCAGCGAGCCCACCAACGTCACTTGGCTGGTTACGGGAACCATAAGGTTGGCCACATGCACAACCATCGGTTGACCTTGCCAATCGAGCAGTGCCTTATCCGTTCCCATTCGCGAACTGGCACCCCCGGCAAGCACGAATCCAGCTTGGCTCATTTCAAAATTGTAGCATCCGAATTTGCGCTTTCCTCAACAGTCTCAATCCTTTGGAAAAGGGGTGTATAATCAGTGCGAGTAGCTTTTCTAAACATTTCCATGCAGTTCTGTTCCTTTTTTCTGATCAGCGGCATTACCGTAGCTTCGGCTGCGTCGCTTCCGGCTGCTCAAGCGAAGAGAAAGCCAGCGATCGTGGCCACCATTGGCACAGTTACCAGAACCGATAACAACACCGGGCGCATTGTACGCAGCGTCGTGATTGAACCCAGACAGATCGCTCCGCGGGTAATTGAATCGTTTTCCAATGTGGAATTGAAGCCTGTTTCGCAAACGGTGATTGGCGATTTAGTGGATAAAGCTTCGTCGGAACATGGCGTTGATCCCTTGCTGGTTGCGGCCATAATACATGTGGAAAGTGGTTTTAATCCCAACGCGCTGTCCCCTAAAGGTGCTGAAGGGTTAATGCAATTGATGCCCGAAACGGGACGCCGTTGGGGTGCCCGCAACGCTTTCAACCCAGAGGAAAACATCCGTGCCGGGGTCCGCTATTTTAAGTATTTGCAGGATATGTTCAAGGATGATCGGCTGGCATTAGCTGCTTATAATGCGGGCGAAAATGCGGTGCAGCGATACGGTTGGATTCCCCCGTATCAGGAAACAGTGGAATATGTGTATCGGGTTGGAAGAAAGTACGGGGAAAATCGGCGAGCCGCGTCAGTGTTGGCCAAAACCATGCCTTTTCAATCCAAAGTTGAAGTGGCTGCCGCAGACATCGCCTCGGCTGAAAATCCTCAGAAGGATGTTCTGCCCAGCTATCGACCAGTGGAATATTATGTAGATAGCGAAGGAAAGTTGTTCTTGAAGACGAGGTAATTTTTGTCAGTAGGCTTACCCCATTCCGGCAAATTCCCTTGCAGCCTGTTGTTCCTTTCTATACTTGTGTTCGCCGAACTTAGGGCGGCCGAAAAATCGCCAATTACCCTGAATAATATCATCGTTCAAACGCAGGACAATACAACACGGGTGACAGTGGAACTATCGGGTAAGTTCACTTTCGATACCGATCAGATCGGCAACCCGGACCGCCTTTTCTTTGATTTTTCTTCTACCAAACCCAAAGCTGATACCAAATCCGTAATTGCCGTGCGCAATGGTCATTTGAAGCAGATTCGCGTGGGGGAATCGAAGCCGAAAGTTACCAGAGTGGTGCTTGATCTGGAAAGGGAAACCGCTTTCACCACTTCTGTGTTGCAAAACCCTCACCGCCTGATCATTGATATTCGTCGTGCTGGAACAATTGAAACCTCTTCGATGCGCGCTTCCACTATCCCCGATCCGGAACTTTCCTCGCCCGCTCCGGCACTTGCCATAAAGTCGAAACGAATGATCCGACCCTTGGTGCCTCCGCCTTCTTTTTACGAGCGTCGCGTGCCACAAAAACGGTTCGTTGCCGTGATCAACCCACCAAGCTTTTCCATTAACAGTATCGTGATCCCGGAATTTGACTGGCACAAGCAACACCTGATTCCGGCGACAGCCAAACTCCCTGGGTATCGACCGGCGACAAAAATCATCGCGAAAACCGTGCCAAACACAAAGGCTCCTGAAATTCGCGATCCGACGCCGCGCGCTCAGTCCGCCAACAGCGCTGCGCCACGTGCCGCGATCGCCGCTAAACTCTCCACCACCGGTCCCGATTCGCTGACTCGCGCACTGGGATTGAAAATCGGTCGCATCGTGATTGATCCAGGCCACGGTGGTCACGATCAAGGTTCCAGCGGTCCTACCGGGCTGCTTGAAAAAGAATTAGTGCTGGATATTTCCACGCGTTTGGGCGCAATGATTGAAGAACAATTGGGCAGCGAAGTGGTTTTCACGCGCTCTGATGACCGATTTATTCCGCTGGAAGAGCGCCCGCGTATTGCCAATCAGGTAAAAGCAGATTTGTTCCTATCCATCCACGCCAACTCTTCTGTGTATCGGGCGGCGACGGGTGTGGAAACGTATTACCTCAGCTTCACCACCTCCAAGCAGGCATTGGAGGTAGCCGCCAGGGAAAATGCATCCAGCCAACATCGAGTTTCTGAATTGAAGGATTTGCTGCAAAAAATCGCGTTGAAAGATAAGGTGGATGAATCCCGGGAGTTTGCATCGCGGCTTTTAACGCCACTCTCCAAAGCCACCAGTGCAACTTCAGCCGCCAGCAATCGGGGAGTGAAGAAGGCTCCATTTATTGTCCTGATTGGGGCCAATATGCCCAGCGTGTTGGCCGAAATTGGATTTGTAAGTAATCCCAGAGATGAGCAACTGATGAAGAAGCCTGAGCAGCGTCAGAAAATTGCCGAAGCTCTGATGCGCGGCCTTTTACAGTATGCCGAATCCTTGAGCCATTTTCAACTTGCCAGGCGCGCTGCTGACGATGAATAGCGTGTGCGTTTCTTAGTGAGCTGTTCCCACCAGTTCATCCTGCGTTTTGTTGGTTGGAAGCAAGAACTCCACCCGATTTCGACCGCTATTTTTAGCCTTGTATAACGCCTCATCGGCAGTTTGTACCAACACCTCTGGCAAATACCCCGGCATCCAACTGGTTGCGCCAAAACTTGCCGTCACCGTCAATTCCGTGTTGTTGTAACTTACCGCAGTTTCCCCAATTAAACGACGAAACCGCTCCGCCTGTTTCACCGTGTTAACGGAATCGCATCCGGGAAGAATGATCAGGAATTCTTCGCCACCGTAACGCCCAATCGCATCGTAGGGGCGCATGCTTTCCTGGAAGCGACGCGCCAATTCCCGCAATACGGCATCGCCGGCGGCGTGTCCTGCAGTGTCGTTGATCAGTTTAAAACGGTCAATATCAAGGATTAGGAGTCCGCAAGGAGTATGTTCACGGCTGGACCGAGCCATTTCAGCGCAGAGCCTTTCTAAAATCATGCCGCGATTCTTCAGCCCGGTTAGCGAATCGTGCGTCGCCCGAATCCGCAGTGCTTCCCTGGTTTTCAGCAGTTCATCCTGCAATTCTACAATGCGTCGGCCAGCTCGCAGACGTACTTGCAATTCCTGCTGGTCGAATGGCTTGGCCAGGTAATCGTCAGCACCAGAAGTCATCCCTTCAATCAGATCTTCTTTCAAACCGCGCGATGTAAGCAGCAGAATGTAGGAATAGGGTTCGCGGTTTCTGGCACGCAGCAACTTGCACACTTCGGGCCCAGTATGGCCTGGCATCATCCAATCTAAAATCGCCAATCTGGGCGAATCGGGCTGTTGAAGAATTTCCCACGCTTGTTCCCCATCGCAAGTGGAAATAACCTCGTAACCCCATTTGGTCAGAGTCGATTCCAATACGTGACGTGATACCGGACTGTCGTCAGCAATCAATACCCTCATGTGTTCCTCAAGCTGGCTGCGGTTAGAGAATCAAGGATCTGAACATGGCTCAACTGGTTAAACGTATATTTCATGCTAGTTCCACCCTTGGTTGCCTTATCGACTACGAACATCAAGATTCCAGGAAAAATAATGGTAGTGTGGCGGCGCGGATTTTCTTCTTCACTTATCCTACTTCTTTTACTTGTTCCTTATCGCTAACCTCTCCCTTCTAGCCCGCGACTCTACAATTCGTTTCGAAGATTTTATTCATACGGTTCGGCTAATCTGAAAGAAGCATCATGCGAATCCTGATTCTGGCCTGTCTCATCGCCACACTAACTCCTGCCGCCGTTCATCTCCATTCCACGCCACAAAAATTCCGAACCTTCTACGCCAAAGATTCGCCAGACGTGCCCGCTGCGTTGAAAGCCCTGCCCACCTCATCGACCCCCAGCAGCACCACAGCAGACGATAGAGTCACTTGGATCGGCTCCAGCAAAGGCCTCACCCGCACTTCTCCCAAAGAAATTCCTTCCCGACGCCTGCAATTCTTTTCTGGCAAACGGTACTTGCCCGATGACCAAGTGGAAGCCATCCTTGCCCATAAGAATAGAGCTTGGGTTCGTACTGCAACAGGCGTCGCCCACATTGAATTCCGATCGCTTACCTTAGCGCAAAAGGCAGCTCTGTTTGAACAACGGATCGCCACACGCCACAATCGCCACGGGCTGGTTGCCGATTCCCACCTGTCCACCCCCGGCGATCTTTCCACCAGTCAAACCGTCCCCACAGATAACGACGGCTTGTGGACTTCCATCTACTCCACTGCCGCCTGCTTCCGCTACGCCGTTGAACCCTCACCCGCCAATCTGGAGCGGGCTCGTCAGGCAACCGACGCCATTCTGTTTCTGGAGCAGGTCACCAATAGACCAGGCTTCCCTGCCCGATCCTTTGTCACCGCCAATGAAAAGCCTTCTTCCGACGGCATGTGGCACTGGACTGCCGACGGTAAATATCGTTTCAAAGGGGATACTTCTTCCGACGAATTAGTGGGCCACTTCTTTGCCTTCGCCGTTGCTTGGGATCTGCTTCCCGACCCAGCTCTGAAGGCACGCATCGTCGCCACTACTTCGCGAATCATGGATCACATTCTGGATCATGACCTGACGATGACCGACGTCACCGGGTTCCCTACGTTTTGGGGCCGCTGGTCAGAAGATTACTTTGCCTCCATTCGCGGTCGTAGTGATTCGCCACTAAACGCTGCGGAAATTCTCAGTTTTCTGAAAGCGGCCCACCACATCACCGGCAATCCGCGCTATCAGCAGGAATATAATCGGCTGGCACTTGGGCGCGGTTATGCAGCGTTGGCAGGAAAGGTAATTGAACTGCGGGAGGAGCTGAATTATTCCGATGAGGAGTTGGCTTTTCTTCCGCTATACTTATTGTTCCGCTACGAAAAAGATCCCAAGCTTTTGGCACTGTATCGAACTGCACTCGATGGTTGGTGGCAGAATGCCCAGCGCGAAGCAAACCCATTGTGGACAATGATTTTTATGTTGGGCCGCCCTGGCGCAAAGGCCAATCTGAACGCAGCTGTGGAAACGCTCTACCGCATGCCCATCGATATGATCACCTGGAATGTGACCAACTCCGAACGCGAAGAGGTTCCGCTATCGAAAGAGATTGACCGCCATCAGCATCCCCAATCCACGCGATTGCTGCCGCCCGATGAACGTCCGGTGATGCGCTGGAACGCGAATCCTTTTCAAGTGGACGGTGGCAATAATGGGTCCAGCGAAAATGACGGGGCGCATTTTTTGCTGCCCTATTGGCTGGGACGGTATCACAAACTGCTGATCGGAGAATAAGAGCCCCCATCAGCGCGGTATCATTAAATCAGAGACACGCCTTTTCTATGGATATGAACAATTCTGTATTAGTTCCGATGGTGGTTGAGCAGACTTCGCGGGGGGAACGTGCTTACGATATCTACTCGCGATTGCTGAAAGAAAACATCATCTTTCTTGGAACGCCCATTGACGACAATGTCGCCAACCTGATCATTGCGCAGTTGCTATTTTTAGCCGCCGAGGATCCAGAACGCGATATTTCGCTCTACATCAACTCGCCGGGTGGTTCTATCACCGCCGGCCTAGCCATCCTCGACACCATGCGATTGGTGGAGCCCGACATCGTAACCTATTGCGTTGGCCAAGCCGCTTCCATGGCCGCTGTTCTTCTGGCCTGTGGAGCCAAGGGAAAGCGTTACAGTTTACCCAATAGCCGCATTCTGATCCACCAGCCCTCAATGAGCGGATTGGCTGGACAGGCCACCGATATCGACATTTATGCCAGGGAAATTTTGCGCATGCGGGAATCGCTGAATGCCATCCTGGCCGATGCTTGTAGTCAACCAACAGAACGTATTGCTCGTGACGTGGATCGTGATTACATCATGAGTCCGCAACAGGCGCTGGAATACGGCATGTTGGATAAGATCATTTCTCACCGCGGCGAGAAGAAATCCTAGCTCCATTCAGTCAAATGTGAAGGGACCGACCGAGAGGTCGGTCCCACTTATCGACTTCGCCATACTAGAAAAGTGACAACCGCTACAGCTAACTGAATAGCCACCATCCATGGCCCCGCGATCCATTGCGACATAGTCATTGCCAGCGGTGCCGATATCCCAAGACTGGCTACTGCCCAGCCAATGGCATTTCCTGGGTCCCTTTCCGACACAAGTCCTGTTGCCCTCATTCTGACATCGGTTCGGATCAGCAGGAACCAGGCAAACAAACCGAAAGTGCAAAATAGCAAGGCGAGTTGCGGCACGTCACGGGCCATCAGAAACACCAGACCTTTTTCGGAATTGAATGCAAAGGTCATGGAAACATAGCTTAGGCCAAACGCTAATCCCCACAGATGATTCTTATTCCTGATCAAGCGTCGTGTTTCCAAAATGGATTTGGTTTCAACCCCCGCCGGAACACTCACCTTGGGCAAACCCTGCATCACCGCCGACTTCAACCGTCCTCGCAAATCTGCATCGCCCGCCAGAAAGTCATCGACAACTTTACGAGTCTCCTCACTCACTTCGCCCGCCGCATACAACGGCAGTAAATCTTCAATCACCGCTTTGGTCACCATCATGATTTGCTCCTATCCAACATTTCTGTGAGCTTTGTCCGCGCCCGAAACACTTTCATCCGTGCTGACGCTTCGGGAATTTGCAACAATTCGCCGATCACCGCATAGGACAGTTCGTCTTCCGCACGCAGCAACAACGCCGCCCGCTCCAGCTCTGGTAGTTGGGCCAGCGCCACGGTCACCCGCTCCACTTCCTGACGATTCACCAGATCCGGCAACTGCCTTGCAGGCATGGGAATATCGCCCTCCAAAGAACGCTTCCGACGTTCTCGGCGCCACTGTTCCAAATACAAATTCCGAGCGATGGTGAATAAATACGCCTTCACACTGACCGCACGGATTTCCGCCTCCGACGTCCAGATGCGCAAGAAAACTTCGGAGGTAATGTCCTCAGCCCGTGCCCAGTCTCCGGAAAGATAAAGGACAAACTGAAACACATCCCGCGAATATTTTTCGTAGAGTTCGTTAAACGTTGCTGGCGTTGGCCTGCTCACATTGTTATCTATGAACAGCGTGGCATTTTGTTACAGGTTTTGTTGAAGAAATGCGATTTCCACCCAATGCATCTTCCCGGTACCCACGGCTTCCCCTACCCAGCCAACGGCATTCGCCGGGTCGATCCTTCCCTGACACTAACCCTTTCCCCGTGCAACTGTCGAAACAAGATTAAACTTGAACAGGCATCTTGAAACCATGAAGGAGGTGGTCGAGCAACTTCCGTCGGAGCAACAGTCACGATTTTGGCAAACCGACCTAGCGAACGCAAGTTAGGAAATTTTGGTGCGAGCAAATCGAACGTGATTTATCGTCGGGAGGTGGAGGAATTTCTTTATTGGCCGAGTTGGAGCAAAAGTCAGTCGTAGACTCGTGGAATAGTAGCCTAGATCAGTGAGAGCAACATTAAGCATCGAAGGAATTCAACATTTTGCGTGCCGATAATCTGAACGAAATTGAACGTTTGCGGGAAAGCCTTAATCGGTTGGATGTTGCCAACACGGGGCTTTGTTCATTCAAGGACCTTACGATAATGGACTATGGCGCCTTTCCGGGCGGCAATGGCCTTTACGACGGAATTCAAGCCAGGGTGCCCATCCGAGGAACCCTGATTCTGGGGTCCAACTTCGGGCTTCGTAGCGAATTTGTTGGTGTTGACGGGAAGCTAGTCAAATTGGACGAACGCGGTGGCCGCACTTGGACACCCTTGCTGAAAATTCTCAAATGCTCACAAATCAATAAAGAGGATTTCTTCTTCACAAATGCTTGGCCATTCCTCCACCACCGCAAAAGCAATCTTGGACCAGTAGACAAATGGCTGAACAATGCAGCTTTGATGAAGATATGTCGTCCATTTTTCAAGCAAACTCTAAAAACGTTGCGCCCAAAGCTTATTGTGGCACTGGGCAAAGGCCCGGCCGCATTCTTGGGCCATTTCTGGCCAGAAAGTCTTGGTAAATGGAAGGGTTAGACAATTCCATGCTTGGATGACTTACCCATGGAAACGGTTCGCTTCTTAGACCAAGAAGCAGTATGCGTCGCAATCACGCACCCCTCCGTCCCTAATTCGTGGCGCAGAAAACCTCCCTATCGACATCGCTGCGGCGAAGTTCGGCTCCTTTCAGAAGCGCGATTGAAGAGCGAGAGCCTTAGCACATAATAAGACCAACCCGAGGCAACACCGGGACAATGATCGATGGGGAAGGACCTGGACCTATCCCATACTTTGCCGGCATACTAAGTGAGCATGGAGTCCTGACTCATCGCAATAAGAATTGATTCCTGCGGGAAGATTCGTTCTTCAATTTAGGTGCAAATGCGGCCAGGGGAAGCGCACCAAACTTACGCCGATTCATGCGTCATTATTCCGAAGGAAAGGGGTTAGGGCCGCCACCAGATCATCAGGCAACGGATGCGAGCTCTGCGTCTTGGCTGACATGCAGGCAATCACTTCTTTCGCCGCGGCCACTTCCACATCCTCTTTGCGAATGGAAAATCCCAAGGTGTACGATGCCCGACCGATGCGCTCCACCCAGACATGAATATCCATCAGGTCATCGCAAATCAGAGGAGCCTTATAATCAGCCTCTACGCGCACTCGGGGATATTTCAAATCACTGAACGGCATCTGGCTGAAGGGTCGTCCAATGGAACGGAAAAATTCCATCTCCGCTGCTTCCACATGTCGAAACAGAGCGCTGTAGTGGATGCGCCCACTGGCGTCGGTATCGACAAAAAGCAGGCGCGTCCTCCAAATAAAATCAGCCATGCTCAATCACCCTTTACGCACGATCAAAATCAGCGCGCCAGTTCTTCACAGCCTTTTTAATATCGTCCTGGGCCATGCCAGTATCGGCTGCTTTCTTCGCCAAGTCCAGGAACTCAGCATCGGAAGCAAAGCGCAGGCCTACGATCTGCTTTACAGTAAGGCGCGAATCCAACAGCTTGCCAGTAAGAACAAAATGGCGCAGATTTTCTTCAGCTCGAATGGCACGGTCCTGCACTTTTAACGCAAACGTTCGGGCGAAAAGAGCAGCACCCATAGTGCTGATGCTCAGTGCCAGAATCAGAGATGCGCTGTACAAACGTTGATGGTCATCCCATGACTTATAGAGGTTCACGCAAGACCCCAGGAACGTGGCCAGAGTCAGCACCAGAATGAACAGGAAACCGGGCACGCGCATGGCGTGATTTTCATAATTTTGAGTGGGCATAGCACTCATGATCGCACTTCTCTACACTTAGAACTGAATGAAAATCACTCGCATCACAACCAAAGTGGTCCACGCCCGCATGCGCAACTGGATCTTCGTCAAAGTGGAAACGGATCAGCCGGGCCTGTACGGTTGGGGTGAGGCCACTTTGGAATGGAAAACCAAAGGAGTTGTCGGAGCCATTGAGGATCTGGCGGTGCTGCTGATTGGCAAAGATCCACGCCGCATCGAACATTTGTGGCAGATCATGCATCGGCAATATTTCTGGCGCGGGGGAATTTACAACTACACTGCCATCAGCGGCATTGACCAGGCACTGTGGGATATTAAGGGTAAAGAAGTCGGCAAGCCCGTGGCGGAATTGTTGGGCGGACCGGTGCGCGATACTCTGCGATTTTACGACCACCTGGGCGGCGGCAACTTGGAATCTATTTACCAGACCATTGAACCCACACAGTTCGCCGAACGGATGCTGGCGTCTATTGAAGAGGGGTTCACTGCCGTCAAATCACTGCCCATTCCCGTGGCCGAAATGATTGAAAGTCCAAGTGTGCTGAAGCGCGCCGCCAAAGCGGTGGAAGCCATGCGTCTGGCCGCCGGGGACGACGTGGATATTATGATTGACGTCCATGCCCGCACCACGCCCGCCGCCGCCATTCAATTTGGGCACATTCTGGAAGATTTCAATATTTATTGGTTTGAAGAACCCGTTGCACCGGAAAATATTGAAGCGCTACGCCGTGTCAGCCAGGCTTTGAAAATCCCCATCGCCACAGGCGAGCGGCTGGTTGGGCGCTGGGAATTTCGCGAGCTCTTCGAAAAGCAGGCCTGCGCCATTATTCAGCCAGACGCCTCTCATTGCGGGGGCATCAGCGAAGTGCGTCGCATCGCCGCCATGGCTGAAACTTACAACATCGCCGTGGCCTGTCACAATCCCCAAGGTCCTATTTCAACCGCTGCTTGCACGCAACTGGGATTCGCCATTCCTAATTATCTTATTCAGGAACAGGTGCGCAGTGACGTCCCCTGGCGCGGCGATGTAGTGCAGACTCCAGTGGCCGTGATCAAAGGGCACGCCGTGGCCCCAACTGCCCCTGGACTGGGCATCGACGTGAATGAAGCGGAAGCGAATAAGCATCCCTGGCAGCAGGAAGTGATGATGGATTGCTTCCATCGCGACGGCTCCGTGGCCGACTGGTAACTTATCGATTTGACAACCAATGAAACCATGCCTTACACTTAAACTTAACTATGGTTAAGTTTATAGCGAAAGCTACGGTATTTCTGTTTGCCATCCAATTATTAACCGCCCAAGTCTCCACTGATTTTGAACGCCGCCTTGCCGATCTTGAAAAAAAGATGCAGCAGTTGGATCCGTCGTACAAGCCCTTGGATGCAGCGGCCAACCTGGAATCACGGTTCGCTCGGTTAGAGGCCTTGGTGTCGGAACTTCTCACGAAGAAAGCTCCGATTTTGGCCGCCGCCATCGAACCGCGTGTAGTGTCAGTGCCAGTGCCGACGCCCTTGGAACCCACCGGTGAAACTCGACTTCCCGTGGCTGGCTACATGGATTTCCACGTCAATAAGGATCGTGGGGAACCGTTCCGACCAGATTTCCACCGCTTTGTTCTACTCTTCGGCCACAGCTTTTCGCAACGCATCAAATTTTGGAGCGAGCTGGAAATTGAACACTCCCTGGTTGAAGGTGGCGAAGCCAAAGGGGAAGTGGCACTGGAACAGGCTTACCTTGATTTCCTGATCAAGCCCTATTTCAACATTCGCGCGGGCATGATGCTTACTCCGGTGGGCATCACCAATGAACGGCATGAACCTCCGTCATTTAATGGAGTGGAACGGCCATTTGTGGAAACGTTGATTATCCCCACCACTTGGCGGGAATTAGGCTTTGGACTCACTGGCGATCTGGGCCGTGGATTTCGGTATCGCGCCTACATGACCTCAGCGCTGGACGCCGCCCGGTTCGACGCGGAAACGGGCATTGCCGGTGGCCGCACTTCTGGTTTCGATTCGTCGTTCCGCAATCCAGCCAAGGTGGCCCGTCTTGAGTTTGCCGGAGTTCGTCGCTTAACCGTGGGCACCAGCATCTATTCAGGACATGCCGGATTCAACCTGCGCGGATTGAACCCTCGTGTGACCATCTCCGAAGTGGATGCCCGTTACAGTTGGAAGCGGTTCGACGTTCGCGGGTTGTTCGCCAACACCTGGCTCAAAGGCGCAGGCGAACTGAACCACAGCCTGCAACAGAGCACTGGGGCCAGTCCGAACATTGCCAGCCAAATGCGTGGCTATTATCTGGAACCCGGGGTGCATGTTTTGCCCGCGCGCATCCGGCAGGACTTGATCCTGTTTGGACGATACGAAAAATACAATACGCAGCAACAGATGCCCCAAGGTTTTGTGCCGCTGCTGCAATTTGACCGCACGGCCTGGGTCACCGGGGTGACCTATAAACCCAACGCCGATGTGGCCATAAAGTTCGACTATGTTTTTAACCGCAACGCCAGCCAAGTGGTGAAGCCGGTGGATGGAATTAATTTTGGAATTGGATGGTGGTTCTAAATGAAATTGTTTGCCCTACTCATGATCACGCTGGCGGCCTATGGCCAATCACCCGCCGATAAGAAACCGACCAAGACCATCTCCATTGTGGCCGAACGATTCACATTCAATCCTGCAAGGATCACGGTGAAGCCCGGGGAACTGGTTGAATTTATTTTGACCAGTGACGACACAGGCCATGGGTTTCGAATTCCATCGGCAGGGATAGACGTGGCCATACCGCCACGCAGCCAGGGTGAAATCCGGGTTCGATTTCAGGCACCAGAAAGCGGCCAGGTGGTTTTTGAATGTTCCAGACCCTGTGGTGCTGGTCATAACCTGATGCGCGGAACAATCAGCATCAAAGGAAAAAAGGCTGCATGAAATCGCGCATTTTACTGGCTTTTTCTGTTCTTTTAAGCTTCGGGCAAACTGCTGGGGATCGGGTGCTGCCCGGTAGTCCATTACCCGGCATCCGTTCTAGGGAACTGGAATTGTTCCGGCTGGGGCTGGAAGATTTCATTGCGATTGAAACGGCAGAGGACGGTTTGGGACCATCGTTTAACGGAAATAGTTGCGCCTCCTGCCATAGTGTCCCGGCTGTCGGCGGCATCAGCACCATGACCGAAGTCCGTGCAGGCCATCGCGATGAAGACGGCAAATTTACAGTTTTGAACGGCGGCACTTTGTATCATTTATTTTCTATTCCGCCGCACCAATGCCAAGTGCAAATCCCCGCTGAAGCCAACGTGATTGCCAGACGTGCGCCCATCGCATTATTCGGCGATGGCCTGATTGAAGCCATTCCAGACCAGACCATCATTGCTCTGGAAGATCCTGAGGATCGCGATGGAGATGGTGTAAAAGGGAGAGCCGCGCGATTGACCGATGTGGCCACCGGACACCCCCGAATTGGACGCTTCGGATGGAAGGCGCAGCACGCCACGCTACTGGCCTTCAGTGCCGATGCTTATATGAATGAAATGGGCATTACCAATGACCTGTTTCGCGAAGAGGCGGCGCTGGGGATCACTCCGGAACAGTTGAAGCGATGCAGTCCGAAGCGCGGCATTGAGGATGTCCGCAATCGCCGCACGGGCCTTCGCAGCATCGACAATTTCGAGAACTTTATGCGACTGTTGGCCCCCATTGGTCGCGGTCCCATTGATAGTGAGGTGCGGGCTGGAGATGGTCTGTTCAAGTCAACCGGCTGTGCCACGTGTCATACGCCACTGTTGATGACCGGACCAAATGTGAACCCTCTGTTCGACAGCCAACGTGTGGAGCTGTATGCCGATTTACTTCTGCATAACATCGGCACTGGGGATGGCATTGAACAGGAACCAGCTACTGGGGAAGAGATTCGCACACCAGCATTGTGGGGCCTACGTTTCCGCCGTTCGCTACTGCACGATGGCAGCGCCGCTACTGCGGAAGAAGCGATTCGTCGTCATGGTGGGGAAGCAAAGCGGGCCTTGGATCGGTTCACTGAATTGACGGATAAGGATCGTCGGGCCTTGATTCATTTCCTGGACTCGTTGTAGTTACTTCCCTTGTGTACAGCCGCGTCAACTGAGTTTCAAAGGGTGGAAAAGCGACGCCAAACCACCATTCCTCAACAGCCAAACATCCAGGCAAATGGTCGGGTAGATGGGCGATTAGTTCCGGATAGCCCTTATCGTCTTCCCCTACATCGATGGAAATTTGCCGCGTTCCGTCAACCAAAGCTACACAGATATAGTCAACGGCCCAGCAGTCTCGCTTATACGCAAACACCACACTGATTTGCGGCCAATTGAGTTGTACCGTGGCTGTTGGGTGGATCAGAGTGAGGCCAGTCGCGTCAAAGCTTATGGTGCGTGGAACAACCACCCGTCCAGCCCGGAGGCGGGACCACCACAATGCGAGCTTCGATAGGAACTCCAATCCCTCAATTATGCCAGGGGCTGCGCAAGTGTTGACCGCTTGAAGACGCCTAAGCTTGTCGTTTTTCCTAATTGCAGACAAGACTACGCTTGTCTGGCCTTCTGCGCCAAATAGTGCTGATCCAAAGCTTGACGAACCAATGTCTTAATGACCGCCTGTCGGCTAACGTTCAAATCCTCAGCCGCAGTGTCCAGTTCCTTCAGCATAGTTTGGGTGAGGTCCACGTTCACACGCTGAATGGGCTGTACCATTCGTCCTTCACCTCTATAAAAATTCATGATGTTCTTCCCTTGATCCGCCATGGTAGCGATGGCCTCAGCGGAAGTGGTTTTTTTTACTTCAGATGTTTTTTTCATATAAACAGACCTCCCCTTGCGTGGACTTCCAAAGTGTCACCAAGTGTCGGAATTCGCCTTCGCTGTCTACTCGAAATTCCAGAACAACAGTGTACAAGCGTTCCCCAACCCATCCAATCACAAAATATTGCTCCGGATCATCGGACCGTTGATCAAGCCAATATGGCCGATCGAACAACTCCTGCGCTTCTTCAAACCCGATGCCGCGATTTGGATTAGCCCGCAAAAGCTTGCCCCTTTAGGGTCGAAGCTGAAACGCATTTGGTATAACTGTTATACCAAATTGGAACAACCTTGACCAAGCAGCAGCCTATTCGAAAAAACAAACACCGGGCGAGTGGCCCGGTGTTTGTTGACAACCTTCACTGATGCAAGAAGTAATTAATCCCCGAAGGAACCAACCGCCTTCTCTTGTTCTTTTTCCACCATAGGAACTGGCTTCACCGCAGCAGCCGGGGCGATTCCGCCCATGCCGCCGATTGCGCCGAGTGGCACAAATCCTGCCGGAGCAGGCTGTTCACCCAACACGTTCTCGCGGTACAACTTTGCCATATGGGAGTTGTATGCGGTTTCCTTGATCTTCTCATCCCGAGCCCGAACCTTTTCTTCCCGAGCGTTCTTCGCGATACCCACGGAATCCAGATCATGCTGCTGTTCTTTCTGCACATCTTCTTCGCGCAGAACCAGTTTGGTCAGATTTTCTTCCAACTTCACTTTCTTCCCACCAGCGAAGATTTCGTGACGTCCATGCTCGTCGTACCACTTGGTGAGTGTCGCCGTCATGTGCATCTTTTCGATGATGTTGCGCCAGCCCACGCCCGTGTTGTAAGCGCAGAAGCTGATTTCACCTTGCTGCGTGGCGTACGGGATAATGCATTGTTCCGTGCGGCGGAAATCGTAGTTGAACAAATCCTGGAACCACATACCAGCGATGAAAAGGAAGTTCCAACGGTCAGAACGACGCTTTTCAATATCCTGCTCAGAACGGTCTCCAGTGACCTTGCCGTAATCCTTCTTCGACATGCCGAAGCACTTGTCGAACTTCTTCACCATATCGGAAAGTGTAAAGTGTGTGGGAGCCTGGAACGGATCGTAATTGCGCAGCAGGGCCAATGTTACGCCCAGCACTGAGAATTTCTTGCTGCGGGCGGCATCGTTAATGCGAGCCATGTCTTTAACGAGTTGTTCTGCATTCAGGAATGCCGTTACAGGAACTGCTTCCTTGGTTTCTTTGTCAATCATCAGCGCCATGCCGATGCCGCAATTCGGGTGGCATCCGCACGATAGCTGACCCCATTCTGCTTGTGGTCCATGAACCAGATCAGCAAAATCAGAGAACGTGCTCATGAAGGAAATCGGGAACCAATCGCGAACTGGTTCGCCCAATCCAACCTGATTCTTCACGTCGTGTGCCAGATGGCTCAGCGTGTAGCGCTGTGCCTGGCGACGTTCGTCGGTAACCGCTTCATCACGACCGGTGAACGATACTGGCTGGAAGCTCAAAAAGCTGATGATTTTAGGATTGTCCAGTGCGAAGCGAATTACCGCTCCTACCTGTTCGTTGTTGATGCCGTTGACAATGGTGATCACTGGCACAATATCCACGCCTGCGTTGTGCAGGTTATGAATGGCGCGCAGTTTCACGTCGAACAAGTTGCCTACCAGACGGTGCGAATTAGCTTCATTGCCGATGCCGTCGAATTGCAGGTAAGCGTAGCGAAGTCCGGCTTCGGCAGCTTGCTTACAGAAATCGACTGACTTGGCGAATTCAATTCCGTTGGTGGCTGCTTGTACTGAGTTGTAACCGACCTTGCGGGAATAACGCACTGCATCCAGGAAGTATGGGGAAAGAGTAGGTTCACCACCAGAAAACTGCACTGACATTTGGCGACGCGGTTTGATTTGCGCAGCGTTATCGAGCATGGTCTTAATGTCTTCCCAGCCCAGTTCATGCACATAGCCAACCTGATTGGCATCCATGAAGCAGGGGTCGCACATCATGTTGCAGCGGTTGGTTAAATCAATGGTCAATACCGAACCGCGACCGTGGGTAACGGTGGATGTTCCGTGGTTGTGAAGCTTTTCGTCGTTGTGGGCGCGAATATCGCGGCCTGGGAAGGTGTCTTCTAAATGTTGGGAGAAGGCAGGATCGATCGACATCAGATCTTCAAAGTCACCATGAATGGGACAATTCTTGACCATCACAATGTGACCGTTTTTTTCAATGATGCGGGCTTTAATTTCGCCGGGCTTTTCATTGATCAGAATTTTATAATCGCGCTTGCCGTCCAGGATTTCCTGGCGGACTTCTGGAATGCACTTGGGGCACAGCGAATCGGTTTCGCGCGGCCAGCCGAGTGTAGGCTTCATTTTTTCGTAAGACTTGAGAAGCGGTTTATCTGACCACTTCGGGGTAAACGACGGGTTATTCGGTTTCAGGGAATTGACCGCGTCATACACGTGCCATGCGCCGTTTGCCGCGACTGTAAGCGCCTTTTCAGCGAACTTGATAGCTTTTGCCATTTATCTCCTCAAGTGTGGTTATCAATAATAAGGTATGGTTGCACCTTATCCTAACCAAGGTACTAGTTTAGGTGAACCCTGAGTACTCATCAAACCTTTGAGGGTCGAACGGCGCAAAAAAGGGGGTGAGTGGGGATTTGTGTAAGTGGAGATGTTCGGCCAGTTGGCGAGGTCGGCTCAAGTGACTCAGCCATTTAGCTTTTCCGCCCTTCGACGCTACAATAATTGTTGTATGGCTCGTCGCTTATTCTACGTTGACCAGATCGCCGGTGATGATGCTGAAATTCGTGACCAGGAAGCGCATCACCTTGTCCGCGTTCTTCGGGTAGAAGTTGGCCAAGTCTATGAAATATCAGATCAAAAGTCATTCTACCTGGCAGAAATCGCCAAGGTTCAAAAAGGACTGGTCACTTTCCATATCAAGGAAAAGCTACCCACTTCTTCGGAGTCATTCAATGTCACCCTTTACGCCAGCCTCTTCAAATTCGATCATTTTGAATGGATGCTGGAAAAGATCACTGAATTAGGGGTGACGGCAATTCAACCGGTCATCGCTGAGCGTTCAGAAAAAGGGACAGAGGTCTCTGTCCCCAAGCGGATGGAGCGGTGGCTGCGAATTTTGCATGAATCTGGGCAGCAATCCCGCAGATTGCGCATTCCCGCTATCCATCCAGTCATGGCACTGGGCAAAGCGCTTCAGATTACGACAGGGCTTCGCCTGCTCCTGGATGTAAAAAAAGGCATTCCCTCCCTACTGACCTGCCTTCCCAATCCCGCTCAGGACATCTCACTCCTTTTGGGGCCCGAAGGCGGATCGACGGATCGGGAACGGGAATCCATCCTCGCCGCCGGATGGAAAGCCTGTTCCTTAGGGCCGAATGTGCTGCGAGCTGAGACCGCCGCCATTGCCGCTTTGTCGGTAATCTCGGTTTGGAGCATGGGGCAACAGACGGATACGTTATAATCTCCATCGGGGCATCGGTGTATGAATATTTCAGTTAAAGGCGAGTACGCACTACAAGCAGTTTTCGACCTTTCCGTTCAACCCGGCCAGGGACCAGTTAAAATTGCTGAAATTGCGCGTCGGCAGAAGATCCCTCAGAAATTTTTGGAATTGATTTTGGCCGGCTTGAAGCAGGGTGGCTTTGTGGAATCGAAGCGCGGTGCTGAAGGCGGTTACCTGTTGGCACGCCCGGCCAGTCAAATCACGATTGGTGAAGTCTTACGTCATGTGGAAGGGCAGAAATTGTCTGGCTCCAAGGGCAGGCGCAAAAACGACACCCCGTTTGGGGATTTGTGGAATCGTGTGGATAAGGCCATTTCAGGCGTTGTGGATGAAACCACTTTCCTTGATTTGGCGACGAATTGGAAAGACAGGCAGGCACGTTACGTGCCGAATTGGGATATCTAAGTGGAGGGAGTCAGTAATGATTTTTGACGATAATACATTGACCATCGGGCGCACGCCTCTGGTTCGACTCAAGCGCGTTACCGACGGAGCAGGTGCTACGGTGCTAGCCAAAATCGAAGGTCGCAATCCGGCTTATTCGGTGAAGTGCCGCATTGGCGCGTCCATGATTTGGGATGCCGAAAAGCGTGGTGTTCTAAAGCCAGGGGTGGAAATGGTGGAACCAACCAGCGGCAACACCGGAATTGCCTTGGCCTTTGTGGCCGCCGCACGTGGTTACAAAATCACCTTAACCATGCCTGAAACCATGTCCATTGAACGTCGTAAAGTTTTGAAGGCGTTTGGGGCAAACCTGGTTCTTACGGAAGGTTCAGGCGGTATGAAAGGGGCCATTGCCAAAGCTGAACAGATGGTTGCATCGGACCCTGGCCGTTATTTACTGCTGCAGCAGTTTAAAAACCCAGCCAACCCTGACATCCATTTCAACACCACTGGCCCGGAAATTTGGGACGATACTGAGGGTGGTATGGACGTTTTGGTTTCTGGCATCGGCACCGGCGGCACAATTACCGGAATTTCCCGCTACTTCAAGCAGGCTAAGGGTAAAAACATTGTGTCTATCGGCGTTGAACCAACGGCCAGCCCGGTGATCACTCAGACTCTCAAGGGTGAAGCGATCAAGCCCGGACCTCATAAAATTCAGGGCATCGGCGCAGGTTTCATTCCAGATAATTTGGACCTCTCGGTGGTGGACCGAGTGGAACTGGTCAGCAACGAAGAATCAATTGAGATGGCTCGTCGTCTGGCTCGTGAAGAAGGGATTCTTTGTGGAATCTCTTGCGGAGCGGCAGCAGCAGCGGCTTTGCGTGTGGCCAAAGAGCCTGAAATGAAAGGCAAGACAATCGTAGTGGTGCTGCCAGATTCCGGCGAACGTTACTTGAGCAGTGTCTTGTTTGAAGGGATGTTCAACGATTAACAGTTTAGGGAAGCGGACGTACTCGGGGTATAGGGTGAGAGCGTCCGCTTGTCGTAACGGGGATTACTTAAACTAACGATCTAAAAGTACCAAGGGTTACCGGTACGCCTTATTTTGTAGTCAGCCAATCGCCCAGGGTTGGGTCGAATGGTGAAAAGAATACTGACCTCCCCGAGTCTTCATAAAATGCTTGCAACAATGTCCGATTGGTAATCGAAAAACAATAGCCCTCTGGCGTCTTCCGGCTCGCCACCCTGGGGTTATCGAATCACTTTCCAACGGAATACCGCGTCGCAACAGACGCTGCGTTTTACCCGATTCACAGCACGGCGAATAAACAGCGAAAATAGTTCTTGACCAAGCTAGGTGATTAGCCTTACTATAAGGGCGAAGATAAAGCGAAAGGAAACCAATATGGCTATTGTTAATAGAGCTGTTAATAAAATCGTTAAGCCCTCCTTCAATTTGCGAACGGGCCCTGCTGGCTGGCTGCACCCCCATTGGTCTGGGGTCATTTACCCCAAAACTGCACCTAAAGGATTCCATCCATTGGAGTTCTTGGCCTCAAGGTTCGATACGGTAGAAATCAACACCAACGCTCATCAGCCGTTACGACCCGAGCTTTCCTACATGTGGCTGGACAAAATCCGGCGCAATCCGAATTTCTCATTCACAGCTAGACTGGCCAAGCAATTCACGCATGAACGCCAGTTGGAACCTCAAGCTGTCACCAGTTTTTCCGATGGACTGCGTCCGCTGCATCGTGCAGGTAAGCTCGGTTGCTTACTGATGCAGTTCCCCTGGGCGTTCCGCTATACGGCGGAAAATCGCGAATTCCTGATTGAACTGCGGCGAGCCTTTTCCGAATTCCCATTGGTTGCTGAATTTCGTCATTCCAGTTGGATGTTGGACGAAGCCCTGGGAACCCTCATCGATTACCGCATCGGCTTTGTGAACATTGATCAACCGGAAGGCATGAAGGCGATGCCCCCCACTTCCTTTCTGACCACCTCAGTAGGTTATGTGCGCCTCAACGGCAAGCAGCACCGCAACTGGTTCCAGGATTTCGGAGCGCAAGCTGGTGATCAGACTCCGGTGGATTATATGTACACGCCCGAAGAGCTGGCGGAATGGAAGCACAGAATCGACCACGTCGCCAAATTCGCCGCATCCACCTATGTGATTTTCAACAACGATGGGGGAGGCAGAAGTGTGGTGAATGCGTTGCAGATGCAGGCCATGCTGAAACCGCAGCAGGAAATCGCGATTCCCGTCGCGGCTTAAATTTCTCTCCCTGACGCAAGTTGTCTTTGAGGCCGCAGGCCGCCTGTTTATTCAGGAAGTCTGCGGCCTCTTTTTTTCGTGGTGGGAAATAGACGGGAGGCCTAACGCTCTGAAACCTTTTTTTTGGGAAACCTGTGGTTAAAAGGCCTTACTGTGACGCTATCCGCTGCAACAGTTTGGCTTTCGTCAGCACCTGAGCTTGGGCCGTTCTTCACAGCAGTAACGAGTTGTTGGCCATGAATGCAGCGGTTCTTGTACCACCACTCCGCTTCTCCCGCCTCGGTTGTAAAAACCGGCGCGCCCGTTTTGGACTGCTTCTCACTTTGCTTCTTCATTTCGGTCTCTCCAAAACACTAGTTGAAAAGACAGTTATGCCTCGTACTTTACCATTACGAATTGTCCACACCACGCCCTCCAATCGTAAGGCCGATGGACTGATCCTCGCAGGCCATAGTGCGAAGCAGAATACCTATCGGCCGATCTCCTTCAAAATGGCATCGGCCTTATAAACCTTCTTCAACGACTCCAAAATAATTTGGCTGGCTACGTGAACGGAACGTTCGCGCACATCGCGATAGACGTAGTTATTCGGTAGCCCTTCAATATTTCCGTCGAACAGAATACCTGTCAATTCGCCCTTCGTATTAATAGTCGGGCTACCAGAATTTCCGCCATGTGTGTCTGCCGTGCTCACAAAGTTAAACGGAGTTGTCGGCGTCAGCGCTTTTTGCGCCTTCTTCCACGATTCCGGAATTTCAAAAGGCTCCTTGCCCGTTACGCGCGGCCAAAGTCCGGATGTCCTGGTGGTCCACGCTCTGGCTTCGCCCTTCTCTGTGGTGTAGCCCATCACCTTGGCGTAGCTGAGTCGCAAAGTAAACGTCGCATCAGGGTACTCACTGGCCCCGTAAGCTGCAAATCGAGCCTGGGCAATCTTGCTGTACGATGCGTTCAATACGGCCTCTACCTTGTCCTCAAACTCCTTTCGCAGACGCCTGGTTTCCGGGTCCATCAGCTTTGCCAATTGGATAATGGCATCGTTGGAAGTAGCCACAGTGGCCAGATTTTCGCCGTACTTTTTGCGAACTTTAGGATCCACCAATTGCGAATTGTCCACGTAGAATTCGGCGGCTTGTTTGGGAGTCCGCCCAGCCAGGATTTTGGCTAACAGTGGATCGTCACCAAGTCCTTTCTGCATTTGCAGGAACGATTCTTCAAATAGTTGCTTTTCGAGAGTCGGGTAAATGGGTGCCTCGGAATAGAGGTTACTTTCTAATTGCGGCAACGCCGTATCGGAGAACTCTCGAAGCCTTTCGGCATTGGGTTTGGGCTTCTCCACAGCCAGTCGCACCAAGGTACGAGCTCTGCCGAACAACTCAGAATTGGCAAGAGCACCCAGTAATCGGATGCGGACATAAAGGCTTTTGTAAGCCTCATGGGCTTTTGCCACATCGTCCCAAGCGCTGCCGAACTGCTTATTCTTTTCCGGATTGTCGGCAATCGACGCCCGCAGCTTATTCTCATCCACACGTTTGGCATTGATCAATACAGGGTCCTGCAGTCCGCCGTTGAAGCCGGAAATGGCCTTGTAGGAATTCTGATAAGTAAGCAGCAGATCGCGAGCGATGCGCTTTTGTTCCGCGTTCACTTCGCTAAAAGCAATCAGTCTGGAAATCATGGATTCGAACATGGGCAGCCGCAGTTTAAATTCCACATCACGGCCAAACTCTAAAGCAGCCACGGTATCTAAACGATTCGTCTTGCCCGGATGGCCGGTAACAAAAACCAATTCCCCTTCTTTCGCACCTTGTTTCGCCCACTTCAAATACTCTGCTGGCTTAGCTGGTTTATCGTTTTCATAGGCCCGAAACAATGCAAAATCCAAGCAATAGCGCGGGTAGGTGAAGTTGTCAGGATCCCCGCCGAACGCGGCGATAGCTTCTTCCGGTGCAAACACAAGCCGAATATCGTTGTACTTTTTGTATTGGTACAAATGGTATTGACCACCCGCATACAGCGTGACCACATCACAGCGATTTCCCGTCCGCGTGTTGCACTCTTTTTCGATATCGGTCATGTGCGCTTTACGGGTCTTATTAGCCACTTCCAAGGGCGTGGAGTCCGTCACACCGGCCTTTACCTTGGTCGTTACATCTTCCATGGAAAGCAGAACGTTGACTTCCAAATCAGGGCACTTTTTTTCCTCGGCATGGGTACGAGCCAAAAAACCGTTGACGATGTAATTGTTTTCCTTGGTCCCCAATTGAGAAATACACTCCGACCCCACGTGATGATTGGTGAACAGAAGTCCCTGCGATGAAACAAATGACCCTGAGCCGCCGTTGTCGAATCGTACCGATGACAAACGCATTTTATCGAGCAAGGAATCCTTCAAATCGAAACCATATTTGCTCTTAATCGATTGTTTAGGAGCTTGGTTGAAGAGCCACATGCCTGCTTCAGCAGAGGCAAAACCAGGAATCATCAGCAGGGCTGCGGCTAGCAAATAATTTCGCATTTCTTTCACATTGTGCCAAGGAAATGCCACAAAGGGAAGTGGGCAGGCCGCCGGATCAGAAATTTTATTTTGCGCTAAGTTATTAAAAAAAAGAGCATTACGTGTTGTTTTTGATGCTTTGAAGGTGTACAAATGAGGGGTCGATATGAGATAATTTTGCATTATAAGTGAGTTCCGGTCGAGATGACGCACCTTAGCGAGGCGGTAGCCCGCTACCACAAATTACTGGAATCTGAATCGTTTAGGGACCTTGGATGGGTCAGTGAGCTACGACAAGCTATGGAAAGTCGTGGTTTAATTGTTTCCACCCGACCGGTTTCTCCGTTCTTGCGCCCTAATTTTGTGGCCAAACGGCAATACGATCACCTTACCAAAGATTCTGAAGTCCTTTTTTCTGCCATCAATCGCATGAAAAAGGCGGCACTCAGCAATCCACAGCTTTTAGCCCGCATGGAATTGCTGCCTGCGGAAAAAATGTTGGCCAACACAGATCCTGGATATTCGGAATTGACTTCAATGAGCACGCTTGAAGCATCCATGGACAATGGCTCAATGCATTTTCTGAACTATCAGGCCACGGCACCGTTCGGAGTTGTGTATTCGGAAATTCTTTCGGACTTGATTTACGATTGTGAACCGATGAAGGAATTTCGCAAGAAACACAAAATGGCTAAAGTCAGCGGCTTGAAATATTTCTTACAAGCGGCACTGAAAGCCTGGAAGGAATTCGGCCAAAAGAGAAAGCCCCAAATTGCCGTGCTGGAATTTCGGCAGCCGTTTCCCAATGCCGAATCAAACGAGCATCAACTGCTGGCCGAGTATTTACGTAAGGCGGGGTACGGCACAGAAGTGGTTTCCCCAGAACAACTGGAATACAAGAACGGTGTACTGCGGCGCGGAGAATTCACCATTGACTTAGTATTGCGTCGCGTCAATGCGCAGGAGTTTGTAATCCGTTACGATCTGGAACAGCCGCTGGTGCGTGCTTATCGGGATCGTGCCGTTTGCGTTGTAAACAATTTTCGAGCAGAAATCGCCCAAAAACGAGCAGTTTTTGAGCTGCTCACTGATGATACATTGACCTCAAAATTCCCTGCGGTGGAACGGAAAGTGATCCGCGATATGGTCCCATGGACTCGCGTTGTGCGGGCAACAGATACCAATTGGCGCGGCAACACTGTGGATTTACCGGCGTACATTCTGGCCAACCGCGAACACTTGGTAATGCGTCCCAACGACGAGACTGCCGAACAGCACACCTACATTGGGGCGACGATGGATGACGCCAGTTGGGAACGTTCCCTGAAAACGGCCATCCGCAATCCATATGTTGTGCAGGAAAAAACAACAGTGGCTACGGAAAAGTTTCCGGTGCAGTTATATGGTGGTTTGGAAATGAAAGAAATGCAGATTGACATGTTTGCCCACGCCTATCAAGGCAAAGTGCAATGTGCGTCGACATATCTTTCGACAGCTGCCCCATCGGGATTTTCCAGCATCCAGGGGATTGTGCCCACCTTCATCTTAGAAAGCAAATAGCTTTGCAAGCTGCTTGAACAACGCACTTGCGATAGCCCATTTCCCTTATAATCAAGACAATGCGACAAAGGCTTTTCTATTACGCCTCAGGAATAGCACTTTCGCTGTTACTTATTGCGCTGCTGATTCTGCCTGGGTCCATGTCCTTAGGGGAATTTGGACCTCGCAATACTCCAGAACTCTATCTGTTCTGGGGAATGTCCACACTCATCTTTGTGCTGACGGTGACGGTGGCGTTCATGCTGTTCCGCACCGTTGCCAAACTCTACATAGAGCGTTCCAGGGACCGTGAGGGATCGCGAATCCGTACCAAGATGGTGGTGGGTGCGCTGCTGCTCAGCTTCATCCCGCTACTGTTCATGGTGATGTGGAATGTTTCGGTGTTGACTTACAACATGGACAAATGGTTCAGCCGTCCGGCAGAACATATTCGGTTAGACCTGATTGAAGTTGGGGCCTCTGTAATGCGCGATGCAGCGGAAAGGGCCAACGCTCAGGCCAACTGGTTGGCACTTGTTGACCATGAAGAAGGCGAGGCCGGGCTGTATCAAAAAATCTGTAAGGAAAACGGGATTGTCCAGGCAAAGCGTGACGGGGAAGTTATTTGTAGCGTTGCACCGAATGCCAGCCAGGGAATTCGCAAACTTTCGGCCAAGGTGGAAGCCTGGGATGGAAGTGAATTCGAGGTGGAAACGCACATGCCTGTGGATTTGGATCTTAAGGAACGGCTGATAGAAAAATCGGTACGTGACTACGAACAGCTTAGAGTCAACAGGAACGAAACCAGGTATCAGTACCAATCCATTTTGGCTTTGATTACACTTTTTATTGCCTTCGTTGCCACGTGGATTGCGTTGTTTCTGTCGCGGCAAATTACCGAGCCAATATCGGCATTGTTAAAGGCGTCGCATGAAGTTCGGCAGGGCAATTTGGCCTATCGGGTGGAGCGTGGGGCGATTGATGAGTTAGGCAAGCTGGTGCGCGCGTTCAACGACATGACGGCGGATTTAGAGGCGTCCAGCAAAGAGCTGGAACTGAGGCGGCGATTCACCGAAACGATTCTGGAGAGCATTCCCACAGGTGTAATCTCAGTTGCCCGGGATGGTCGAATTCTGAAAGTGAATCGCGCATTTCAACAAATGTTTAGCGGTCCGCAAGCGGAGATTGCGCAAAGGTTGGAGAATTTATTCACACGAGAAGATGCTGCTGAAATCCGGTATTTGATGAAGAGGGCTCGTCGAACCGGTTTGGCCACGCAACAAATGGACATGCAGAAGGGGGGGCAGACTATCCACCTTTCCATTACTGTTTCGGCTTTAGAAGACAGCGTTTCCTCAGGATTCGTAGTGGTCATTGAAGATACCAGCGAATTGTTACGCGCTCAAAAAGCATCAGCCTGGCATGAAGTGGCCCGGCGCATTGCCCATGAAATCAAGAACCCACTGACGCCCATTGCACTGTGTGCAGAGCGAATTCAACGGCATTTGGAAAGGGCTGTGACCACTCCGGAATTCGCCAGAGTTGTGCGAGAGTGCACGGCCACCATATCCAGCGAAGTGGAATCAGTAAAGACATTGGTAGATGAATTTTCGCAGTTCGCTAGATTTCCCTCCCCACAGCCTGTCCCTTCTGACTTGAACGAAGTCGTGGAGACGGCCTTAAATGTGTTTGCCGGACGGTTGGACGGGGTAAACGTGCACATGCAACTATCGACTAGTTTGCCGCCAGTGAATGTGGATAGAGAGCAATTCAAGCGCATTGTAGTGAATCTGGTAGACAACGCGGCCGAAGCAATGCAGGATTCGCTGGTGAAAGATTTAACTATCATCACGCAAATGGCGACCAACGAAAGCGTGGAACTGATTGTGGCGGATACGGGAAGCGGCGTATCGCCTGAGGATAAGGAGAAGCTTTTTCTGCCGTATTTTTCAACCAAAAGCAGAGGTACCGGTTTGGGTCTGGCGATTGTCAGCCACATTGCGATGGACCACCACGCACAGATTCGGGTAGAGGACAATTTACCCCGTGGGGCGCGGTTTGTATTAGAAATTCCAGCATTGATTACAGTGGAACAGGAATTTCAGGATGTTGAGGCAAGGGTATGAAATCACCACGCATTCTGGTAGTTGATGATGAGCCGGGCATCCGCAAATCCATGACAGGAGTACTTGAGGACGAAGGGTACGAAGTGGAATCGGTTGGTTCAGGGGAAGAGTGTCTGAAGATTCTGCAGCGCAGGGCGTTCGACGCAATCTTATTGGACATTTGGTTACCCGGTATGGATGGCATGGAAACGCTGCTACGGATCCAGGAAATACCGCCCGATGACCGTCCAGTGGTGGTGATGATTTCCGGGCATGGCAACATTGAAACAGCGGTGAAGGCGACCAAGCTGGGGGCCTTCGACTTTCTTGAAAAGCCTCCCACTATTGAAAAAATCACCGTTGTTGTAAAGAACGGAATTCAGCAACGCAAGATGGAAAGGGAACTGGACCGGCTGCACGCCAAATCGAGTTTGGGTCCGGAAATTATTGGAGAGAGCGTGCCGATGAAGGCGCTTCGGCAGCAGTTGGCACTGATGGCTTCAACCAACGGTCGAGTGCTGATTTACGGAGAAAGCGGTACTGGAAAAGAGCTGGTGGCCCAGGCGATTCATCGGATGAGCACTCGTTCTGCGGAACCGTTTATTGAAGTCAATTGCGCGGCGATTCCTGAAGACATGATTGAGAGCGAGCTGTTTGGGCACAGGAAAGGCAGCTTCCCTGGAGCGCAAGAGGACAAGATCGGCAAACTGCAGCGGGCCGATGGCGGAACTCTGTTTTTAAACGAAGTTGGGGATATGAGCTTGCGGACGCAGGCGAAAGTGCTGCGTGCGTTGGATGAAGGTCGGTTGGAACCTGTGGGAGCATCGGAATCCATTCAGGTGGACGCGCGGGTAATTGCGGCTACCAACAAACATTTAGAGGAAGAAATTGAGCGCGGGAATTTCCGGGAAGATCTGTTTTACCGGCTAAATGTGATTCCGTTCGACGTGCCACCGTTGCGGGAGCGTCTGGAAGACATCCCCAAATTAGCCGATTATTTTCTTCGCGAATTCACGAGGGCTTACGGGCGTAAAACCAAAGAGCTGACCCCGGAAGCATACCAGGCATTATCCGATTATGGATGGCCGGGCAACGTCCGCGAGTTGCGAAATTTGATGGAACGAATTGTGATCATGAATCCGCAGGCAAGAGTGGATGCACGGCACATTCCCTTGCAATCGCAACGCCGAGGGAATGGGCAGAAGCCACCGCAATGGTCGGGTAGTTTGCAGGAAGTCAGGGAATCAGCCGAGCGCGATTACATTTTGAAGAAGCTGGAAGAATCGAGCGGCAATGTGACGCGGACGTCGGAATTGCTGGGTCTGGAGCGAAGCAATTTATATCGCAAAATGAAGACTCTGGGGATCACGTTCAAAGACTAAATTTTTATCCGCAGATGACGGTAGATGAACGCAGATAACACCAAACATCCAACAATTGCCTTTTTGTTTTATCTGCGTTCATTTGCGTCATCTGCGGATAATCTTCATTCAGATTAGTTAGGATGCAGATATGAGTTCCAAAGCAACCAGAGTCGATTTTCCGATCAAGGGAATGACGTGTGCTGGTTGTGCATCCACCGTCACTGCGGCGCTATCGAAACAAGCAGGGGTGACGCAAGCCAGTGTTAACTTTGCCACACGACGGGCCACTGTACTGTTCGACCCTGCGGTTACGACGAAAGAAACTTTATCGCGAGCCATTTCCAAGGCCGGCTATGCCGTGGCTGAATCCCAGGATACGGCGCAGGTGGAAGCTGAGGAATTTATGGAGATGCGGCATCGTTTTGTGATTGCGCTGCTCTGTTCGCTGCCCGTGTTTACCATCGCCATGGGCCACGGCATGTTCGATTTTCCTGGCTCTGTCTGGTTGCAATGGGCGCTGACCACCCCAGTGGTCTTTTATTGTGGCTGGCCATTTCTGCGTGGGGCTTTCGTTGATATCCGCCGTCGTTCCGCAGGAATGAATTCCCTGATCGCTCTGGGCACACTATCCGCATATTTATATTCCGCCTGGGCCGTGATAACCCATCATCACGCCGTCTACTTTGAATCCGCTGCGGTGATTGTCACGCTGATTATTCTGGGTAGAATGCTGGAATCTCGCGCTCGTGCACAGACTGGCGACGCCATCCGTCAATTGGCGGCATTGACCCCGCCGACGGCCCGGCTCATAAAACGGAAACAGGAAATTGATGTTCCCGTGGAGGACGTTCGGCCCAATGACATTATCCTGATTCGTCCAGGAGAGCGCATTCCATTGGATGGCATTGTACTGGAGGGCTTTTCCCCTGTGGATGAAGCGATGTTGACCGGCGAAAGTGTACCTATCGACAAAATTGAGGGGGCCTCTGTTTTTGCAGGGACGATGAATTCAACGGGCAGTCTTCGGGTTCAGGTTACGCAGGCGTCATCGGAATCGATGCTGGCGAAAATTGTTGAACTGGTGGAACAGGCGCAAGGTCAAACGGCTCCTATACAACGGCTGGCCGACAGAGTGAGTGCCTGGTTTGTACCTGCCTGCCTATTGATTGCCGTGCTGACGTTCGGAATCTGGTACGCGATCACTGACCCGGCGAATCGGTTGGAGACTGCGCTGACTCGCTTTGTTGCCGTGTTGATTATTGCCTGCCCTTGCGCCCTGGGCCTGGCTACCCCAACAGCCGTGCTTGCGGCAACCGGACGAGCGGCCCGTCTGGGAATTCTTTTCAAAAGTGGCGATGCCCTGGAGACTGCGGCGGGCATTAGTGCCGTGGTTTTAGATAAGACCGGGACCATCACCGAAGGCAAACCGAAAGTAACGCTCATCAAAATTGAGCCGGGATTTGAGGAAGCGGAAGTATTGGAATATGCTGCGGCCGTGGAAAGACACAGTGAACATCCTTATGCCAAGGCAATTGTTGATCGTGCCAGCCATTTGAGAAATCTGACTGTCACTGGATTTTCAGCTCAACCGGGTCGGGGGGCTACTGGTGTAGCGGAGGAGCATGCCATCGGAATTGAGTCAGCGCCAGATGTTGAGGGCTTTCCGCGGGAATCGGCGGTGCTGCGGGTAATTGTAGATGGGAAAACGGCTGGTTGGATTGGAGTGGCGGATATGGCGCGTCCCGATTCAAAAATGGCAGTGACGCGGCTGTTGGATATGAAGTACCAGGTGACGCTGCTTACTGGTGATCGTAAAAGCGTGGCGCAGGCCATTGCTGGTCAGATAGGGATCAGCGATGTGCAAGCGGAGATAAATCCGGCAGGAAAACTAGAAGCGGTGAAGCGTTTGCAGGCACAGGATCAGCGCGTGGCAATGGTCGGGGATGGTATCAACGATTCCCCAGCGTTAGCTCAGGCCGACTTAGGAATAGCCATGGGTAGCGGGACTGGCATTGCTCTTGCGACTGCTTCTGTGGTGCTGTTGCGGCCTAGCTTGAACTTGGTGCCCCAGGCTCTTACCATAGCCAAAGTGGCGATGCGCATTATCCGTCAGAACATTTTCTGGGCGTTCCTGTTTAACGCACTGGCCATTCCACTGGCCGCAGGCGTGTTCCACAGTTGGCTAGGGTGGGACTTATCCCCAATGGTTGCTGCCGGAGCAATGGCACTTTCCAGCATCATGGTAGTTTCCAATTCTTTGCGGTTAAGCCGACTTAACCGTTAACGGCCTTTTTTCTAACCTCAGCGCTAATTTTTCTGCCTTTGTTGCGCAGTTGGTCCATCCGTTCTTGAGCGTTGGCTAAGGCTTCGTTCAACGGCTCCCGTTCCACCTGTACGGCCCCTGTGCTGAAGGTAAGTAAGTTCTGACCAAGATTGCGCAACTGATAATCCCAGAATTTCTCGGCAACCGAATCGATCCGACGTTGCGCCGCATTGCCCAATTCTCCAAGGAAGATCATGACCCATTTATCGTCTTCCACCCGTGCCGCAAAATCTTTATCCCGAACAATTCCGCTGATCAGTTTCACAGCCTGCTGAACCATTTCGTCGACTTGGGCCTTCGACTTATCTGCCGTTGCCTTGGCGTAGTCATTGATTCCTGCATAGATGATGACGCCTGTAACCGACTTCTTCGAATCCAATAATTGGTTCAGCACTTGACGATCATGCATGCCACCGGGCAGACTCAACGAGTCCAGGGTCAGGGAGACTGGCTCATCTTCGGTGAAAAAGGACTTAGGAGGTTCCAGGTCAGCGAACAAAGTTTCCAGTTCTGGAACTGGAGCTTCAATCAACATTGCGGTGCTCACGGGCATCTCGTCTTCCAGCATAAGATCTTCATTATTCTGGCTCAGCAATTCCCTCAGAATCGCGTCGTGGTCATTTTCAGCAGCTACTGAAGCAGTGCTTGGCGATTTGAAGCTAACCTGCTTACGGAGCTGATCCACAGCGCAATCCGTATGTGAATTTACAAACTGATGTTCCACTTCTGGTGTGGATGCGACTTCAATCGGATCGGACAATTCAGCTTCCACACTGATTCGAATAATCTGATCGAGAAGGTCGTATTCAGGGGTCACGGGATGCGACACCCGATTTAGCTCATGTTCCAGACCGATATCTGAAACGACTTCCGTTGGCTGCATGGTGAGTACAGCGGGTGAATGCCGCTGCTCTTCAATCGGCGATTCTTCAATTGTGGCGACTACAGCCTCTTGGTGATGAATTTCGACGACCTTTTCCGGGAGCCAAATTTCTACATAGTCATCTTCTTCGTCTTCAATCGGATCGTGGGGAATAACTAGAGCTGGCTGACGAATTTCCTCTGCATGGTTTACCTTTGGAACAAGATCGGTGGCGATAGTTATGACATTGGCCGGTTTGTAATATTGGGCGGCGAACCTGGCCTTGGCCTGCTCTTTCAATCTATGAATTTCTTCGCGAACAGCACTGCTGGCGGGAACGGCCATGGGTCGGCTCTGCTCTTTCGCAGGCTCCGGCACGATTTGAGGATACGTTCCGATACTGGTTTTAATGACTGCCGCAGCAGGGATTGTGGTGATAACTTCAGTAGCAATTTGGATAGGTTCCAGCACCATGGTTGCAGTGGCTATCTGGGGTTGATGGGTGGACAGCAACGCCGCCTTGGCCAGAGCAGCTGCGCTCACAAAATCCTCAGCGGACTTCTTTGGCTTGCGATTCGATACTGGTTCCACTTCAACTACAGCGGTTTTCCGTTCTTCATCCACGCGCAATCGCATTGCCTCATCGCGCTTGACTAAGGCTTCCCGATCATTCGTTTCAGCAGGAGTAACGACTTCCACGACTGGTGCAGGTGGCATTTGCCATGCAACGGTTGCAGCGCTGGGACGTTCCCTAAATGGTTCTGCTTGGGCGACGGGTGCTGACACAGGCATCCAACCAGCCTTGCGCGCTGCGGCGAAAAACTGTTCAAACAGAGCTTGGGGAATGAAACTGCCGGGATCTAATATCCCCCGCCTGTCCCTTTCTTCGTTTCTTACGCGAAGCTCAACATTTTTCTCTCTTAACTGCTCATTGTTGCCCTTCAGGTAGTCACATACAAGAGCGACAAATGCCGCTCCCAGCACTACTACCAGACTGACGAATATTTGAAGTTCTAAGGCTCCGAAGTCCATGGCTATTCTAAGGAGTCTATCGGCGTGCTGGACCCTAAGATTTAGGCTTGGACCTTAAAAAAAGGTGAGTATTTTTTATCCTTGACCTGGGCAACGGACACTAGTTTGGTTAAAAGCTTCAATCAATTGATTGAGTTAAAGCACTCCACCCAATGGATTTCGACGACCCGGTGCATTACGGTTTTTCTGCTGAGATGGTAATTCCCCAGTATCACCAATGCCTCGGCGAGGTGATAGCTGGCCAAATTCGAGTTCGTCGGGTGTATATTGCAAAGGCCTATCGATGACCATTTCCACCGTACTGCCGCGGCTTAAAATGGCATCTGGACCACGGGTCAACAGGACGCCAATCATTCCTGCCGCTGCACCCGCTGCGGCGCCCACCAAGGTGCCTGTCATGGGTGCCTTAGCCGCTGCTCCGGCAATCGCACCGATAGAAGCACCGGTGGCTGCGGTTCCAGCAATAACCATGGCGTCGCTGCCCTTGCCGCCCTCGCTACGAATTTTTCCTTCGGCCCGATCCAACTCATCCCGGGAACGTCCATCAATCGCCCCGATCCGTGCCCGAAAATCTCGAGTCACGCCATTGGGAAGAATCAGCGTGTCGAAACGAATGTACAATTCTCCACGACCACGCATACGCCCTGGTTTCTTCACTTGTGTCACCGTTCCAGCAACGTGACTGCCCACAGGAATGACAATTTTGCCGCCGGACAGGATAGGAAATGCTGTTTCCAAATAGATACGGTCCCCTTCGGCAGCATTCTTAGTCGAAACACTGTTAATGAAAGAAAGTGGAACATGGGTGCCCGCTTCGATGACGAAATCGTTTTGACCTTGCTCAGTCTGCTGCCCAAGCAAACCACTCAGTGTGCAGACCCACATGGTCAAACCAGCCAGGAAAATGCGCATCGGTCCTCCTAAAGATACTTTCATTGTAGAGATTAAAACACTCATTCGCAGGGAAGAGTTTCATGGAATTGTACTGGCTGGGGTAAAAAGACCTTCTGGAGAAGTTTCTTCGCCTACCTTGATTTGAATTTCCAGGGGTGTCTGGAAGTCAATTGGAAGCCGCACATTAATTTGATAGAGACCGGCAAAGCCAGGGGCCACTCCGGCGTAGAAAATCGCTTCTTTCGCTAAGGGTCGCCGATTCAAGAGGACTTGAAAATCGGCCTGACGCTCAATTCCGGCGGCTTTCACAGCCAGGAATCCGGTTATGGAAGCAGGTGCCGTCTGCCCCAGCCCGGCGGCATAAAGGATGATGACTTCTCCTGGTCGAGCCGGTTTTTCCAAAGTACAGAGTTCTCCGTTCGCATGAGTAGCAATCACCGTTGAAGGATCACTTTGAAAAAGTCCAGGAACGGCATCCAGTAACTCAACCTCCACTTTAGGGCCGGTAATGGAATCACAGAAAACTTTCAGGACTCTCACTCCGGGGCGCAGATTTGCAGGCACAATGAAGTTCACTTGTCCCGGCGAAACAAACAATAGTGGAGCGGAAATGTTGTCGATGAAAACGCTGGTGCAACTTCCGGGGTAGACCGATGGCAGGAATCCGGTGATCAATTCTTTGGCACCGGCGGCCATGGTGGCAGTGGCCAGGCCCTTACCGTAAATTGTGGCAATACTATTGGGAGCCAATTTTCCAGGTCGATTGGTGGCTGCGTGGACGATACTGTTTTGTGTGTAAGACGGCGAATTCAACGCCGGCGGCTGCTGGGCCCAAGCGGGAATACTCAGCAGGAGCGCTACCCAAATTGGCAGGCGCATCATGTTATCGAAACAAAGGGTGGGAAGTAATTCCTACTTTTATTGTACTGCTTTGGTCAATTCGAATTGCTACCCGCAGATAATTCTGAGCGACATTTTACGCTGATCCGAGCGGTTGACCGCGAGGGAGCGGTGTTTGATGTAATCTCAGAGACAACAGCCACCACTCCCTTGCGGACACGGGTCGGTATCAAATTCGTTCGTTATTGGAACACGTACTGCCGCTTATTAGAATGCGTACTTCAGAGCCAACTGCCATTGCCTGGGGATGTAGTTGGCAAAGGCACCAAAAATAAGGCCAGCCTGCCCAGGACAATCGACGCAGGAACTGGGATTGGCCAGATTCGTGTGATTAGTGAAGTTGAACGATTCCGCGCGGAACTGCATGGAATGTCTTTCGTTGATCTTGAAAGTCTTAAAGAAAGACATGTCCATTTGGCCGAAATTTGGTCCCACAATCGCATTGCGTCCTACGGTACCGAACTTCGCACGCTGCGGACGCTGCCATGCACCATCCACTTGTCCATTGGCGGTCAAAGGTCCACTGGTGGTCTTAAACCAACCGAACTGGTCAGGATTGGAAACGGAGAAATCGCCAACAGCATCGGGACGGCACCAGCCAGTGTCCCGGTCAGAACTGCAATCCCGATAGCTGGGCGTAAAGGGCTGGCCGGCCATATAGCTCCACGTGCCGTTGAGTTGCCAACCACCCAGAAGGAAGTCCACCGCCTTGGGGGCATCGGACATGAACTTCTTGCCTTTGCCGAAGGGCATTTCATATAACGAAGCCAGGAAGAACACATGACGTCGATTATTGTTGGAAACACCACGGGCCAACTTGGCATCACGAGGATAGTAAGTTCCGTCGTAGTCAATATTCTTAGACCAGGTGTAGTGCGACATTACGTTGAGTCCACTGGAAAAGCGCTTGTCGAATTTCAGTTGCAGAGAGTTGTAGTTATTGCTGGCATCGCTGCCGTAGTAACGTAGATTTTGCGACCAGCCGAACTTGTTGAAGTAAGGCTTCCGTTGATTGGTAGTCAACGTGCCAAAGCCATTGATATCGGCCTGATTGGGATCGTAATCGCCACCTGTTCCCGCAAACACATGGGTGCCTTTGGTACCGACATAGCCCACTTCCACCGACGAAGTGGAATTCAGTTGACGCTGAATGGTAAAGTTCCATGCATCCACAGTGGGGAAGCGCACTGGATTAGAGATGATGAAGGCTGTGACACCATTTGGAAGAATATTCTTGCCGTTTGGTCCTTTCCGTTGCGCTGCCAAAATACTAGCTGGATCCAACGCATCAGGACCCTTCGATAGACTGAATACAGCATCGTAATTGTTGGTGGGTTGCACAGATTGAATGCCCAGAATGGGTAGGTTCTGGGTAACGTTGTGGCCGAAGATGGAACCGAAAACGCCCAGATTGAAGCCGCGACCATATCCCGAACGGATCACTGTTTTGGAATTCAACTGGTAGGCCGCGCCCAACCGAGGCGCGAACAATTTATTGGAAGTCTTCACATTCAGATCCAGACCTGTGTCGCCTTGACCAGCCACGGAAACCTCACCTGTGGCCAGATCAACAAACCCGCCGTTGCCAGCACCGTTGACATATTGGGGACGATACGATTCCCAACGAATCCCATAGTTCACCGTCAGCTTGTTGGTGATGCGCCATTGATCTTGCACAAACAGGAAAAAACGGTTTTGAGTTTCACGCGCATCCAGTGAATTGGAAACGTAACGCTCAAATCGAGAGACGTCACCCATAAGAAAGGAAGCTAAGCCCGAACCGCCGCCAGAAGGGCCCTGCGTGCGCGCCGCGTCAAAGTTCAGTTCACCGGAACGATGCCGATCACTGGGGACGCGCAAGTTGTGTGCACGCCGGATATCGGCACCGAACTTCACGGTGTGGTTGCCCTTGATCTTGGTCCAATTATTGACAAACTGAAATTGGTTTTCATCTTGAATCAGGGGGCAATTGCAGCCGTTCACACCCAGCGCATATCCAAACTTGAACAAGCTGCTTCCATACCCGTTAATAAAAAAGGCGGGCATGCCGGAATTGAAATTGGCATCCACGTTCACCCCAGGAATACCCGCATCCTTAGCTGGTGATGTGCCAATGCCGTTGGGCTGGCCAAACACGTGATAGCGCATGTAACCGAAGCGGAAATCAGTAAGTAAGTTGGGGCGAATATTGTAATCAAACCCTGCTGCAATGGAGTGATTTCGCGAATCGGATGCACCGGCATAGGCGCTGGTAGAACCGGAAGAATCAAGCCCAGGGCCGCCTGCGACAAGTCCAAAAGAACCTGGGGCCACAGTGCGGAAATCCTGCACGGAGTATCGACCGAAGGTATGAATTTTGTCCGTCGTGAAATGATCTACACGAACGTTGAAGGCGTCGTCGTTAAATTTGACACCACCGGAACTAGCGAAGTTGGGTTGGTCCAGTGACGCGCTGGTATTCGCCGAAGGAATCAATTTTAAAAGATTCAGTGTTGGAGTTGATAGACGACTCGGTGGAATGATGTTGCCAGGAAACTGCGTCCTGACCGCTGGAGCGCCGCTGGCTGGATCGAAAATATTGACGCCAGTAGCACTCAAATTGCCCGTCCGTTCCGCTTCTGAGGGAACTCGCAATAAGGCACCGCCGCCAGTGTTCCGTTTGGTTCCCTGATAATCTGCAAAATAGAAAAGCTTGTTCCGGATGATGGAACCGCCAATGGATCCGCCATACTGGTTCCATTGAGTCAGCGGAATTGTGCGGCCATTGGAATTAGGAATTACGCGAGATTGTGTAAATGGGTTGCGGGCGATCATATGATCGTTGCGCAGGAATTCAAACAGCGACCCATGCAATTGATTGGTCCCTGATTTCGTCTGCGCACTGACTACGCCGGCGCTGGCAACGCCAAATTCGGCATCGTAATTCGCGGTGGTGATCTTCGCTTCGGTAACCGATTCCAGGGTGGGGTTAATAATAATCCAGCCAAGCACTGCGTCGTGATTATCTGTGCCATCCAGCAAATGCGAAGTTCCGGCAAAGCTTTGTCCATTGACCAGCATGCGATAGGAACCCTGTGGGTTTTCCGCCGATGCTGCAGTGAGTGACGTTGGGAAACTTACTACGCCTGGCGTCATTAATTGAAAGTTTGTGAAGCGCCGATTGAGCACAGGCAGTTCCGTCAAGGTACGGCTACTATATGTCGATGCGACATCACTCCGCTCCGTTTTTAGAATGCCTGTTTCAGCACTCACTTCCAATATTTGGGTAACCTCGCCTACTTCCAAACGGGAGTTTACTTTCACTTCTGTATCTACGGAAACAGAAATATTGTCCTGTACTGTCACCTTAAAACCGCCTGCTTCCACACGGACCCGGTAGCGCCCTACAATGAGAAATCTTTGGGTATAGTTGCCCGATTCATTGGTTGTTGTGGCCTGTGATACCTCGCGGCCCATATCGGTGATGGTCACTTTGGCATTGGGGACGGCAGCCCCCGAAGCGTCAACAACAGTGCCCACAATGGTTCCGTAAACAGCTTGTGCCCAAGTGGGCGTAGTGGCAAACAGAACTGAAAAAACGGTCAGAAGTAAAATTCGGATACGCATGGATCCCCCTACCTTCTTAGACGCGTGCAAGGCGTTCAACTGCCTTCTCATGTCAAGGATTTAGTAGATGCTATAACTCTAATTAATCCAAAGTCAACCGTCATCGATAATTTTTAACATTAAAAGTTAGCAACACGCACAGTAAAACGGCCAAGCTAACCGACTCCCTTGCGGTCGCGGCTCGGTATCTCAACTTCGGTATTAAGCGTTAAAAAGTTAACCGCAGTGCGAACTGCATTTGCCGTGGCGTTCCTACGATGCCGGAAATAATTCCAGCACTGGGGCTGCCCACTGCGTTGTTCGGAATATCGAACTGGGCATGGTTGAACAGATTGAAGATTTCTGTACGAAACTGCAGCTTGAACTTTTCTGTAAGAGCGAAGTTTTTGAACAAGGATGCATCCAAGTTCGCCCGACCAGGGCCATATAAAATATTGCGGCCACTGTTCCCGTAAGTGAAAATTGTAGGCGTGCTGAAAGCCGCCCCACTGGCTCCACTTCCCAATGTGGTGTCGAACCATTTGGCGATGGTGGGATTGCTTAATTCTCCAGTTTTGTTGCGATCCGGACGACTGCTGCCTGCATTCGCAACAGAGCTGGAAAGAGTGGGGGTGAAAGGCAATCCGGTCTGTTTGACAAAGATCATGTTGGAATCCCAACCGCCGATAATGTTATTCAACAGCTTGTGTTGCGTACTAAAAGTTCGTCCCTGTCCAAAAGGTAGTTCGTAGTTCGCGCTGAACACCAAGCGATGGCGTTGGTCAAAGCCGGAGTTCCCGCGATCCACCCGACGAAAGCGCGGATCTTGAGGCAGCGGACCATTATCGGCACCGCCAAATTGATTGGCAATGTAGTCAACCGAATGCGACCAGGTGTAAGCCAGCAGGAATCCAAATCCTTTGGAAAAACGTCGTTCCACCGTGGACTGTAAAGAGTGATAGGCAGACAATCCATCGGAAACGTTGTAGTCAGCGTTGACAACGTTAGGAGCAATTGCAAACAGTGGACGGCGGGGACCTACCGCACCAGGACCCGGAATCTGCTGGTTGTAATTATAGGAGTTGTCTAATTTGCGTCCAAGGTTTCCTACATATCCGATTTTGAAAACCAGATCTTTTGGCAGTGATTGCTGAATTTGAAAGTTGAACTGCTCTGCATAGCCAGAGCGGAAGTTGGGGTCAATGGCGATCATATTGCCCACGGGGTTGTTGGAAACCACTTTCGGATCAAGGTTGGGAATTGGATCCAGACCATCAATCACACGTCGGGGATTGGCCACAAATTGATTAATAGTGGCGGCGTTGATCGGTCCAAAAGGTAACTGTCGATGACGCCGCATCAGCAATCCTTCACTGCCTGCTGGATTGAAGAAGATGCCAGCACCTGTGCGGATCACTGTGCCCTTGCGCAGACGATAGGCAAAGCCCAAACGGGGCGCAACGTTGTTCAAATCGGCATGAACATTGGTGTACTCATCGGTATTGAAGCCCGCGATGAGTAACTTGCCAGTGGGGATGTCGAAGTTGGACCACTTGTTATTCAACTCGCGTGTAGGAGTATCGAATTCGTACCTCGTTCCAATGTTCATCGTCAGACGATCAGTAATCTTCCAATCGTCCTGCACATAGAAATTCCATTCCCATTGGATGATGCGAGGAACAAATAAAGTGAAGTCCTGTTCAATTGTGTTGGGAGTTCCCAGCAGCAGTGCGGCCATGGCGTCGCCGGTGGAAGCGGCGTTGTTGGGGTCGTCAGTAAAAGTGCGTCCAAAGTTGAAACGCCCATTGCCACGATTCGTCTGATACTGCGTCAGCCTGCGGTTACGAAAATCCATTCCATATTTAATGGTGTGGTGGCCGCGCAGATTGGTGAAACTGACTCCCGGATTGTAAGTATCTTCAAAGCGGATAATGGGCAGGGAACGGGTTTGGCCAATGCCGGTATAGCCTGCCGGACTGAAGATCGGAATGCCGTCGGAATTAGGCCCTTGGTTGGCACCTTTCACGCCCAGTTTCTCACCAATCTTAGCCCCAGCCGTTGCACCTTCCTGACGGAAATTGAGATCAAATCGATTCCAACCCATCTTAACTTCTATGATGTAGGTGGGGGTCCAGGTTCGAACCCAACTGGTGACAATGTGAAACGCCTTCAGGGCGGAATCGCCCGCAAAAGTGTCCTCGTTACCCAAACCGAATTTTCCGTCCAGCCCAGGAATGGTTGCGTTTAGAAAAGTGGAAGGACGGGTGCTTATCGTATCCTGCCTGGAGAACCGGCCAAAAATATTATTTCGCTCGTTCAGGTTGTAATCAATGCGCCCATCGCCCTGGTTCCATTGCTGTTTTTCTTTCGGACTGGTGGTTTGATTGTTGACCAAGCCACCAATGGTGGGCAATGGGTAAGCTTGCACCATGCGCGCCATAATGGGATCCATCCGCACTGCGGGGATCTGTCGTCCGGCGAAAGGGGTTCGAGTGAATCCGGTGGCTGTGCCGGGAGTGGCAACCAACGAGTTAGGATCAAAAATATCACGCACAGCGGAGAAGTCTCCAAGCCGGGTTTGGACGGTGGGAACAGTGTTCACAAACGCTCTTTCCTGACGGCGTTGGTACCCTTCATAATTCGTAAAGAAGAATAATTTGTCGGGTATCACTTTACCGCCGAAACTGGCGCCAAACTGGTTTTGCCGCAGTGTGGGCTTGTTCGGTAAAAAGAAATTACGGGCATCGGTTTTGTCGTTCCGTAAGAAGTCGTAGGCACTGCCATGCCATTCATTGGAACCCGATTTCGAGATGACATTCACCGTGGCTCCGGAGTTGCGACCCTGGTCGGCAGTAAACATGTTGGTCTGAATTTTGAACTCACGCACGGCTTCAACGGAGGGTCGAAGAACAATGGACAGCGTGAGTCTTTCGTTGTTGTCTATGCCATCGAACAGAAAGTTATTGGAACCTTCGCGATTTCCGTTAGCGAATATTTCGCTACCTGGACGCAGATCGTCAGGGCGTGTACCGCTCATAATAGTGCCTTTCGCGCCGAAGCCGACACCGGTCACGCCTGGTCCAAGGGTGGCCAGTTGCACGAAGTTGCGCCCATTGAGCGGTAGATCGGCGACGGCTCTGGCTTCAATAACCTGACCAATGGCCGAATTGCTTTCTTCAAGCAGCGGTGCGGAGGAAGTCACTTCAATTCTTTCGGAGACCTGACCCACTTCAAGTTGCAGATCAATCCGAGCAGACTGATTTACTTCCAGATGAATGTTGTCTTGAAACGTAGCCTTGAAGCCAGCTTTTTGAACGCTCACTTTATAGCGACCAGGTTGGAGAAGCGGCAGCGTATACAAGCCGCTGTCATCGGAGTTGGTTTCCCGAGACACAAGCGTGTCCAGGTTTTGCACCGCAACTCTAGCGGAAGCAACGGCAGCACCGGTCTTATCACTGACGGTGCCGGAGAGGGTGGCAAAGTTCTGGGGGAAGGCTGTGTACGGGGAAAAGATACTGAACGATATCAATGCCAAGGCACGGAGGGTGGAGCCAGGGAATATGTATTTCATGGTGTGAATCTTATCACCTGAAATATTGTGTGTCTATGTAATTATTAGTGCCGCGTTCAGGCAGAGAGAAAGCTGCCTGATATACAGCGAAGCACCTGTAGGGGCCAAGTGAGAAGTTCCTAAATGAGCCAAGTAGAAAGTTCCTCTTGACAGCTGAAAAGCTGAAGGATGGAACGAATCGAAATGAGCCAAGAAGAAAGAGACAATTTAGACTGGCTGAAGCGAGCCAAAGACG
>JANXSF010000018.1 GCA_025352795.1 Acidobacteriota bacterium
GAGCCAACCGCACTAAGCTCAACATCATTTCGTTTCAATGATTTGAGAGGTACAATTCGCCAAAGCGTCATAGTGGATTGATCAATCAAAAAATATCGTTTTCAGCTCGGAATGAAATATCGCGGAAGCCCGGAATCCGCAATCGGTGTGTGATCCAAGTAGTCCGCAACAATGCGTTCTACATTTTGGCGGATCTTAGCATGCATAGGGTTCGCACTAGGCAATGGGACCAATTCTCCTTCCACCAGCTCATAATCCTCGGTTTCAGAGGTGGTCATCTGCGCGAATTGTTCGACGGTCATTTCGTTCTCCTAGGCTATCCTTCTCATTGAGAATAACGCAGTGAATGAAGACGGCAGGCGAATCATAATTTGCACGTGACCCTTACTATGGCTAGACTTGTTCGTACTTCTTGATTACCATCAGTAAATCAAGTCAACATTCCGCACCTCGCAATGTTTCTTGACCCTCTTTGTTCAGTTAGTACGCATTATAAAGTGGTTCGTCTAATAATGGCGAAGTGGAATGAAGGAGTTCCTACCTCTATGAAATTTAAATCTCTATTGCTAACACTGTCGACTATTGGCCTATTAATGGGTCAACCGGCTTTGCCTGGTGGCATGCAAAAGTTGGCCACTGTTGAAGGAATTACAGAATACCGGCTGGCCAATGGGCTTCGGCTGCTGCTGTTTCCTGATGCTTCCAGCCCAAAACTGACGGTGAACATTACCTACCTTGTCGGCTCAAAACACGAAAACTATGGCGAAACAGGCATGGCCCATTTGTTGGAACACATGGTGTTTAAACCTACGAAAAATCGTGGCAATATCATCAAAGAACTGACTGATCACGGTGCCCAATTCAACGGCACCACTTGGCTGGACCGCACCAATTATTACGAGACAGTCAACGCCAGTGACGAGAATCTGCAATGGGCTGTTGAATTGGAAGCAGATCGGATGGTGAACGCCAACATCGCCAAGAGCGACCTGGATACGGAGATGACCGTGGTTCGTAACGAATTTGAATCCGGTGAGAATAGTCCCATGCGAGTGCTGATGCAACGCACCCAGGCCGCTGCCTATGAATGGCACAACTACGGCAAGACAACCATTGGGTCCCGTTCCGATATTGAGAATGTACCCATTGATCGGCTACAAGGTTTCTACCGTAAATACTACCAGCCCGATAACTGTATTCTGGTCATCGCCGGTAAATTCGACGAGGCCAAAGCACTGGCGCTGGTTGCCAAAAACCTGGGTGCCATTCCACGTCCTGAACGGAAGTTGGACAAGATTTGGACAACCGAGCCAACCCAGGATGGCGAACATACCGTAACTGTGCGTCGTGTGGGCGATATTCAAATGTTGCTGGCCGCCTACCACATTCCCTCTGGTGTGCATCCCGATTCCGAAGCGCTGGGAGTTCTGGAAACCGTATTGTCGGACAACCCCTCCGGCCGTCTTTACAAGTCCATGGTGGAGAACAAAAAAGCATCTGGAGTATTTGGTTTCGGCCTGCAAGGTGCCGACCCTGGATTGCTGATGTTCGGGTCACAAGTGCGCAAGGAACAATCTTTAGATGAAGCGAAAAAAGCCATGTTGGCGACGCTGGAAGGCGTGGTGAAAGAGCCACCCAGCAAAGAGGAAGTGGACCGGGCCAAGGCAAAGTTGAATAAGCAGTTGGAACTGATGATGACCAACTCACAGCAGATCGCCATCAGTCTTAGCGATTTGGCTGCTATGGCCGATTGGCGCATGTTGTTCGTATCCCGCGACCGTTTGCAAAAAGTGAGTCCGGAAGATGTGCAGCGCGTGGCCAAGGCCTATTTGAAGGACGATAACCGCACCATGGGATCGTTCATCCCAGTGGACAAGCCGGACCGTTCCGACATTCCCGCCACCCCTGACGTCACTGCGCTGGTGAACGATTATAAGGGCAAGGCAGCAATGGCCGAAGGCGAGGTTTTTGACCCATCCCCAGCCAACGTGGATGGTCGCACCAAACGAGCTACTCTGCCAAATGGAATGAAGCTGGTGATGCTGTCTAAAAAGAATCGCGGTAATACCGTGATGGCAAGTATCACGCTGCGTCTTGGCGATGAAAAATCGTTGATGGGCAAAAGTGATGCTGGTTCATTGGCATGGTCCATGCTGATGCGCGGAACCAAGAATAAGACCCGCCAGCAGATTCAAGATGAGTCAGACCGTTTGAAGGCGCGCGTTAACGCTGGTGGTGGGGCAAACGCTGGATCTATGAATATCCAGACCACTCGCGAGAATCTTGCGGGGGCTATGAAGCTCGCCGTGGAAGTCTTACGCGAACCCAATTTTCCAGAGCGCGAGTTTGAAACATTGCAACAAGCCATGCTGGCCAGCCTTGAAGGAAACAAGAGTCAGCCGCAGGCAGTGGCTGGACAATTCCTGGCCAAACACATGAACCCCTATCCCAAAGGCGATATCCGGGCCGTCCAATCTTTTGACGAAAGTATTGAAGAGATGAAGGCTGCTAAGGTGGGTGACGCCAAAGCTTTCTATGAGCAATTTTTCGGGCCTACCAAGGAAAGCATCATTACGATTGTGGGAGATTTCGATCCCACTGAAATGGAAAAGTTGATGACCAAGTTGTTAGGGGATTGGAAATCGCCCAAAGGCTTTACACGCGTTCCACGGAAGTACATAAAAGTGGCAGCGATCAACAAAAACATCAACACGCCAGACAAGCCAAATGCCATGTTAATGGCCGGTATGAACATTCCGCTATCCGACGAGGATGCCGCCTACCCGGCACTGATGTTGGGTAATTACATGTTCGGCCAGAATGCCAATTCACGGCTATTCAATCGACTTCGTCAGAAAGAAGGTTGGAGTTATGGTGCAGGTTCCAACCTGGGCGCTGGGACAAAAGAAAACGGCGGTGCCATGCAGGTGTTTGCGATTCTGGCACCTGAAAATCTTACAAAGTTGGAAGCCGGTGTAAAGGAAGAGTTCACTAAAATACTTACCGATGGCTTTCCCGCAGATGAGGTGAGCAAAGGTAAATCGGCATGGCTGCAGGCGCAGCAAGTGGGGCGCACACAAGACCAGTCTTTGATGGGGATATTGTCCTCCAACGAATATTGGGGTCGAACAATGGCCTGGCAAGCGGAACGGGAACAGAAAGTTACCGCGTTAACGGCTGAAGAAATCAATGCTGCCCTAAAGAAGTACATTGACCTGAATGCCTTGAGCATTGTCAAAGCGGGTGATATGAAAAAGGCCGGACTCGAAAAGTAAGCGGTGCTTAATTGCGAAAATCTGCGTAGTTTAAAGACCGCTCCCTCGCGGTCACGGCTCGGTATCATAATGATTCTACAGAGCCGTGACCGCCAGGGAGCGGTTGCTCCAACACTTGAAGCTGTCGTCTATGTGCTTAAAGCTTGCCCTCAGAAAACAACCGCTCATAAATTGTTAGCGTCTCCTGCATTCCCTCTTCCAGAGGAGTTCGCTTCAAACCCGGAATCATCTTCGCCAGCGCGGCACCATCCATTTGGTAGGCTACCGGTACTTTGCTACCTGCGCTGGTAATTAATTTAGCTGCACCGAGCCGCATTGCTTCCAGCTTCTGAATAAATTGATCCACACGGATAATGTCCCCGGCCAGATTAAATACATGCACTCCGGTGAAGCTGTCCAGAAGGCACCGGTTGAAAATTTCCGCTACGTCAGCCACATACTGCAAATCCATGTGTCCGGTTACGCCCATCTGATACGATTCGCCCTTTACCACTGCCTTCATCGCTAAGGAGGGCCCAGCCGTGAGGCCAGAATCCCTGCCCACGCCGTACACCGTCCAGGGCCGCACACCCACACTGGAAATTCCGTTGGCCGAATAAAACACGCGGGCATTGCCTTCGTTAGCCATTTTAAAAACACCATAATGAGTACCGGCGAAAAGGGAATCCTTTTCATTCAAGGATCGCTTTTCAAATGAATCTTCCGGTCCCCAAACTGCAGAGGAGGAGGCGTACACTACGCGCACTTCCCGACCTGCATCCCGCGCACCTTCGAACACGTTCAGCGTCCCAATCATGTCAATCATACCGCCTGTCACTGGATTCGCCTGACAGAAAGGCATCACCGCCGCAGCCAGATGAATCACATGGGTGATACCCTCATCTTTCATCAATCCTTTGACGCGCGCGGTGTCCTCAATCTGACCTTCAACAAATCGCACTTTGGCCATTTCAGTTGCTGGAACAATATGCGATAGCCGCGTGGGGTTGGGGTTCTTATCGTAAGCCAACACGTCCAAACCACGCTCCAGAAGGTTTTTCACGCACCATGCACCGATACAGCCTTGAGCGCCTGTTACTAGAACTCGCATTCCTTTCCTCTACCGACCGTCTTCTGGAGCTTCGCCCAACGTAGCAGTCACTTTTGTTAATTTGCCTTCGCGGAACACCGTTAATTCGATCTTGTCTCCAGGCCGTTTCTTGTTCAAAGAGCGAGCAATCGAATCTGTCTTGTCGGCGACCTTCCCGTCGATTTCAAGAATCAGATCCCCACCAATACCCAATTCCATATTGCCCACCAAAACCACTCTCCGGGCACCCCTTAGGCCCGATGTTGCCGCTGCCGTTCCTGGCTGCACAGTCTGGATCAGCAACCCGCCATCGGGTGGTAATTTCAAGGCCTCAGCTAAATCACCGCTAACAAAAACCACCTCAACTCCCAGCATGGGACGCTTGAAACTTTTGCCCGCCTGAAAATCTTTCAGCATCTCTTTGGCCCGATTGATGGGCATGGCAAAGCCGATACCAATATTGCCCCCAGCCCCGTAAATAGCTGTGTTGATGCCAATCACGTTACCTTGCGAATCCAGCAGCGGACCCCCGGAATTGCCTGGGTTAATGGCCGCATCGGTCTGAATCATTCCAGAAAGTTCGCGCGCACTTTCATCCCGAATGGTGCGACCTAGCGAACTGACAATTCCCGTTGTCAAGGTCCCTTCCAAGCCAAAAGGATTGCCAATGGCCAACACTTTTTGCCCCACTTGCAGATGTTCGGAATCGCCCAGCTTAAGGAATGGCAGCTTCTTGCGCGGCGTAATGCGGATCAAAGCCAGGTCGTTAGAGCGGTCGCGCACCAGCACTTCAGCATCGTAACGGGATTGGTCAGGCAGAATCACAGCAAGCTTTTGACTACCGCTGATGACGTGATTATTGGTCATAATCAGACCCTTTTCATCGATGAGGAACCCTGAACCAGATTCTTTCGAAGGCACTACATCGAAGAAAAAATCGCGACGATACACAGTGCTGTTAATGTGTACTGTGGCCACGTGCGATTGCTTATAGATCTCAATATTGTTCAGCTCTTCTGGCCCCAGGCCAGCCCCTTTGGCTACTTTGGGCTCAGCCCATAAAGGGGAATTCGCCTCAGTAGTTGGGGTCAGCCATTTGCGTGGAACGCGGGCAAGCGTAGTGAGGTATACAAACACCCCAACCAGGCTCGCCGTAATAATTAGATATCTGAACTTCTTCATAGCTCTCTAAGTGAATTATAAACTTCCGTGGTTTGCCGCCGTGTTTCCTCCGGCGTGCCCCCAGTATCAATGATGTAATCGGCGTACTTTCGTTTTTCAGAAAGCGGCATTTGTTGTGCGATGCGGGCCAACACTTCTTCCCTGTTCGCATTGTCCCGAGCCATGGCCCGCTTCACCTGTTCCTGTTCGCTGCAAACCACCAGAATCAATTTCTGATATTGGTTATAACCGCCAGTTTCAATGTGGATCGCAGCTTCCACCACAATAATTGCCAGCGGATCACGGGCAAGGATCGCGTCTACTTGCGCCTGTCGAAGCCGTCCCACGGCGGGGTGCACAATGGCGTTCAAAGCCTGCAATCGTTCGGGATTGTGAAACACAATAGCAGCAAGCGCCTTGCGATCAATGGAGCCGTTGCCTTTCAAAATAGCCGGACCAAATTCGGCCAGGACAGGGGCAAAGGCCTCCCCATTGGGAGCTAATGCCAAGTGTCCCAAGGCATCGGCTTCAATCACATGGCAGCCCAGTGATTCCAAAACTTTCCCCACGTGCGATTTGCCAGTGGCCAAGCCACCCGTCAAGGCTACAAGCACGGCACCGTTCCAGTTTGCCTTGCCTCTGCTGCCGTCACCGTGTTGCTCATCAACATAGCGATGGTCAACAGCCCCACGCCACCGGGCACCGGTGTAAACGCACCACCGAATTCCACCGCATCCAGTGGATCAAAATCGCCGACCACTACACGCGAACCAGCATCGAACGCAGCCAGCTTTTTCGCATCACCGCGAAAGATCCGGGCCACGTCCTCGCGCTTGTCCAAGCGGTTAATGCCAATGTCAATCAGCACTGCACCGGGCTTGAAGAACTCGCTTGTCAGCATCGCAGGCCTTCCGATAGCCCCAACCAGAATGTCGGCCTGACGACACATGGCGGCCAAGTCGCGCGTCTTCGAATGACAAATTGTGACCGTGGCATTGGCGTGCAACAGCATCAGGGCCATCGGCTTGCCCACAATGTCGCTACGGCCCACCACTACTGCATGCTTCCCGGTGACATCAATATTGTTGCGTTTCAGCATTTCCATCACGCCCGATGGGGTGCACGGGCGCAAACCCTTGGCGTTGATGGATAGCTTACCGGCATTGATTGGATGAAATCCGTCGACATCTTTTTCTGGTGAAATCGCTTCCAGCACGCGGCCTTCATCAACATGTTTGGGCAAGGGCGATTGCACCAGGATTCCATCAATCTCTGGACGCTCATTCAGTTCACCCACCAGCGTCAGCAATTCCGCCGTGGTGATGCTGGCCGAGGGCGTCAGATTCTGACTGAAAATGCCCAGTTCCGCGCAAGTTTTCACTTTGTTCCGAACATAGATTTCCGATGCAGGATCATTGCCCACCAACACTACGGCTAGCCCTGGCGGTCTGGGCAACGCGGCAATGCGCGGACGCAGTTCCGAGAGTATTTGATCGCGCACCTGCTTGCCTTTAAGTAATTTCACTGACACTTTTCAATTGTACCCGGCAGGGCCGCTATAATTTGGGTTAGTTCTAACCATGCCCATGGCAAGCAAAATCTCTTTCCTGTGTTGTCTGATTTTTCTCATCGTACAGCCTGCCTCAGCGCTTGAAATGCGAGTGCAATACCCTGCATTGGAACGTGTTCTGGCGCAGCAACTGTTCACCCAGGATGGGCGCCGCTATGTGCAAGGTAACGAAAATCGTAGATGCAACTTCGCTTACTTAGAAAAACCGAAGATCGGGGAATGGAACGGACGCCTGGTGATTCGCGCCCGCTTCATCGGTAAAGCGGCACTGGGCATGTTCGGTAAATGCGTGGGCATTGGCGATTCCTTTGACCTCACGTTAGTGGGTACGCCGGTATATCAAAGCGGATTGATTACCTTGAAAGATGTTCAGGCATCGACCAACGGCCACGATACAATGTACTCGCGTCGGGTGATGAAAGGGCTGCAGCAGGCGTTGATGAAAGACATCGGCTATCCAGCGGAATCGGATGCCAGGAAAATTCTGGAACAGAGCCGGGATGCACTGTTTCAGCAGAAGCTATCGAACTTTGAGATTTCAGCAGTGCGGGCGACGCCAGATGCGCTGGTGCTGGTGCTGGATTTTGTCCTCACTGTGAAATAGCCAGGTTTGTGAGCGCACGCCATCAACCATTGGTCTTCACAAATTCGTCCAACTTCCTGGTAAGACCAGCAGTATCTTTTTCCTGAATCAGTTGTACCGTAAGCGCCGAAGCCGTTACCCCCAGAAGTGCATTGCGACTGCCCACAGCAAAGTTTTCCTCCATTCGGTGCGATGTGATTTTTGCCACCTCACTGCGCAGCGTCTGTATGCCGTCGGGACGGTGAGTAACTGCCAAAAATGCTGGACCAGACCAGCGAAAAAGATCGTCCACCGCGCAAAATTCCTGCATTAAATGTCTCAGAAACGATCGCATGATGTTGTCCCCTACGGCATACCCGTACTTGGTGTTAATCAGTTGCACACGATGAACCACAAACAATACACCAAACTGATTGGGGTTGCCGCTATTGGCCAAAACGGCAAGCGCTTCCTCTGCCTGATGGCGCGAGGGGAGGCCTGAAACCGGATCATCGCTACTTACCGACCGCGACGCTGTAGGAGTTGTCCGCTGGTTAATTTCCGAGTGCAGTCGAGCGATGATTTGCCCATTCTGCTCCTGCTGGCGCAAGGCTTCTTCGCGAATCCCCTGCAAACACATGCCAATCTGAATGCGGCACTCATGCAAAGACTGAGCATCGGAAGCCAGCCCCAATTGTTCTTCCAGCTTCTTTAAGTTCTTCGTTGCATCAGAACTATTCAGATGAATTTCCGCCACTGTGCGCATTGCCGTGGTGGCCAACATCTGCAATTCCTTCGATTGGGCTTTAAAATACTTTGAGACAACCTGATTGTAATCCTGTAGAGCCTTATCCGCACCACCGGAAATTACATAAAGCTCTGAGGAGTCTCTGCTTTCACGCACCTTCTTTGCAAAACTCAGAAAACTGTGTTGAAACGTTAAGCAATCGGCAGCATCGGCCCGGATTGCCTCTCTGGCAATTGCTTCCAACAAAGTATGGCTCAGCGAACTCATCGCTTTATCCACGTCACTACTTTTATTTTCTAGAAAACTTTTAATGGACAAGTGTGCGCCCTTCTGGATATTCTTATCGGCCTGATCGAAACAGCCAATAGGGTTTTCACTTTCAATCGTTCAGTTTCAATTCGATTGCTTCTTCAGACCATTTCGGCTGGGTCAATCGGACGCTGGCAAACAGTAGGATTGCGCCCAGGCCAAGACATGCCGCCTTGCCCCCGGTGGTGGTCAAAAATGCAAAGTTGGGCAATGCCTGGCTGGTTGCTCCGGCGCAAATTCCACACAGCAATCCGCCCATCATAGCGGTTAGCCGCACTGCCTGAATCCGAAACGAATACTCCGCAAATTGCACTACTGCGTTCGATCTGGTTTTCATCCTAATCCTCCTCGTTGTTTCCTTAGTTTATATCCGCTGCGCTACGATTGGGAGCGTTGAAGCTCACCGCAAACAATTTACGAATCGCCGCCATAACGCTGGTCATTGTGTCCTGCATTGGCGCTTACTATTGGCTGCCAGATTCCACAGCGCTGCCCACTCCCCAAAGTTCCACCAGTTCTGGCGGGGCAATTCTTATGGACGACATGGCTTATCAAACCGCCCGTCGTCTGGCACCATTTGCCGCCAACCTGGAAGAGCAAAGTCTTGCCCGTGAGGCGCTGCGTCTGGCGGATCGCGAATTGGATGAAGCTTTCGCCAGCGCTTTGCGCGAAGCCACTGCCCAATCTGACCAACTTTTTCGCGGTCCATTAAAATCTTTGTCCATGCGCATTACAGAGCACCGAACCAAAGTGGATGTTACTGCAAAAAAGATCGAAGCGCTCACTAAAGTCGCCACGTCCGACGATAAAGCTGCCAGCGAATTAGAACGATCCAAAGCTGAGCAAAATCTGAATCAGGATGAGTTAGAGGATTTGCAGCAAGAAGTAATTCGTCAAGGTGGCAATCTGCACTTACGAGTAGAAACGGCTATCCATGAACATGAGGCGTCAGAAAACGCAGCCATCCCCTGGCAAGCGGCAACCGCCGAAGTGCCTTCAACTCTTTGGGCCCAGTTCACTGCATGGCAAACCCTTCGCGATCACCGCCTGGTTGTCGGTCAAGCGTCCAGCCAGGCCCAAGGCAAGGCCGCCAGCCTACTTAAAGAGCGCAATCAGTTGCAGCAGTTGGTTGCTAAAGAAAAACCAAGTGAACAGGACGATCAGGATACCGCCATGCTGGCCAGGCTTCGTCAACTGTCCGATCAAAAGAGAACAATCCTCGAATTAGATAAACGATCCGCGCATTGCAAGCAACTGGCCGATACCTATCAACGCTGGACGGCTATTATTGACCACCGCAGTAACTCCAGTTTACGTTTATTGCTGCGCTCTCTAGCGCTGGTGTTTGCCGTGATTCTGATGGTGCTATTAGCCACCAACGCACTCACCGCTTTCATCGTGAAGCAGCACGACCGCCGCTTTCATCAACTCCGCGTTGCCGGGTCGGCTGGTCTTCAAGTCATCGGTGTGCTGGCCGTATTACTGATCCTGTTCGGTCCACCAAAAGATGTTTCCATGGTGCTGGGCTTACTTACTGCCGGACTCACCGTGGCGTTGAAGGATTTCATTCTGGCCTTTTTTGGATGGTTCATTCTGATGGGCAAAAACGGCATCAGTCTGGGCGATTGGGTGGAAATTGAAGGTGTTGGTGGCGAAGTAATTGAGTTGGGAATTCTGCATACTGTGTTACTTGAAATGGGCCATTGGAGCAACGGCAGCCGTCCCACTGGCCGTCGTGTTTCGTTTGGCAATAAGTACGCCATTGAACACCACTTTTTTAATTTCTCAACAGAAGGGCAGTGGCTATGGGACGAACTGCAAGTAACTGTGCCAGTAACTGGCGATCCTTACCAGACCGCCCAGTTGATCCGCCAACTAGTAGAAAAGGCCACCGCAGAAGACGCCCGCCTGGCGGAAGCAGATTGGCAACGGGTGACACATAAATACGGGAATCGTGAATTTTCAGCCAAGCCCGCCGTCGATATGCGTCCATCGGTGAGCCACATCAACGTAATCGTGCGCTACATCACTAGGGCGCCCCAACGCTATGAGGTGAAGTCGCGTTTATTCGGGGCCCTGGTTGAGTTACTACAGAAAAATAGCGATGTTACAAGAAGATTGAGATAAGTAAACACGAATTACTTGGTCTGCATAACTCAATCCAAATGGTTTCTTGTCGCAAATAGAATGCTCAAGCAGCCTTCAAGTTAGACCGCTAAAGCCATTAACCCATCCGAAAAATACTTACCCAGCACAAGCCGAGGAAGTTTGTACAATCTGCAGTAAGTTAGTACCCCAGTGCTACGGCCAGAATAGGGTTTTAGGAGAAAAATGCCCTAGATTGATGAATTTGAGTGGAGCCTGTAATAAGTTTAATCTAGTAAGACGATAGCTCTACAAAGGCAGAAATAGGCTATGGGAATCTGGGAAGTATTAAAATGATGTTATTTTCTTGCTGTAAAAACTCCGGTCGTGGTACGAATGGTACCTCACATATAAAGCTTCAAAGAAAGCGAGCGTCCTCCCGGACGTGTCTTATTAAGCAAGATGGTCCAACTTTTCAGTGCGGAGGTGTGTCCTATGATGTTTACTAAGCTGTTGCACTCTCCGAACAGGCGTCTTGCATTGCTAGCCCCGGCAACGTGTTACGTACCAGATGCTTTTCGGCACGCTGAGACCGATCACAAAAGACACGATATCCTACTGCGGGAAATGCAGAAGTTACGTGGGGCAATTTACCTTAAGGATGGTGCCATAGAACCATGGCAGCTTACTAAGGATGGTTGCCACAAAGTGGAGGAAGACTACGATAGCTGGCATCTTCTTTTGTTGGGGGAGAAAGGACAGATTATAGGCTGTGCCCGTTATCTTCACTACGAGAATACGGTTTCGTTTTCTGAAATCGGTCTGGACAATTCCGCTCTAGGGCAAAGTCAGGATTGGGGTCACAAGTTGAGAGCTGGCGTGGACGCCGAATTGGCCACTGCCCGCCAACAGGAACTTGCCTATGTGAAAGTAGGTGGTTGGGCGCTGTGTGAAACATTACGGAATACAACGGAAGGCTTGTCCATTGCGTTGGCCACTTGGGGGCTCGCGCAATTGTTGGGAGGGTGTCTTGGAATTGCCACTGTGACAAAGCGTCACTCCTCGTCTTCCATACTGCGAAAGCTGGGTGGGCGGTCATTAGAGGCAAACGGAATTGAGCTTCCCACTTATTACGATCCTGAATATAAATGCGAAATGGAGATCCTTCGGTTTGACTCGCGCATGCCAAACCCGCGTTACGAGGAATGGGTTTGTCAAAGTAGGACCGGCTTGCTATCTATTCCGGTAATCTGCGGAAACGGGGGGACCGACCGATGGAACGATTACGGTGCCACTATCGGCATTGCTAACCGGCGAAACTACTCGCTCCAGTTACAAACGCAGTCCGCTTCCTAACCCAATGCAACGAGTAGTCAATAGCGTTTTTCACGAATGGGCCGCCGTTCTTGGTGCCAGTAATGTGATCACCAGTCGGGAAGCACTTAAATCCGCTGAAACCGCCACGTTCGCAACTTCGCAGCAAGTGCCGGCGATACTGCGTCCCGCTACGCGCGAAGAAGTGCAGGAATGTCTTCGGATTGCTAACCGGTTTAATGTTCCCGTCTATCCTATTAGCAGCGGCAAGAATTGGGGGTATGGGTCACGGGTTCCCGCAGCGGGTGCTTGCGCTTTACTCGACTTGGGACGGATGGGGCGTATCCTCGATTTCGACGAACAGCTTGCTTATGTAACCGTTGAACCAGGGGTTACGCAAAAGCAGCTGTATGAATACCTCAAGACACGTAAGTCAAAGCTTTGGATGGATGCCACCGGTTCCAGTCCGGATTGTAGCTTGATCGGAAACACGGTGGAACGTGGTTTCGGCCATACACCCTATGGCGACCATTTTGCTCATGTGTGTGGGCTGGAAATTGTTCTTCCCAACGGCGAAGTGGTAGAAACTGGTTTCTCCCGCTTTGCCGGGGCCAAAGCTGGCGATTCATACCGGTGGGGAGTCGGCCCCAGCATTGACGGTCTTTTTTCGCAATCGAACCTTGGCATTGTTACCCGGATGACCATCTGGCTGATGCCCGCCCCCGCCCATTTTCAAGCTTTTTACTTCAGTTGCAACCGTGACGAGGATCTGGCTAGTGTGGTTGAGGCGCTACGTCCTTTGCGCCTCAACGGCACTCTGCGCAGCTCCGCACATATTGCCAACGACTATAAAGTACTCTCCTCCCTGCAGCAGTATCCATGGGAAGAAACCGGGGGCCAAACACCACTTGAACCTTCTGCCATGGCCGCCTTCCGCAAGAAAGGAAGTTTTGGGTGCTGGAGCGGCTCCGGGGCGTTGTACGGTACGCGCCGCCAAGTGGCTGAAGCCCGCCGCCTGGTCCGCAAAGCTCTTCGAGGCAAGGTCGCCAAGCTACAATTCCTGGATGACCGAACTTTAAAGCTCGCCAGCCGATTCGCCAAACCTTTTGGTTGGTTCACCGGCTGGGATCTTAGTCGGACGCTGGAACTGGTTAGGCCTACTTATGGGTTAATGAAGGGCATTCCTACCAATGTTCCGGCAGCCAGCACTTATTGGAGGAAACGCACACCTCCCCCCGCAGACCCCAATCCCGACAGGGACGGCTGTGGCCTGCTGTGGTGCTCTCCCGTAGCGCCAATGGAGGGTGGGCACGCATTAGCCATCTGTGAAATCGCCCAGCGTACCCTGCTGGAATTTGGATTTGAACCAATGATATCCGTGACGTTACTCACGGAACGGTCTCTATCCTGCGTAATTTCAATTGCTTACGACCGTTCTATCCTCGGTGAGGATAAAAAAGCGATGGAATGCCACCACGCTTTGCACGATCGTCTTATGCAAGAGGGATATCATTCGTATCGGTTAGGAATCCAATCGATGGATGGGTTGCATGGCGAAACCGGATATAACCGGCTCTTACAGGCGATTAAAGGCGTCTGCGACCCTAATGATATCCTTGCGCCCGGTCGATATTCTGGGAAAGCTATTGGAAAGCGGTCAAAGGTGTCGACGGCCACCCCCGCAATCCAGGATGTAGAGAGTCTTCCGGCTGTCACCGCAGCGATGTGCGAGCGCGTTCCTTAAAAGCGTAAAGTCCTCGCCGCGGGCTACCGAGCGGGAACTCCGTATTTTGAAGAAGGTCTGCTTGTGAATGCTGAGACAAGTCCACTCGTTCTTACCGATGAATTCGCGGTTCTTAGTGCAGAAACTCAGGCGGCGCGGCTATTGAGTGATTTACATCAGCCAAACCCGCGCATATATTGGGCTGACCTGATTCTTACCACTTTCGCCGGTTGGACCTTCCTCCTGGTTGCCCTGCACACCAGCCTCGCATGGCAAACAGCACTTGCGCTTGCTCTGTCTTCTATGGCTTTCTATCGTGGTCTGTGTTTCATCCACGAAATAGCCCACATCCGAAAACTTTTGCTGCCTGGATTTGAAACCACCTGGAACCTTGTACTTGGTGTTCCACTTCTGATGCCATCTATCGTCTACGTGGGCGTTCACCAGAACCACCACATGGTATCGACTTACGGGACGGAAAACGACCCGGAATATATGCCTTTTGCAGGCAATCGATTGATGGTGCTGGTGTTCCTACTGCAAAGCGTACTCTTACCCGCGTTGATGCTGCTGCGGTTTCTTGTACTGGCTCCAGTTGGACTGGCAGTGCCTGTTTTCCATCTTTGGCTGGCACAAAAAGCTACTGCGCTATCTATGAATGTGAAGTACCGACGGCAGGTTAACGCTGCGACTCTTGCCCGCATTGGACGATGGGAAATGGTGATTCTGTTCTGCTGGGGGGCAGGATTTTCGCTGGCGTTTAGAGGAATGCTTCCCTGGCGATTTTTCGCCTTTTGGTATGTCATCCACGCCTCCATCAGTCTGATTAATACACTTCGGACTTTGGCGGCACACCGCTACGATACTACTGGCGAACCGCGCGATAGAGCGGCACAGTTACGGGATTCAGTGGATATTCCAGGAGGGCTGTGGAGTGAATTGTGGGCTCCGGTAGGGTTACGATATCACGCGGTTCATCACTTCTTTCCCGGCATTCCATACCATAATTTGGGCAAAGCATATAGTCGGCTCACCAAAGCTTTGCCAGCTTACCGGGACATAAGCAAACCCAGCCTCGCGGCGTCATTGCGAGATCTGGTAGGTCTGTAGTATGGCGCATTTTGGTATTATCAGCCCGCCCGTTCCTGGCCACTTAAACCCTTTTAGCGCACTGGGACATGAACTACGACGGCGCCAACATTCTGTTACTTTCTTCCACATAGAAGATCTGGCACCGCGAATTCTATCGGAAGGTTTTGGGTTTTGCGCAATTGGCCAACAGGACCACCCGTTAGGATCCCTGCCTGAATCGCTTTCCTTACTAGGGAAGCTGGATGGCCTGGAGGCGCTTCGATTCACAGTACGGGCAGTGGAGCAAATGACCGAGGCGTTTTGCAGAGATGCTCCAAAAGCCATTCGCCGCGCTGGTGTAGATGCATTGCTGGTAGATCAAACTGAGCCTGCTGGAGGTGCAATTGCCGACCATTTGGGAATCCCATTTGTTACCATTTGCAATGCCCTGACACTGAATCGCGAGATTCGCGTTCCACCTGGCTTTTCTCCCTGGCCGCATGAGGAATCCTTATGGGCCCAACTGCGTAATTTTGCAGGCTATACGGCAGCAGATGTTCTGTTGCGGCGCATTATTGGGATTGTGAACCGGTATCGCAGGCAGTGGGGTCTCCCCGCGCAATTCTGTGCCGATCAATCTTTTTCCACTCTCGCTCAGATCAGCCAGCAGCCTCCGGCTTTTGACTATCCCAGGAAGGAGTTACCCCAGTGCTTTCATTATGTTGGACCGCTGCGCTACTTTCCGCCGGGACGTGAGATACAGTTCCCCTGGCACCAACTGGACGGTAGACCGCTAGTTTATGCATCACTGGGTACGTTGCAAAATGGTAGAACTGTGGTGTTTCGTCAGATAATTGAAGCCTGCCGCCCGCTGAAAGTCCAATTGGTCATCAGTCATGCCGGTGGGCTCAGTCCGGAAATAATCGCTGAGTTCTCAAATTCAGCCTTGGTGGTGCCGTATGCTCCCCAACAGGAACTTTTAAAGAAAGCCAGTTTAACCATTACCCATGCGGGTCTGAACACGGTACTGGATAGTTTAAGTCAAGCTGTTCCAGCTATCGCCATACCGATCACCTACGAACAGCCAGCCATTGCCGCTCGCTTGAGTTGGACAGGTGCAGGCAGTGTATTACCTCTTAAAAAACTTACTACACCCGCGTTGCAAGGAATAATGCAAAGGTTGCTTACAGAGCAGAGTTATTATGACAGAGCCCAAACGGTAGCTGATTCTATTCGGACAGCCGGTGGGGTGGTGCGAGCTGGAAATATAATCGAAGAAGTATGTTGTTAAAAAGAGGAGCTCTCTACTTAGAGGGAGCTCCTGTTGTGTGGAGAGGGGTGGATCCCACTTCACGTCGACAAAAATTGCATTAAAACTGTATTAGGACTCAATTACTTAGACTTAGTGGACCGTTTGCGATAGGCACCCATTCCAATAAGCCCGCCACCAATGCACATCAGCAAAATGCTGGACGACTCTGGAACAGAGCTGTATGTGGCTGAATACGAAGAAGCAATACTCCCTCCACTATTCAGGGTCGCAGCGACGGCACCAATGTTGGTACCCAAAAGTTGTGTGCTGTAAAGCCCTGTCCCTGCAGTTAGTGTTGTTGCATCCAAGCCATTCTGGAAGGAGCCAAACAGGGCAAAATCCACTGCAACACCAAGAGTCGTGTTCGTTAACGTGAAACTTCCCAAAGTGCAGGGCGAATTCAATGCAGGATTGCCAACGCATGCTGGCGCAGTTGGGGCAATGATGCCAGCCAAATCGAAATACAGGGCACCAAACGTTGGTGCTGTAAAAAGGTCAAGAAATCGGGAAACCACTGGTGGACCATTTAAGTCTTTTACGGTCCCAATATAAAAGGGTGGATTGCCGCCGAAGAGTCCCGCAAAGAACCCAGTCGATGGGCTGTTAGTATTAAATGTCCCCGTAGTTGGTCCATTTGAACTCCAATCGATAAATAAGCCACCGACTGTCACCGAGCCAGATATATTAAATGTTCCATAAATCGGCGCTGCCGAGGCACTGAAGCCGCCAAATGTTAACAAAGCAGTCAAAATAGACACCTTGTGAATTATTCTCTTGTTGTGCGAGCCGAATCTAACCTGGCTTGCCAACGTTGTAGTGAGCTGTTTCATTGTTCCTCCTTGAACTAAAAGCATTCGCTTCCATGCGGGAGCATCTTGCTAAATATAATAAACTAAGTTAAACCCTATTGTTGCCGCTAATTTTACACTTTTTTTACAATCTTACTAAGGTCTTCTACTCCTTCAATTACTATAAGCAAGCCAATGACCAAATAGCCCCTCGGAGCAAAATCCTAGTACGCCCTATTTTGAATCAGTTCTTTACAAGCATATTGTGCGGGTTGCCGTAGTAGGTTGAAGACTGTCGGTAGACGCAAATTTGACCGTATTTGGTCAAATGAATAAAAACTTAATTAAAAACTCTGCACTTCTTGCGCTCGATTTGATCTGATAGGTCACTCATTTTTAGTGCACCACTTATCTGCAGCAATAGTTGCAGCTATGCCCTTGCCGCTGCGTGCACATACTGCGCGGGGCTCGCATCAAACTTTTCTTGACAGCCCGGTCCCGCAAAAATAATACGTTTTGTTTTTGTACTGACTGGTTGGTGAAGCCTTATCGACTTTTACATCCATGCCGCAAACCGGGCAATTTTCAATTTTGTCCATGCTTGTATCTCCTCAGCTATAGATACGAGTGACAGAATTTTGTTTCCCCAACTTTACAATTTTAAGATCAATCACTAAGACCTTAAATCTACAGTGCGGACAATCGGCAATGGCAGCGACGGAAAAGGAAGTGTGTCATTCGTGCGTCCTCTCAACATGCTTAGCGAAGTTGTTCAAGATCGCCTGCCAACCCTGACGTTGCTGCTCTTCGGAATGCGTCGTCTCAGCATCAAACGTTTCCCGTACGGTAACTCCATCGGTCGCAGGAACAAACTCCACAAGCAGGGTCCTATCGCCGAAGGCGCACTCAAGTAACCGATGCTTTTCGATCTGTGTATAGGTTCCAGCTAAATCAAAACCCATGCTGCTGTCCTTGGCTTCCATGCGTGACAAAAAGGAACCGCCGACGCGCAGATCGACAACGGCATTGGTCGTGTGCCAATCCTCGGATGCGGCGTTCCATTGCTTGATATCTTCAGGCGTAGTCCAAGCTCGCCAGACTTCTTCGATTGGTGCTTCTACTTTGGTTTCAACAGTGATCTTCATGATATTCTCCAGTGTCAAATAGGGTTTTGTGAAGGGCTCATCCGCAAGGGCAAGAGCTCCTGTAAGCGGCGATCCCGAAGCCAGAGTCCACCCCAGAGCAGAGCACCAAAGAATACGGGAAACAGAATGTTAAACGCCACGGCGCTAACTCGTACATGCGTCGCCACAGCGCCGCCCAAGTAGCCCGTCAACAGAATTGCACCAAGGATCGCAGTGCGCGGGACCATGTAAAGAATGGTGCTGATCAGCAGCGTAACGCCGATACCGACGATGGCCGATTCGGGGAAGCCCAACTGCAACGTAGTTTCAACAACCGGGGCCGACTTGAACAGTTTCATGCCCCCATCCATCAGTAGAAACACTGTCGGTAATCCACTCATAATGCGGCCTGCCCAGAGTCGCTTGTTCGATACTGTCGATTGAGTGGAATTCATGGTGTTTGTCTCTCCAAGGCCTTGGCCTGAAATCGCCTGGGTCGTCATAAAATCTCATTCTCCTTCTGATGCCTTCAAAGATTGAGACTCTGCTCGCTCGCCAAACTCATCGGCGCCCGCGAAAAATATTTGCAGGTCGGAGAAGTGTAAGAATCTACACGGGAAGTTCCATAGGTAGATCGAACTGCGGAAACAACGTTTCGGTGTCCAGGAATGAATTCATGCCCATGATCTGGTCTCCATCCAGTTCCAGCACGATCAGCGCCCACGGCTTGTGCCCGCCCTCAAGGCTTGGCCGATATTGACCAAACGCAGGCCAACCGGAAGCCGCCGTTGGGATCAAACGGGAACCGCGACACCCGCATCCCAACCCTAGCATCCACGTTCGAATCTCTTGCGGACCCTGAATCCATAAGGTGTAGGGCGGCATAGATAACGTCGCGTCTTCGCGCAGAAGTGTTGCCAATTGGTCAATGTCATACCGCTCAAAGGCGTCCACATAACGCCGGAGCATCTGCTCTTGGGAAGCAGAGAGTGAGGCGGGGTCGCTATCGTGCCGCTGCGCTAGTGTGGCTCTCGCCCGTTGTAATGCACTATTTACCCCGGCGACGGATGTGTCCAGCGTCTCCGCTACTTCCACTGCCGACCAGCCGAGCACCTCCATCAGCAGGAGCACGGCCCGTTGCTTGGGTGCGAGATTCTGAAGAGCAGCCACAAAAGCCAGACGAATACTCTGCCGTAGAATCGCACGTTCGGAAGGATCGGCATCCGTTGGAATCGCGTGGGCGTCCGCAATTGGTTCAATCCAATGTTCGCGAGGCCGTTGAATCAGCGATTCGATTGACGGTGAACCTGAGGTAGCGGACCCCTCGCCCATTGGGCGCTCTCTACGATTTCGACTGGCAAGTTCATCCAGGCACACGTTCGTCGCAATACGATATAACCATGTGCGCAAGGCTGCGCGACCATCGAATTGCTCAAAACTCTTCCAGGCTCGGATCATGGTTTCCTGAGCGGCGTCGTCGGCGTCAACCACGGAGCCAAGCATGCGGTAGCAATGGCCGGTCAGCGCGGGTCGGTGTACTTCAAGCTGTGCGATATCGGAAGTCATTTAGGGCACGTCACACTGCTGTTCTCATTTATATGTGCCTCAATTTCTACTGCTTGGCAAAATGTTGCAGCGGCGTCGTCATTCACTTGACCTAAGCTACTAAACAGAAAAGGGTCCCCATTACTGAGGACCCTTACAGAAAGCGACTCCAATCTAGTTGTTGAAGTAGTTATCGTTCAGTTTCACGTTAGAAGATTTGCGCATATCCTCAATTGCCTTCTGCAACATTTGGGGTTTCGCTTGTTCTTCCAGTTCCGCGCGGACCTCTTCTAGCTTCTTGGTGGAATGTTCTTCGACCATGATAATGTGATACCCAAAAGGAGATTCCACCGGGTCGCTAATTGTGCCCACAGGCAATGAGAAAGCTGCTGCCTCAAAGGGAGGAACCATGGATCCACGGGCAAATGCTCCCAGACTGCCGCCGTCGGCACCGGAGCCTGCATCGTCCGATTCTTTCTTGGCCATTTCCGCAAAGTTTTCCTTGGTCAGCTTGGCCTTCACTTCTTTCGCCTTGGCCAGGGATTCTTCTTTGCTCAGATCCTTCATCCCTTCCCGTACAGGGACGCGTGAACCGGTGAAGCGAATCAGAATGTGACGCGCTTTCACTGTCTCAAAGCGGGACTTTCCTTCTTCAAAAGCTTTTTGAATGATGGTTTCATCCACTTTCAATTTGCCTTGCAAGTCGCGGACATATGCCCCTGCCAGAAAGTTTTCGGTTTGAAAAGCCATTTGCGCTGCTGTTTTGGGGTCAGCCAGAATGTTACTCTTTTTAGCATTGGCGGCCAGCATGCGGATGTCTGCATATTGCTCGGCTACCTTCTTTTTTTCCGGACCATTGGCCTGAGTCTTGACTTGGTCTGGTAGGGTTGAAACAAGCAGTTCGTATTCAGTTTTGGTAATTTTCAGATCGCCAATTTCAATGATCACGTCGCCTGGCTTCACTTCTACCACCGGTTTAACTGGTGCGGGAGGCGGGGTGACTGCTGCCGGCGTGGCAGCGGGTTTGGGTGCGGCAGGCTTGACTGCTGCGGGTTTGGCTTGTGCCGGTTTGGGCGCAGGGGTCTGCCCGAAAGAAAGGCACGCCGCAAGCGCGGCGGCAAAAGGAATGGTATTTCTTAGATTCATGCTCTCTTTAAGAATAACCCGGTTTGTCGCATCGCCGGTTGGCACCAAAACATCTACTCTGGTAAAGGCATAATGTCAGCAAAAGAAATTCAGAAAAAACCTACCGCTCCTACCTCCGAAAGACTGCGTACACTTTGGCCCGATATCTGGGAAATTATCGAACCCCGTAAAGGCTCACTGGCCATCGGCCTGCTCCTCATATTGATAAGTCGAATCTCCGGTTTAGTGTTGCCTGCGTCCACCCGCTACCTGGTGGATGACGTCATCGGCAAACGCCGGGCAGACTTGCTGGGTCCGCTGGTTGCCGCCGTCGTGCTGGCCACCGTCATTCAAGGAATCAGCTCCTTCACGCTGACTCAGTTACTATCCAAGGCAGCCCAACGCCTAATCGCTGAACTGCGCCAAAAAGTTCAATCCCATGTGGCTCGCCTGCCTGTATCGTATTTTGATACGCACAAGAGTGGTGAACTGGTTTCGCGCATAATGAACGACGTGGAAGGGGTCAGGAATCTGGTTGGAACAGGCCTGGTGGAATTTGTAGGTGGCACGCTCACCGCCTTGCTCGCATTGGTGGTGCTGGTGAATATCAGTCCTCTGCTTACCGGACTCTCATTGGCACTGGTGCTGTCTTTTGGGTTCGTTTTGCAAAAAGCTTTTTCAACCTTACGACCCATCTTTCGCGAACGCGGCAAGATATTTTCCGAAGTCACCGGGCGGCTAACGGAGTCCCTGGGCGGCGTTCGCGTCATCAAGGGCTATCATGCGGAAAAGCGTGAGGAAGCAGTTTTCGCCCAAGGTGTGAAGCGTATTCTTGATAATATTCTGAGCTCGCTTACAGGCATGTCGCTGATGAGCCTTTCCGCTACCGTGCTGTTGGGAATTGTTGGCGCACTGGTGATGTACGTCGGCTCCAAACAAATTTTCAGCGGCCAAATGACCATGGGCGGCTTTGTCACTTTCACTGCCTTTCTTGCCACACTGGTGGCCCCTGTGTTTCAAATCGTCAGCATCGGCACCCAGCTTACGGAAGCGTTAGCCGGTTTGGAACGGACGCGTGAAATTCTTCGCGTGCAGCCTGAAGACGAAGATCCGCGGCGCACCGTCACCTTGCCGACTCTCGAAGGATCAGTCAAATTTCACAACGTGGATTTTCAATATGAGGAAGGCAAGCCGGTATTGGAACAAGTAAGTTTTGAATCGAAGCCAGGTACCGTTACAGCACTGGTGGGCAGTTCCGGCTCTGGCAAGTCCACTATCATTGGACTCATTTCTGCATTCCACAATCCAGGCAGTGGCACCGTCACAGTGGATGGTGTGGACCTATCAACCGTAAAGCTTTCTTCCTATCGCACTCAGCTTGGTGTGGTGCTGCAGGAATCGTTTCTGTTCGATGGCAGCATTGAAGAAAATATTGCGTTTTCACGCCCATCGGCAACACTGAGCGAAATCAAAAATGCCTCGCACATTGCCCGTGTGGATGAGTTTGCCGAAAAGTTTGATACCGGTTACGGCACCGTAGTGGGTGAACGTGGCGTACGACTTTCCGGTGGACAACGGCAACGTGTATCCATTGCCCGAGCCATTCTCGCTGATCCGCGGATTCTGATTTTGGATGAAGCAACGTCCAGCCTGGATTCCGAATCGGAGGCCATGATTCAGCAAGGTCTGGCCCACTTAATGCAAGGTCGCACCACCTTCGTAATTGCTCACCGGCTTTCCACCATTCGTCGTGCTGATCAGATTTTAGTGGTGGAGGGCGGTCGCATTGTGGAACGCGGAACGCACGCCGAACTGTATGACCTGAAGGGTCGGTATCACGATCTTTACACCCGCCAGCATGGGTTGGAAGCAAATTTGTTCCTAGCACCTGGGGAAGGGGATTCCATTCCTGAACCAGTTAGCGTTCCCGCTGTTGTACAAGGATCGTAAAGGCGTGCGTTAGCGCTCCAATCTCATATAGTTTTCCGCAATCGGACAGGTTCAAGTGTTTGAGTGAAGTGTATCAGGCCTTTTAAGACCGCAAGGGAGCGGTCTTTTTAACCAAAAGTTATCCCAAAAAAAGTTGGAAATTCTACAGGGATTTTGGAAAACTAAGTGGCATTGGGCGGAATCGCCTGCCAAGTCCGCTAGCGGACTTTCTTCACACCTTCGAGTGCCTGGGAAACTTCTGAAATTGAAAAACTACATGACATTGAGCGTTAGCGCCACTCAATATCAAAGGTGTAACCTTCGCTGCCACGATCGCGGTCCTCAATGCGGATCACCGCTGGACCGCCGCGCTGTGGGCTGCGCACTAACTTTTGCTTGCCTCTGCCATCAATCCCTGAGAAACGAAAATCTCTGGGTGAATCGGGCATGGGCGTATTGCATTGGAATCGGCGGAATGTGGCGGCTTGTCCGCTGATGGTGCGCAGGTAGGCCATGTCACCCCGAACTTCCACTTCAGCCACGCCATCCACTAGAATTTCTATCGTACATTTGCCATGACCGCCACCGCCGCGAATATCGGCGCGTCGTTCTTCCACGCGATTATACCCTCTGCCGCCGCCAAAAAATCCGCCACCGTCCTGCGAAGATCCACCATCGCGCCACTCCAGGTCAAACGTGTACCCTTCCGGATTGCGACCGTTGTCATCAATGCGCACAATGGCAGTGCCATTGCGGCCAGGATCTCGCACTAAAGACTGTCTACCGCGACCGTCCACACCAGTGAATCGGAAATCAAGTGGGTTGTTCGGCATCACCTGGTTGCAGACAAAGCGCCGCAACTCAGCCTGACTTCCAGACATAGGACGGAGGATGGCTGTGTCACCACGAATTTCCACTTCGGCACTGCCCGCAATATTCAATTCAACAGTGCACTTGCCATCGCGACTACCGCCACCACGGATTTCAGCTCGCCGAGTTTGCGGTGAAGTGTAGCCGTACGGACTGCCGTTATCCACCCGTCCACCGTCACGCCATTCCAGATCAAACGTATAGGCTTCGCTGCCACGGTCCGGATCGTCAATTCGTATCACGGCCGGACCACGCCCAGGCTGTCGCAATAGCGATTGGCGTCCACGCCCATCCACCCCTTTGAATCGAAAATCGGCGGGGTTATTGGGCATCGGTCGATTGCATTGAAACCTGCGCCATTGGGCACGTTCGCCAGCCAACGTGCGAAGGTACGCGCCATTGGCCGAGACTTCAATTTCAACGCTGCCATCGACAATCACTTCTATCGTGCACTTGCCATCGCCACCCCCGCCACGGATGTCGGCCTGGCGGAATTCTGGCTGGTCGTTTTGAGCCAATGCTGTTGTGGCAAGGAATGCCAGTGAAAGAGTGGATATAAGCATGTTCTTAGGATGAGAATTCGTCATTAATTGATACCTACACGCACCCAGACGCTGCCAATGGGCATTTGGTTTCGACTACTGCATTTTGTCAATGCGCTCTGGCATATCGGCCAGTACAAAGCTCAACACGGCCAGTGCCGCTACGTTTTGTTGAAACTCCAGCGGGACAATTTTATCGAACGTATCAGACGTAGTGTGATGCCAGTCAAAATAGTGGGTGCCTACCGTATGAACGCCGAAACCGGGAACTCCGCTTGCAGTTAACGGAGAGATATCGGCACCGCCCCCACCAGGTGTCATTTTGCCACCGTCGATACTTTCCAGCAGCTTGCCAATTTCAACGGCTCTATCAAAGGCAGCTTTAGACGTCACTGGTTGTGGGGCGGCGGCAGGTCCACCGGCTCTGCGGCGACCTTCTCCACCACTGCCGAAACCAAAGCCCACGGGCTTTTCAGCTCCTCCGTCCATTTCAATCGCGGCAATGTGATTGCTCACTGCGGCACCCACCATTTCACGATACGCCTTGGCCCCGGCGCTGCCATTTTCTTCATTCACCCAGAAGACCACACGAATTGTACGACGTGGTTTGAGACCAAATTTCTTGATCAACGCCACTGCTTGAAAGGTGGCCATAATGCCGCTGCCATCGTCGTTGGCACCTTGACCAATGTCCCAGGAATCAATGTGGCCACCCAGCACCACAACTTCTTCCGGCTTTTCACTGCCCAGAATTTCACCAACCACGTTGTGCGAATCGGCATCGGGTAATTGGTGTGCTTCCATCATCAGCCGGACCTTTACAGGTAGGCCACTTTTGACGTATCGAGTAATCAGGGCGGCATCTTCCACGCTAATCGCCGCAGTGGGAATCTTCCTGATCCCTTCGGCATAAACCATTGCGCCGGTGTGCGGAGTCTGCAAGCTGGTGCCCGTCATGGATCGAACCAATGCAGCCGTTGCACCCAATTCCGCAGCCTTCGATGCACCATCACTTCGGTACATCACGGTCCCACCGTAGCCCTTCCAATCAGGATTGAAAAGGACGATTTTCCCAGCGACGTTGGCCTTGCCCAGAGCGGTCAATTCGTCGAAGCTGGCAACAACCACAACGTCCCCGCTGATGCCATCTTTGGGCGTGCCCACACTCATGCCTAATCCCAACATAGCCAAGGGCTTTTCAATAGGTGCCATCATGGTTGCTGATTCCTTGCCGCGCACCCAATGAGGAACCTTGACGGACGGAGTGGATACGTTTTCAAGTCCGGCCTTTTTCATTTCAGAGGCAGCCCAAGCAATCGCTTTTTCAAGAGAAGGCGAACCACTCAGACGGTTGCCAATGCGGTCGCAAAGGAATTGAAGACGGGCCAGCCCTTCCTGATCTTCAAGCGCAGCGGCAATTAGTTTCTGCGATGTGGCACTGTATTGCTGGGAGATGGAATCAGACTGAGCGGCAACAAGGGCACCCGCCAGAATGAATAGCGGAAGCGATTTAGTCATGTACAAAGTTAGCATGATGGGATGATTCTTTCGTTCCCAAAAACTTCAACCCAGCTTGTTGAGATTTTTGATGAGTAGCTCATTTACCTGCGGGAACGAATCCTTGGAATAGACACGTAACGCAGCTTGATAATGATCATTGGCTCGAATCAGATTGGCTGATTTGTCGCCGGTGGGCAAAGCACTCCAGGCATTGCCAAGGTTATTCTGCACTGCCGCCCATTGCTGTGGGGACTTCTGCTCTGTGAAAAACTGCAAAACACTTTCATAGCTGGCGATAGCACGAAGTAGGTTTGAGCTGCGGTCACCAAAAGGTAATCTTCCCAATACTGTTCCCAAATTATGTTGTGTCATTGCCCATTCTCTTGGAAAGTTCTGTTCTGTATAAATCCGAAGAGCCAATTCATAGCATGCGATTGCCCTAAGCCAGTTCTCCCTTTGATCGCCCATAGGCAAATCACTCAATGCAGTTCCTAAATTGTATTGCGTGTTAGCCCAATCCTGGGGGTAATCGTGTTCGGAAATTAGTGAAAGCGCCTGTTCGTAATAAGCAATTGCTTGTTTGAGATTGTGCTCCTGTTCAACCCCCAACCCCTCTCTCAGCCATCCTGGAGACCCTGGAGACCGAAGAGCCAATTTGCTAATCACGCTTGCGATTGCTGCAAATGCAATTGCCAGTTGGCGTGGACTGCGCTGTCCTACAGCACTCTCTATAGCTTGCTCAGCCGGACCTGCCAATTTGGTAAGAATGTCAAAAGCATTCATCGCTTCCGTGAATTTTCCCGCTCTGAGGAAGCCATCCAGTGCTGAAATGCCCAGTTCCAGCCAAACACGGTGGTGATCCGCACCAGATGCAATTGCTTGCAAGGCTCGTTCGAAAAACAACTTACCGTCTCCCGACTCTCTTTGAATAGGTGGAAGATTTACGTCACTCTTCCTACTGTCAACAGTAAGTTCTGTAGTAAGTTCCTCGCGAAACAAGAAGAACCGGTTTAGATCAGGAAGTAACTGAGACAACCGAAGAGCTCCCGTCGGGGGCATCCACCAAATCTGCACTCCAGGGCGCTCCACAATTGCTTCGCGATTGAAATTTACTAAAGAGGCAGATTGCTCTTCGTTATCCGCAAAGAGCAATGCATCAGGGTCAAGCACAAACAATACATCAGCGTTATTCTTTACGATGGCCTGGACGAACAGTGCTGGAGGACCCACGGCACATTGGAATATATCAGTAGTCAGGTTTTGCCTATGGAAAATCTCTTTAAGATCTTCCAAAACCACTTCGCGGGCGTCACTGGAATTGTAGGTTACCAACGCAACACCTTGCCGAACAGTAAAAGCCCAATCGCTTAACGACCGCACCAGCCATTCAGGGGTTCCCGCTGTCACAGGTCCAAGCCGCTACCCTTGTAAGAGAAGGTTGGATCTGTTGCGAATTCTTCACGGAGCATCTCAACGGCCAGTGGGTGAACACCATAACGGCCTGGGCCGTTAAAGAACAGAACGGCCCGGCGACGCAGTAACTGATAAAGAGCATCATCAGGGACTTTAGTGCTCACTTTCCCTTCATAAATGGCACGTAGCTTCAACCGCTTGGTTTCCCAGGTGGTCTGATCCGAATCGCCAGGAACGGTTCCCATCCTGTTGCGGAAATTTCCTAACTGTCGTTGAGCAGCGTTTTCCACGTCTAGTCGGACGACTCTCTTTTCAGAAGTGGGTTCGTCTTCGTGTCGATATCGAGCGTCCTTTCCCGCTGCAACAATCATCGTAAACAGCAAAAAAAGATCACCACCGGAGGCACGCAAAAGAAGTTCTAGTGCATCATCGGCAAAGATCGCTTTCAAGTCTGCGCGCTTTTCCATAAGAGCAGTCAGTGCCGTGATGCCTTCCGTATCTTGTTTGTGGCTTTTATCACAAACCGGAATATCGTAAATTGGGTAAAGTCTGTCCCGGTCGAACGGTAATTCTAACTCTTTGGAATTCACAAATGGTACGGGCAAAGTGAACAAGAAATGAATCGGTAATTGCCGAAACACCGCTGAGTATTGAACAAACGTTTCATCGAGTAGCCGTGGTGAGATCTGTTCCTTGTCAAAGTTTTCCCCAACGATGAGGATCTCAAACTCTGGTAGGTGCTCCTTGACTATCCCTATCTTTCTCACAAGAAAATCGAGGAGATTTTCAAGCGACCGTCTTTCCTGTGCGAAATCAATTTTCACTTGATTTTCGCTACGGTAGCCGAATTTCAGCATGGAAAGAATATTCAGTTCAACGCTACCGCCTGTCATCCCGCCTTCTTGCATTTTATTCTGCAACTCAGGGAAAAACGGAGATAGCTCCTTAACCAAATCGTTCTCCATGATGCCTGCTTCATGGAAAGCTCTGCCCGATTCATTACACTTTTCGTTGCAGCGAACAATAAGACTGATGACCAATAGTATTAGTACGTCGGCCATCCCAAAGGTGCGAGGGTTCAATTGATTCAAAGCATCTAAGCGAACCACGATAAACTTTTGCTTAATTTCCTTATCAATCAACAAACGATTAATTTCAGTTGACTTGCCATTGCCTCGATTTCCAAACAGAACTGCTTTAAAAAAGAGCTTTTGTGCAGCGGACTCCAGTAGGTCATTTTTCACCCCTCGCTGTAAGTTATTTTTGCGACGTTTATCCAGGGAATCGACATAAAATTCCATATCGTCCGCGCTGAGTGGCTCAGCACGAAATGCATTGGGAATGCCCAAAATATCGGTTGCCCTGATGATTGGAGGTCGCTTCTTTTGGGGCATTGATACCTATGGTAGCGCAAGCCGACTTACCAGCCCACCGCCTTACCCTTGTTCTGTTCATCCAGCCAAGCCTTCAAGGGTGCAAAGTATTCCAACATCGCTGTGGCGTCCATTTTACGGCTTCCTGTCAGCGTGAACAACGCCTCCTGCCAGGGTTGACTCTGTCCCATTTCCAGCATGGCATTCAACCGCTTCCCGGCCTCTTTATTGTCGTAGACTGAGCAGCGATGTAGCGGCGCTGTGCATCCTGATTGACGAGCCAGTGCGCGGTGAAACTGGAACTGCAGAATATGTGCCAGGAAGTAACGTGTGTACGGTACATTTGCCGCTACGTGATATTTCGCTGCCGGGTCAAAATCCTCTTCCCCTCGGGCAGTCACTGGGGCCACGCCTTGATATTTGCGCTTTAAATCCCACCAGCTTTTGTTGTAATCGGTAGGCTTGATTTCACCGGAAAATACTTTCCAGCGCCATTGGTCAATCATTAACCCAAAGGGCAGGAAGGCCACTTTTTCCAGTGCCCGATTCATTAGCAAGCCAATGTCCCCGGACGCGTTGGGAGCCTTGTCCAGAAGGCCGATTTTCACAAGATATTCAGGAGTGACAGAGAGTGCAATGGTATCGCCCACCGCTTCATGAAACCCGTCATTGGCCGAATCACGAAACAGCATTGGCTGATCTTTATAAGCGCGTTGATAGAAGTTATGACCCAACTCATGGTGAACAACTGCAAACTCTTCCGCCGTAATTTGGATACACATTTTGATACGCAGATCCTGATCATTATCCACGTCCCAAGCGCTGGCATGGCACACGACTTCGCGATCCTGTGGCTTTTGAAATAACGAACGATCCCAAAATGTTTTGGGCAACGAAGCAAATCCTAATGACGTGAAGAACCGTTCGCCATAGCGCACCATTTCCCGTTCGTCGAACTTGCGATCTTTCAAAATCTTGGTCAGATCGTAACCAGTAGCGGCGTTGGGAGGCGCCACCAGATCGCCCACATTTTCCCAATTTTGTTGCCACAAATTACCTAGTAAATGTGCGGGAATGGGTCCATTAGCAGATACAGCGTCAGCTCCATATTTATCGCGCAGACGGCTCCGAACATAGGCATGCAGGCTTACATACAGTGGTCGCACTTGTTCCCATAAACGATCTAATTCCTTTGCGAAATCATCGGGGGGCATATCGTACTTGGCGCGCCACATGGCACCGGAATCGGCAAAACCCATTTCCCGCGCACCCTTGTTCGATAGCTCAACAAAACGCTGATAATCTTTACGCATAGGCTTGCCAATGGTGTGCCAACCCTTCCAGACGTCCAGCAACTCATTGGGATCGCGACTTTCAATCAGGATGTTTTCAATTGAAGAAATGTCCAGGCACTTGCCTTTGTCTTTTGGATTATCGCGACAATACTTACCACGCCCATAAGTGCCTTCCATGCCACTCATCAGCTTCGTCAGTTCCGACGATTCCTTGGCGTTGGATGGTGTGGCAACCGTAAGTGCGTTTTTAAGCAGATACATCTTACGGCGCATGTCCGGTGGCAGGTTCACTTTATCGAAACGAACGGCAGCACGGGCCAGTTGTTTGGTCACGTGGATGGCGGCTTCATTGGCGTCTGCTGTCAGCGCTTCCGTATCTTCGGTAATGTAAGTGGATTGAATCCAACTGGCGCGTTGGGCGGCATTGCCCACTTTCAATAGTTGAGCTTCAGCGTCTTTCAGGAAGGCATCCGCTTCGGCACGCGTCTGGGAAAAGGCAGCCACGGTAGCGGCAAGCAGTAGGAAAATTTTGCGACCCATATTTAGATATTATGCGCGCTTGCGATGAATTCGTACAATCATAGGGATAGTGAACGAACAGGAAATTATTCAAACAGCGCAGCGCTTAATGGGGCCTGTTCCGGCAGGTGGCGTGATTGTTGCTATTGGTGACGATTGCGCAGTGTACCGTCCGCAAGGTGCCAAGGAAGACCTGGTGTTCACCACCGATATGATGCACGAAGGGGTGCATTTCCTTATGGAAACGCACAGTGCGCGGGACATTGGTTATAAAGCCATGGCCCGCGGGCTGAGTGACATTGCGGCCATGGGAGCCGAGCCCCGCTTTGCATTATTGTCGTTGTCCTTGACCGCCAAAACTGATGCCAAATGGGTTGAAGAATTTTACAAGGGATTGCTGGATTTGGCGCTGGCCCACGGCGCCCCACTGCTTGGTGGCGATACCGCCAAAGCATCGGCCATGAGTTGCGACGTGATTGTTTGCGGCGGCGTGCCGCGCGGCAAGGCTCTTCTGCGATCAGGCGCCGTGCCCGGTGATAGAATTTTTGTAAGTGGACTTTTGGGTGGATCAGCCGCAGGTCTGCGCACCAAAAAAGCTGATGCCTGGAAGCGCCATTTACGACCCAAGCCGCGCCTGAATCTGGGTCAGTTCTTGCGTCAAAAACGGTTGGCTTCTGCCTTGATGGATTTGAGCGATGGGCTTTCCACCGATCTGCATCGTATGGTGAACGCATCGGGAGTTTCAGCAGAACTGGATGGACTGCCACCTCTGTTTCCAGGTGCTACTCTGGACGAGGTGTTGCATGGTGGCGAAGATTACGAACTGCTATTCACCGCGCCGCGTCGTGCAAAAGTTCCTGCGGAGTTTGAAGGTTTGCCACTGACCCGCATCGGGTCCATTCTGAAACATGGGAAGGTTCCTGTAACTTGGAATGGCGCGCCGCTTCCAGCCTTGGGTTGGGATCACTTTACAAAGTAACTGGAGAAATCGTGAATTCTGAAATCAATCCTACCAATGTGTTGGATCTAATTGACGCCTTTCGACGGTCGAAAGCTATGTTCGCCGGTTGTGAATTACGGATTTTCGATCATCTGCAAACGGCCCCAGCAACCGTTGTGCAGATGGCTGCACAAATCAGCGCCAGTGAAGCGAATCTGGAAAAGCTGATGGATGCTCTGGTTGGGCTGAATCTGCTTACCAAGAACGAAGGTGTCTACAGCAACACTCCAGAAGCCAGCACTTATTTAACTCGCAACAGTCCAAGCACCATGACTGGTTACATTCTGTATTCCAATCAAATCTTATGGAAGCTTTGGGACAACCTGGAAGGGGCTGTGCTGGAAGGCTCCAACCGTTGGAAGCAGACCTTCCAATTGGACGGTCCGCTGTTTTCCAGTTTTTATCAGACGGAAGATAACTTGCGAACTTTTATAGCGGGCATGCATGGGTTTGGGCTGCTGAGTTCGCCGTCGGTTGTGGCTGCTTTTGATTTGAGCCAATTCAAACGTCTGGTGGATTTGGGTGGAGCTACTGGACACCTGCCCATGGCCGCTGCCGAACGCTATCCAAAAATGGAAGTGCTGGTGTTCGATCTGCCTAAAGTTGTGGAAGCTGGCAGGTCATATTGCGCGGGCACGCGGGTCACTTTTCAAGCAGGCGACTTCTTTGCAGATCAACTGCCGCCCGCTGATTTATATGTGCTGGGGCGCATTTTGCATGATTGGGCCGATGCGAATATCGACGTGCTTCTGAAGAAAATCGTAGATGCATTGCCCGTGGGAGGTGGCCTGTTGATTGCGGAAAAACTACTGAATGAAGAAAAGACCAAGCCGGTTGCCGGAGCCATGCAGTCGTTGAACATGATGGTTTGCACAGAAGGGCGCGAGCGAAGTTTGGGTGAGTATGAAGCACTGTGTTTGAAGGCTGGTTTTACACGCGTGGAAGGTCGACGAACGGGGAATCCGGTCGACGCCCTGCTGGCAATCAAGTAAAGGGTGCGCGACTTAAAAGCGGAATCGAACGAGGTGCCATACCGAGCCGCGACCGCCAGGGAGTCGGGTAGCTGCCCCGCTAGCTGTATGATGATAGGGCCATGAAAATCCTAATTAGCGCCTTAGCTGTGATGCTCCCAATGTTCGGTCAAGACCGAAGTACTCCCATTGACAATGAACAAGTGAAAGTATTGAAGGTTACGCAAGATCCTCATTTGAAGACCAAGCTTCACAAGCACGACGTGAATCGGGTGATGATTTATTTGAACCAGGGCAAGCAGACCATTGCCTATGAAGGGGCCAAGACTGTGATCCTGGATTGGAAGCCGGGGCAAGCGTTGTGGAGCCCAGCCGGGGGAATGCACATAGCGGAAATCACATCGAACGGTGCAGTTACCATTGTGGAAATCGAACTGAAGAAACCGGGTGGAGGGCACTCTGCAAACGCATCGCCGCTTGATCCAGTAAAGATTGACAAGAAGCACTATAAAGTGGAATTTGAAAACGAGCAGGTAAGAGTGGTGCGAGCGAAGTTTGGGGCTAAGGAAATTGCTCCCATGCACGAACATTTATTGAATCGTGTGGTGACTTACATTACAGATCAGGATATGAATGTAACTTCTGCCGATGGCAAGGTGGAACACGTGCAACATAAGGCTGGCGACGTCAGTTGGGGAATGCCCAATAAGCACAAGGAAGAAAACTTGAGCAGCAAGCCGATTGAGGTTTTGGTGGTTGAACTGAAGTAAGTCTGCGATCATAGAATCTCATGGCTTCTAACGGAATTCCTACGCGCGTGCTTGGACGCACCAATGAACGTGTCTCCATTCTTGGTCTGGGTGGTTGGCATATTGGGGCAGTGAAGCAGGAAAAAGAGGCGATCCGCATTATGCACGCGGCTATTGCCGAAGGGATGACCTTCTTTGACAACGCCTGGGATTACCATGATGGCCATTCGGAAGAGTTGATGGGCAAGGCTTTGGCCATGGACGGGCTGCGCAAGAAAGTATTCCTGATGACCAAGAATTGCGAGCGCGATTACGCCGGGTCCATGAAAAACCTGGAAGATTCTTTGCGCCGACTGAAGACGGATTGTATTGATTTATGGCAGTTTCACGAATGCAATTACGATAATGACCCCGATTGGATTTTCGACAAAGGCGGCATGAAGGCAGCGCTGGAAGCGAAGAAGCAAGGCAAGGTTCGCTTTATCGGATTCACTGGCCACAAAGATCCCAGCATTCACCTCAATATGTTGGGCAAGTATAAAAAGTGGGACGCCTCGCAGATGCCCATTAACGTTGGTGATGCTGTGTATCGAAGCTTTCAGCACAAAGTGGTTCCTGTTTGCCAAAAGCAAGAAGTGGGCGTGATTGGCATGAAGGGTTTAGGCGGCGGTTATCCCAAGGGATTGTTTCCTGAAGTGATGGATGTTACTCCTGCGGAGTGTTACCGTTACTGCCTGAGCCTGCCCATTGCCACGCAAGTGATGGGTATTCTTTCCATGCAACAGTTGTTGCAGAACCTTGCCGTGGCCCGCAATTTCAAGCCTATGAGCAAGAAGGAACAGGCTGCGTTTGTGGGGCGAGTCAGCGAACGTTGCAGCGATGGTAGACACGAAACTTTCAAATCCACACAGATGCACGATGGTCCACACCATCGCAAGCAGCATGGTTTTGCGGCAGCTTAATCGAAAATTACGGTCTTGCTGGAATAGTGCAGAATGCGATGATCCAGGTGCCATTGAACGGCTCGTGACAACACGCGGCACTCCAGGTCGCGTCCCTTGCGGACTAAGTCTGGAATCTGGTCGCGATGGGATACTTGAGCCACGTCCTGCTCAATAATAGGGCCTTCATCTAAAACTTCAGTTACATAGTGACTGGTTGCCCCAATCAATTTTACGCCCCGCTGATGAGCTGCATGATACGGTTTGGCACCGCTGAAAGCGGGCAGAAAGGAATGGTGCACGTTGATAATTCGTTGCGGATAATTGGCGACAAATTCAGGTGAAAGCACTTGCATGTAGCGCGCCAGCACGATCAGTTCCACGTGATGTGTTTGCAGTAGCTCTAACTGGGCTTTCTCCATGGCAGCTTTATCTGCGTTCACTGGAAAATAATGAAACGGGATGCCATAAAATCGGGCTAGCGGCTCGGCGTCGTGATGGTTACTGAGGATCAATGGAATGCGGCAGGGAAGGTCGCCGATCTGGTAGCGGTAGAGTAAGTCCACCAGGCAGTGCTGGTATTGGGAAACCAGGATGGCGACAATCGGCCGGTGTTGGGAATAGGAAATTTGCCAATCAAACTGGAAGCGCTGCACGATGGTTGCAAAGCTATCAGGAAACTGTTCGGCATCCAGATCAAAGTCAGTTAAATCCCATTCCACACGCATGAAAAACAGCTTCAATTCGTGATCCTGATGTTGATCGGCGTGAAGAATATTGGCCCCATGCTCAAAGAGGAAGGCTGATACAGCGGCGACAATCCCTTTTTGATCAGGACTATGAATTAAGAGTGTAGCGGAGTTTGACACAAGCAGCCTGGAGGTTTATTTGTTACCAAGATTCAGAACAAGAATGCCTGCCAGAATCATGCCCAAGCCCATGAACTTGCCCTTGGTTAGCGGTTCGTTGAAAAAGATGCGAGACCACAGCAGTGTCCAAACGTATCCAAGAGAAACCATGGGATACAGCACCGTCAATTCGCCATTACGAATTCCCGCAGTGTAAACCAGGAATGAAGAAAGGTAAGTTGCCACGCCTGCAAACAAGCGCCAGTTCGTAAGCAGCGACTTGAAATTTCGTTCCAGACGGTCAGCCCCGCCTTTCAGGAAAGTTGCCCCGAAAGATCCAATAAAGGATGCAGCAAGCACCAATGCAATGGAACTATTGGGTGTACTCACTTCTTTTGACTCAAACCCAGCACACAGACTCCGCCGACAATCATCAGCAGGCCGGTGGCCTTGAATATATTTACAGATTCGTGAAAAAAGATTAAGGACAGCATAGCCACCCAAACATAAGTGAGGGCGATTACCGGGTACAGCATGGAAAGTTCGCCATAGCGCAAAGCCAGAACCAGAAGAACAGTACTTCCGCCATACAAGCAAAGGCCCATCATCAACTGCCAATTGGTAAGCCCGATAAGGATCAATTCAAACAGCCCAGCATGCTGCGGTAGCAGTTTTAGACCGCTCTTAATCAGGATTTGTGCAGTAGCACCCAAAAGAGTACAACCAAAAACCATGGTTAGCGATTTTCTAAGGTTCTTTTTGGATTCCACTATGACGGGGGCCTCAACGGTGGCCGTGTTCAAATTCGTTTTCTCCGCGCATTTCACTATAGTACCGTATCGCCCTTTTTCGGTGAAATCTTTACCTATCATTGCTTCTTTTTGGTGGTTGGAGGGGTGCGCCCCGGAATCTGGAAAACTCCGCTCGCTGCAGGCTCTTTCTCCACTGCGTCAGGCTCCAACGGCGGGGCCAGATTACGTTCTGCTACTTTGCATTCCCCGGCCTCAATGTGAAAGGTCACCGCAGCTTCCCACTTACCTGCGGCTCTGTGTTCCAAACGATAAATTTTGGTCTTGGCAACCGCAACCAGACGCCAATCAGTATTGCTGGCTGCAGCCACTTTTTTGAATTCGGGCTTCTTTTGCGTGACTTGTTTCAGCTCCCAGGAATCACCGGCAGTGCGCGTTTCATACGACGCCCAACGCCCCCCGGAATCGCCGGATTGGATACGGTCCAGAAGCATTACGCCATCGTTCTTATTCTCGAAGTGGAATTTATCCACGGTGCCGGACCGGCTTTCGTTGAAGATGGGAATATTACGCCAACTTTTGCCTCCATCGCGTGTCACCAGAAAGAATGGATCTTTGGGGAACGATTGCACCAGTTGTCCATTGATCCAGCCGTTTTCAAAATCAAGAAACTGCATAGCGTCCAGCGTTGCCGTTTTAATGCGTTCGATGGGTTCTTTCCAAGTTTTGCCGCCGTCTTCGCTGGTTAGCAAAATAGAAGATAGTGTGACGTCGGAAGTGTGCAGGTTGCCAGCCAAAATCAGACGGCTGCCAATGGACTCAAGCGAGGAAAGTTCCAGATAAATCTTGCACGGTTCTTCGGTGGAACAGCTCATGCCAAAACTTTGAATATCATCTTCGGTGCAGTTGCCGGTGATCTTTACAGGCTCGGCGATTTGGGCCCATGCCGTGAGTATGGTCAAACTGGCCAGGATTGGGCTGCGCATCATTCTCCCTTGATTATGCACCATGCTAGACTTGCACCATTCCATGCTGGGTTGGTTTAAGAAGAAGTTTACGACTCCCGTGCCCGGTCCACTTGCTGGTGCGCCTGCAGTTCGCCGACAGAAGACCTATCAGAGCCAGAGCGGCTTTGTGTACCAATACTATTTTGCAGGATCACGATACACAGAGAGCGAGGTGGGCCCGGGGTACGAATTCATCTTTCCAGTGAGTGCGGATCGCAAGACGGAATTTTTGGTGAGCGTGCTCATTGGGGATGTCGGGATATCGGCCTGGGAGCGTCAACATGGGCGTGAGCTCTTGAGCAAGGAACGCTATGCAGTGGCGAAGATGGCGCTATTCGCCGCGTTTGACCAGCGCGAGTCACCGGACGCAATGCGATTGCCAGTGCTGACGGATGGAGCGGATATCGTGCGGTTCCTGGAACAGTTGGGCAGGGACTAGTTAACTACTCAGCGGGACAAGCCTTCAAACTGGTTGATCCGCACTTCCCGGTCCTGGAAAATAGGGCGAATCTCCAACTTGCCGTCGAGCGCTTCAATGTATTCGGCCAGGGTGCTGATACAAATATCAGAACGGTGCTCGATTTTGGAAACCTCGCTCTGGTGGACGCCCAGCACTTTGCCCAGTTGTAGTTGAGTCAGCTCGTTGGCTTTGCGAATCTCTTCGAGATGCATGGCGGCCAAGCTCTCCTCGAAACGCTTCTCGATCCGCTGTTGCCGGGCGGGCGGCATGGCTTCCATCAATTGGAGAAAGTTGCGTGTTGGCATTTCTAGTACATTAGCCACAAAATTCAGTATTTATGGAATCATAGATTATTAGTACAGCGAGTCTTGTCTCATGCAAGATGAGCCTGGAGAGGAGGTCGATTCTCACACAAGATGAGCCTGAAGGGACAAGGTGTCGGAAGCTGGGGATTGATCATCAGCATGAAAGGTGGAGAGAAGCTAAGCCTGGAGAAAATCAAGGCGCTGCTGGAAGCAACGATAGAAGTACGATTTTCCGGTCACAGCCGAAAGGAAATGTATGAGTGGATG
>JANXSF010000019.1 GCA_025352795.1 Acidobacteriota bacterium
CATCCACTCATACATTTCCTTTCGGCTGTGACCGGAAAATCGTACTTCTATCGTTGCTTCCAGCAGCGCCTTGATTTTCTCCAGGCTTAGCTTCTCTCCACCTTTCATGCTGATGATCAATCCCCAGCTTCCGACACCTTGCCCCTTCAGGCTCTTCTTGTGTGAGAATCGACCTCCGCTCCAGGCTCTTCTTGCATGAGATAAGACTCTACCGCTGCCACTTACTCCATTTATGCTACACTGACAAAAACCCTTCTTCATGTGGATCGTACGTCTTGCCCTGAATCGTCCTTATACCTTCGTTGTCATGTCGGTCCTAATCGGTGTGCTTGGCATGCTCGCTGCACTCCAAATGCCCGTCGATATCTTCCCTGAAATTGACATCCCGGTGGTCAACGTTATCTGGAGTTTTGCTGGCATTTCTGCCGACGAAATGGCCAAGCGCATCACCACCAGTTTTGAACGCGGCCTCACCACCACAGTCAACGATATTGAACATATTGAATCGCAGTCCATTCAAGGTGCCAGTGTGATCCGCGTCTATTTCCATCCAGGGGCAAAAGTGGAAATGGCTATTGCGCAGATCAGCGCGCTGGCCGGCGGCGTGATTCGTGTGCTGCCCCCGGGCATCACTCCACCAGCGATTCTTAAATACAACGCCGCTACGGTGCCAGTATTGCAACTGGCGTTGAGCAGCCGAACCTTGAGTGAGCAGCAGCTTTACGACTATAGCCAGAACTTTATTCGAACCCAGTTGGCAACCGTTCAAGGCGCTTCAATGCCCACTCCCTATGGCGGTCGAGTGCGTCAGATCATGGTCGACTTAGATCCTAAAACTATGCAAGCTCGGGGAGTTTCTGGTTCAGATTTAAGTGCAGCGATGAACGCGCAGAATCTGATTGTGCCCGCAGGTACTGCGAAGATCAAAGAACGGGAATACAACATCAGGCTGAACTCCAGTCCTGAAGCTGTAGAAGACTTCGGCAACTTGCCCGTAAAGATGTCTGGCAATGCCCTGGTTCGCTTCAAAGACGTGGCCAATGTTCGCGATGGCTACGCAGTGCAGACCAACATTGTGCGGCACGATGGCAGCCGGGGTGCTTTGCTGACAGTGCTCAAAAGCGGTAAAGCATCCACGTTGGACATCATTGAAAGTATCAAACTGCAACTGCTGAAAGTACTCCAAGGTTTGCCGCCAGAATTGCACGTGGAAAAATTGTTTGATCAATCTATCTTCGTGCGCGCCGCTATCACTAACGTTTTGCATGAAGCTGTTGTGGCTGCGGTGCTCACAGCTTTAATGATCCTACTGTTCCTGGGAAGCTGGCGTAGCACGCTGATGGTTTGCATTTCCATTCCCCTTTCCATTTTGACATCGCTGTTTGTCCTCTATCTTTGTGGTGAAACAATCAACACCATGACACTCGGCGGACTGGCGCTGGCGGTTGGTGTCTTAGTGGACGACGCCACTGTTGAATTGGAAAATATTCATCGTAACCTTGGCCAACGCAAGCCCATTCTGCAAGCTATTTTGGACGGCGCTCAACAAATTGCTGTCCCCACTTTCGTATCCACACTGTCCATCTGCATCGTATTTATCACCGTCATCTTCCTCACCGGCACGGCGCGATATCTGTTCACTCCGCTCGCAATGGCGGTTGTGTTTGCTATGGCCGCATCCTACTTGCTTTCGCGAACATTGGTCCCCACCATGGCTCGCTACCTTTTACCCGCTGAGTCTGAAAATTACGAAAAACTGGAACAGGGGATTGAGATCAAGGGTGATCTGATTTGGACCATGCACCTTGCCTTCCACCATCAGTTTGAAAAGTTCCGAGCCGGGTACGCTAATTGGTTGGCTTGGGCTCTGCATCATCGAGTGGTCATCGCCGGAGGGTTCTTATTGTTCACTTTGGGCTCTGGTCTTTTATATCCGCTGATCGGGCAAGACTTTTTTCCCGACGTCGATGCCGGGTTGATGCGTCTGCATGTGCGAGCTGCTTCAGGCACCAGAGTGGAAGAAACTGAGCAGATTTTTGCGCGCGTGGAACGGACCATTCGGCAGGAGATTCCCGAAGAAGAATTGGCCACTATTCTTGATAACATCGGGCTGCCTGCATTGAGTTTCAATTTGGCATTCAGTGATTCGGCCACCATCAGTTCAGCCGATGGCGAAATTCTGATTGCCTTGAAGCCCGAACGGAAACGCAAAACATTGGACTACGTGGCCGCACTGCGCGAACGTTTGAATCGTGAATATCCCACGCTGGTTTTCTTTTTCCAACCTGCAGATATGACCAACCAGATTTTGAATTTCGGATTGCCAGCACCCATTGATATCCAGATTGGATCTCGGCAAGAGGCCAAGGGATATCAACTGGCCAAAGAAATTGAACGGCGCGTTTCGCACGTTGCCGGGGCAGTGGATGTGCATGTGCACCAAGTCATGGACGGGCCTGAAATCAAGGTGAACGTCAATCGTGAACGGGCGCAGCAGGTTGGTTTTACTCAGCGCGACGTCGCTAATAATCTGCTAATTTCCCTCAGTTCCACAACGCAAGTTTCTCCAGGTTTTTGGCTGAACCCAAAGAATGGCGTCAGCTATCTGGTGGCGTTGCAAACTCCGCAATCCAGCATTACTTCCGTCTCCGATATTTACCGCACGCCGATAACCAGTGCCACACCCGGAGCCAGTACGCAGATCCTTGGTAACCTGGCCCATTTTGAACGATCAAAATCCGTGGTCAATGTGAGCCACTACAATGTCCAGCCAGTGTTTGACGTCTACGCCAACGTGCAGGATCGTGACCTGGGGGCGGTGGCAACAGACATACGGAAGATTGTCGAAGAGTTTCAGGCCAAGCTACCGCCAGCCATGACTCTTTCCATTCGTGGACAAGTGGAAACGATGCGCACATCTTTTTCTCGTCTGGCATTTGGATTGTTGTTTGCCATCTTACTGGTCTACTTGTTGATGGTGGTGAACTTCCAATCCTGGCTCGATCCATTCATCATCCTGATGGCCTTGCCTGGCCTGTTTAGTGGCATTTTGTGGATTTTGTTTGTAACTCAAACTTCAATTTCTGTACCCTCTCTGATGGGCGCAATCATGAGCATTGGCGTGGCCACGGCCAACAGTATTTTACTGGTGACCTTCGCCAACGATCAGCGACGCACTGGTCAGGACGCTGTGGCAGCAGCTTTATCTGCGGGCTTCATCCGGTTGCGTCCGGTGATTATGACCGCACTGGCAATGATCATCGGCATGTTGCCCATTTCGTTGGGTATGGGTGAAGGTGGCGAACAGAATGCTCCACTGGGTCGCGCAGTGATTGGTGGTCTGGTGATGGCCACATTCGCTACCTTGTTTTTCGTTCCGGTAATGTATAGCCTGCTTCGTCGCAAGCCGCCAATGGAGGAGTTAGTTCTTCCCGAAGCTGGGGAACATTCATAATGGATAACGCTGAAAAATTACTGTCTCAACCACGCACTTCCAAACGACATTTCGTTATGCTACTGGTCGTCGCCCTGCTCTTTGGCGGGCTGTTCTACACTGGCTATCACCCTTGGAAGGATCGGCAAAACCGGCTGCTTGCTTCCACCACCAAGCCTATTGAAATTGTTGTCAGCACGGTGAAAGCAGTGCGTGCATCGGCCACTTCGGAACTGGTGTTCACTGGTGCACTAAGCGCCGCCCTTGAATCCACAATTTATGCGCGTGCTGAAGGGTACGTTAAGCAGCGCATGGTTGATTTAGGAGATCGCGTGAAGACCGGCCAGTTACTTGCGGAAATTGATTCGCCGGAACTGGATGAGCAACTGCGCCAATCACGATATCGTTACGATCAGTTCAAAGCGCAGAGCGGCGCAACTTTGGCCGCACTGCGTCTGGCCCAAGCCAATTTAAACTTAGGACAAGTACAGTACGACCGCACTGAAAAGTTGGTCAAAGAAGGAATTGTTTCTAAGTCTGAGTTGGATGAAAAGCGGGCCACCCGTGATGTGCGTTCCGCCGAGACAGCCGCCGCACAAGCCAATGTGGAAGCAGCCGAAGAAGGCAAGCGAGCTGTGAATTCGGAAATTGAACGGTTCCTGAGGCTAACGGCGTTTAAGCGCGTAGTTGCCCCCTTTGACGGCGTGATCACTGCGCGCAATTGCGAGGTAGGAAACCTGATCACAGCCGCAGCATTGGCTGCCGGGCGCGATTTGTTCCGCTTGGCCGATGCCCGCGAAATGATTTTTAATGTAAGCGTGCCACAGAACGATAGCGCCGCAATGCGCCAGGGAACCCAAGCTTTCTTAACCTTGCCTGAGTTTCCAGGTAAGACATGGCCCGGCCGTATTTTGTTTACCGCCCGCGCGTTGGATCAGGGCAGCCGCACCATGCTGACGCAGGTTCACATTCAAAATCATGACGGCCTGTTGCTACCGGGAATGTTTGGCGAAGTCCACATGCAAGCCACCCGAACCAGCATCCCTGTGCTGATTCCTGGCGATACGCCGGTGGTTCGCTCCGAAGGAACTTTTGTGGCAACGTTGGATAAATCGAATGTGGTTCGTTTCAAAAAATTAATTGTCGGTCGTGACTTAGGTGGCCAAATTGAAATTCTTGGCGGCCTTGAAGGCGGCGAACGACTGGTAGTGAATCCAAGTGATGAAATTCAAGAGGGAGTGAAAGTAACTCCCTCAGCTGAAAAGTCACTCGGCAAGTAATTCATTTCATCAACATTGTAAAGATTTGTAACTAAGCCCGGAATATCATAATTCTTGTAACCCAAATCAGGTTTGAGCCGCTAAACTGAGTAGCACTGGGATTGCGGAATTTGAATTTCGCCCCTCGACGGAAAAAATCCAGTGCGTTGAGGAATATCAATGAAACTTTTCACTAACATTTTTATGTGCTTGGCTTTACTTGCTGGCACTGCATTCGCCGGTTCGATTGACGGCAAGTGGGTATCGGAACGTAAGATGGAACGCGATGGCCAATCTATGACCATCACGCAAACCTTTGACCTGAAATCAGACGGCGATAAGCTGATGGGAACCATCGTCATGGCGATGGGCGATCAGGATCCGCGTAAGTCGGAAATCAAAGATGGCAAGATGGATGGCGATAAGTTCTCCTTCTCCGCAGTTATGTCCACGCCCAATGGCGAAATGAAAACCACTTACACCGGTAAGATTGATGGCGGCATGTTGAAAGGCGAAAGCATGCGCGAAGGCGGCCAGGGCCGTCCGTTTGAAGCTAAGAAGAAGTAAGTTCACCTATGGACTCCTGATTGTGAGAAAATCGCATTTCTTACAATCAGGAGATTTCCAATGTCCACCCGCCGCCAATTTATTTCCACTGCTGCCTTACCCTTCCTTCTCCCGTTTCACAAATTAGCTGCCGCTGAAAGAAAACGTTTCACCATTCGTGATGTTCAAACCATGGTCTTGAAAGGCCAGCGTACATATGTTTTGGTTAAGATTGTTTCCAATGAAGGCACCTATGGAATCGGCGAAGCTTACGGCACTCCAGGCATTGGCGTCAAAGAGCAGATTCACGATATCAAGCCATTCTTAATGGGTAAAGATCCGCTGCAGATTGACACGCTTTACACAATGCTCGGCGATCATACAGCCAACTTGAGCGGTACGCGTACCGACGGTTCCGCGCATAATTTTATGCGTGCAGCCAGTGGAATTGAAATGGCTTTGTGGGATCTGGCTGGTAAGTTATTGGGGCAACCAGTAACTACTTTGTTAGGCGGTAAGTTTCGCGATAAAGTTCGAGTGTATGATCATGCCGCACCTTCCAACATGCTGGATAAAGGCAGTTGCCGAGATTGGGCGGCCAGAGCCAAAGCGGACGCCAGCGGATTCACTGGTCACAAATTCGGCTTCCCACATACCACTACAGCTTCCGACAAAGCTCGCGATAAAAGTAACCGCGTACTAACCAACAAAGAGCTGATGCAAGTGCGCCAAGGTTTTGAAAACTGTCGCGAAGCGCTTGGTTTCGATCACGATATTATGGTGCATTGCCATTGGGAATATGACCTTCGCACCTCCATTCAAATCGCTGAAGCTGTGGAAGCGATCAAGCCTATGTGGCTGGAAGATCCGTTGTCAGTAGAGTATTCCGATTCGTGGAAACGCCTTGTGGCATCTTCGCGCGTGCCCATTTGCACTGGAGAAAATCTGGCTCGTCGCCAAGGCTTCAAAGACTTCATCATCAATCAGGGCTGCGATATTCTACATCCCGACCTTCGCAATTCCGGTGGGTTTCTGGAAACCAAACGCATTGCCGATATGGCCGATGTCTGGGGGCTTCCCATGGCCAATCACAACACCGGCAGCCAGCTCAATACATATGCAACCTGCCAATGGGCAGCATCAATTCGCGACTACATGGCTTGCGAAACCATCACCGGGCAAGGCGGCTGGATGGATCAACTACTGTTGCTCGATGGCCCTTACATTGCCGATGGATTCATCAACGTCAATGATAAGCCCGGTCTGGGAACAGACATCAGTCCAGATGTGGCCAAGGCTCATTTAGCCGACGGCGAAAAGTGGTGGGGCTAACTTCTGAATGCCAGCGTTGGTGAAGTATTTGTAATAGATCGAAGTTGACAGAATGATACGATAAGCAGAATTAGACTGTTGCAGAAAGTGGGCTTGTCGATGAAGTCCACTTAACCAAACATTCAAACTTAGGAGGCCTCACCGAGTGCCAAGCTTGGTCATCGCCCAAGACGGGGATTGTTTGTGCGTCATCGCCATTTCTTCTGGCTTTCTCAATTGTCAACCGCTGCGGGGTGATCCAGCCAATAGTGGTTTGCTGAACCGCGACCTGGTTGCCGGTGACATTGTTACGGTCCCCGATATTGACCCTGGAAGCGCTGGTGGCGCGACGGATTTGCGGCATGTATTCGTTCGTAGAAATGCGCCGCCGGTAAGTATCCGAATGACTCACGGTTCGCCAAATCTACCCTACCTTAAAGATCTGGATGTTCCCGTGCTACACATCAGCAATCATCAAACCACAAGAGGTGGCTTGGAAGATGCCGGGGTTTTTCCCAACAGTTTCGGATTCAATCCGTTAGGCCATGACGATCCAGATACTTTCAAAGTAGAGGTTGTTGATCCGCAAGCTGCGTCCCCCGTGATCGTCAAACTGGAAGCCTTGCGCCGTGTACTTTTACCCAACGGCACCTTTGGACACGACGCGTTTCCCGCTGCCGAACAAGCACGGCGAAGTCTTGATCCGCTGGAGTGCAAAATTGTGACCAGTGGCGTTGCCTTCCGCTGTCGATATCTTCGCTTGGTCACTGACGATACCGATAAAGCCGCGTTGCCCACCCAGACTCTACTGGCCACAGATATGACCGACGAAGGCGATCCGCTGGTGGAAATTTTGCAACAGGCAGTGCGCGCAACTTACACCCTGCAAAAATGTCCGGTCAACTTATGCAAGGTATCTAAGACAGTCCGCATTGGCGATACGGCAGGCCCGCGCAAGGCCAGAACAGCATTGCGCATGGCAGTGCATATTCTGACCACCGCGCCCGGTGCAGCTCCCGTAGTTACCATTGCTCAAGCGGACCGGCGAATCAATCGCTGGGTACGCCGTGTTTATGCGCAAGCAGGCATCGTTCCGCGCCGGGCTCAACCCACGCGAATCGTAGACCCGCAAAATAATCTGGTAGCAATCGGGGAACCGCATGGTGTTACTGCGAACGGTGGAGGCCAAATGGGCTTCCGCATCACTTCACCTGGCAATCCCACACAAGTAATTGGGCCAATTGTAACGGTGAAAAATGCCAAACCTGCTGTTACCGCGGCTGCCCTTGCAGCATTGGTGTTGCCTCCGTATGTTGCTACAGTAACCGTCAATCCCGCAGGGTTCAATGATCTGGTCGGGAACAGAAGCGCCGATATTGTTGTCACCGTTCCTGGAGGCCTGGTTACCATTGATCAGGAAATTCAGCCCATTGGTGATACACGGCAGGTTCTTTCCATAGGTCGGCCAAGCGTCGCCAGTCTCGCGGGATTCACTAACGACTTTCTCATCGGGTCCAGTCAACAGCGGGCTCTTCTAAAAACCTACGATACAGGCGAAGACCGGGTTGATATTTTTGTTGTTCAGACCATCGCTGCTGGCGATCGCGGGCAGGCGATGATGCATGGAGGAAGTATTGACCCGCAACGTCCGGCAATTGCGCCAGTGCGGTTTTCAGTATTCGTGATAGCGTCGGCCATGGATGGGACCGATGGCAATTTCGTAACGCTTCCTCATGAGATGCTGCATGTAGCCGAAGATCTTATTCACGCCACTGGCGCTCGTTTGGCTCAGCAAGTGATGCGCAACGGTACAAGTGCAACTGTTTCTGAACCGGCATCCAAACGAATTAAAGAGCGACCGCAGCAATTCGATAGTCCAGCAGGTTTACATCGCCAAATTGATCGCATTCATGACAAGGGAAGGGGCCTGATTGAGCCATTTTGATGAGCACCAACTTGAACCTGAATCTCATACTGGCGGCACTAATATTGATTGGACCGCTCTGCTTAAGTGGGCAACAGAGGAAGAAGATGAACACTGACACAGGAATTCTACAACTTGAAAGCTACATCTTGCAGCCGGACGCGTTCCATGGTGACGCCATCCCAAAGCGGCTGAAACCCGATGTAATCGGCCGTTTCGTCATGGATCGAGTGGGGCGGGATACGCGCATCAAGTCGATGCTCCGCTTGGAAAAAGTGGTGACTTTTTACGATCTGCACGAAGTATGCGGTCACTTATCAAGCTTGCTTCCAGCCAATCCAACACCAACTGACGTCGCCAAATCAGCCGTCATTAGTCGAACCATCGCGGCAGTTTGCACCCCTGCTGAAGTACCGAAGCTTGCTAGCTATTCTCATCTGTTGATTTCCAATGCCCAGAGTTCTTCTGACATTGTTGAACTACTGGAATTGCAGGACAGGCTTGGGCCCGGCACGGATTCACGCACACTGGAAGCACGCATTGGCCAATTGCGAGCCGCCGCTGCCGCACAAGCAGAGAGCAACTATCAGGCCCGTCAGGAGGCTTATAGTTTAGATGAGATGCGGTCATTGCGTCTGGACCGCGTGCGTCGCGCCAATGATACGAAAGCACAACTATTGGCTATTGCAGATCGTAAGAAGCGAATCGGCGAGGAGATCAAAATCTACCTCACTTTGGAATACGGGTACCTGGAATATTTGACTCCCTGGTCGGCCATTCGCCTTCGTCATGAGACGTGGGGCAACAGTCCTGCTGATCAACTAGTGAGAGCGGAAGATGCAGGCAGGCGCACCGAAATGGCAAGTATGTTTCGAACGGTTGAGTCAAACCTTGGCCGATTGCCAGACATTGATCCTGAAAATATTCCTTCACTCCGCGTGAGGTGCTTGCGAGCCGTAGAGTATTTCGGTGGTGCCCTGACCAATGAGGAACGGAGTTGGATCACCCAGAATGCTGGACGACAGGTAGATGTTCTCTCCAATGAATAAAGGAAGTTTCTGAACCATGATTCTTCGCCAAGAGCAGTTGCAAACACTATCTGAATCCGCCGCCTACGATTTCGAAAATCGCGTGGTTGCGCATCTCAGCAAGTGCTTCCCCTCTGAATCGGAAGTATTGCAGGAACAGGGTGTGCGAGAAATCATTCAATATGGCATGGAAAGGGCTGCCAGCTACGGCGTGAGTGCTGAGCGCGACGTGTGCAAATACATTGACGTCATGATGGTGTTTGGACGCGATTTTGACAAAAATGAAGATCTTCCATGGGCTTCGAAAATCCTCAATGACAAAGTATTGAATAACCCCACGGCTCGAATTGACCACTTGTTTACGGTTGCCAAAGAACACGGGAAAACCACCTCTTGAAGGGTCAAGATTTAAGGGACACGCACCATCATGCCATCGAAATTGACTAAAGCTGAACAAGACACTGACGCATCGTTCCAGCATCAAGATGTTGGTAGCGCCGTGCAACCTTGCTCTGCAAATCTACCGCCAAAGATAGTTTCGAAAGACAAGAAGCATTGGGTTGAAATCGCCATGCTTGATGAGGAAGGAAATCCAGCGGCAGGGCAGACATATGAAATCACACTCCCCGACGGAAGTATTGTCACCGGCAGTTTAGACGGCAATGGTGCTGCCAGAATTCAAGGGATTGATCCAGGCAATTGCAAGATTCGGTTCCCCAGTCTGGATAAGACTTCCTGGAACCGTCGCTAACAGCAGCTAAAAGTTATTCCGCCTTCTTGCAAACATACAATCTTGCGGAACGTCCGGGCATCTGTTCAATCACCAAACCACTTTGCTTCCCAAGACTTTTCCCGGTCCAGAAATCGGTGACCGCGCAGATATAGGGCAACTTCAATCGTATGCGCTTGGGCTCGTCGTCCCAGTTGAAAAGGCTGGCAAACAACCCTCCCTTAAATTCTGAATAGCCCACGTCCAGGGATTGGTCTGCAAACTTGGCGGCCACTGCAGTTGGAGGCAACATCTTCTTCAGCATAATGGCGCGCTCTTCCGGAATCTGTGGTAGATCGTCTCCGCTCAGCATCATCCCACCACTGGCAAAAGCTGCCGTGGCATGAAATTGAAATTCATTTTCAGGTAACGTGCCTGCCAGAACAATCGCATCGGGATCGTTCCACCAAAGCGTACTGTTTTGCCAATTGCGACTCAAGTTTTCACGAGCCACCTTGCGAATAGTAGTCCACTTCCGGCTGATGTCACTGGAACTACGGGAACCATGAATTAGGCCGAATGATGGCCAAATGGGATGATTACATCCCAGAAGAAAACTATCACCAGCACCCTTCAAAATAGCCTGCATACCTCGACGGTAGGCTTCAATTCGCGTTGCTTTGGCATCGTAAAAATGGCCCCCATGCATCGCTCCCCAAAAGTTGGCATCCAGCTTGAAGTAGGTGCAACCCCACTCTTGCCGCATGGTACGAAAAACAGTTTCAAGATGTTTTTGAACTGCTGGGTGAGTGCCATCCAGCGCATACCAAGGTCCACGACGCCAACCCGCAAACGTGACTTTATCCGCACGAAGCGGCTTGCCATCATCATCGCGAATGAACCAATCAGGATGCTGCTTGAATACTTCTGATTCAGATTCGGCAATGAAGGGCGCTACCCAGATTGCTGGTTGAAATCCACGCGTTCGGATTTCCTTAAGCACGAATGTTAAATCGCCGCCAAAGGCTTGTCCCGCACCAAGCCAATCACCCATCGCTGATTGATAGCCATCGTCCAACTGCACGTATTTCAGTTGTGGAAACTCTTTGGCGATTGTGTCCAGATTATCCAAAACGTTCTTCGCGGTTACTCCTGGTCCGAAGCAATACCAGGAACACCAACCGCTGGGCGGACTCGCAGTCTTCAACGGCGGATGATTTTCTGCAATGCGTTCAGCAAGAATTTGCAATAGTTCACTGCGGATGAGGTGCGTGAAAAACAGGAACTCTTCCAGCTCCCAGGATTCGCCGGGTTGCAGCGCCAGTCCCTCCGTATCGACGACAATTTCCAATAGATCAGGCTTCAAATAAAAGCGCCCAATGAAACGATTGCACGATGTGAAACTGAACAACACATGAGGCTCATTGCTCGGTGACAACAGCAGCATGCCAGAAAGTGCAGTGACTCCTTCAGGTTGTGGAATGCGGTAGTGCTTCAGTTCCGAATAGGAAAGATCAACGGGCTTCCCCAACGTGCCAATTGTTTGCGACAGCATCTGAAAGCTTTCACCGTAAAGAATAGTTTCTGGCGGCAATGCCAATGGCACCGCGAACAGAACAATTTCTTTGATCGCGATAGCGTTCTTGCCGTGGTTAGAAACTTTGGCTCGGCAATAATCACCAAACCATTTACGATCCAACTTTACGCCATCCAACTTTGCCGCAGCGTGAGTCGGAACAACGCGCCCTGCCATACGTTTCAGCCGATCCCGTTCTAAGTTCGCAGCGCAAGCCGGCACTGCGGCCAAGGCTGCCATCGCTAATGGGAAGTGCCTGCGTTTCATGATTCATAATTTTAGCAAGTTACTCACATTGGATTGCATATAATGTGAATGCTTCCCATGCAATTACGTTTTTTCGCAATCCTATTTCTGACGCTCGCTCTTCATGCAGCCGACCTGCAGTCAATACCCGACAAAACAGTCATTTTGACCTTCGACGATGGCGTTAGCACCCATGCCACCTACGTCGCCCCGCTGTTGAAAAAGTACGGATTCCCCGCTACGTTTTTTGTCTGCGAATTCCCTCCCGATTTTGCCAACAAGCACCATTACATGAGTTGGACTCAGATAGCAGATCTTCATAAGATGGGCTTTGAAGTGGCCAATCATACATGGACCCACACCCATGTCGACAAACTGAATCCAACCCAGTTAGCAGAACAGTTGGCATACATCGAAAAAAAGATTGCCGATTACGGCGGGCCTCGTCCAATCACCTTCGCCTATCCCGGCTATGCCTCCAGTGCCGCTGCCATTCAAATTCTTCGCGGCCGTGGATACTTGTTTGCCAGGGGTGGCGAAGATCGTGTGTACGATCCGCAAAAAGATGACCCCATGTTGATCCCTGGTTTCACCACCCGAAAAGATAACAAGGCCATGATTCTTGCAGGCTTAAATCAGGCGAAGAATGGGAAGATCGCGGTGCTCACCATCCATGGAATTCCCGATTACGCTCATGATTGGGTAACCACTCCTCCAGAGGTGTTTGAATACTATCTTCAATACTTAAAAGAAAATAAATTCAACGTCATCGCCTTTCGCGATTTAGCAAAATATGTTAAGTCGCCAATGGTACGTTAGAAAGATGTGTCGAAAGGAGTACTGTTCGCATGATTCAATTCCAGCTTGATTCCGATAAACGTCTATTCGAAAACTCACTGCAATTTGCTCAAAAGCAAGTTCGCAAGCTGATTGAAAAGCATCCCGATTTCTATCCGATGTATACCAAAGCAGGTAAGTGGAAGCACGATGGACCGGCCTGGACACGCTGGTGCGATGGATTTTTACCCGGCATGATGTGGATGTTCCACCGTCATGAATTGGCCCATGAAGGCAAGGACACTGCCTTTTGGCGCGAACAAGCCATTCACTACACAACGCCTTTGGAACCACGGAAGCACGATAAAGAAGTTCATGATTTAGGGTTCATTTTTCTTTCCACTTACTACCGTTGGCAACGCCTTGAACCAAAGCCAGCACTGGATAAAATTGTGGTCGAAGCAGGTAAAACACTAGCCCTGCGCTTCCAGGAAAATGGACAGTATTTGCGTTCGTTTGTCGGTGACGATTCTTTGTTCATCGACATCATGATGAACGTTCCCCTAGTCTTCTACGCCGCCCGCGCCACTGGTGACAAAAAGCTTCGCGATATCGCCATGCGTCATGCCATGACCACGCAAAGGGTTCTGGTACGCGGCGATGGGTCCACCGCTCATGAAGGTATCTTCGATTTTCAAACCGGTGAATTTCTGCGACAAAGCACCCAGCAAGGCTATCGTGGCGATTCCTGTTGGTCCCGCGGCCTAGCCTGGGCACTCTATGGTTTCGGGACTTGCTATGAATACAGTCGCGACCCCCATTTTCTAGCCACCGCAGAGGCTTGCACAGATTACTTCATCCGCCACACGCCAGCCGATGGCATTCCACCTTGGGACTTCAATGCGCCTGTGGGCAAGCGTAAACTTCTGGATACTTCCGCTGCTGCGATTGCTGCCAGCGGCATGTTGCGGCTCTCGCGTTTGGTGCAGGATCCAATGAAAGGGCATCTCTATTGGGCCACCGGTCTGCGCATCTTACGGACACTTTGCGAAAGGCATCTGGGTAAAGATCGTGGCTACGAAGGGATTCTTACCGGCGGCGTTTACCACGTTCATAAAAATCTTGGCGTAGACGAATCAGTGATGTGGGGCGACCACTATTTTGTGGAAGGTCTGGAACATCTTCTGCGAAAGTAGGATACTTATGACCGGACGCTTTGCAATTGGAATTGATTACGGAACTGAATCCGGCCGCGTGATGCTGGTATCCATCGAAACAGGCGAGGAAGCCGCATGGGCCTTGATACCGTATCCCAATGGAGTCCTCGAAAGTGCTCTTCCCAATGGCACAGCTCTTGGCCATGATTGGGCACTGCAAGATCCGCGTGATTATATTCACGTTGTAGAGCAGGGCGTCCCGCAAGTGTTGAAGAGTTCAGGAGTGAAAGCCGAACAAGTAGTGGGGATCGGTACAGATTTCACGGCATGCACTATGCTGCCTACCCTTGCCGATGGCACGCCCCTTTGCACATTGCCAGAGTTCGCCAGCAGGCCTCACGCTTGGGTGAAACTTTGGAAGCATCATGCAGCCCAGCCACAAGCAGATCGCATCAACATCATTGGCCGCCAACGCAATGAGAAGGCGCTGGAGATGTATAACTGGGCGCACTCTTCGGAATGGTTTTTTGCCAAAGCCCTGCAAATTGTGGAAGAAGATTTTGCAATTTACCAGAAGGCAGACAAGCTCATTGAAGCCGCCGATTGGATTGTCTGGCAGCTAACCGGCGAAGAGCGTCGCAATGAGTGCACTGCCGGTTACAAAGATTTGTGGGTGAAGGGTTCCGGATTTCCATCGAAGGAATTCTTCGCAGCACTTGATCCACACATGGCGAACGTAGTGGCCGAAAAGTTGGCTACAAAATTCTATCCACTGGGTGCAAAAGCCGGTGGGTTAACTGCTTCAATGGCCGCCACGACTGGATTGCTGGAAGGCACACCAGTCGCCGTGGGTCACATCGATGCACACGCTGGAGTGCCCGCCTGTGGGGTTGTCGGGCCTGGTGTGTTGGTAATGATCATGGGCACCTCGCTATGCCACATGCTCATGGCACGGGAACGCAAGATCGTCGAAGGGGTCGCCGGCGTGGTCGATGGCGGCATTGTTCCTGGCTACTGGGGTTATGAGGCGGGCCAGGCAGCAGTGGGCGATTTGTACGCCTGGTTCTTCCGCGCATTCGGCGTGAATGCTGATGAGATTACTGCCAAAGCGGCGGCGTTGCGGCCTGGGCAGAGTGGTTTGGTAGCCCTGGATTGGTGGAATGGAAACCGTTCTGTACTGATGAATGCAGACCTCAGCGGCCTGCTCGTAGGCGCTACTTTGAGCACCACTCCACAAGATATTTACAGAGCCTTAATTGAGTCCACTGCCTTCGGAACATTAACGGTCATTCGTGCTTTTGAAAAGGAAGGCATCCCTATTGACCGGTTGATGGCCTGCGGAGGACTCGCCGAAAAGTCGCCGCTAGTCATGCAAATTTTCGCCGACGTGACTAATCGAACCATTGAATTGCCAAAGTCATTGCAGGGGTCAGGCTTGGGTGCAGCAATGCATGGAGCAGTGGCAGGCGGTGCATTTACAGACATCGCCGCCGCAGCATCGCAGATGGGCGGAGTCAGTGGACAAGCCTATCACCCCAACCCCACCGCGCATGTTATCTATCAGCAACTGTACGAACAGTACTTGGTGCTGCATGATTTGTTCGGACGCGGAGGATCCGACGTAATGAAAAAATTACGATCCATCCGCGCCAGTGCCTAAAAGTATCCGCAGATGAACGCAGATAAAACAAAGACAAACTCTTGTAAGTTTTCATCTGCGCTAATCTGCGCCATCCGAGGATAAAAATCCGTGCAAGAAGTAAGCCGATAACGCAGATAGACACAAAGACAAACTTCGTAGGTTTTCATCTGCGTTAATCTGCGCCATCTGCGGATAAAAATCCGTGCAAGAAGTCAGCGGAGGGCCCCCAAGACAGGAGCCTCCTGCAGCAAATCCAAAAAACTCTGCGTCGCCCTATTAAACTTCTTCCGCTTCCGATGAATAATTCCCAGCGGTCGGTACAAACCCGGTGCCCGTAACTTCACCGCCACCAGTCGACCCTGCCCTATCTCCGCTTCCAACACCCGAGCCGGAGCAATGCTTACGCCACTCCCCAGCGCCACCGCTTCTTTAATCATCTGCAGATTGTCGAAGTGCATCACCAGATTTACCGTCACCCCATGTTCACGTAGCCAACGGTCCACTTCCCGCCTAATCGGCAGGTCATCATCGAAGCCAATAAAATCCACTCCATTCAATGCTTCAGGAGTCACCTCATCCAACCTTGCCAGTGGATGATACGGAGTACAAGCCAGCACCATCTCTTCATGACGCCACGGCACCACCGCAATTTCCCGCGCCGCTTCCGGATAGCTCACCAATCCCAAATCCGCTTGATCCGCTTCCACCGACGCATACACTTTCTCCGGTCGAAGATAGTCCACCCTCAAATTCGCATCAGGAAACCTTCGTGCGAATTCCGTCTCAAGCCGCCACATCTCCGATAGTCCTACCGAATAAATACTGGCCACCCGAACCGTACCTTCTACTTCCGAAAGTAAGTGCCCCAACGCCGAGTCAAACTCCTCCCGCCGCCTCAGCACATCGCGACACAGCTCGTAATACAAGCGTCCCGCCGGTGTCATCGTCAGTGGCCGAGTCGTCCGGTCAAGTAGTTGAGCCGAAAGCTCTTTTTCTAATTCCTGAATGTGCTGGCTGGCCGCCGATTGGCTAATTTCATTGAGCGATGCCCCTTTACTGACACTACGACCCTGGCCGATGTCTTTGAAAAGTTTGAGGTGCGCGAAGTTCACTCAAGCCAGAATATCATAAGCTGAACTTATGTCAACGCCTTACTATTACAGATTTACAAATATTGTAACTATCAGAAAAACTGATAGTAATATTTTGAAACAATCTGTTTGACTTATACTGTATATCTCCTGTATACTTCAAAAATTCCATACTTGTAACCGGAGGTCTACTTAAGCATGTCCTTGAACTCAGAAGACCGGAACGACATCCAAATCGGGCTGCCCCCAGCCCAAGGCCTGTACGACCCTCGCAACGAACATGACGCCTGTGGCATTGGCTTCGTCGTCAACATCAAAGGCCACGCCTCGCACGACATTATCACCAAAGGGATTCAGATCCTCATCAACCTCACCCATCGTGGCGCATGTGGTTGCGATCCGGAAACTGGCGATGGCGCTGGTGTGCTCATTCAAATTCCTCACTTGTTTTTCGAAAAGGAATGCCGCAAGATCGGCTTCACTCTTCCCGGCCCCGGCGAATACGGCATTGGCATGTGCTTTCTTCCGGTGGAACTCACTGCACGGCTCAAAGCCGAAGGCATCATTGAACGGGTCACTCGCGAAGAAGGTTTGGAAGCGCTTGGTTGGCGTGACACGCCCATTTACTCCGACGCCATTGGCCGTGTTGCCCGCGCCTCCCAGCCTTACATTGAACAGGTGTTCATCAAACGCCCTACCGGTATGGATGAAGATACTTTTGAACGCAAACTCTATCTGGTCCGCAAGCGCACTGAAAATGAAATGCTGGCTTCAGATATCCGCGAAAAAGATTTTTTCTATATCCCTTCGCTCTCCTGCCGAACAATCATTTACAAAGGATTGCTGCTCGCTCCCCAAATTGACCAGTTCTATAAGGACTTGGCCGACCCAGACACCATCAGTTCCATCTGCATGGTGCACCAGCGCTTTTCCACCAACACGTTTCCCACTTGGCAACTCGCTCATCCGTTCCGTTATCTATGCCACAACGGCGAAATCAATACCGTCAAAGGCAACAGCAACTGGATGGCTGCTCGTCAGGCTGTACTCGCTTCGCCACTTTGGGGTGATGATATTAAGAAGCTCTACCCCATCATCCAGCCCAATGGCAGTGATTCCGCTACCTTGGACAACGCAGTCGAACTGCTCATGCTGTCTGGCCGTTCCCTGCCTCATGTCATGGCCATGTTGATTCCCGAAGCCTGGGATAACGACCCCACCATGCATCCCGATAAAAAGGCCTTCTACGAATACCATGCTTCACTCATGGAACCGTGGGATGGCCCCGCTTCCGTCGCCTTTACCGATGGCCGTATGGTTGGCGCCACGCTGGATCGTAACGGCCTGCGCCCTGCCCGATACACCGTCACCAAAGATGACCTGCTCATCATGTCGTCAGAAACCGGAGTGCTGCCCTTCAAGCCTGAAGATATCCGCATCAAAGGTCGGTTGCAGCCTGGCAAAATGCTTTTGGTGGATACCGTGGAAGGACGCATTGTCCCCGACGAAGAAATCAAGCAGCGCCTCTATTCCCGCCAGCCTTACGCCCAGTGGATTCGTGAAAATCAAATCACTCTGGATAAACTTCCTGAACCACCGCGGGTCTACGTCACCAATCATGAAACACTGCTGGAACGGCAACGGGCGTTCGGCTATACAGAAGAAGATGTCCGCATGCTGTTACGGCCCTTGGGTGAAAAGGGCGAAGAACCCATCGGGTCTATGGGCACCGATACTCCGCTGGCTTGCCTTTCCGATAAGCCCCAGCCTTTGTTCAATTACTTCAAACAGTTATTCGCACAAGTTACTAACCCGGCCATTGATCCTATTCGCGAAGAGTTAGTAATGTCGCTCAACAGCTACATCGGCACAGAGCGGAATATTCTGGCTGAAACGCCGCAGCATTGCCATACGTTGAAATTGCCGCATCCCATTCTCACCAATCGCGATTTAGAAAAACTGCGCCGCGTCTCAACTGGTGATTTTCTCGCTTACACTTTGCCCACTCTGTTCAATGTTCACGGTGGTGAAAAGGAATTGGAACGTGCTCTTGATAGTTTGAACAAGCGCGCCAGTTGGGCTGTCAAGAGTGGTTACAGTGTCCTGATTCTGTCGGATCGCGGCGTGGATAAAGATTCAGCCCCTATCCCCAGTTTGCTCGCTCTCACCGCCGTTCATCACCACCTGATTCGCGATGGCCTGCGCACTCAATGTGCCCTGGTTGTCGAATCAGGTGAGCCTCGTGAAGTCATGCACTTCGCCCTGCTCATCGGCTACGGTGCCAGCGCCATCAACCCCTACTTGGCCATTGAGAGTCTGGAAGACATGGCCCTCAACGGGCAGATCACCGTCAATTTTGAGACAGCACTGAAGCATTTCAAAAAGGCCGTCAACAAAGGGCTGCTAAAAGTCTTCTCCAAAATGGGGATCTCTACTCTGCAAAGCTATCGCGGTGCGCAGATTTTTGAAGCCATCGGACTCAACAAAGACGTGGTCGATAAATACTTCACCGGTACACCCTCAAAGATCGCCGGCGTGGGCTTGGACGTACTTGCTCGTGAAGCGAAAATGAAGCATGAGCATGCCTTTCAACCAGTCACCGATTCTGATCAACTGCTGGATGCCGGGGGCCAATATTCCTATCGTGTGCGTGGTGAATATCACACCTTCAATCCCAACACAGTCACCAAATTACAACATGCGGTGCGTCAGGAAAGCTTCAAAACTTTTCAGGAATATTCATCGGCCATCAATGACCAGAACAAGCAGCTATGCACCATCCGCGGCTTAATGCAGTTCAAGACCGATAAGGTGAAACCCATTCCCATCGACGATGTGGAACCGGCTAAAGAAATTGTCAAACGCTTTGCCACTGGTGCCATGTCTTATGGGTCCATCAGCAAAGAGGCTCATGAAACGTTGGCCATCGCCATGAACCGTATGGGTGGTCGCTCCAACACCGGTGAGGGCGGGGAAGATGAAGCACGCTTCCCCATGCTGCCCAATGGCGATTCCAAACGTAGCTCCATCAAACAGGTGGCCAGCGGTCGTTTCGGCGTCACCACCAATTACTTAGTGAATGCCGATGAACTGCAAATCAAAGTCGCCCAAGGTGCCAAGCCCGGTGAAGGCGGTCAGTTGCCCGGCCATAAAGTGGATGAAACCATTGCCCGCGTTCGCCATTCCATTCCCGGAGTCGGCCTCATTTCACCGCCGCCACATCACGATATTTACTCCATCGAAGATTTGGCCCAACTTATCTACGACTTGAAAAACGTCAATCCCGATGCCCGTATTTCCGTCAAGCTCGTTGCCGAAGTGGGCGTTGGCACAGTGGCCGCAGGCGTCGCCAAAGCCCATGCCGATCTGGTGGTCATCGCCGGTGATTCCGGCGGTACCGGGGCAAGTCCGCTGACTTCAATTAAACACGCCGGTGCACCTTGGGAACTCGGCTTGGCTGAAACCCAGCAGGTATTGGTCATGAACGATCTGCGCAGTCGTATCCGAGTGCAGACTGATGGCAAACTGCAAACTGGTCGCGACATCGCCGTTGCCTGCTTGCTAGGCGCTGAAGAATTCGCGTTCTCCACAGCTCCGCTAATCGCCCTCGGTTGTATCATGATGCGCAAGTGCCATCTGAATACCTGCCCAGTGGGCATTGCCACGCAAGACCCCGCCCTGCGCGCCAAGTTTGAAGGCAAGCCGGAAAACGTCATCAACTTTTTCTTCTATATGGCAGAAGAGCTCCGCCAAATTATGGCATCCCTAGGCATTCGTAAAGTGGACGATATGGTGGGCCGTGTTGACCTTCTCGAAATGAAAGATGTGCTGCATCATTGGAAAGCCCGTGGCATTGATCTTTCGGCCATTCTCTATAACCCGCCGCTGCCTTCCCGCGTTGGCCGCCGCTGTATGATCTCGCAGGATCATGGCTTGGCCGAAGCGCTGGATTACAAGTTGATCGATTTCGCCAAGGACGCCATTGAAAACGGCACGCCCATTGAATTCAAATTGCCCATCCGCAACATCCATCGCACGGTAGGCGCAATGCTCAGTGGTAAGATCGCAAAAAAACACGGCTCTGCCGGGTTGCCCGACGATACCATTCAGATTAACTTCAGTGGATCAGCAGGCCAATCTTTTGGTGCTTTCCTCGCCAAGGGCGTCAGCCTTACTCTTGAGGGCGATGCCAACGATTATGTCGGCAAAGGTATGTCTGGCGGTAAAATCGTGGTCTATCCGCCGCGCAATTCGTCGTTCATTCCTGAAGAAAATATTCTCATCGGCAACGTTGTTCTTTATGGAGCAACCAGTGGTGAAGCATACTTTAACGGCATGGCCGGCGAACGTTTTGCTGTTCGCAACTCCGGTGCCACCGCCGTTGTGGAAGGCGTTGGCGACCATGGCTGTGAATACATGACCAAGGGCATGGTGGTTGTGCTGGGCCATTGTGGACGCAACTTCGCCGCAGGCATGAGCGGCGGCTTTGCTTACGTGCTGGATGAAACTGGCGATTTCGTAAATTACAATTGCAACCGCACAGGCGTCGATTTAGAACCTGTAGATCAACCAGTAGACATGCAAGCTCTGCGCAATTTGATTGAGAAACATTTCAACGCCACCGGTTCACCGCGTGCCAAATGGATCATGGAAAATTGGGGCACTATGCTCCCGAAATTCGTCAAAGTTTTCCCCCATGAATACAAGCGTGTGATGAATATTCCACGTCGCACAGAACCGCTGACCGTTCCATTGCAGCAACATCAACACGACTCTCCGAAGCAGGTGATCCATGGGTAAAGTAACCGGGTTTTTAGAATACGCGCGAGAAACGCCCACCCGCCGTCCTGTTGCCGAACGAGTCAATGACTACTTCGAGGTGTATCAACCCTTCGACGAGGAAAAGGTGCGCCTGCAAGGTGGTCGCTGCATGGATTGCGGCATTCCCTTTTGCCACACCGGCTGTCCGCTTACGAATATCATTCCCGATTGGAACGATTTCGTTTGGCAAGGCCGTTGGCGCGATGCCATTCGCCAACTCCACGCCACCAATAATTTCCCGGAATTCACTGGTCGTATTTGTCCTGCTCCCTGTGAAGCGGCCTGTGTTCTTGGGATCAATGAACCGCCCGTTGCCATTAAGACCATCGAACGCACCATCATCGATCATGCCTGGGCAGAAGGTTGGATCAAGCCCGAACCACCGCCATTGCGCACGGGCAAGAAAGTCGCCGTCATCGGCAGTGGTCCGGCAGGCCTCGCCGCTGCTCAACAGTTAAACCGTGCTGGACACACTGTTGTCGTTTTTGAAAAAAATGATCGCATCGGCGGACTGCTGCGCTATGGCATCCCCGATTTCAAAATGGAAAAACATCACATTGATCGGCGCATTGAACAAATGGAAGCCGAAGGTGTGGAATTCCGCGTCAATGCCAACGTCGGCGTCAATGTTTCAGCAGAGGAGTTGCGTAACGATTTCGATGCACTCTTACTCTCCGGTGGTGCCGAATGGCCCCGTAATTTAAATGTCCCAGGACGGGATTTGAAGGGCATTCACTATGCCATGGAATTCCTGCCGCAACAGAATAAACGTGTTGCCGGTGACAACGTCCTCGATCAGATTATGGCCACAGATAAGCACGTCGTCATCATCGGCGGCGGTGATACTGGAGCCGATTGCCTGGGTACTTCCCACCGTCATAAAGCAGCCAGCGTGAATCAGTTTGAGATCATGCCCCAACCACCCGATGATCGTGCACCATCCACTCCATGGCCTCTTTGGCCACTTCAAATGCGCATCGAATCGGCCCATGAAGAAGGTGGCGTCAGGCAATGGTCTCTAGCCACCACTAAGTTCACTGGCGATGAACAGGGCAACGTGAAAAAGCTCCACGGAGTGAAAGTCGGTCCCGCACCAAAGTTCGATCCAATCCCCGGAAGTGAGTTCGAAATGGATGCCGAATTGGTGCTGCTAGCCATGGGCTTTCTAGGCCCCGTGCGCAATGGATTACTGGAACAATTAACGGTAGAACTGGATCCCCGCGGCAACGTCAAAGCGGATGAAAATTACATGAGTTCAGTGCCCGGAGTCTTCGCCGCAGGCGATATGCGACGTGGTCAATCACTGGTCGTGTGGGCCATTGCTGAAGGACGCAAAGCAGCCAGGGGCGTTGACCAATGGCTGATGGGCAGCAGTGATCTGCCTTAAGTAAGTGCCGGAATCTCATCCCCGTCAACTAACTGCTCATTGGGATTGATCCGCCAAAAAATAAATGCACTTACAAATAACATGAAAGCCAACGGCTTCAGAGCGTCGTTGTAGTTACCGAAGTAATCCACCATATAGCCAAATGCTACCGAAGAAAGAAAGGAGCCCATTTGGCCAGCCATATTCATAGAGCCGGAAACGGCACCGCCGTATCGACGACCAACATCCAGGCAGATAGCCCAAGCCACCGGTAACATGCAATCCATGCTGCCATAGCCTAAGGAAAGGCAAATCACCGCAGCGAACTTACCGGGAACAAACGCGGCACTCATCAGAAAGACGCCGGCCATGGCTAATCCGACAGTGCCTACAATGCACCTTCCGAATTTGATGCCGTGCGTTTTTACAAGCCGATCACTTAACCAGCCACCAAATAAGTTTCCGCATGCTCTGGCAATAAAGGGCAGTGGTGAAAGGTAACGCATTTCGTTTTCAGTAAAACCGCGACCTTTTTGTAAGTAGGTGTGTAGCCACGATAGATAGAAGTAAGAACCCCAGCAGTACGTGTGATACATCAGCAGGATGGTCCAGAAATTTCGTTTGCGCATGACGCTAGCCCAAGGCAAGCTGTGATGTTCCCGGGTTGTTCCCGCACCGATTTCCTCCATTTCAGCTTTCGTGACGCCGGGCTTTTCAAAAGGATAATCGCGATACCACCAGTACCAGACGCAGCACCAAACAACGCCTAGAATGCCGAAGCAATAAAAGGTTGTGCGCCAGCCAAAGTTTATTTGAATAGGAACAACCACCAAGGGTGCCAGCGCTCCACCTAAGCGCGAAGCCATCCATACAATACCAGTGGCCTTGGCCCGATCCGTAGCCGGGAACCATTTGGAAATGGCCGATGCGCTGTTGGGATATGCCCCAGCTTCGCCAGCTCCAAAAAAGAAGCGTGTGGCGAGTAAGATCCAAAAATTTGACACAGCTCCAGTGAGGGTTGTGAACAGAGACCACCATAAAACAATTCGTGTAAGAACTGTTCTGGGGCCATATTTATCGCCCCACGCTCCACTGGGGATTTCAAAAATCGCATAGGTGAGTGTAAAAGCCCCAACCACCCAACCCCAATGCGTAGGATCAATCCCCAACTCAGCCTGCATTCGAGGACCCAGCCACGGAAATACAAACACGGTCCAGATACGTGATGATGGACAGAAGAAAAAGTAGAGCAAGAACTCGGTGACGGTAAAGCATCCTAGCCAGGGTATCGGCTTTTAGCGGAACGGCGCGAACATTTCTGTTGTGAAGTATCGTTCCATCCGATCTGCAAACACAGTGACGATGGGGCCGTTGATCTTCAAACGATCGGCAGCGATTGCCGCCGCACGAAGGTTGAGCCCGGAACTTGGGCCAACCGGAAAACCTTGGCGCATCAATTGATGGGTCACTGCAATGGCTTCGCTATCTTCAACGTCAATAGTGGCCAGGTTCGGTAACTCTTCTTCGCGAAAGATGGTGGAAAGGTTGTCTGCCACGCCGGGGATGCGGGCACTAAAGCTGGAACATTCTACATCGGAAATGTTTTCGAACGTAACGGGCTTGGCAAGGATCGGAATGGGGGAACAGCCCGCATCGCAAAAGCCCTGATAAAGCCCCACCAAAGTGCCTCCGGTACCAACTCCGCTGACCACGGCGGCGACCGTGCCTCCGGGAATCTGATCCAGGATCTCGCGAGCTGTACCCATGCGATGGGCCAACGCGTTATCGGGATTCGAAAACTGACGCGGCAGAAATGCTTGTTCTGTTGCCGCGATTCGCTCCGTTTCAGCAATGGCGCCGCGGATCCCAAGTTCACGAGGTGTAAAGCGCAACTCACCTCCGTAAGCGCGAATGATCAAGCCCCGTTCACTGCTGACACCTTCAGGCAAAACGGCAGTAAATCGTAAACCTAGTTGGGCGCAAACCAAAGCCATGGCGATGGAAGTGGAACCGCTGGATGCTTCCACTACATGTTCCCCCGCTTTAAGCTGGCCTTGCCGCATGGCCTTTTCAAGAATGAAACGAGCAATGCGATCTTTAGTGGAACCGGATGGATTCAGAAATTCAAGCTTAGCCCAAATTTGCGGAGAACCCGCCGTGCTTACCGGTACCAAAGGCGTCGGCGAGTTGCGGCCCATATAGGCCTGAATGCTCATGGAAGAACGACACAGGCGAAGTTAACAGCTTCATCAATACTGCCAGTTCCCTTGTAGCGGGCCACTTGTGGATAGGGACAAAGCGGACGCGTTCGGGTGGTCTTTCCATTTTCTACATGCGCTCCGATCAATTGGGTTGGGGCTAGGTCTTTCTCCACCCAATCCATGACGGCGGCCAACCAGTCAACCGTGTTGCAACCTGGGCCACCATTGCAGTGGAACATTCCAGGCACCATGAAGAGCCGATAAAAATCTTGCGTTGCAGCTTCTCCTAAACGCTTGCTCACCGTCTGGTAATATTCGATTCCAGGGAACGGATTTACTTGTTGATCGGCCCATCCTGAATAATGAATGATTTTGCCACCGCGCTTTTTCAATGGGGTCAGGTCAGGGTTCCGCGCATTCAACTCCGCTGCCGCTTTGGCGACACGTGAAGGGTCAGTATCAAAGTTGAACATGGTGTAATTCCATGAAGGTCCGGGAGGCGGATCAAGCATGGCCAACTTCATCTGACTTTCAGAGCGCGGCAACACGGTCTTAATCGGGCCTATTAAATTGTCAGACCAAACAGACTCGCTTCCCACAGGTTCGCCAGGGAATAATAGCTTACCTTTCGAATCGCGAACGCCACCATAAATTTTGTTCAGCGCTTCTATTTGCGAAGCGGTGAAGCAGTCCGCCCCTGGTTGGTTATCCGCACACTTTGGGATATCCTTGGACGGGTTAAATCCGCAACGTCGAGGATCGTCAATGATGCCGTCCTTCAGCCCATCCAGCGCATCACACTTGTCGTAAACTGCCTTGGTCAGCAATGGGAGTTTCTCCACTGGAATGGCCCCTGCGCCTAGTTGGGATTGACCCACCCAGATGCGGCGAGTCACGTTACCGGTAAGATAAAGTCCCGGTGCACCAATCACCAAACCGTCGAAATCTTCAGGGTAGCGTTGGGCTTCGTGCATTCCCTGGCGGCCCCCTGTGGAGCAACCCACCCAATAGGAAAATCGCGCGGGCTTGCCATAGTAGGCTTGCATCAATTGTTTGGACAGCACCGCTGTTTCATGCACAGCGAGGTAAGCAAAATCGAGCAGCTTGCGCCGACCGTTCGGATTTTCTGGCGTGATGTAGGCGAAGGTGGCTAGCGGTTCTTTGGCTGCATCGTGACCCGTATCCGTTGAAGCAGCAGCGAAACTCTTGCGAACGGCACCATCCACCGCACCAAAGCTGATGACACCGGCAGTACCGCCGTTGCCTACCATTTGAAAACGATCATTCCAAACGGTGGGAAGCTTGATGGCGAATCCCGCTTCTGGCCAAATGACTCCGCGGACATCGCAATGCTCAGGCAAGTTAGCTTTGGCGGCCACTAAAGTTGCGGAGTGAATCTTCACTTCATCCCCGAAGGACTTGGCAGCAAGGGCGTCGCATTGCATTGCGGGCTCGGCTGCCAACAGGGCCATCGTTGATAGAGGAATGAACCAGAAAGCTTTCACTAAGCCTTCTTGCCAGCGGCCATTTTCTCAAACTCATTGAAGTAAACTCGTCGACCCTCATCCATCGCCAAATTCGACATCATCACAGCGCTGGAATCGGCCAGGCCCACTTCGATATCGGCTTTGGGCTTGCCGCCGTTGCGGCAGCATTCAAAGAAGGATTCCAGTTGCGTATCCACTGGGTTCTTGTCTTCTTCGGGAACCATCACGCCCTTGCTATAAAGCCAGCGTCGGGCATACTTCATTTCCTTCGACAAAAATGTGTCTTTCTCTGTGACTTCATCTTTGCCCAATAGCACGGGGAGCGATTTTGATCCTTTCCCGGTGGATGCCAGCGACGCGCCGGCAACCACTGGTTTTGCTCCAGCACCTGCCTCCGCTGGCTTTTCCGGTTCGCGGAACCACAGCCCTAACGCTGGTTCTTCGTCGGTACCTACTGTGAGATGCAACGTGCCCTTGGTACCCATAATGATTTCGCCAAATTCCGTGCGGCTGGCGTTAAACATCGGCGAATGAGAATTGGTGCAGATGGAGCTATACATTAAACGCTGCCCTTTGGGGTAGCGGAAAATCAGTTGGATGTTGTCGTAATTATCGCGGCCATCTTTGAAGTAATCAACGCCGCCCAGGCCCATCACCATTTCTGGATGCGAACCGAACATCCAATCGGCGATGTCGATCTGGTGCGAAGCCAGTTCACCGGTCAAGCCGCCAGACATTTTTTTCAACAAGCGCCAATTGGCGTCATCACCACGTGGATCGTTCTTTTTCATGATCCAGTTCTTACTTGGTTTCGCCACCAGATTCCGATGCCACTGGGCGTAAACATTGGTTACGTCACCCAGCAAACCTTTGTCAATCATCTGGCGAGCTACTTGATAGAACTGGCTGTAACGGCGTTGCAATCCCACCTGCAGCACTTGGCGGGAGTGTTCCTTCATCAATGCCCGCAGCGCAAACGCTTCTTCTGGCTTGAACACCAAACTCTTTTCGCAGAACACATGCTTGCCGGCCAGAATGGCGTCACGCGTCATTGGATAGTGCATGTATAACGGAGCCGCAATCATCACGGCATCGACGTCTTTGCGCGACAACAACTCCCGGTAATCTTTGTAGCCTTGCGGTTTGTCTTTGGAATCGGCAATGGCCTTTTTCAAGTTAGGCTCGTAAAGATCGCAAGCGGCCACCAGTTTGTGACCATCCAGTTTGTTGAGGTGGGTGATGTGATATTGACCTCGACCACCTGTGCCAATCAGCCCCAACTGAATTTGGTTACTAGCGGCCTTCACTGTTTGCAGAAAAGGTGCGCTGAGAGCCGCTGCCGCCCCCAATTGCACTACATCACGACGCGTCAAATTATCGTTTTTATTGTTTGCCATAACGTCCTGGTCACCTTAAACTATTCAACCTTGCCAGCAGGCAAAGCATCCATGGAATTCACCATTATAGTATTCTCCGTATCCTCTATCACTGGCCGCGCAGACCACTCAGCACCGGCAAGGATTACCATGGCCGCAAGAAAGCTTAAAAATACAATGCTGGCTGAATCCAAAAACGGTCCATACTCATTGCCCATTTTCGCCCGGAAGGGTGCCCAAATATACACTTGATGCAGTAAGTACTTCATCAATTCCAAAGCCAGACCCACCACAATAGAGACTGGAAGCACACGTACTGCCGATACTTTGCAATTGGGCAAAATCCAATAGATAAGAAAAAACATAGCGATGGAAATAGGCACCGCAGCCATCTTGAAGACCACCGTAGCAGCAGTCCCCAGCACGGCAGACATGAACCCTTGTTGATTACTCAAAAATTCCTGATTCACTGCGGTCAACATCACGTTGACAAACGCCAAAGTGCCGCAGGTAAGAATTAAACCCATGCTCACCAATTGATTTTTCAAAAAGCTGCGATTGGTCTTTACACCCCAAATGCGATTCAGGGCAACTTCAAGAGGTTCAAAAATACCGTTGGCGGTGAACAGCAACAATAGCAGTGATATCAGCTCAAACTTCTGGTGCCTGTTGGCCAGGCCGTTGGTGCCGTTGCCATAAAGAATGATGCCCGCGATATCGTTAGGGAAAAAATCTTTAATGGTGAAGAACACCGCCTGTTCCGCAGCGCGCCAGTGTAGAGCGCGACAAAGTCCGCTCATCACAACCAGAAATGGGAAGAAGCTCAGCAACACGTTGGCCGCAATGGAAAAGGCGTAGACGTGCACTTCCACTTCCATCAGATACTTGAATGTTGTCCAAAGTTTACGAAACAACCTATAACTCCCGGCGCTTCATCAACTCTGCAATTCGTTCACTGGAGCGCATGGCCAAGGCGAGGATAGTCAACGTTGGGTTCTGATTTCCGGCAGTAACGAAAGCAGCGGCATCATTCACAAAAAGGTTCTTCACATCATGCGATTGGTTCCATTCATTCAAAACGGAAGTCTTCGGATCCTTACCCATGCGCGCTGTTCCGACGTAGTGAATGGAGTGGCCGTAGTGGATGGGCCTCGGGTTCTTCGGCATGGTGAATTCCGCACCTGCTTTTCGTAAAATCTCTTCACCCACCTGCATCATGTCCTGGAACATGGCCGCTTCGTTATCACGCCATTTATAGTGGAAGCGGACGCCCGGAATACCCGCATCGTCCTTCAACTTTTCATCCACCACAATATGATTGTCTGTGTAGGGCAGCACTTCACCCTGGAACGTTATGGAAGCACCCGCAGTGTAATAATCGCGAATCTTACTTTTCCAATCCTGCCCAAATCCGGCCAGTTGTTTTCCGACGAAAGTGAACTCACTGATGCCGCCAGATGGGAAAATCTGATAGCCGCGAATGAACTTATTGCCGCGCCAGTTTTCAGTCAGATCGGGGATGATAATATGCGATCCATTGCCATCTTCATTGACCACTTTACGGCCCATCATCTGCGGTAGAAAGCCACTCAGCGAAGCATACATATGTTCACTCAGATAGTGCCCCACAACATCGCTGCTATTGGCGATCTTTGAGTTCAACAAAATCTGCGACGTCTCAATGCAGCCCGCTCCCAGCACAAATACCTTGGCCCGAACTTCGCGCCATTGTTTGTCAACGGTATCGTAATAATGCACAGAAGAAGCGCGACCCTCTTTATCCAGTGAGATGGATCGCACGCGGCAGTTGGGCATCAAAGTTAGCTTCCCCGTCTTCTGTGCGGTCTGTACCAAAACGCGAAGCGAATCGAACTTGGAACCACTATCGCAACCCAACCAACAGGGCCCGCAATGATGACAGGCTGGCCGACCGCGATGAGCCTTGGTCAAAATTGCTTTGGGGATTGGCAGCACTTTCAATCCGCGTCCCAAGCTTTCGCAGGCCTTGGTCAGTTCCACTTCAGCGCATTTAGGACGCATGGGTGGAAGGCCTTTGTTGAGCGGAAATCCGCCGACAGCCTGCACGGTGCTGGATACTCCAATGAGGTCTTCCACTTTGTCATACCATGGGGCGACATCGTCGTAAGTGATGGGCCAGCGGGCGTCAAAATCATCTTTGGGTTGGAATTCATTTACGCCGAAACGTGGCGTTACACCGGCCCAAAAAAGACTCTTGCCGCCAATGGCACGGACTCGTGTCCATTCAAAGCCGCCTTTATCGGACGCAGCGTAGGGCTCCTTTTTATCGTCAGCCAGGAAGCCGCTCATGTTTAGCCATTCAGCAAAGTAATCCCCACGTAAGCCACGATACGGCAGATTCCAGCGACGCGTCTTATGAATGGGAAATTCCGAAGGCTTGCGCAACGGTCCGCCATCGAGCATGGCAACATCCAGCCCGTGCTGGGTGAGGACATGACCAGTCATACCGCCAGCGGCACCGGATCCGATAATTGCAACATCGTAAATCTTCATGCGGACTCCTTGCCAACTAAGGGCTTATAGCCTTCCGGGATTGCGTGCGAAGCATGCGTGCAGCCTTCAAAATTCATGAGGAACTTCATACCTTGGTAACTCAACTCTTTATTGATTCCTTCTTCAGAAGTATAGAAGGCTTCCACAACGGCACCCTTCACTAATACAAAGAATTGTTCACTGTCTGATTTGGGGTCGAACTCGGCTTTGGATGACTCACGCAGCATGGACTCAATTGCAGCACCTGATTTGCCGTTGTACGATGCCAAACCCTTGCGCCACGCATCTTTGAGAGAGGTTGCGCCGTGGGACAGAATGAAATCAATGTACTCTTCCACACGGGCAGCGGCGGCACCACCGGAGCGTTCATCGGCAGGAATCAGCACCGCTGCAATGGAACGCAGAGTAGTTACTTGTTGGGGCTGGAAATATCGAAACAAGTAGGGTGTTTGGGCTGCGTTGGCGGGTGCGGTATGTTGATGGGCTTCCTGCAATGCTTGCGACCACCACGCCGCAGCCGTTGCCAAAAATAAACGTCGAGTTGCCATATGCGACTAGCTTAGCAATGTGGGACAGACTACAGCCGCTTGCGCCACTCTGGATACTCACGTTCCAGTAACTTTGCAGGCCTATCCACATACCAGTGGTAGCCATTGCGACGCTCGTATTCAATTTCTGCAACGGTCGATTTCATTACGCCATCGCGTCCGCAGAAGATAGGCTTATTCGTTTGAATATCGTAAAATCTTGCCCACTGGGTTTGGGCATTGGGATCTGGAACCACGACCAGATCGTAACCCTTTGGCGAGTCGGCTACAAGCTTGCGCTCCAGGCGAATTCCTTTGATTTTCACCTTTTCAAACCAACCCACGGCGGCTTCAATGGACAGCCTGACTTCCGGTGATGGCTTTTCAATTCCCATTAGGAACTGCACAATGCCAACGCTTTCGCTGCCACTGAGTGACGGCAACTCATAAGACCGGGCCGTTGCTGGAGCTAATGTAACTTCGTCATGTTGGGCGCACCAAACGGTAATTATGCCATTTACTTTCACTTGAGTCTTTAGGATGACTTGCACGCCTTTTCGTACAGCCTGTCTGGCTCTTTCGCGATCTTTGTCTGTCAGAAAAAGATACTCTGGTTTCTTTTCAGCTATGGATCGGAGTAACTGCAATACACCCACCATGGCATCGTCATTGTAAGTGATGTGAGTGTAGTAGCCCTTACGTAGAGGGTAGAACTGTGGCCATCCGCCATTGGCATATTGGGCATCCAAAAGATAATTAAGTCCACGCTCAAAGGATTCTTTCCATCGCGATTCGTGGCTTGCTGTGTACACTCGCGCCAGATACTCCAACTGTGTGTAAGTGGCATTGTTGTCGATAGTGGTGTGCCCTGCCGTTTTCAGCTTGTTCAACTCCAAGGTTGCTGGCGCAACGGACATATTCATGTTCTTGTCCCAACCACCATTCTTAAATTGATAGGCCAATAGACTATCGGCAATGCGTGCTGCTTCATCGGAAGCATACCAATCCTTTGCCTGACGCAGGGCATCTTTCCAGGACACCACGGCGTGCCAATACGGCTTCAGCGCAGGTGCTAAACGAACAAACTCCATTGCCGCAATACTGCCGATTTCAAACTGCCCCTGCGGTCCTAAATGTGTGTTGTCCTGCTTGCCTTGTTCATCCTTGCGGCCTAGTGAAACGGCACCGGCCTGGCCTAACTTTTCTGACTGCGACAAAGTGAAGCTGTATAGGTCAATCAACGCCACATGCTTTTCTAAAGCCAGTTTGCGTAACTCTTCGACATAGGGAACTAACGCGTCACGTGTGACATGAAATGGTGCATCAAAATTGCGGCGCACGATAGAAGTAACCAGTATTGGGATGGAACCGGCAGCTTTGGCTTCGTCAATATAGCGAACCATATTGTCGCGATAAGTGGTGCTTGGATCGGTCTGGCGATCCGGACCTTTGCAGGGGTTATCGTTATGACCAAACTGCAGCAATATGTAATGCGGCTTGGTTGCCAACACTGGCCCCCAATGCCCTTCGTCACGAAAGCTTTTAGAACTGCGACCGTTTAGGGCAGCGTTATTCACTTGTACATCATGTAAAAAGGACGCGCGAAATCCCGGTCCCCATCCTCCTTCATCGTTGACGGTGGAATCGCCTACGAGGGCCACGCGGACGACGGGTGCGGCGATGATGGGAAGCAGCAAGACAACAGCCAGAATGAACAATTTCATGAGAACACCAGTTTATATCGGAACCAATCCGCAACTGGTGCGTAATAGAAAGAATGCAAGGAATTCTCTCTGACCTGCGGTTTGCTTTACGTACTATTCAGCGTGGCCCACTGTTCGCAATTGTGGCAATCCTTTCACTGACTTTGGGCATTGGAGCGAATACTGCCATTTTCACTTTGATGGATCAATTAATGCTGCGACTGTTGCCTGTAAAAGATCCCGAACAGTTGGTGATGCTATTTCAAGAAGGCCCCCACAATGGCAGCAACATGGGTTCCAGAATGCACTCCTACCCGCTGTATCAGGATTTTCAACAACGGGCCGAACCCTTTTCTGAAGTCCTCTGCCGACGCCTTGTTGCAACGTCGGTGAGCGTGGAAGGGCAGACAGAACGGGTGGATGCCGAAATGGTTTCGGGAAACTTTTTCACCATGCTTGGAGTGAAAGCTGCAACAGGCCGAGTGTTCAATTCCCAAGAGGACGACCGCACTTATCAGGGTCATCCAGTGGCCGTCATCAGTTACGATTACTGGGCAACGCGTTTTGCTGGTGATCCTAAAGTAGTAGGCAAAAAGATTCTGGTGAATAACTATCCGATGACCATTGTGGGCGTTTCTGCGGCTGGCTTTAATGGACTTGACCCCGCCGTGTCTCCACAAATTCGCGTGCCGATTCTGATGGAACCGGTGTTGGTTCCGGAGTGGCCCTGGCTGCACATGGATGACCGTCGCACACGCTGGGTACAAATCTTTGCTCGATTGAAACCTGGTTACACGGCGGAATCGGCACTGGCACCGGTGAGAGTAATGTACAGCCAGATTCGCCAGTATGAATCGACACTGCCTGCTGCTAACAAATGGACCCCTTACGATCGCACCAATTTTCTGAAAGGTGGGATCAAAATTGAACCTGCGGCCACTGGCTATTCCCAGTTACGCAACAGCTTTTCCAAAGCGCTAGTGGTGTTGATGTGCATGGTTGGTTTGGTGCTGTTGATTGCCTGCGCGAACGTTGCGAATCTGATGATTGCTCGGGCGTTTGCACGTCAGAAAGAGATCGCCGTGCGCCTGTCATTGGGGGCGTCCCGTGGGCAGTTGGTTCGTCAGTTGATGGTGGAAAGTTTGTTATTGTCTTCTGCCGGTGGTGTGGGCGGCGTTGTGTTGGCGATTGTTATGACGCGCTTTTTATTGAAGATGATTCCATCGTCTGGAAATACGCTGCTGATCAACGCTGATCCTGATTGGCGCATTCTGCTATTTGCTCTTGGGCTGACAGTCGCTACCAGTGTCTTGTTTGGGCTGATTCCAGCGCTGCGGGCAAGTCGGCCAGATTTATGGTCGACATTGAAAGACGCCATGGGTTCCATCGCTGGGACTGGTGGATCGCTGTTGTTGCGCAAGAGTCTGGTGACGGCGCAGGTGGCACTGAGTTTTCTGCTGTTGTTTGGTGCGGGCTTGTTTGTGAGGAGTCTGCAAAATTTGAAAGGCGCAGAAACTGGATTTCACGATATGGGAAATATGGTGACTTTCCGCATTGCTCCTGGATTGAATGGTTACGACGCTCCGCGCACTGTGCAACTGTATGCAGACTTGCTCGAAAACATTCGCAGCACTCCCGGTGTTCAATCGGCTGGCTTCGCGAGCGTCGCTTTACTCAGTGGCGATGAATGGGATAGTTCGACTTCCGTTGAAGGTCATCAGGTCAAAGACGGTGAGGACATGCAAGCCTTCAAGAACTCACTTTCGCCTGGTTATTTCAGCACCTTGGGAATTCCTATTCTGGATGGGCGCGACTTCGACCGGCGTGACATCAAGGATAATTCCAAAGTCGCCATTGTGAATCAAAAATTCGCTAAGCACTTTTTCGGGAATCAGAGTGCGGTTGGACGGCACCTTGGCAATGGTGTTGGACCGGATATTAAGCTTGATACTGAAATCATAGGGGTGGTGGCGGATACGCTTTATGAAGGTCCTCGTGAGGGTGTTCGGCGGCAAGTATTCATTGTTAACTATGGCAACTATGGGGTCACATTTTATGTGCGAACTGGTTTGAACTCGGCCAGTGCAATGAGTCTGATGCGCGATCAGGTGAAGAAGTTAGACGCGGCTATGCCAGTGTTTGAGATGAAGACTTTGGCTGGGCAACTGGATGAAACTCTTCTTACAGAACGGCTGATCGCCCTGTTATCCGCTGGTTTCGGCTTACTTGCTACGTTGTTGGCATCGATTGGATTGTACGGTGTGATGGCTTTTGCGGTAGCGCGGAGAACCAAGGAAATGGGAGTGCGCATGGCACTGGGAGCGTCGCGTGGTTCAGTGATCTGGCTGGTGATGAAAGAGGTGGTGATGCTATTGGTCATCGGTCTTGTGATTGGCATTCCAACGGCCATCGGACTTGGTCGCTATGTAACTGCGCAGTTATACGGAGTAACTGCGAATGACCCATGGATCGCTGCGGTAACGGTGATTATTCTGGGGCTGGTATCAGCAGCAGCGGGATTGATTCCGGCGCGACGGGCAAGCCGCATCGACCCGATTTTGGCACTGCGCTATGAGTAAGTGGCATACTATTTTAGATGCGCTCTAAGCCAGTGGTTGTCAGTAAGATTACTTTTGAGCCCGGTAATCGCGGGGGAAAGCCTTGTATTCGTCGTTTGCACATCACGGTTTGGGATGTACTGGGATGGCTTGGTTCGGGGATGACTGAAGGCGAAATTCTTGACGAGCATCCAGAATTGGAGCACGCCGACTTCCGCGCTGTATATCAATTTGTAGCGAAGGCGGGCCGTAAAACTAACTTCTGGTAAGGTGTGGTAAAGTTTCCACTGATGACCCGCCGACGCCTTGTAACCACTGCTGCCGCTGTGCCCTTTGCACTGAGTGCTGCCGATATGCCAAAGAATCAGATCTTCGAAGTTCGCAAATATCATTTGCGCAACACTCCTGATAATCAACGGCAGCGCACCACACAATACATGGAAAAAGCATTGCTGCCTGCTTTCCAACGCGCCGGAGTGACGCAAATTGGTTTCTTTTCCAGCATGATTGCAGCAGATACGCCGTTTCTATTGTCGGTCTACGCTCATGCGTCGCTGGCCGCATATGAGGAAGCCCATGCCAAAGTGGGAGCTGATGCGGAGTTCGTCAAGCTGCAGACGTCGTTCAATTCGCAACCTGGCTTGAACTTTACGCGATACGAAACATCTATTCTGCGGGCGTTTGATGGCATGCCCTCTATGGAAGTTCCAGCACCAGCGAAGACTGCGCGGGTGTTTGAACTGCGGACTTATGAATCGAACACTAACTTGTCATTGAAAAAGAAAGTGGCGATGTTCAATGATGGTGAGATCGCGATTTTCCATAAAACTGGGCTGAATCCGCTGTTTTTTGGGACGACAAGCATTGGCACCAATCAACCGAGCTTGACTTACATGCTCTGGTATGACGACTTGGCGACTCGAGAGAAGAATTGGAAGACGTTTGCGAATCATCCAGATTGGAACAAGTTGAAATCGACGCCAGGGCTGAGTGATGCGGAGATTGTTTCGAATATTTCAAATGTGATTCTGTCACCGCTTGCGTTTTCGCCAGTGCGCTAACTTCGGCAACTGCACTTATACCTTGTGCAAGGTAGTTACAAAGAGCCCCCAGTAGGCAGGTCATCTGGGGCTTTTTCCATTGTGTGATATGCAGGGTAAGTGACTGCTCTGCTTGCTTGATGGCTATGTCATTGGTATAGACAACTGGCTGAGTAAGTCGACGCAAGGAATCTGTAAGTCGACTTACTTCAAGAAAGGCTAACAAGTGGAGCCCTTTGGTTTCCGATTGCAGATGGGCGCGAGCGGGATTCTGAAACGGACTCAATGACGGATCAATGAGGTTCCGCAGAAGCTGCGCAGCCTGATGACGTGCGGGACCAGTGAACACCAACGGCTGATGCGGATAGGGTGAGGGATGGCAGGCGTCGGCGATCCAGTGGGCGAGTTTGGTGGCATCGGCTGTGTCGATCATAAGTGTGTCGGCAAGTAATTCGCAGAGGCTGGATGTGGTGGCTTCGGGGGCTTCAAGGGGTTGTTGCAGGACAGGGGCGAGCCATGCGGTTTCAAGATCTTCGACGATGCGCCAACCGTTTGCGTCAATGATAACGGCGTTTGAACGATCACCGAGGTCCAGGGCGAGGGTGTTTTCGGACTTGTGGAATCGGAGAGGAGTGGGGCGAGTTGGGTGATGGCAGAAGGTGGCGGAGGCGAGGAGGGGTCGGAGGGCTTGGTGGATTTGAGCAGTGGTGGGGATGAGGCCAAGTTTTTCATGCGCAGTGACGAGGAGCCAATTATCCATCTCCCTGGAGGTAAGCGGCAGAGTGCGGAGACGGAAGGGACCTTGCGGGATGCGGGTGCAAGGGGTGGTGTCAGGCGCGCGGAATATTTCGAGGGGATTGAGAAGATTGCGGAGCAGTTGGATGGTGGTGGGTTGCGGTTCTTGGTTAGGCACAGATTTGTCCTCCTGGTTACAGGATGACGGGTGGTGTCAAGGTTTTTGGGTAGGGGGAGGGGGGATGTCGTTGACGGGGTTGGGCGTTTTGTGTGGTGACTGGGGTTTCATTTACTAATTTTGCGGACAGCAGGCACTCCTTTTGTGGTCGAGTCCGTGATGGCTAGTAATAACTGGTCTTCGTAAAACTGGGCATCTTCGCGGTTGGCGCCTTCAAGTTTAGTGCCCCGGAGGTTCGCGCCTAGGAGGTTCGCGCCTAGGAGGTTGGCACCTAGGAGGTTGGCGCTTTCGAGGTGGGCACCTAGGAGGTCGGCACCTTGGAGGTCGGCGCTTTCGAGGTTGGCATGAATAAAAATAGCAAGGGTGCCATGCCTCAGACGGGAAGAGCTCAGATTCGAACCGTAAAAATCGCCGTGATAGAGTATTGATGAGCTCAAATCCAGGTACGAAAGGCAGTCTGCGGCAAGTGCAGATTCCCCACCTGTTCTTTGGCTCTGTATCCGCTTAAACCATTCTCCGAAGGCGGTCATAGTCGGCCATTTTATTTGGCTCAATTGCTGTGTACTTCTGGCACATGCATTCAGAGCCGCAAGCAAGGACTCTTCAGCATTTCGGGATTGGAACATGGCTTCTTTAAATGATGGTAGTTGGAGCTGCTCCATCGGCATTCCGTGACTCAACATATAACCGAATAGTTTTGCCAAATGATTTTGCCACTTTACCTGAGTTTCATCATCACGCAATTCAATTTCATTAAGGAGGAAGGTGTGCAGATATTTTGACATTGCGCTGGGTCCGCAAACCTGAACCCAATGCTTGAGCGCGCTTTTCTCATCCCAGCCACCATCCGGGCAGTCGGCATGACGTTCTAATTCGCTGCCTATGCTAGCGACTGCACGCACAATCCTTCGTGCAGTAAGAAACTCACCGAAACTTTTATGCGTGAATATGAACGTGGGATCCCCGCTCTGGCGCTGGCCATATTGCCGGAAGAAAAAGGCAGCGAGCAACCGAGTTACACCTGCTTCAGCCCCTTCCTTGAACGTCTCCAACAAGCCACCCAGTCCGCTGGTGACGCAGTGCTTCTCAATTTCATTTACTGTGGTGGTTCTTCCATCACCATGCCAGGCTGCCGATCCTATTTCCTCAAGAACTCGGAAGAAGTCTGAGAAGTTCATACTTCTAATGGGAACAAAGGCACGACTTTTTTCATAGCCACGTTCGTGCACAGCCTTCACAAGATCCTGGTAAATCGAATTGAGGTTAACACCTTTGGTGAAATCCAGCTCACCTCGCGTATAGCTGAGGGCAACCAGGTAGTTGAGCAGTGGTTGCGCCGTAACTTCTTCGAGGTCCTGTCGATCCAGATCCTTAGGTAGGCCTTGGTAGCTTCTGCCAGTGAGTTTGGCATAATTCTTCCACCAACGGTTTCGCAGATCTTCTTTCAATATCTTCTTGGGATCGTGATACTGCTCTCCGTCATGCAACTGAAGTGGCTGATCCTTCGAGGACCCGCTGACAAAATACGGCAATAGCGTAAGAATCTGCCCTTCTCGACGGAATTCTAATTTATTTTGTTGCACCACTAATTCGCGGCCACAGAGGAGAATTCGAAGCTTGACGCTTTGGAGGTTGCGTTTCGCAGCTGTTTTTTCAACTTCTCTGACGAAAGATCTAGCCGTTTCTGCCGCAACCTTCCCCTGGCTAGCCAATTCATCCAGACCGTCGAAGATGATTAACAAGTTTGATTCAGGGGAAGCCGGGTCAAGGGGGTTTTGCAACAACATACCTTCATCCCTGACAAACCGACCAACTTCATCGACGAGATCTTTTGTGGCATCAATCAAGTGCAGAGGGACATATAAAACCTTCAACCCTTGGTTTTTGGAAAGGTTCGCCGCGAAGATTCTGGCGAAGGAAGACTTTCCGCTGCCAGGCCCACCGCAGATCACCCGAATCGCGTCTTCCGATTTGGGCTTCTGAAGCCAACTCTCTAATTCCTGCTGTAAAACCACAACGATACGCTGGCGAGGTTTGTCATTGCTCCTTCCAAGCAAATCTTTCCCATCTTTCTCCTTCACGTAGTAAGCATTCAAGGGAACGTACATTTGAGCTAGACCAAATGCCTCGTCAAAAACGCCTTCCTGCGTTCGCTTGTCGAGCAGAGCGGAGTAGGCGGCCCAAGCCCACTCGCGGTCACCGGCCTTACTGAAGGGGGTGTCCATTGCCTCAAGCAGAGGCTTATAGGACCTGGTTTTGCTGCGCCATTCTTGATTCAGTGCGTAAACGAAATAGCTGGGGAGTCGTTGTGCAATTAACTTTGCTGAAATAGCGGAATCGGTTTGAACTGATAGCCACTGCTCAAGGAGTGCTTGCGTGTCTCTGAGCATCGGCAAATCAGTAGGCCGATCGAGAAACTTTGGGTCGAAATGAATATTGCGATACGTGATGTCGTAATCCAACTGCTCTTTCACCTGATCGGCATCATCTTTCACGGTCAACTGATTGACGCTTTCGCCTACCAGTGTGTGTAGCGCATTGGAGAGGGACCTTTGAATCAATTGGAATGCTAGTTCGCCCGGTTCGGTAACCAGATTGAGGGCAGCGAGGGATTCAACCGCGTCTGATGGTAGTTCCTCCCACTTGCTGGTCACGGTGTGCGTTACAAGCTTGGCAAGGCCCTTGAAGAGGTCTTTGAAGTTTGCCTTTACGGACTTGAGAGGGCTGGTGGGTTTCTTAACGCGGAGCTTTGGACCGGATTTCGCCATATTCAAATGGTAATACTTTCAAATTAGAGTTTGTTTGGGAAAGATTTTCGATGACTCCAGCGAGGAAGCCACTCGTTGCCAAGTGTCAGGGACACATTACCCTGCATCTCAGGAGTTTCAAAACGGAAAATCCGTTGTCTGCAAAAGAAACGGACCCATAGTGGGCTTAGGTTCATGTCAATTAGAAACTTCATGCGGCGGGCAAGGGCATTTCAATTTCTTCTACTCGCCAAGCGGCGTAGGCGAGTGATTGTCTGAGGTCTTCTTCTTCAATGTAAGGATAGGCTGTGAGGATTTCAGTGAACGAATGGCCTGCAGCAATGAGTCCAACCATGGTGCCAACGGTGACACGCATTCCGCGAATGCAAGCTTTGCCGCCCATGATTTCCGGGTTCCAGGTGATGCGGTCGAGGTTGGGCATGGTTCTGATCCTATTGTAGGCTTGCGGGTTGGTGATGAAGGGTAAGCTTGCTCCATTCAATTTCCCTTCTACCCTAAATTGGCCTTACAATTAACTCATGGTACGGGCCGAAATAGATGTGAGCCCATTCAGCTTCAACGAGGCTGGAGATAGCCACTTCGAACAATTAGCCAAAACAAACGGCACCCGCTATTGGTACGCACGCGATCTGATGCGTTCTCTTGGCTATGACAATTGGACTTCGTTCAAAAAAGCAATTAACAAGGCCATGGCGGCATGTGCCACCCTCGACCTTCCTATTCAAGACAATTTTGTCCAATGCAAGACCATCATAGATAGCAAGTCGGTTGATGATTTCAAACTTTCACGATTCGCTTGCTGTCTTACCGCGTTGAACGGTGATTCGAAAAAGGCTAATGTAGCTGCCGCGCAAGCCTACTTCATCTCCTTGGCTAGTGTGCTCCATGATCTTCCTGTTCCAAGTGATGCGGTGGACAGGATTATAATTCGAGATGAAATATCGGAACTTGAAGTTAGCTTGACTAAGGCGGCAGCGGCTGCTGGGGTAAAGTTTTACGGCCAATTTCAAAATGCTGGGTATCGTGGTATGTACAACATGGAATACTCGGAGCTTAAGCGGCTCAAGAATATTCCAGACATGCAACGATCACTTCTGGATTTCATGAACAAGGATGAATTGGCCGGGAACCTTTTTCGATTAACCCTCACAGAAGGACGCATACACCGGGACAAGGTGAGTGGGCAAGTTGCACTTGAGGGGATCGCCGAACAAGTCGGCCGACGTGTTCGGCAGGCGATGATAGACGAGACGGGCAATCGCCCAGAAGACCTTCCTATTGGGCCCGACATTAAGCAGGTCCGAAAAGGGTTGAAGAAAACCAATCAGGCTTTTGGCAAATTCGTAGATGATGTGACCGCAGAGCGAGTTGCTCAGGCGATAGATACCCGTTCAGCGGCAAAGATGATTGAAATTACATCCACTGGAATGGTACCAGGATGTTCTGAATGCCGTGTGGATAACGGGGCATCGCATTTCGGATCTTCCCAGTGCACCTCTGGATCTCTGCAGAGCGGCGGAGTTAATGCCCATTGCACTTGCGATTATTGCATGCCAAAATCCAACGAATAATATGTAACAAGTATCGCAACCTTTTGAGGCGGAGGGTGGAGAGCACAGATTGTTCCAGCAAGTACCATTGAGCAGTCCCTCCCTCTGTGCCAAACTTTGTTCGTATGGCCAACAGGCCATGATTTTTATCCGATACACCCGTAGGCGGGTTCTATGTAGGTCCAAGGAGGCAACTTTTTGGACCTATATTATTTTGCAGCGAAACTGTATGTTGAAGCTAACTACTAAAAAACGAATGGAACTGCGGCGGCTTGCGGAACGGCCTGATTCAGAAATTGATCTGACGGACATTCCAGAGATTCTTGACCTCCCGTCCGACGCTGTGATTGGGAGATTCTACCGGTCCAACAAAGAAGGCGTGACCATGCGTTTGGATGCCGGTAGGAGTTAACCTGTATCTGCTGCAGATAATACGAAACAGCGGGGGTCGAATCCCGCTACAATAGCCGTTAATGGGCCGCATTCGTGTTCTTCCCGACGCTGTCGCTAATCAGATCGCGGCAGGCGAGGTGGTGGAACGTCCTGCTTCTGTCGTCAAAGAGCTGCTTGAAAATTCGCTGGATGCCGGGGCCAATCGGATTCGTGTCGAAGCGGAAACTGGCGGGCGTCGGCTGATTCGCATCATTGACGATGGCTCGGGCATGCTACGGGACGACGCCCTGCTTGCCTTTGAACGTCATGCCACCAGTAAACTCACGCACGTTAAAGACCTGAATTCGATTGCCACGCTTGGCTTTCGTGGTGAAGCGCTACCGTCTATTGCCAGCGTCTCGCGATTGACGCTGGAGACTCGCGCGGTGGAGGAAACCACCGGAACGCACATTGAAATCGCGGGTGGCAAAATGATTGCTTGTGACGAAGCCGCATTGGGTGTGGGCACCACCATCACGGTTCGCGATTTGTTCTTCAACGTACCTGCGCGCAAGAAATTTCTGCGGTCCGACCAAACTGAAACCGCCCATATAGCCCAGTTGATGGCCCACTACAGTTTGGCCCATCCCGATAAAACTTTTGAGCTGACGCACGATGGCAAAGATCTGCTGAACGTGACCCCAGTGAGCACCTTGCGCGAACGCGTCTTTCAGGTATTTGGCAGCAATGTGCTGGAAGATTTGATCGACATTGGCACCGAAGAAAAAGAGCTTCACATGCCGCCTCCTTATGTCCCTGCTGGTCAGCAACCAGAAGAGGAGCCCGATGAGGATTTGCGTGTCTTCATGCTTCGCGGATTTGTGTCTCGTCCGCAGGTGCAAAAGCTCAATCGTAATTCCATTTTTCTATTCGTCAATGGTCGATTGATTCGTGACAAGTTGATTTTGCATGCGATCTCTGCAGCGTTTCACAATCTGATGCCGTCCGCTTCTTATCCCTTCGCTCTGCTGTTTCTGGATTGCGATGCGCGCGAAGTGGACGTCAATGTGCATCCTTCAAAAACCGAGGTCCGCTTCCGCCATGGAACATTAGTGCACGATTTTGTTCGGGACACTATTCGCGGTCTATTGCTGGAGACACGTCCCGCATCGTCACTGCCACTTTCACAATTTCCGCAGCCGGTTGCCAACCTGCCGTTTTCGGAATTCACACAAGGGATTGAGAATCAATCTTACACTGAGATGTCCGCACCGCCGCCGATGGCACCCGCAGATCATGAACTGCCTGAATACACTTTGCGCGCTCAACCCGGCCCCAGTCAGCGTTTCGACTTCACTGGCTCCCAAAGGGTGGGCTTCAATGACGCGACTGCGACACCTGCAACACGACTGAAAATCAACGATCCACATAGCGGGTTTCCGCAGTGGTGGATGGCCGACGCCGGCCTGGTAATGAACCTGGGCGAACTGCGCCCTATCGGCCAAATTCACGAAAGCTTCATCATCGCCGCTGGTCGGGATGGGTTGTGGATCATTGATCAACACGTGGCTCATGAACGAATTCTGTTTGAAAAGGTATTGGCTGAACAGGCCGCAGGCGCCGTTTTGCGGCAGCAATTACTGATTCCGCTGATTCTTGAACTCAGTGCTGGGCAGCAAATTGAGTACGCGCGCATTGCCGCTGACTTAGACTCCAGTGGATTTTCCATGGAGCCATTTGGCCAGCGCACCGTGGCAGTGAAGGAAGCTCCGGCCGGGCTGGACCCTAATGGCATTGAACGCGCTCTTCTGGAAATTCTGGAAATTCCCGATGCGGAATTGCGGAAGCTTTCGGTCAGTGATTTGCGCCGCAACATTGCCGCGTCGGTAGCCTGCCGCGCGGCCATTAAAATCAACATGCGTCTGGATCAGCGCAAAATGGAATGGCTGCTGAGTGAGTTAAGTAAGTGCGAATATCCTATGGCCTGCCCACACGGTCGACCAATTGCGTTACGATATGCCACGAAGGATATTTTGAAAGGATTCCACCGAATCTAGCCCCAAGTCGAACTAATTGTCCGCGGATGAAGCAGATGAACGCAGATGAAGAATTTATGAGTGGTAGTTTTATCTGCGCTAATCTGCGTCATCTGCGGATAATCATCCATCGCATTGTCCGGCGCCTTGTGCCAGGCTTAGTAAATCTCTGGAATGCCGTAATTCGCCCATGTCGTCGAATTCTTTATTTGCCATGTTCCGATAGGATTCCAGTTGATTCAGAGCAGTTGTTAGCGCAGATTCTGCGGACAGGCGCCAACGCATTAGGCTGATTGCTGATTCGTAATTGAAGCCGTGGTTTTTGCCTGCGGCGGCGATCGTTTCCCGTTCTGCGGAATGCAGGCATCGTAAATGCCAGGTTACATGGGCCAGTTGTGCGCACAGTGTTTCTTCAACCATGCCCTCTGGCTTAATCCTTCGATTCCATTCTTCCTCAATGGCCTGGATCTCTTCTACCGGTGAAACGCGAGCCACTGTTGGAACGTAATAGGGCACTGGCAGGGTGGGTAGGAGTGGCACCGGTTTCGGAACCCTTACCGACTTCACTTTTTGTTCGCTCTGGTTGAGTAACGGAGTAAAAGCGTAGAAACGCCTTCCGCAGCTTTGGCAACGCAACGCGCGGACCCCCAACAATCCCAATAGCGAATCAAGGGCCGACTGACGCCTTGAAGAACGAATGGATTCCGATTTACACTTCTGACACTTATTAAACTGCTTGGATGCGAGCACTTTTTCCGATTCCCAACCTTACAGAGTCTGCAAAGTAGTACTATCGGTTGGATGGCTCAATTTCTTTACAATCAGTGACGTGACCCTTGCTAAGCGTTTGTGATTGTACCTAGAATCACCGGATGACTTGCTCCCGTTGCTGACGGTAAATTTGCAGGACGCCTGGCCCATGTTTCCCTCGCTAAAAGCGCAAATGCGATGGCTTCCTTGGCATCCACGGGGATTCCAAACGTATCGGAAGTGACCACTGCGGCAACCGGTAGCAAGGCTGCCAGATGAGTCATCAAATGTGGATTGTGTGCCCCACCGCCTGCGACAATTAGCTGATCCAACCTGCCACCGGTGAAGTTCAAAATGGATGCCGCGATGGTTGCTGAAGTCAGTACGGTTGCGGTGGCCAATAAATCGAATATGTCCAACTTGGTGGCCATCAACTTTGCAACGAACTCTTTGCCATATTGTTCACGCCCTACAGATTTTGGTCCAGGCTTGGTGTAATACTTATCGCGCAGCAGTTTCTGCAGCAGCGGCTGGTTCACTTTCCCTTTGTGGAACAGCTTACCATCCTTATCGAAATCCTGCTTTCCTTTGGTGGCGATGCTGGCCAGTTGATCTATGATCATATTTCCTGGGCCGGTATCAAAGGCAACCACGTCGCTGGACTTGCATCCAGGTAGCAGTATGGTGATGTTGGCAATGCCACCAATGTTCAATGCCACGCGCAACAATTTTCGATGTTTGAAAAGCAGGTAATCCACAAACGGAACCAGTGGTGCCCCTTGCCCGCCTGCCGCAATATCGCGCGGTCTGAAGTTCGATATCACAGGGATTCCCGTGCGTTCCGTAATTACCGCCGGTTCCCCGATCTGCAACGTATTTCCCCGTTCATGAAAGATGGTCTGGCCGTGGCATCCAATCAGATCAATGGATTTCACAGGTGTGCCCAGGGCAAGCACTGCTGCCGCATACCGTTCGCCCAGCTCAAAGTTCAGACGGGAAATGGCGCTGGTATGGGTGACGCAATTGGACACTGCAAGAATGCGAGTCTTCAACTGCTTGGGGTAGGGCGTGCTTTTGAACTCAACTAACTTCCATTGTGAACCCTGCGTGTCAATTACAGCTACGTCAATGCCATCGAGTGATGTGCCGCTCATGATGCCGGCGATTCTCATTGCTTCAAGTCCCGCTGTAACTCGGCCAGTAACTGCAGTGCCTCAATGGGGCGAGTGGTATCTAAATCAAGGGCGCGAATCTTTTCGGCAATTCCAGAATTGACGGGTTCAAACAGGCGAATCTGCATGGGTTGATGATTCGGTTCTGGAATCAGTTCATCCCTGACAATGGACTCAGTTCTTTCGTGAAGCTTCAGAACTTCACGAGCCCGTTCAATGACAGAAACGGGCAGCGCCGCCAACCGCGCCACCTCAATGCCGTAACTCTTATCAGCAGCCCCGGCCAATACTTTGCGTAGAAACAGAATTCCATCACCTGATTCTTTTACGGAAACATGTAAGTTACAAACACCTTTTAACTGTCCCGCCAAAATGGTCAACTCATGATAATGAGTGGCAAACAGAGTTCGTGCGCCAATGGTGTTATGAATATGTTCCACCACCGCCCAGGCCAACGCCAAGCCATCGTAAGTGGATGTTCCTCGACCGATTTCGTCCAGAATAATCAGACTGCTTTTTGTGGCGGTATTCAAAATCACGGCGGTTTCCGTCATTTCTACCATGAAGGTTGATCGGCCTCGGGCTAAATTATCGGCAGCGCCAATGCGAGTGAACACGCGATCAATCACCGGAAGCGTTGCCCCCGATGCTGGAACGAAGGAACCCATTTGGGCCAAGATTGAAATCAACGCTGTCTGCCGCAAATACGTTGATTTGCCGCCCATGTTGGGGCCTGTGATCAATGCTAAATGTTTTAATGACGGGTCAAGCGAAACATCGTTTGGAATAAAACGGGCGGCATCACGGATGGCAAGTTTTTCAATTACCGGATGCCTGCCTTCCAGAATCCGCAGTTCACCACCTTCGGTCATCACTGGGCGTGTGTAGCGATTCACTACCGCCACTTCTGCCAGAGCAGTAGTCAGATCAAGATCGGCAACGTGCGCCGCTGTTTGACGGATACCCGTTGCATGGCCAGCTACCAAGGTGCGAATTCCATTGAAAATATCTTTTTCCAGCGTTAGAATGCGATCCTCCGCAGCTAGTACTTTGCCTTCTAATTCTTTCAACTCCGGGGTTGTGAAGCGTTCCGCATTGACCAAAGTTTGTTTGCGATCGTAATCAAAAGGGGCCAGATGCAGGTTCGATTTGGTGATTTCAATGTAGTATCCAAAAACATTATTGAATCGTACTTTGAGTGACTGAATGCCCGTCCGTTCCCGCTCGCGCAATTCGATTGCGGCAATGTAACCTTTGCTATTGCGGCTGATGTCGCGCAGTTCATCCAGTTCAGCATTGACTCCGGCGCGAATGGTTCCGCCGTCGGCAATGGCCACTGGCGGTTCTTCAGCAATGCCTTCCAGAATAGTAGATCGCACATCGGCCATTTCATCGAAATGCTGATTCGCTAAAAGCAGATTCAGTTCCGGAAGTTTTTCTAACGACCGGCCCAGCGCCATGAGTTCGCGAGGAGTTACTGAGCCCAAAGTGACGCGGGCCAACAGCCTTTCCAGGTCCAGAATGCGCGCTAAGATCTTTCTTACTTCAGCACGCAAGATGGTATTTTTTGTGAACTTTTCAATTGCATCCAAACGTCCATTGATTTCGGCAATGTCCACCGAAGGTCGCAGCAGTCGGCGGCGCAAGAGTCGAGCCCCCATGCCCGTGCAGGTTTGATCAATGACACTGGCCAAAGTGGAATCTGCTTGTTCAGCGGAAAACAGCGGATCGACTAATTCCAAATTTCGGACAGTCACTGAATCCAGCACCATGGCCTGGTTGCGATCGTAAAACGAAGGACGGTCCAGATGGTCCAGTGAAGAACGTTGCGTATCCCGTAAGTAATGCAGCACCGCTCCGGCAGCGGCCACGGCCAGCGGACGGTTGTCTAAGCCGCAACCATCCAGACTTAGTAATTTGAAATGCTCTTTCAAAATACGGTCTGCAAAATCCTGCGCAAAGGTCCAGGCTTCCACTTCGGTTCTAAGACGAGCCGGGTCTGGATGAAAGCCGGGTGATGCCAAAACTTCGCGGACGTTTAAGGCATCCAACGCCGGGGCCACTTCGGCAAGGTTCAATTCCGTTGTGCGAAACTCTCCAGTGGAAACGTCCACATACGCCAGGCCTGCTTTATCGCCGCCTTTTTCCCCACTACGATATACCGCAGCCAGATAATTATTTTCCCGTGATCGCAGCATGTGCGAATCGGTGGCGGTGCCTGGGGTCAGAATGCGAGTCACCTCGCGACGCACCAGTTTGACGGCCTTCGATGGAGCTTCCATCTGTTCGCAAATGGCCACTCTGTAGCCTTTCTGAATCAGTCGGCCAAGGTAACCGTCAGCCGCATGATATGGCACCCCGCACATAGGAATGTTGTGACGGGCGGTGAGGGTGATTTCCAACTCGCGGGCAGCGGTAACGGCATCGTCATAGAACATTTCATAAAAGTCACCCAGGCGAAAGAACAATAAAGCGCCGGGCACCTGCTGCCGGATAGATTGGTATTGCCGCATGAGCGGTGTTGAAGCTTCTTCCATAACGGGGCTATGCGTAGATGCCGCGCAAACGAATCGCAAAAGCTACGCGATCAAGGGCCAGCATGTAAGCCGCAATTCGATTGTGCACCTTGTGCGTTTGGGCGTAATGAACCACATCCCAAAAGCTTTCGTTCATGATTTCTTCCAGGCGTTGATTCACCAACTGTTCATTCCAGAAGTAACCTTGACGATCCTGCACCCATTCAAAGTAGGACACCGTAACTCCGCCGGCATTAGCCAGAATATCTGGGATTACAAAAATGCCGCGATCTTCCAAAATCTTATCGGCGACAGCGGTTGTAGGGCCGTTGGCGCCTTCACACAGAATCCTGGTATTGATCTTTCCGGCCGTTTCTGAAGTAATAACATTTTCTTTTGCGGCTGGAATCAGCACGTCGCACTTTAAGAAAAGAGCTTCTGCAGAAGGCATGGTTTCCCCTTCCGGAAAATTACGGATTGACCCATGCTCCTTCCGCCAAGCCATCAACTTTTCAATATCCAGACCCTTGGGATTGTACACGGCGCCATCGTATTCAATGATGCAAGTAATGCGGATGCCTTGCTTCGCCATCAACTTTGCGGCCATGCCACCGACGTTGCCAAAACCTTGCACAATTACGTCCACTTGGGTGGGAACCATGCCCAAGTGTTTCAACGCTTGCAAGGTGACGAACAAACATCCGCGGCCGGTAGCTTCAGCGCGTCCGCGTGAACCTCCCAAATTAATCGGCTTGCCGGTGACCACGCCCGTGGTGGTTTCCCGCTTGTGCATGGAATACGTGTCCATGATCCAGGCCATGGTTCTTTCATTGGTATTCATATCGGGCGCTGGAACATCTTTTTCAGGCCCAATCATGTCGATGATCTCCGACGTATAACGGCGCGTCAGTCGCTCCAGTTCGCCATCGGACATAATGTTGGGATCGCAAATGACCCCGCCTTTTGCACCACCAAAAGGAAGGTTGGCCACGGCGCATTTCCAGGTCATCCAACTGGCCAGGGCGCGCACTTCATCCAGGTTCACATCGGGAGCATAACGGATGCCACCTTTGCCTGGACCGCGAGCAACGGAATGTTGGACGCGATAGCCGGTGAACACTTCAATGCGTCCATCATCCAGCAGGACCGGAATATGGACCGTCAATTCCTTGGATGAGGATTTGAGGATCTTCTTGATGCCGTCTTCCAGACCAAGCCTGGTTGCAGCTTCTTCAATGCGAGCGTCGGCGTTCAACCACGGGTTAAACTCTTTCTGCAATTCTGGCGTAAGCTGTTCGGTTGACATAATTCCAACATTATTATCTCACCTGGCTACTGAATGGGAATTAAACTCTCTTGACCAGCGGCGGACCCTACACGAATTGTGAACTTGGCCAACCGCGATGGAGCGTTGGCGGGAATGCGGAAGTTGGCCTGATACAGTCCTAAATTTCCCGGCGCGTATCCGGCAAACAGAATTTCACAAGCCACGTCATTCACGCCCAGGGCAAGGGTTGTGATCATGATGCTGGGGGGCACAGGTCCAACGCGACCGGTGGGCACAGCCGGCCGCAAGTTTCCGCCGCCCGTGAAAAATAAAGAAACCACTTCATTGCGCTTTGCCGGATCTGTTCCTGAAACCAGCGTTCCATCCTGATGGATCACAGCGGCCACATAAGCGTTGCTGGAATTGTCCAGAATTTCAAATATGCCTGGTTGCGCGGTCAGGACGGGAACGCCTTGTAAGCGCAGCGCTCCAGACCGGTTGGCCACTTCCACGGTTGTTGTTCCTGGTTGAACTTCAAACGGTACTTGAAAGCTGATCTGTTCCTGCCCATCAATATTGGCCACGCCTAATAATGGCGAAAGAACATCGCCCACCTTCACGGATGTTCCACTTTCAATCGTTTTCCCGCCGCTTAAAACAATACCGGCAACGGAAGACAGGTTACGACCAAATAGCGTGGCGATGCTGCCAGGAACAAGGCCCGGCTGGTAACTGGCGGCGTTGACTACCGCATCGGCAGTGAACAATGGGGTGGAGGGAACAATAATTTGCAGGCTGATGTTGATGGTTTGAGCGCTGGCCAGATCAGCCGCTGGGGCCACCGTGATAGCTCCTGTAACCGTCCCGGCGGTAAGCCCGGTGGGGTTCACTGATATTGTGAGAGTGGCTGGCGTGGTTGTCCGGTTCGACGTAGCTAGCAGCCACTTTGTAGAACCCGTATTCACCACAAAGGGCGTTGGCAGTGGTGTGGAAATGGCCACTGTTTGGGACGATGGAACCGCTCCACCCAGAAAGTAGCTGAAGTTCACTTGATTGATGCTCACGGCAATCGGCGATGTCTGCGATACGGTAAGGACAACCGGCAGCACTTGTGAAGAACCGGCACCGCCAATCATAACGGAGCCATTGTAGGAACCTGTAGCTAATCCGACTGCATTCACGGTCACGGTAATTGTGGATGGCGTTGTGCCGCCCAACGGACTTACGGTCATCCATGGAGTGATGGTTGTTGCCGTAAATGCACCGGGAGTTACTGCGGAAATTGCGATGGTCTGCGCTGGCGGCGCGGTGCCTGCCTGGACAGAGAAGCTCAGTTGGCCGGGGTTCAACGTGAACACTTGTCCAGATCCTACGGTCAGGCTGACGGCAATGGTCTGCGCTGTCCCGTTGGCAGGGGTAATGCTAATGGACCCACTGTATTTCCCGGCAGCCATGGCAATGGGGTTGACGGAAACAGAGAGTGTGCCGGGGGTCCTATTGCCCGAAGCGGTCACAAACAGCCAAGGTGTATTTCCGGCGCTGTAAGTGAATTGCTGAGTCGAGTTAGAGCTTATAGTAATTGATTGTGGAGCAGGGATCGCATCATTGATCTGATAATTGAAGGCGAGTTGAGTGGGCACAACAGTAAGTGGTTGTTGACCGCTTACTGTCAGTGTGACGGGTATAACTTGCGGGCTATTGGAGGATCCGGGGGCGATGATTGTGACGGCACCTGTATAGCTGCCAGCGGCCAACCCGGCTGAGGAAATGCCAACGGTTACTGTGCCTGGTGTGGCCACGCTGGAAGGCACTGCGATTAACCAACTTGTTGAGCCCGTACTTACTGTGTAGTTCACCGGCGAAGATGCACTAATGGAAATGGTCTGGACATCGGGAGGTGTTCCCGCAAGGGCGGCGGCGAATGTCAACTGGTTGGGACTCACCGTGATCGCTGAGGGTGGTGCAACGGTGAGGATGACGGGAAGAACCTGTGGACTGTTTACTATGCCCTGTCCCGTGATGATAATGTTTCCATTGTAAGTTCCTTGTGCCAGTGTGCCGGCGTTCACTGTAACTAGCAGTTGAGTTGGTGCGGAACTACTGATGGTTCCACTTGCTGGTGTCACGGTGAGCCACGACGCCGAGCCGGTGCTGATGTTGAAAGTGGTCCCAATAGTAGACGATATGCTGACCGGTTGGCCCGGCGGCTGCGCCCCACCAATGGCGTAGTTGAAATTCAACTGGGCAAAGCTTGCTGAAATGGTGGGAGTTTGGGAAATAATCAGCGTGATGTTCACTGTCAACGGGGAGTTTGATGCTCCAGCAGAAGTAACTCGCAGAGTCCCGGTGTAAGTTCCCGGATTCAATGCAGCAGGCGTTACAGAAACGAAAATCGCCGCTGGTGTTGCCGTACTTACAGGGGATGGGGCCAGCCACGGTACAGATGAATCAATCTGCAATGTGGCTCCACTGGGTGCACTGGTCAGGCTGAGTGTCTGTACCGGTGGGAGTTGACCGCCTGCCTGATAATTGAACGTTAATTGAGTGGGCGAAGCAGTAAGCAGTGGGGCGGCGATTACGGTGATGGTTACTGGAATTGTAAGTGAGCCATTCGCTGCATTCGTGGAGTTAATGGCAATGGAGCCGTTGTAAGTTCCCGCTGCCAATGCCGATGGATTCACGGCAACATTCAATGTGGCCGGAGCAGTGGAACTTGTGGAGCCAACAGAAAGCCAACCTCCGCTGCTGACCGCTTGCGTTGTGAAACTTACTGCCGCGCCGCTGGAGGTCAGAAATACAATTTGCGACCCCGGCAAGGTGTCGCCAATTTGGTAGGAAAACGTGAGCGTGGGGACACTGAGCGTCAATGTTGGCAGTGGTGCCGTGATGGTTAAGGAAAATTGCCTGCTTTGAAGAGTTCCCTGGCCATCGGTAACTGTTGCGGTGAATCCAAAGGTACCTTCTTGCGATGGAACGCCACGAATGATTCCTAATCCGGAGTCGATAATTAATCCCGGAGAAATTGGATTTGGAGCAGTGGTCCAAAGGTAAGGGGGCACGCCGCCGCTTACGCCAAGAGTCTGCGCAAACGGTGTGCCGGTAAATGCTCTGGGAAGTGCGGTGGAAGTGATTTGCAACGGCGCAGTGATGCGGATGGAAAGTGAGCGGGAAATGCTATCCCTGCCCGTATTGATCACTTGAATGGTGAAGTTGAAAAGTCCGGCTCTAGTAGGAGTGCCGATGATGTTGATGTTGTCGGACAAGGGAACCAGGGCCTGCAACTGCAGACCGTCGGGCAGCACTCCGCTGAGGATATTCCACGTGCGGCCAGTGGGCGCAACGCCTCCGGCTGCGGAAACGGTAGCTGAATAAAAAGTGCCGATCGGACCATCGGGAAGGGAACTGGTCACAATGCGAAATGTTGGTTCCACGGTGATAGTCAGCACGGTGGAGGCTTGTTTTCCTGCACAACAAGGGGAACCATAAATGCCGCTATCTTGAACTTGAATATTCGGATAAAACGTCCCGGCAGCGGTGGGGGTCCCCGATAGAATTCCCGTATTACTAAATGACATTCCTGGCGGGATATTTAGCGGGTCCAAACTTGCCCAAGTATAAGGCGAGACGCCCCCACTTGCAGGCAACGCCATGGTGTAAAACCTCCCGACGGTGGCACTGGGTAAAGGCTCCTGATTGATGATGGCAATTTGCACTTGTGCAACGGCTTCTAACAGGAAAGCGGAAGTGGCTATGTTGTTAGCAGCATCGGTAACTTTGATAGTTACGGAGAATGAACCGGAAATGGTGGACGACCCTGAAATCATCCCGCTGGCCGCGCCCAAGGTCAATCCCGTGGGAAGGCTCCCGGTGCTGATAGACCAAGAGTAAGGAGAGGTTTCGCCGGTGGCCTGCAAGGTCTGCGAATAGGGCACTTGGTTGATGCTGCGCAGAATTGATGTGGTAACAATTTTGAGCGTAGTTTGGGCAATAGCTGGGCTACGTCGTGCAGCGGAGCTTGTGTCAGTCGCTGATACCAATTCCTGGAAGTTAGTTGCCAGTGGCTTTTGCCCAAAGAGCAGACTTCCAAAGAAGAGCGGCAGACCGAAAACGCAGTAACTTAGAAAGTTATTGGCCATTCCCGGAATTTAGATGGTACTACAGATTTCGATGTGAGGGAATGATATTTATTGTAGTTTCAATGCATTACGGATAATTCCTAGGGCGGTGTGCGCGAGCTTGGATTTGTTGGGAATGATTGATGGTTGTAATCACAATTGACAACGGATGTTACCGATTTGTTGCCGAAGAAACCAAAATCTGTGATATAGTCACCCGAATAGATAAAAAGTTACATTTTGCAGGAGGTTTGCTGAAAAATGAATGGGCGATCCTTAGTAGCGGCGGTATTCTTGCCAATGGCATTGTTTCTGTTTGCTTTGATCGGTGGTGGCGCAAATGAATCAGCCCCCACACGGGCTGCAACAGGCAAGGGTGAAAAAGTTAAAAACACGCCACCAACACAGATCGCAAAAACTGCCGTTAAGAAGGGATCAGCAGTACCCATTCTAAAAACGGTCCACCACCTCTTGAATGACTCTTTCGGCGTTGCAGCCCAGGGACCTCTTTCCGATCAGCTGAATTCTTATAAGATCAAAACACTCTTTGTCTTTGTGCCAGATCCAAATGCAAGTACGCTTGCGCTGGAAGCTGATCGATCTTTGGATGCCGTCCGGTTGGCATTGAGCGATGAAGGGTGCGTACCCTACAAGTCAACGGAACTTCCTTGGCGGACCACTGCGCCCGAATCCTCGAAAACCGAGAAACACAAGACAGAAGACAAGATAGAAGAGGAATCAGGGGATAAGTCGACACATCCTGGCATCTGGTTATTTAGAAGTTGAGATCCCTTGAGAAAGGAAGACTGCTATTCACAGTTAGTGGTTGTATTTCTGATTGGTGAGAGCCCTGTGACAGGAATTTCCAAGCCACAGTTCACAAGTGCGCTGCTACAGTACAAGGAGCTTAAGCCCTATAGTATTCCCAGTGATTTGAACATTGTTGGACCGGTATTTTCCGGGACGGTAGACTCTATCGCCAAAGTATTGTACGACAAGAAAGTGTTGGATAATTATCGCTTTCACGCAATTAGCGGGACGGCTAGTCTTCCAGACTTGGAGCATAAACTGCGGGAGTTGGTTAGTTACAAAAAGGACAAAATCAGTCTTAAACAACTGGATTCAGAACCTGAAGCTTTTCAAACGATGATCGGAGCTCTTGGGAATGAAGAGCGAACCGCACTTATTCGTGAGGCGGACACCTCTTACGGTGAGGAACTCGTTCAAAACGATAAATTTCAGCAATTCAAATATTCCCGGAGCCTTCTGCATCTCAGAGCTGCCTACGAAGCAGACACAGACTTGATGGCTCGTATTTTTCCAAAGGCCCTTCGTCCGAATCAATTGGCGTTACGCTTTGCTACGGGCAAAGAGCAGATTGACACTCTTCCTGTTTACGCTCCAGAAAATTTTGCTGTTTCGCAACAACTGACCCTGCGTCACCTGGCCAGCTACTTGTCACGTGCCAAATTTTTGAATTTGATCATTACTGGTTCAGATCCATTAGACATGGTGTTTCTGGCGCGATTCTTTCAAGAAGAGGCACCCAACCTTCGATTGGCTGTCTTAACATCTGACGATCTTCTTGACCGTGAGGCTGGATCTGTTTCGTTGAGGGGCGTACTTACAATCTCGAAGCAGCCTACAGGCGCAGTTGCGCATAAGCAAATTGAATTGCCCAGCGCGACATCCTTTGGCATCTACGAAGCTTCAAGGCTTCAATTGAATCCGGGACATCTTGTCGCAAAGCAGGCGGTCTTGTCGGTTGTCGGGGTTGATGGTGAGTGGCCGATTCTCACCAAAGGGGATGTGAATGAAAAGAAATCAAAATCATGGAGAAAGTTCATCCGCTTTGGCCCACTTGTTGCAGGTGTGTTGGTTATCATTTTTTGGCATTTGGACCAATGTTTGCCTATCTGGTGCTAGGCCCACTTGAGACAAAGGTCCCCGACGCTGCAAGAAAAGTCTTACTTGCTTTGTTTCCATTTTGTGTACCTGTTAACGAGGACACGGTTTCCGAATTGGCGCGACGACGGCACATCCGCTGGGGCGTTTGCAGTGGCGCTACTTTGCTTTTCGCGCCCTTTGCATGGGTTCTTGTCTTTTGGAGTACGGACACGGCACACAACGCCGTGGAATTTCCAAGTATGGTTGCCCGGTATTTCTTTCTCACCAATGGGGTGAACCCTTTGTTACCTCTGTGCCTATTGCTGCTTGGGATTCATGCGTGGATATGGAAGAATGTCAGGGGCACTTTTCTACAGTCCTTTGTTTATCACCCGTGTCCCTCTCCATTGCTGGTGGGATCAGAGGATGGACAGGAGATTAAATATCTTCGCAAGGGCATAGAAAAGACCATCCAACACTTTTCCAAAACAACAGGCGTCCTCCTGGCGACGGGGCTGATTGTGCTGATGTGGGCATACCAGCTATATGTGCGGGATTTTGAAGTTCATAGCGGATTTACAGCATGGAGCAACGGTTTGTGGACGTTTCTAGTTGGTTTATTGGTCTTGTTGATTCTTGCCAGCTTGCAGCGCTTTGCAATGCTTTGGTGGCAGCTCAAAAAACTACTGCGGCGATTGGAGTACCATCCATTGCGACAAGGCTTTACTCGCCTGCCAGACCGGCTTTCCTGGACTTCCATTTGGTCCATTGACGGGCTACGGCCAACTATGGTCTCAATGCAAATGACCGGAGATTACCTGAGCGCCATGCTTGCCAAGTTTGGGGGGCCTGATGGTCCAGGCAACACTGTCCTACAGAATGCTTTATGCGATATAGAGTCAGTGATGACTGTGTTTTTTAAAGGGCAACCCATTTCCAGCGGAGATACGAAAATGGTTGGAGTTCAAATTGAAAAAATCTGTACCCATTACATCAATGAACTGGAGTCCTCATGGAATTCACAGCGGATAGACGGTTGGAATCCTGAGAGGACGGCAGCGAAAGTGGAGGATCCCGAGGAACTTCCCTCGAAATCAAAACAGTTGGAGATCCTAAAGGACGAATTCATTGCACTTCAATATTGTGCCTACATTCGCTACGCATTCCTTCACCTGCGAAACTTTCTTGGCTTCGTGGTGACCGGTCTTACGCTATTGTTCCTGTCTTTTAATGTCTATCCTTTTGAACCAAACGGTACACTCAGCAACTGTGCCACGTGGCTGTTTTCGCTTTCCGCAATGGTCATCATCACGGTTTTTTACCAGATGGACAAGGATCGATTGCTTAGCCGTCTTTCCACTTCGAGCGAAGGTAAGCTGGATGCAGGGTTCTTTCCGCGGCTACTTCAATTCGGTGCTTTGCCGACGGTTACATTTTTGGCCATTCATTTTCCGCCCATTGGACAAGCGTTGGTGAAGATTACCCAGATTATTCCCGGCTTAGGAAATCAATAGCGAGCAGGTGGAGGAGGCTTGGATGGGGTCGTGATGTGCGTTATGGTAGGAAGGAGTTTTGGTTGGTAACATTCTCAAGAGACCAATGGAGGTGTTCAGCAATGACTAAGAAATTGACAGGGCGTGCACTCGCCAAGTTCGAGTCCGCACGTGACATCTGGAAGGAAGTGTTGGCGGGAGTGGAGGAAATCAAGGCTAGTACTAGCAACAAAATCCCCATTTCCCCACCACCTTCGCAAACCTCTAAGGACAAAAACTAACCGGAGTATTCAGTCTTCAGTACCATATTCACGCACCCTCCGATCCTTGCGGGCTTTCCATTTATACTGAAATAACCCTGCATGAAAATTACTCGCATCACTTACTATCAAGTTGATCTTCCTCTCCTCGAAGGCACTTACAAATGGTCTGGCGGCAACTCGGTCGCCGTCTTTGATTCCACCGTAGTCGCCATTGAAACGGATGCGGGAATCACGGGCTTTGGAGAAGTTTGCCCACTTGGGTCCGCCTATCTTGCCGCTTACGCAAACGGTGCTCGAACGGGACTCGCGGAGTTGGCACCGGGACTGCTCGGCTGGAATCCCATCGAATTGGGGAACCTCAACCGTCGTATGGACCAGTTGATGCGCGGCCATCCCTACGTGAAATCGGCGATTGATATGGCCTGTTGGGACATCCTTGGAAAAGCCAGTGGGCTTCCCGTGGCAACCTTGCTGGGCGGGCGCTTTGGAGATGACTTTCCGTTGTACCGCGCCATCTCGCAGGACACGCCGCAGCGCATGGCCGCCAACGTCGCCGGGTATCGTGCCGAAGGCTATACCAAGTTCCAGTTGAAAGTCGGCGGAAATCCCGACGTCGATATCGAACGGATTTATGCCGTGTCTGCGGAGATGCTGCCCGCCGATGTGCTGATTGCCGATGCCAACACCGGGTGGCGTCAACATGAGGCGATTCGTGTGGTGAACGCGGTTGGCGACGTGAATGTCTACATTGAACAACCGTGCCTTTCTTATGAGGAGTGTCTCGCGGTAAGGCGTCACACTGATCGACCGTTTGTGCTGGATGAAGTGATCGACGATCTGGGCATGGTGTTGCGCGGCGTTTCCGATCAGGCCATGGATGTGATTAATCTCAAAATCAGTAAGGTGGGCGGCCTGACCAAGGCTCGGCAAATTCGCGATCTCTGCGTTTCGCTGGGCATTGCCATGACGATTGAGGATACCTGGGGCGGCGATATTATCACAGCAGCCATTGCGCACCTTGCGCATAGCACGCCCCCAGGGTTCCTGTTCACCGCGACAGATTTCAACAGCTATGGCTCAGTCAGCATCGCCGAGGGAGCACCGCAAAGGCGCAATGGACGATTAGCAGCTTCGACAGAACCAGGCCTGGGAATTACGCCACGTTTCGATGTGCTGGGTCCGGCAGTGTTTTCAGTGAAGTTGTAACTTGGTATGGGTAACAGGACGCTCTACGACTTAGTAACATCTCTCCAGAGTCGATCTATCAAAGAAGTTGTTTCTAGATTGGGACGATGCCGAAGAGGCATTGCCTAAGTCGTATATAGCGCTCACAGCAACCTCCAAGTTCAAAATGCGAGGGCAGTAAGTCGTCTACTGGTATGGCCGTTGGCGCTTCATATATAGCGTGGTCACTTAGTTCGCACCGGCAAAGCAATAAAAGTAACCAGCGCCACCTGTTGACACCAGATTTTCCTGACTGCATCCGCGCGAGGCGTGCACTGCATTCCACGAGGTGCCCGGTCCGCCAGTGCGGTCGTGATGCCCTAACTGTGCTGTACCTTCGCCATTGCTGGTCCAATTCTTGCAGGTATGATCGGCGGCATCGGTATATGCCCGACCATCGGTCTGGCTGCCGGTTAATATGTCGTGCTGATTGGGAGTATCGCCAATACCTTTCACGGATTCACCTTTTTCAGTCAGTGCGGTGGCTTTGGTTAAGGTGTTGCCGAAGCGTGCTTGTTCCAACGTATCGCCATGCAAATCGGCCAGATTCTGAGCCACGCGTGCACCTTTCGCGTTGAACCAAGGGCCTTGCCCAATGCGGTCGCGGGCATTCACTGCCGGTTTCCCATCCATTGCATTGGTGCTTAAGTAAGCGTGCCAGGTTCGGCTGCCTGCGCCGACCGCAGTGGCCAATTGTTGACAATGCTTATCGGCTCCGGCCAAGCCACCTAAGTTCGCACCGTTGGCCAGTCCAACGCTGGTTACGAAGAATGACATGGGTTGGCGTGCGGCGGGCGGTTGTTGTGCCGCCAGGGGTAATGCGCATAGTGCCACAAAAAATATTGATCTCATAATTCTCCTCATTTGAAATTCCCAGCAAGGGAGGCCGACCAGGAACGCGGTAACTTCCCCGTCTATTGTACTTGGTGATCTGCTGGAACTCCAAACCCCTTGGGTTTGGAAGACAATGGAGATGCCCAGGACGTCCCAAGAAAGACATGCAGCAGCGAGGAAGAGAGGAGGGAACTGTTTGGTGCAATAATGCCCATATGAAATTGTAAGATCAGGGCTGACTCAGAGCACCGAGGGGACAGAGACTTGGTCCGGGAGCCCACAATTTCTTCCCAGTTGTTTCATATCGTCGGACGAAGCGAGGGGGACAGAGACCTCGATTCCCGAACACATGTGCAAACCATTGATTATAAACAACTATCTGAAGCCTTAGTCGTGCTGATTGAGGCCTTCTTGCGGAACTTCCCAAATATCTGCGCGCTCGATCCAGCGCGTTATCAAATGGTTGCGATCGAACTAGAACAAATTTGCCCGAGTATGGTTTATGCTGAGCAAATTTCAACTTCCAGATCCCAAAAGGCTGAAAGATGAAATGGAGTTCTGGACTCGTCCAAAGCACGGCAGGCTTTGACTTGGGCTATGACAATTTGTCACTTGAGAGAAACTGGGGTTTCATCATTGAAGAAAAGTGGTGAATCCTTTCAGAGAAGGAATACCTTCAAGCCGCAGGCTCTGCGCTAATCCCCCGAACCACCTCAACGATGCGATCTTACATATTTGGAGTCTCCCAACAAAAGATCCTGAGTGCAAGAGGTCGGAGTAAGATATCCCAGTTCCAGGCAGACGGCTTCCAGTCGCTCAACCACTTCGGTACTTGCTATGTGACCACATTTCCACGTCGACATGAAGTCCATATCCTGGGCAGTTGCGACCGCAACATAAGAAGGCGTCGTCGAGAGCCTTCTTTGGAATCTACCCAATCACAAGCGTATTCTCCATGAATCCAAATCACTTAGCCAAATCAGCCGCACACTCGTCTGCTATTCTATTGCTTGCAATGAAACCAAACGAAAAAGCAAATCAAAGTAAGCGACATTTTAATCCGAATCCGCCGCTTGGCAGCAAACCAAAACAGACCCGTTGAAACGAACCTAATTTTGGCAGCAGAACCAAAACAGACCCGTTGAAACGAACCTAACCGAGGCAGCAAACCAAAACCAGACCCGTTGAAACGAACCTAACTGAGGCAGCAGAACCAAAACAGACCTTCGCCCTATCGGATCTTCGGCAAAGTGTCAAGGCAAAATAGAAATGTCCTATTCCCAGCAAAGTAGAAATGTCCGGTTTTGACTATTGATCCTGAACATGGGTGTTAGTGTGAATACGTCCGCCAGGGGTCGCGCCCGAACGGATACCCAAGGCCGATGCGACG
>JANXSF010000023.1 GCA_025352795.1 Acidobacteriota bacterium
CTCCTCAATCTCGCGCGGGTAGATATTAAAGCCGCCGGAAATGATCAGGTCACTCCGGCGTCCAGATAGAGTGTAGTAACCGTCGTTTGATCGGCTAGCAATGTCGCCTGTTTTAAAGTAACCGTCGACGAACGCCGCGCGAGTGGCTTCGTCACGACGCCAGTAGCCGGCGAAAACGTTCGGACCTTTCAAATACACTTCGCCGGTTTCGCCATCCTTCACTGGTTCCAGTGTGTCGTTCAACAACCGCACGGAAATGCCCGGCAACGGAAAACCGACACTGCCCGCGCGACGCTCTCCTGTATAGGGATTGGAGATGTTCATCAGCGTCTCGCTCATGCCGTAGCGTTCCAGAAGGGTGTGGCCGTATTTGACGCGAAAATCCTCGTGCGTTTGCGCCGGCAGTGGAGCTGAGCCAGAAACGAACAGCCGCATGCCTTTACCGACGCCGCGGGCTGTCGAGTCGTCCAGGTCCAGTAGGCGCACATAAACGGTTGGCACGCCGAAGAATAGCGTGGGCTGAAAGCTTAAGAATTCCGCAACCGCTTTCTGATGCTCAAAGCGTTCGAGCAAGCGCATGGTACAGCCACTGGTCAGCCAGCAATGCAGGCCGTTGCCGAGCGCATGAACATGGAACATGGGCAGACCGAGCAGGAAACGATCGGCTTCGGTGATTTGCCAGCAGGTGATAAGACTGAGGGCGTTGGCGATGAAGTTGTTGTGAGTGAGAACAGCTCCTTTCGACGTGCCTGTTGTGCCCGAGGTATAAATGATACCGGCGGGCGTATCGCCATCGAGATCGGCTGCGGGGCGAATGGCGCTGGGTGATGCCGCGGCTGCGGCAAGTTCGGCGGGCGACCAAACAGGGAGCGTTGTTACTATATCCGTGGCAACCGTGACCAGAGCTTTCGGTTCAGCATCGTTCAATATATGTGTGATTTCGCGATCACGGTAGAGGATGTTGATGGGGACGAAGATCACGCCGGTTTTGATGCAGGCCAAATAGAGATCAATCATTTCGACGCAATTCGCCAGATAGACGCAGAGCCGGTCACCCTTGGTGAACCCGCGGGCGAGCAACAGATTGGCCAAGCGGTTGCTGCGCTGGTCGAGATCAGCAAAAGTAAACGTAGCGCCTTGGAATTCCAGGGCAGTGCGGCTGGCGCGATTCTGGAAACTTAAATCGAACAAGTGAGAAAGATTCACGGTACCTGCCTATTTATGGGGTCGCGATGACTTGCATGCGATCCACATTTCCGGCGGCGTCGGTGGCGGTGAGCAAGAATGTGGTTTTCGTGGTGATGCTGATGGGGAAGCACCTGGGCGTTTCAGACGGCTCGACGGATTTCACGGATGGAGTGAGGTGGAGCGAGATGGCGCCTTTGGTGTGGTAGCAAAGCTGGAGGGGTTGACCTGGACGACCTGTCATAACATTAAAGCTCCGAATGAGAGTTGCTGAGGCAGAGCTAGCTGGGACGGCCGCCACCACTGCTACTGAAAAAGATTGGCGAACTTCCTGACCGTCCTCACCTTTGGCTATCACCGAGTAAGTAGTATTCCGTTTGGGCGAGACGGCGATGCAGCGGCTGCGTGATAAGCCCAGTTCTTCCTCCGGCGGTTCAAGGCGCACACTCGTCGCGTCTTCAACGCCATAGCAAAGAGTCAAGGATTGCCCTCTTTGCACTTGATTGTTCGCGGCGGAAAGCTGGAGGATTTTCGCGTGTTTCGGCTTGGCTTGCTTAGCTGGTTCTTGCGCGGGAGGTTCCTGGGAGCAGGCGGCTAGCAGCAAGAGCACAACGATGAGAAGTGAGGGCATAAATTGGGCGTGATTCCCGATTGTAGCGTCACGCGGGCTAACTTACCAAATCAACTTGGCGGCCACGGTGGCTTTACGTTGCTCGCTCCAAATGGTGGCGCTGACTTGCCCGAACAGGGTATTGGCGGGCGCAGTGTTCGGCGCGGCGAACATGGCGTGGTTGAGCGCGTCCTGCGCTTCCATGCGAAGCTGCAATTGGACTTTTTCCTTGAAGCGGAAGTTTTTGAAAACGGAAAGATCCCAGTTGTTAAATCCATCGGCGCGTGCGCCTGAAAGCCGCAGCGGAAATGTGCGGAGATTCGAGCCAAGCGCTTTTGCGGTGCTGGTTTCAAATCCGGCCGCTGTGTTGAACCATCGCTCAACGGTGCTATCGCCGCTTGCGATATCGTGAATGTCGCCTCGGAACAGGATGTTACCGAAGCCAAGTGGCGGGCCGCTTTGCCACTGATAAATAGCCTGCGTGGACCAGTCCCCGAACCAACGCTTCTTCCACCAGGGCAGTTCGACTTGGAAATTAATGACGAGGTGGTGGGGCCTGTCTTGCGGGCTGATGGTCTTGCTGGGGTAGGGGTCGCCCGCGTTGAGTAACTCGATGCCTTCCATGAATTTTGCCCACGTGCAAGTGGCGCCTACTAAGTAGCCTCGAGAAAAGCGGCGGTTGAAGCGTAAGTGGCCTTCGTGAAACCAGGAGAAGCCTTGATTGGTGGTTGTGTTGATGGCCACGAACTGCGGGTACGGGCGTAGCAGCGTTCCGCGTGAAATCAGGCGGCTTTGCAGCGTGGTTCCGTCGAATGGGGCGATTCCAGAGAAGGGGTTAACGATGTTGGCGCGCGTGAGGAAATCAATGCGGGCCTGGTCGCGTTCGGAGGACGTGGAAAGGTACTGGTTGGGTAATGCGTTGAGGTCCCGCGCCAACCCCAGACCCACGCCTCGGCTGCTGCTATAACCAAGTTCAATCACGATGCGGTTCGGTAGTTCCTGTTGGATGTCCCCACTCCAGCGTTGTAAGTAGCCATTGCGGCGTGCGGGGTCAAAGTAATTGGGGCTCCGGCCCAGGTAAGTGGCCAGGCCGCCGCTTGCGCCTTGCGTGGGAATCAAACCTTGGGGAAAGGGATTGCTCAAGGTAGCCGAAAAAGTCTGACCGTTGTCGTTTGAAGGCACCAGGCCGGTACGCTGATCGAATCCTACTTGGCCGGCATCGACGCGATCGGTGCCGAAGGATTCGAAAAAGATTCCGTAACCGGCGCGGACTACAGTCTTTGGACGTAGCATGTAGGCGAGGCCGAGGCGAGGCGAGAAGTTGTTGCGGTCTGGGTTCCAAACGCCCCGGGGCGCGCCCTTGAAGCCAGCAAAGCCGATACCGCCAAGCGTCCTAATAAATGCGCCAACGGGAATTTCCGGGATGGGGTTTTGCGTGTAATTAGAGAGAGCCGCGGCGGAGATAGGGCTTGGAGTTGAAAAGTCCCATCCACGATTGGCTCGATCAAACCGCTCCGTGGTGGGGAGTTCGTATTCCCAACGTAAGCCGATGTTCACTGTAAGACGGCGGCTGAACTTGAAATCATCGTGCAGAAACAAAACCGCATATGACGATTGCTGCGATAGGGAAGAGAGGCGATCGATGCCGCCCGAAGTGGGCAAGCCAAGCAGGAAGCTGGCTAGGCCTTGGCCGATGGGCGAGGCAGCGGACGTATCAAGCGGGCCCTTCGTCCAATTGTTGGAAAATGCCAAATTACCTGTGTAATCGCCGGCGCCGTAGTTGTGTTCCTGCATGATGCGGTAATCGCCACCGATGCGGATAGAGTGCTTGCCACGGACGAGTGTAGCTGTTGAGGAGAGGAAGTGGTAGAGAGTCGCCGTGTCATTGGGTTGATTTGGGGTGTGCAGAGCAGATAAGGTATGAAAGATATTGATCTGATAGCATTTCAGACATCTACTTCCATAACCCCACGTCACCCATCTGCTATCCTGAAGATTCCCAAGGGCACCCAATGCGTCAACTCCGCTACGAAACTCCCAGCGGGATACGTGTCCTCCGAAGCGCTTCCAAGGTCAACTTCAAAAAAGGTTTGAAGCACTTGGCCAGCGACCTGGACAAGTTCCGCGGCTTTTACCTATCATCCGGTTATGAATTTCCGGGTAGGTACTCACGCTGGGACATCGCAAGCACTAAGCCTCCACTTGAAATTGTTGCTCAGGCTCGCAACATGGAATTCCGCGCCTTGAACTTGCGTGGGGAAATGCTGCTCAACATGTTGCTGCCATTCCTTAGCAAGCATCCGCATTGGGAATCGCTGCATCATCGTGGTCAAGTGATCACTGGTACTTTGCTGCCTCTGCCGAAACTGTTTTCTGAAGAAGAACGGTCTAAGCAGCCGTCGGTCTTTTCAATCCTGCGCGCCTTTGTCGCTGAATTCAGCAACCCGAACGATGGGCGATTAGGACTTACTGGATCTTTCGGGTACGATCTGCTGTTCCAGTTCGACCCTATCGAATTGACGCTACCGCGCGGCGAACAAAAAGATCTTCACCTTTTCCTTTCCGACGACGTTTATTATATGGACCGTAAACGGGAAGTGATTGAACGTTACGAATACGATTTTGAGTTCAATGGGTTTTCTACCGTAGCTTTGGAACGGTCTGGTGAAGAGATTCCCACGCCACCCAAGTTGCCGCCTGGACCAGTGGTGAGTAATCATACGCCGGAACAGTATATGGCTGGAGTGGAGTCAGTCCGCGAAGGAATGCGGCGCGGTGATTATTACGAAGTAGTGTTGCGGCAAACTTTTTCCACGCCTTATGCCGATCCGGCATCGAAGCTGTTTGAGCGGATACAGAAGGCCAGTCCTTCGCCATACGAATTTTTGTTGCAGTTGGGCGATGAACAGTTGATTGGTGCTTCGCCAGAAATGTTCATCCGCGTGGAAGGCCGCCGGGTTGAGAGTTGTCCTATTGCAGGCACAGCGCGTCGCACTGGTGATCCGCTGGTGGATCATGAAAATATTCGTAACCTGCTGAACTCCACCAAGGAAGAATCGGAACTGACCATGTGTACTGACGTGGATCGCAATGATAAGTCGCGAGTCTGCGAACCGGGTACGGTGAAAGTGATTGGTCGGCGCTTGATTGAAGCCTATGCCGGGCTGTTTCATACGGTGGATCACGTGGAAGGAATGTTGAAAGAAGGCTTCGATTCGATTGATGCTTTCCTTTCTCACATGTGGGCGGTGACCATTATTGGCGCGCCGAAAAAAGCTGCGGCGCAGGCTATTGAAGATCGTGAAAAAACAGCGCGCGGTTGGTACGGCGGTGCCATTGGAATGCTGTCTTTGAATGGCGATTTGAACACCGGCATCCTGATTCGTACAGTGCATTTGAAAGACGGTATGGCATCGTACCCGGCTGGTGCAACGCTGCTGTATGATTCCGATCCGGCCAGTGAAGATGCCGAGTGCCATGTCAAAGCGACCGGCTTTTTCCGTGCATTGGAAATGGGTAAGCCGAAAAAGAGAGTAACTGCGGCAGTATCTTTGAAAGTGGGCCAGGGCGTCAAAATGCTGTTGGTTGACAACGAGGATTGTTTTATCCAAACACTGGCCAGTTACGCGCGAGAAACCGGTGCGGAGGTAGTTACTTACCGTTGGGGGATGCCGCCGGAGATGATACTGGAGCTGAATCCAGACATCGTCCTGATTTCACCGGGGCCGGGGCGGCCGGAAGATTTTGGGGTCCCGCAACTGGTGCGCTTCGCGGCAGAACGGAAGATTCCCACCTTCGGGGTCTGCTTGGGCTTACAAGGAATTGTCGAGGCATTTGGTGGGACTTTGGGCGTGCTGGGATATCCCATGCACGGTAAACCTTCGGTGGTTCACCACACCAATGTGGGCGTATTTGAAGGCTTACCGGAAAATATTCGCGTGGGTCGTTATCATTCTCTTTTTGCGAATCCAGAAACTTTCCCCGATGTTTTAGAAGTGACGGCGCGCACGGAAGATGGTGTAATCATGGGTGTGCAGCATAAAACATTGCCCATTGAGGCAGTGCAGTTCCACCCTGAATCCATCCTTAGTTTTGATGGCGGTGCAGGACTGAAGATGATTGAGAATATGGTGCGGATCTACGGACATCTAAAATGATTTCGTTACAAAAACGTGCCGCTGTGTTCGGTGTTGCTGCGTTGCTGAGTGGTGTATTTCTAATCGATTTCTGTGGGTGGATTTATGGCTGCGGATGCCAATCGGTTTGGAAGGTGGGTGCGCTGTATTGTAATATTCATACCGGTACGAAACATTGCCCCTGGTGCACGCACGGCGGAGTAGGATTTGCGGTGACCGGCATTTTGGTCTTCGGCACACAGGCTTGGATCGCATTCAGAGCCGCAGGTCCATCGTTATTGGTACGATTAGGTATGTGTATTGCAGCTTTCCCGGTGGTTGGGGGATTGGCTGCTTATTTAGTAGGAAGCGCGCAAGGGTACTGGACCCCATAGGCTATTGCAAGGGACGCGTAGAAGCAGGCATACTAAAGGGCTAATTTATGATTGATCTTTCCGGTTTAACACACATTCTGCTTCTGGTGATTTGCATCTGGCTGGCTATCAATTTCGATGGCAGCGGCGGTGGTGGTGGTCATAGGGACAGGGTGCTGGTTCCAATCCCCGTTCGTTAACGGATGTCTGAGGTCATTATCATCGGTGGCGGTCTGGCTGGTCTCGCAGCCGCTGTTCGACTGGGTGAAGCTGGCCGGAATGTCCGAATCCTGGAAATGCGGCCGTTCCCTGGTGGGCGCGCCACATCTCTTCCACAGCAAGATAACGAAGCCATCGACAATTGCCAGCACATCCTAATGCGCTGCTGCACCAGTCTGATGGATTTTTACCAACGGATGGGTGTTGCGGATCGCATCAAGTTCCACAAAGAGTTTCCGCTGATTGAGCCCGGCGGTCGATTGTCGCTATTGAAGGCTGGATTTCTCCCTGCTCCCTTTCATTTCGCCGGATCATTTCTGAAGCTGAAGTTCCTGGGGCTAGCCGATAAGTTGGCCATCGCCAGAGCAATGCTGGCTATCTTCCTTGAACATGGACGACGCAACGATTTGGACGATATCACCATGTTGGCATGGCTGCGGGAAAAGGGGCAGACCCAGCGTGCCATTGATCGATTCTGGGGTCCGGTGCTGGTGAGCGCTATCAATGAGGAACTGGATCGGATGGCTGCAGCCCATGGATTTCAAGTTTTCTGGCTGGGCTTTTTGAATGATTCCCGCAGTTATGAAATGGGTGTACCGGATGTGCCGTTAGGAGATCTGTTCGGCGAAGAGTGTTGGAAGCGGCTACCCAATGTCCGCTTCGATTTTCGTTCCATGGTGGATTCCATTGAAGTAGAAGCCGGACGCGTTACTGGTGTAACGGTGAAGGGTGAACGGCTTGCGGCTGACACCTTTATCAGCGCACTGCCATTTGAACGGTTAGAAAAGTTGTTCCCACAGTTGGGAATTGACTATTCGCCATTTGAGCATTCACCCATCACGGGCATCCATTTATGGTTTGATCGCAAAGTTACGGACCTTGAAAATGCCGCCATGCTGGATCGTACAATTCAATGGATGTATAACAAACAGGACGGTCGCTACCTGCAATTGGTAGCCAGCGCCAGTCGCAGTTTGGTTGGCATGGGTCGACAGGAGATCATTGATCTGGCGGTTAGTGAGTTGGGAGAATTCTTCCCCGCAGTTAAAGCCGCAAAGCTGGAAAAAGCGCAGGTAGTGAAAGAAGTGCGCGCCACGTTTTCTGCATTGCCCGGGCTGGAATCCAAGCGTCCTGGGGCCCAGACACAGTTCCCGAATTTCTTCCTGGCAGGAGATTGGACCAAGAGCGGCTGGCCGGCGACCATGGAAGGTGCGGTGCGCAGCGGATATCTTGCAGCCGATGCTGTTTTGCAAGGGTAATTAAATTTTGCGCTAACAGTGTCCTTTTTTTTGGCTAGATTACGCTTTTCAGTTCATGAGAGCTGAAACCTTGAATCTACAATTGCTTTTCCTTTGCTTGTTGGGCCTTCCTTTAGTTGCGCAACAACCTGTACTGAAACTTCTACATCGAGACAAATTGTGCGCGGTAATTACTGCGGTGGATGCCTCCACCGTAATCGCTGCAGGTAAAGACACCAGAGCCGTTTTGGTACTACCGAAACCAGATCCAAATACGGCTTTCAGAGAGGTCACTGATTATTTCGACACTGCCGAAGGGGTGCGTTTCTGCTGGACAGATGATACTGCCAAACTGCTTGAAAAGTACACGGTAAAGTATGACGAAGGCGAGCGCTTTGAGGCCACGCTACACGTGCGCGGGATTGTAAAGAAAGGGGATTCGGAACATGAAATTTATCAGGTAATCCAAATTCCCACTTACGCTGCGTTTCAGGTAGCTGAAAAGAGCACTGACTTTACCAATCATCAGATTACGCTGGATGTTATTTACGCCCCGGAATGGCTTGCCGAAGGAGATTTGGCGGAACGCATGTTTTGGGAAGTTACGCAAGGGGACGTGGATCTGGGCCCACTCGCTATTAGTTACGACAAGAAGAAACGCCAAATCACATTTTACATAAAGCATCCCCGTGATCTGCTCACCGACGAAAAAATTAACTTAGTCTTTCTTCCTGTCGCGCCTGATTCCGCACAAGTGAATGGTGCTTTGACCTCATTAAAAGTCGAGGGAAACAAGAACAAGTACAGAGTGCTCCCCAAGAGGTCAGACCCTTCCACTCAAACCAACAGTATGACTAGATTCAAATCGGAAATAACTGCGACTACCCTGAAACGCAATAATCGCCCCGTGACCACCAACCCAATCACAACTGTGGCCGATTCCCCAGTTACTTTCAGTGATTTTCCTTTTTATATTCAGGGTGGATTTGTACGAGCCCGTGAGGCGGACAATTCAGCCTCAACTGTTTTTAACTTCAAGCTGGATTTTAACCCCGATGGAAACTGGCGTTTCATTAAAGACGCCCAAAAAGGGAAAGATAGTAGTTGGCGTTACTACTACTCGCCATTTATCAAGGCTGCCGGAAACAGTGGAGCTAGTGCCGATGACGAAAATTCAGTGAAGGCGGGAATGTACTTCGAGTTCCGGTTGTCACCCCAAGCCAGATGTTCTAACCCTCCTGACAAGCCGTGCTCAAAAGATTACATAAGGAAGCCCCAAATTCAGCGTTTTGCGATTCTCACCGGACCGGTCATTGAAATGACCAAGAATGGTCGCGATAAGAACTTCATTATTCCCATTCCCAAATTCGAGCTGACAACTAAGAAATACAATCCTGTTGGAGCCGCCGTTTTGAGCATAAAAGTCTTTTCTGGATTCGCCACAGGCAAAGCACTCACCCGTCGGATTGAAGATCTTCCAAAGAAGACCACAGATCCTAATTCGCGGGTAGTTGTGCATCAGGCAGGTGGGCTTATTAGTCGGGGGATACTTGGGGGAAAGTTTTCCGTGGCCTTCGATCCGGAAAAAGATGCTGGCCTGAAGAAGCAACTGAAGAAACTGGTTTTCGAGACGGAATACACTTATCTGCGTCTTTTCAGTGCTGAGAACTACCTTACCCCGATTAAATTCGCAACCACCGGTTCTTTTAACCCTGGGCAGGATTTGCCCGATTATCTAACTGGCCTATCCGTCAAAGGTAACTATTCTACTTTGCAGAACGATTTTTTCAAGGGTAAACGTGCATACCTGACAACGCAAGTCAGCTTCACAGCTACAAGTGGGTTTGGCTTGGCTCTTAACTACTCACGGGGAGTTGAAGCGCCTCTGTTTCAATACGTCGACAAACTAACAGCAAACGTAGAATTCCGCATCGGCAAGCAGAAGACTGCCGAATGATCACAGGCTTTCTCAGACCTTTAACCTTGTAAATTCGCAATAGTAATGCTAATATGCAAGGTATGTTCCCTAGGAAGATACTAGGCCAATTTATATCGCATCTCAATGATTTTGCGTCAGTTGCTATCCTTGGACCGCGTCAAATCGGGAAGACTACACTCGCACTTCAAATTGCAGATGCCAGACCTTCTGTTTACCTTGATGCTGAGACTCCACAAGACCGACGCATTCTGGCTGATCCGGTAGAATTTCTCAAGGGTCAAGGCGGGAAATTGGTGATCATCGACGAAGTACAACGGGTGCCGGATCTGTTTTCTTTGTTGCGCGGAGTCATTGACGCGCGTCGCAGAAATGGGGAGAGCTTCGGTCATTTCCTGTTGCTGGGCTCAGCATCGCGCGACCTTCTGCAGCAGACTTCGGAAAGCCTGGCTGGCCGCATTGTCTATCACGAATTGACACCCTTGCTGGTGGATGAAACAACTTCGCTTCCCATAGATCAACTTTGGTTGCGCGGCGGATTTCCTGAAAGCTTACTGGCCCGTTCCAACGAAGCCAGCCTTACCTGGCGGCGCAACTTCATCACGCAATATTTGGAACGGGATATCCCGCTGCTGGGGATTCGCACGCCAACAGGCACCATGCGTCGCTTATGGACCATGCTCGCCACCGCGCAAGGCTGCCAGTTCAACGCATCGAACTACGCCACCAACTTAGGCGTGAGTCCCAACACGATTTCCTCCCATGTGGACATGCTCTGCGACCTCATGTTAATGCGTCGCTTGCAGCCATGGTTTGTGAATACAGGCAAGCGGCTGGTGAAATCACCCAAGCTATATTGGCGCGATTGTGGAATTCAACACGCCTTGCTGGGAATTTCAGGGCAGCGCGATTTGTTGAGTCACATCACTTTGGGTGCCAGTTGGGAAGCCTTCGCTATTGAACAATTGATTTCGGCGGGTGGCGCTGAGGTGCACCCCTGGTATTACCGCACATCGGCTGGGGCGGAAATTGATTTATTGCTGGAAGTTGCTCCAGGTCGATTATGGGCAGTGGAAGTGAAACATAGCTCGAAGCCGGTTCCATCGAAGGGATTTCATATCGCCTCGGCTGACGTAGGTGCAGAACGGCGGATTGTGATTTATACCGGTAGCCACCGCTATGCCGATTCTAACGGTGTGGAATACATGCCATTGGCAGAGGGGATGGCTGAGGTGCGGGCGTTGACGGCAGAAAGCTTTCCGCATACAACGGCCTTCTAATTTAGTAGAATCGTGGTTTGACTACTTTCAGTCGGCTGCTACGGGCTTTCGTCCTAGCTACGCTATCTACACTCGCATTTTCCTTTGACTTTTCTGCGCTCAAGCCAGAAGGGTATGTCAGTGATTTTGCGCACGTCATACCACCGGCAACTAAAGCGCAACTGGAACGCTATTGCACTGCCGTTGAACAAGCCACCGGGGCGCAGATGGCTATTGTCACCATTGACACACTGGAAGGCGAACCTGTTGAAGATGTGGCCAATCTGCTTTTTCGCAAGTGGGGCATTGGATCGAAGAAAGAGAATGAAGGCGCACTTCTGCTGTTGGCCGTAAAAGACCGTCGAGTGCGCCTGGAAGTGGGCTACGGTCTGGAGCCGATCCTGCCCGATGGCTTTGCCGGTAGCGTCCTCGATGCGATGCGTCCGGCATTACGTGAACAGAATTTTTCCGATGCCGTAATTCAGGGAACGCGAATTATTGGGGAACGGATCGCCAAGCAAAAAGGCGTCACCATCCAATCTCCACGTACCTCGCGGCCCATGCGCGATAGCGAAGGCATTCCGCTGCCTCTCATTATCGTTGGTATTGTTTTTATCATCATCCTGCTTTCCAGCGGTGGTGGCGGCAGTGGTTTCCTGATTGGCAATATTCTGGGCATGATGAGCGGCGGTGGCGGTGGTGGGCGTCGTGGTGGCGATGGTGGCGGATTCGGCGGCTATGACGGCGGTGGATTTGGTGGTTTCGGCGGCGGTGATTCTGGCGGCGGCGGGGCTTCACGAGATTGGTAGGGGATAATGGACAAGCTACTTACACAATTGGTGGATAAGATCAACAACGCCTTCGGGTCAAAGGTGGTCTCAGTCATTCTCTACGGGTCGGGCGCTGACGGGGAAATACACAAAGACTATTCCGATTTGAACATTCTTTGCGTGCTGACGCAGGTGACATCGGCGGAACTGAGTGCGGCAGGCGGTATGTTCCGTTTCTGGCGTGAAAAAGGCAATCCGTCCCCATTGCTGATGAGTGAAGAAGAAGTGGAACGGTCCACTGATGCGTTCCCTATCGAGTTCAAAGATATGCAGGCGAATCGAAAAGTATTGGTGGGTAAGGACGTAATCGCAACGTTAACAGTGAGTACAGTCAATTACCGCACGCAGATCGAACATGAACTGCGTTCCAAAATGCTGCGTTTGCGTCAAAAGGCCGCTGGCGTGTGGGATGATGACAGTCTGCTGGGTACGTTGATGGTAGATTCCTCGGCAACCTTTGTTGTTTTGGCGCGTCACGCATTGAGGGCGGCAGGCCACCCGGTACAATGGAAGAAGCGCGACGCCATAACGGAACTGAAAACGAAATTCGGAATTGATCCCGAACCGTTCTATACTTTGTTGGATCTACGTGAAGGTGTAACACGGAAACTTCCGGTGGCCGCCAATCAGTTGTTCGAACGCTATTTGGCGCAAATTCAGATCCTGGTTCAAACTGTGGATCACATAGAAAATTAGGAGCAAAAATATGAAATTTGGATTGATCGCGCTTGGGGTTATCGCCCTGCTGATATTCATGGTTGGTGGGCAAGTAATGGGAGCCCGCAACACTATGGTTACGGAAAAGGAAGGCATCTCCGCCGCCTTCGCCCAAGTGGACGTTGCCATGCAGCGCCGCTCAGATTTAATTGGCAACCTGGTCAACACGGTGAAGGGAATTGCCAACCAGGAAAAGGAAGTTTTTACGAACATCGCCAACGCTCGTGCCGCGATGGCTGGCGCCCGTACGCCGTCTGAAAAAATTCAGGCCAACTCGCAAATTGATAGCGCCCTTAGCCGTTTGCTGGTGGTTCAGGAAAACTATCCGCAGTTGAAGTCCAACGAACAATTTGCCCGGCTGATGGACGAACTTTCCGGCACAGAAAATCGCATTAGTGTAGAGCGTCGCAAGTATAACGAATCGGTGCAGAAGTACAATACAGACATTGCCCTGTTCCCCAATAACATTGCTGCCAGCATCTTCAATTTTGCCCGTGAAGAAGCCTATTTCAAAACCGATGCCGGTGCCCGCACTGCGCCTAAAGTAGATTTTTCAACTAAGTAAGCATTCAAGGAAAAAATGAGCGAAACGTTCCGTAATTATATTAATGGTGAGTGGGTGGATGGACCCACATTTGAAAACAGAAATCCAGCCAACACAGATGAAGTGGTAGGTCTGTTTGTGAAGGGTTCGGCTGCCGATATGGAAACAGCCGTTGCCGCAGCCGAAGCCGCCTTCCCTGCCTGGTCCAACACCCCTGGCCCCGCCCGCGGAGCCCTGCTGTTCAAAGTGGCCGACATTCTTGACCGCAAGTTTGAAGCCATTGCCGCTGACATGACTCGCGAAGAAGGCAAGACCCTGCCCGAAGCCAAAGGGGAGGTCCGTCGGGCCATTAATATTTTCCGCTACTTTGGAAGCGAAGGGTCCCGTCTGCCAGGGCACTTGGTCCCTTCAGAACGCGATCGCGTCCACATGTTCGCCATCCGCAAGCCCATTGGCGTTGTAGGTTTGATTACTCCCTGGAATTTCCCCATCGCCATTCCCGCCTGGAAACTGGCTCCGGCTTTGGTTTGTGGCAATACGGTTGTCATCAAGCCAGCCAGCGTTTCGCCCCTGTGCGCATGGCGCATTGTGGAAGCCTGCCATGAAGCAGGAATCCCAAAAGGCGTGGTAAATTTTGTGGCTGGCTCAGGCGCAACGCTGGGTGCGGCCATGGTTCAAGCCAAAGGTTTGAAAGCTATCTCATTCACCGGATCCTGTGCAGTTGGCGAATGGTTACACACGGAAGCATCCAAACGCCGTTTGCGCATTCAGTTGGAAATGGGCGGCAAGAATCCAACTATCGTACTGGCTGATTGCGACTTTGCTTCAGCCGTGGAAAATGTAGTGAACGCGGCCATGTTCTCAACCGGTCAAAAGTGCACGGCAACCAGCAGGGCCATTGTGGAAGACGCCATTTACGATAAGTTTGTAGCTGCTGTTGTAGAGCGCACGAAGAAGTTGAAAGTGGGCAACGGCATGGAAGCAGGGATCGACATTGGACCGGCTGTGGATGCCGATCAATTGAAGACTAACCTGCGTTATATTGAGATCGGCAAGAAAGAATGCGGAGCTCCTTTGTGTGGCGGCAATCAGTTGACAGGGGGGGCTTTCGACAAAGGTTACTTTGTGGAACCGACCGTGTTCGCCGACGTGAAAGAAGAGCATACGCTGGCTCAGGAAGAAGTGTTTGGACCGGTGTTGGCCATCATGCGGGCCAAGGATTTCGCCGATTGCATGCGCATCGCCAACAATATTCCGTTTGGGCTATCGGCATCCATTCAAACCTCTAGCCTATCCCGCGCCTTCGACTTCATCTATGGAATGGAAGCGGGGCTGTTGACCGTCAACCTGCCTAGCGCTGGTGTGGAATATCAACTGCCCTTTGGCGGCACTAAAGATTCCAGCTTCGGCCCCAAAGAACAAGGGCCAGCCGCTATGGATTTCTATAGCGATTTCAAGACTATTTATCTGAAGTATTAAGGCACATATGCGAATTGGACAGATCCGTTGGAACAATGAAATTACGGCCGCCATTTTTGAAAATGACCACGCAAGGCCCATCCCAGGTCACACGTTGTTAGACCTGATTACTCGTAGTGAAGTGGAACACACCACTTTATCTGAACTGGCTGGAGGCATGGCCAGCCAACAGTTGGTTCAAGCAAGCCCCATCATCCCCATTAAGCCGGTGGAAGTGTGGGCTTGTGGCTGCACTTATGAAATGTCTGCCAGTTTCCGCGATGCCGAACATGGCACTCGTGAAGGGTTCTACGCCCACGTGTTTAAAGCACCACGACCGGAAATTTTCTTCAAAGGCACTGCGCGCGTTTGCGTTGGACCCGGCAAGGACATTGGCATTCGTCCCGATTCCAAGTTCACCGCACCAGAACCGGAACTCGGCGTGGTGTTGGGTAGTAAGGGTGCCGTGGTTGGATACACATTGGCCAACGACGTTTCTGCATGGGACATTGAACGGGAAAACCCGCTATATTTGCCGCAATCGAAGGTATATACCGCGTGTTGCGCGCTGGGCCCAGTGGTCATAACCGTGGATGAATTGACCGATCCTTACAACTTAGAGATGAGTCTGGTGATCAAGCGTGGGGACAAGACCACGTTCAGCGGGTCAACGTCTACTGCAAAGTTGGGTCGCAAGATTGAAACGTTGATTGAGTACTTAATGCTGGCGAATCCGGTGCCTGCCGGTTCGGTGATGCTCACCGGTACGGGCATTATTGTGACAGAGGAATCAGCGCTGGCCCCTGGCGATATTTGCACAATTAGTGTGCCGCAGTTTGGGGAATTGTCGAATCCTGCTGTCGTTGTTTAGCACCACCAAGACCATGTCCGATCCGTTAACCACGCGTTCCTGAATCGTCGGACATGGTCTTGAGTAGGTCGGCGGCATTCATCCGCGCAATCGTTTGCACCGGAAGAAACAGGCCTTGATGATTTTGACCTTAGCGAAAGTGATACTAACGGCATTAGCTGTTCTCCATCGAAAAATTGCTAACTGTCGTATTCCAACTATTTTAATGGGTATTGCAACATCAAAGCAGCACCCAGACAAACTCCAATCCGCCCAGGGACTTGTAGAACATCGTCGCGTGCAATGATAAATTGAAGGTTCCTGTTGAGGTGGAAATGCGGCTTTGTGATTTATTGACGGCAACACTATCTGGACTCGCGATGTTGGGAACGGTCACTTGCGCCTTAGCCCAAATACCAGGGGCACGTCGGGTGGGTGGTTTTGTCCCCGGCCAGGAGAGGCCACCGGGTGATCCTGTCCAAATTGCCCGTGGAAAAACGTTGTACGAAATTGGCTGTAGAGGCTGCCATGGGACCGACCTTAGGGGCGGTGACATGGGTGGACCCAACTTACTGCGATCTCAAGTTTCTTTGAGTGACCTGGACGGGGAATTGATCGTTCCCATCATCGAAGGCAGCCGCCAAGGGATGCCGAAAATCCCGATGAGCGTTGCCGATGCCAAAGCCACCTCAGCCTATGTTCGCAGTATCGTGGCCACCATCGGTGGACAGGGTATGCCACCTTCCATCGGGCAACTCCCTCCGAATATCGTAGTGGGTGATGCCAAGGCCGGGCAAATTTATTTCGACAGCAAATGTGCCGCCTGCCATTCGACAAATGGTGACATGAAGGGGGGTGACTTAAAGGGAATTGCCAAGCGAATCTCCGATCCGAAGATTCTGCAAAATACCTGGGTGGCAGGCGGAGGTCGTCCCGGTCGTGGTGCTGCTGTACAGACGGCATCGAAAGCACGCATCGTCACTGCCTCCATCAACACTGCCAACGGGGATCGTTTTGAAGGGAAGTTGGTGCGCATAGATGACTTTCTGGTAACTCTGGAAATAGAAGATGGGTCGTTGAAAACTTTCCGCCGCAATGGGGACTCGCCAAAAGTGGTCGTTCGCGATCCAATGAAACCACACAGAGACTTACTACCCACTTACACCGACAAAGACATTCACGATGTAACTGCCTATCTGGTGACCCTAAAATGATGATCCGAAAACTGTTATTGTTGCTACTCTCACCGGCACTCCTGCCAGGCCAAGGAAAAGGAGTGGATCCGGCTGAACTGTTGAAACCGCTGAAAGAATCCTGGTTGACTTACAACGGTGATTACTCCGGGAAGCGTTACAGTGCGTTGACGCAGCTAAATACGTCGAATGTGAAGCATCTTTCGCTGGCTTGGATGTCGCGTTTGACACCTGGCGCTGGTAACGCTGCAGCAGCGCGTCGTGGTGGAGCAGGGCGTGGACCCATCCTTACAACCGGGGGCGAGGGTACCGGGGAATTCGCCGCTGGTGGCGGATCTATCAAGGCCTCTGTTCTGCAAGTGGATGGCACTTTGTACTTCACCATGCCCGACAATGCGTGGGCTGTGGATGCCCTGGACGGGCGCGAACTTTGGCACTACTACTGGAGGACCAAAGGTGGAACCCACATTGGAAATCGCGGCCTGGGTATGTGGAAGAACTACCTGTTCATGGAGACTCCCGATAACTACCTTGTGTCGCTTGATGCGAAGACCGGCAAGGAACGATGGCACAAACCCATCGCCGATCTATCGCAAGGTTATTTCTCTACGCCTGCGCCAATTGTAGCGGGGAATCACGTAATTGTGGGCACTGGTAACGACATTGATGCGCCAGGCTTTCTGCAATCATTCGATCCTGAAACGGGCGAACTGCAATGGAAGTTTTTCACGGTGCCAATGAAGCTCGGCGACCCGGGTCTGGATACTTGGGCCAGTCTGGATGCGGCACGGCATGGTGGTGGGCAAACCTGGATCCCAGGTGCTTACGATCCTGAAACAAAGCTCTACATATTTGGCACAGGCAACCCCACCCCTGCTTACACAACAGGAACTCGGGGCGAAGGGGACAATCTGTTTACATGCGCGCTCGTCGCAGTGAATGTTGAGACCGGCAAAATGGCCTGGTACTTTCAAACATCGCCACATGACATGCATGATTACGATTCTGCGCAAACCCCCATTCTGGTCGATGGCTTATTCAATGGCAGAATGAGGAAAATGGTACTAACTGCTGCCCGCAATGGTTACTTTTTCACGTTAGATAGAGTAACTGGTGAGGGTCTGGTTACCAGTAAGTACGGTATGATGACTAACTGGGCGAATGGCTTGAATAAGTTCGGCGGCCCCAAGCGCGATCCAGGCAAGGATCCCACCGTGCCCGGCTCGCTTGTCTCACCTACTTCCGATGGCACGGTGAATTGGGAACCACCAGCTTACTCACCCGATACAGGTTTATTTTATGTTCCAGAATCCAACGCGCATTCCATGTTTTACCTGACTGATGTGGATCCACGGGGGTCAATGGGATTGGGCGGCAAGGAAGAGGTAGGCGTGGGGAGCACGGGAAACTTCCTCTCAGCAATCGACTATCGAACTGGCAAAGTAGTTTGGCGACATCAATATTACGGTGATGGCGGAGGAGGTGGCGGATTGCTGGCAACCGCCGGGAGGCTGCTATTTGCGGGTGATGGCGCGGGCAACATAGTAGCGCACGATGCGACGAATGGTAAGCCATTATGGAACTCACGCATCGGCCGAATCACAAATGCTCCGCAGACTTACTTACTGGATGGTCACCAGTACTTACTGGTAGCAACCGGGGATATGTTGTGGTCGTTTGTGCTGAACTAACCCGTATACTGAGCAGAGATTTATCCGCAGATGACGCAGATAGCACTAAGCAACTGCTTTTGTCATCATGAATCGCGTGACTCCCTGACCAGCAGCTTTGCGTTGACAGCTTCTTTATCAGAAAGCATTCCACGGACCTGTTTCATCAGAGCCAAACGCGATTTGCGGGATTTCGTATCGTGCTGTCGAAGGTAGTCGGCCACTGCCTGATTGATGATCCCGGAAAAGTCTTTTTCACCACGAGCCACAGCCAAGGCGTTCAGCTTTTCGCGATATTCGGGCTTTAACTCAATGGTCGTCCGCATAAACTATTTCCCCTCACTTCGTCTTGGACCGACTCGACTCCAACACTCTTGCTGCTCGTGCCGGATTAAAAACTCCGCAACTGCAAAATCGCGTCATATAAGTCGCTGCTTCGGCTGGAGTTCGGCGACCTTCTTTTACCCAATCGATCATCTTTTTCGCCATGGAATGGCTCACCATTCCGTGGCCGCACATTGTGCTTAATTCTAATACTTGCGAGTTAGGAAGTAACTCAGTCTTACCCTCAAACCCTAACGAATACCCAACACTATGACGTGGTGTGCCAGCGTTTAAACAAATTTCTTCTGCCGTATCGACGTCCGTTGAAATGTTGATACTCATCCCCAAATCTGCCTGCTTGACCGCCTTGAAAAACTCTTCGGCAGCAGTGCGGTTGTCGAATACTGCGGCCACTGTAGTCGGGGCGTCCAGACCCTTCACCACCGCATCCAGATCGGGCGTCATGTCGCGATTCCAGTGCGACGTCGGGTCCATGTCGGTCGATGGCCGCAGGCAGCCGCCATGCCGTGCATCGCCCAAGTTCACCGGCTTAAAGGGAATGGCCATCTCTAAAAACTTGCGAAGCTTTTCCAGCGCACCTTCATCGTTCTTGCCACGACTGCAAATGGCGAAGACAATAATATCGTCCCGAAAGCTATCCGCATTTCCATAGCGATGCAGAGTGTTTGTCATTTTGCAGCAACCTCTTTATTCGTAATGCGACCCAGACCCGCATTTGTCTTTGCGCGTTCAATGTTGTAACCCAGGCGTTCCAGCACGGGACGCACCACATTTTCGTCACCATTCTCATCGCACTTTACACCCACGCCCAGCACCACAACCGTATCCACTTGCTTTTCCACTTGATGCACAACGTTGATGATTTCTTCGACGCGCGATACAGCCACTTTGATTTCCAGAATCGCCGAAAGCACCTTTTCATTGAGGATATCTTCACGAATTTTGCCGGTCTTGGTATCGGTCATCAGCGTTGTCACTGGATTCTTCTTTTCAAAATCCACGCCAATCTTAGCCAGTGCCATACTCATTTTTTCGATTTCGTAGAAGCGCGTTCCCAAACCTGGTCGCCCAAATTCAATGGTGAAACCCACCTCACCCACTTTTACGCGACCGCTGATGTCGTTCGTCTTCACCTCTTCCGTACCGCGACCCTCAATGCCTGTCGATTCATGCGGCACTCGTGGATCAGAAAAAGCGCGACGCACAACGCGCGGCCATTCCAGCTTGTCTGGCTCAAAAGCGGCAGTGGGGCAAACGTCAGGTTCCGGGTCGAAACGCAGGCGCATCATAGAAAAGATCTTGCGCATACCCCGCACCAGCGTGGGATTCAAATGCTCTTGACTTAGCCCGTTGTAACAGGAAAAACATTCCACGCATTCATCACGATCAATGGTGGAGCGCTTGGTTGCGGGATCAACATAAATGGCGCCCATAGGGCAGACATAAGTGCAATTGCCGCAGGCAACGCATTTGTCGGGATTAATGTACATTCTGTGCCTCCCGCGGGAAGATCTCCCGAGTCGCATCGATCATCCCATAAAGCAGCGCACCGGTAAGGCATAGCGCGGATGCCACCACAAAGGGGACATTCCAGCCATGGAGACCTACAAGGTAGGCAAGAATCATAGGGGAGATCGCGCCTCCTATGTTACCGCAGGTGTTCATCACAGCGGATACGGAACCGGCGTAATCGCCACCAATGTCCAGCGGCACAGCCCAGGAAACTCCAACGGTGAGTTCCAGCCCAAACATGGCCAGGCATGTGAAGACCACACAAAGGTAGGGGTCAGGGGTAAAAGTGGCGGGTAAAATACTTGCCGATGCTAACAGGAAACCGGACATGCCCACGCTGCGACGGGCCATTTTCAGATCTCCTGTGCGCTTAGCAATAAAATCGGAAAGCAAGCCGCCCACTAAATCGCCAACTGTGCCAGCAAGTAACGGCAGCATGGCGTAAAAGCCCATCTGCTTGAGGTTGAAGCCACGCGCCTTGTTTAAGTAAGTGGGTAACCAATCCTGATAAACGGCGATGCAGTAGCCATAACAGAAGTACATCAGGGCAAGGGTCCATAGAGTTGAACTTCGTAGGATGAACTTCCAAGGCGTTGCTGTCACACGCTGTTTTGGTGGGCCGAGTGACGCCTCTATTAGTTGCAGCTCCGCTTGATTGACGGAAGCGTGTTCCTGCGGTGTATCGCGATACCAGTAATACCAAACGGCTGCCCACACAATGCCCAGCGATCCAAACATCCAGAACGGCGAGCGCCAACCCCAGATGCCAATCATTGCTACCACAATGGGCGGTGTGAACGCCTGTCCCAATCGTGACCCGGCGTGTGTGATGCCTTGCGCATAACCGCGCTCCGACGGCAGCATCCAACGGGAAAGGCTGCGTGTGGCAATGGGAAACGCTCCAGCTTCGCCAACCCCAAACAGGAAGCGGCACATCAGCATTTGTGATGCGCCGAATGTCATAGCTGTAAGTGAAGTAAATAGACTCCACCAACAAACAATGAGCGGCAGCGCGCGTCGTGGACCGATCTTATCGCCCAGCCAGGCACCAGGGATCTGAAATAAGGAATATCCCCAACGAAAGGCGCTAAGAATGCTGCCAACCATCACCAATGAGATGCCCAGTTCTTTTTGAATGGAGGGCATGGCCGAAGCGATCACCACACGATCCATGTAAGTGATCATGTAAGCAATAACTGTAAGCCACAAGACTAGGTGGCGGGTCCGTGTGGGTTTCAGATTAGCGCCTACTTACGCTCAAACAAAAAGACACACTCTTCCAACCGCGACTTACCGCCATCATTCACAGCGAACTTAGGCGATGTAAATCCTTGACTGCTTCTCCGTCCGCTCCACAGCGCAGCCCCGGCATAGACACCATCTTTTCGCAATGCGTAGAAGTTAATATCGAACTTAGCCAGCTCTGTCATGTTGTTGTTGTAGTTCCGCGCAATGCGCTTTAACGTGTCCAGACAGGCATCTTTTGGGGACATACCATGACGCATATTTTCCACAATCGTATGAGCCCCACACACGCGAATGTTTTCTTCACCTAAGCCGGTAGACCCCGCCGCGCCTGTATCCTGATCCACAAACAAACCGGCACCGATGATAGGAGAATCACCCACGCGCCCTGGGATTTTCCAGGCCAGACCACTGGTTGTTGTGGTTCCGGACATTTCACCTTTGCCATTGAGCGCCAGGCAATTGATGGTGCCTGTTGGTGGGTACATTGCCTTGAACTCCGCCCAGGCAAGCAGTTGATCGTCCACTTCCGGGAACAGCGTTTTCAAACGAGCCGATGGTTTGCCCATGCTCCCGTTCCAATTGCTTGAGCCACGCTTCCACACCAGCCAGGCCAGTCGCGATTTTTCGGTCAACAAGTCTTCTTCTTTAAAGCCGTAAGACTTGGCGAAGCGAAGCGCATTATCGCCCACCAACATGATGTGCTTCGTTTCTTCCATCACCAGACGGGCCACCTTTGAAGGTGTTTTAATATTGCGGATAGAACCTACCGAACCAGCGCGGCGGGTAGGCCCATGCATCACACTGGCGTCCAGTTCCACAACCCCTTCTTCATTGGGCAATCCGCCATAGCCCACTGAGTTATCTTCCGGGTCCAACTCATTCACATTGACGCCTGCAATCACAGCGTCCAGTGTATCTTTGCCACGTTCCAAGTGAGCCATGGCCACTTCACAACAAGTGAGTCCGTTGGCGCTGGAAATAACTATGTTCTTGGGGCTTTGCGCTGCTACTTGTGAAGCTGCGCCGAGGGCCGTTGAGGCCGATAATAACGATCTTCTAGAAAGCATTTTGGTTCTCCTTTCCGCTGATGCACAATTATACTGGAGAGGCTATGACACGTGGCATTGTAATTTTTCTGATTCTGGCAGTGACCCTGTTTCCTCAAAGCAAGAAGAAACCACCGAAGCCCCCAGACATCATGATAGTGATGCCGGTGATCCGTAACGAAGGTGGCGTGATCACATTCGACAGTAAAGTGGCCAACAGCTCTAAAAAACCGATCAAAGCGATGATCCTGATCATTGATTTCCTAGGGCCGAACAAAGAGCTGCTAACCACATGGCGCGGACCCATTGAATCGGAATTGCTGAAGCCCGGGGAAGAGGCCGAGTTTGCATTGCAAGTCAAGGCTCCTCAAAAAGCCGTCTCCATTCGATTCAACGCCTCTGACGCCGATGGTCGGGATTTGCGGATCGACAATTCCGGCCCATTTCCCATTGAGTAACCTCCCACATAATTTACAACCTTTTTACAAGTTGGAAACGACCTCTAAGGTATAACACCGTAATATCGACCTATGAGCACCACGGGCCTATACCAAGATCAACACCTGGAAATCAACCTTCCCCAAGCAATGGTGTCGGTAGATGAACAGCGGTTAATACTAACCCGCAAAGAGTTTGAACTCCTTGCCATGCTATCGGCGAACGAAGGGGAAATTCTTCCTCGGAATGTTTTATTAGACAGGATTTGGGGTTACAGCGAGGAGATCCGAACCCGCACCCTGGATGTGCACATTCGCAGGTTACGGAAAAAGCTGGGGTTATACGGGGATAGTTACATTCAGACGATTTTTGGAGTTGGTTATCGTTTCCAGAGGTTTCGTGAACCTAGAGCGCTAATCAGCTACCAATCGCCTCTTTTTGCAGCGACGGCTTAGGGTAAGGACATCGCCAACCGCAACCCCGCATCCACCGCAGCGCTTAAACGGGGCGGGATATTGCCCACCTGCTCAGTGAGCGAAGCGCGGTCCAGGGTGAATAGCTGAGATACGTTCACAACTGAATCTTTTTCTAATCCACAAGTGCCCCGAGGCACCAAGACATTGCCAGGGGCATCAGCCAATTTTAAATTAGTGGAGAAGATCACAGCGATCACGGTAGACAGTCTACTGCGATTAAATCGTTCCGACTGAATGATCAAAACCGGTCTTCTATGGCCAGGTTCTGATCCCCTTGGTTCGGGCATATTTGCCCACCAAACCTCTCCCCGACTCAATGAAATCACCAGGATTCCTTGATAAATATGCGCAATTGAGCCTCATGAAACGCGGGATCCAAGGACGAATCCACTTGATCGTAAACCTCGTTCAGCCTTCGTGTAATATCAGCGTCTTCATTCCGCTGAAGAAACTCTGCCAGAGCCTTGCTATACAGTTCACTGCGCGACACTTTCATTCTGCGGGCTTCTGCCTCTGCCTGCGCAAACAGTTCATCAGGTAATGAGATGGCGGTTTTCATAGTTGAGTATAACCACAGTTATACCATGAAACCCGGCCCAAGCGTTGTTGTACTGCATTGTCTTTTGGCTGCGTCCCGGGATATTGCAATGAGGAATTGTCGCTAAACGATACTAAAAGCGACACCAACCTGGATGAATATCGCTAGGAATCCCATAACTTGAAATAGAATGGCACTAAGCTGACAATGAACTTTACAATGAACTCTTGCATTTATACAGTAACTCTCTTATTGTCAATATATGAATCGTGACACAAACTCTGCAATTGGATACACCATTCCACAGTCTTGGATGAGGTATGACATTGCGGTTATCGCCAACGATTTGATTGAAGCAAAGGCCCGTGTCCTTGCTCTTACTACCACTCCTTATCAAAAAAACTGGGTGGAAGGTCTTCAGGAACTCCAGCTAAAGCGAGAAGTGGCGGGAACGTCCAAAATTGAAGGTGCGGATTTCACGGAAGGAGAGTTGGAGGTGGCGCTTCGCCAGAATGCTACTGCGGAAGAATTAAAGACACGCTCCCAACGGCAAGCCCATTCCGCAGTGAACACCTATAGGTGGATCGCATCCCTGCCAGACGACTTCCCGCTAAATGCGCACTTGATCAAGGAAGTTCACAGAAGAATCGTCACTAATTGCGATGACGATCACTGCGAACCGGGCGTTATTCGAGGGGCAGACTGCAATGTAACTTTCGGAATACCCAAACACCGCGGATGCGATGGAGGGAAAATGTGCTTGAAAGCCTTCGATGATCTGATTTCCGCGATCAACCACGAATTCCGGGGCCACGATCCTCTTATTCAAGCACTCGCAGTGCACTATCATTTTGCTGCCATGCACCCATTTATTGACGGCAATGGAAGAATCGCGAGGGCTCTTGAGGCTTTGATGCTTCAACGTGCCGACGTCACTGACAGAGCTTTTATCGCCATGTCAAACTACTACTACGATGAAAAGGATACCTACCTTCGCACCCTTAGCCAAGTCCGGGAGAATAATCACGATTTGACCCCGTTTCTAAAGTTTGGATTGCTTGGCATCACTTTACAGGCAGGAAGGCTCTATGCCGAAATTAGGAGAAACATGGAGGTCGTCCTTTTCAGAAACATGATGTACGAACTGTTTAACAAACTAGAATCGCCCAAAAAAAGAGTTATCAAAAATCGGCAAATCGAAATTCTTAAATTGCTCCTTGAAGTTAGAGAGATGGATTGGCATGACCTACGCCGAAAGATGGAACCACACTATTCCAATAGGGCTAATTTTCAACGAACCATAGTTCGAGATGTAAAAGGGTTACAGCAATTGGGTGCCCTTGAAATCAAGCAAATTTCAAAGGGAAAACTCTCCATAAATGCCCGCCTTCAATGGCCCCAGGAGATCACTGAGAGTGACTTCTTTGCGAAAGTGAATATGCTTCCGAAAGGGAAGACCCACAGCTTTCTTCGTTGAGTTGGTAAAGGTTGTAGGACAGAAATTTCAGAAATCAAGAGCCCCATCAACACTTAAACCGCTAAAATGGTTCTGCTATGACCATTGAAGAACTTGAAAGGGCATACGGAACGCTTCGCCAGCAGGCCATCGCTGTGCGGAGCTATCTTTGACTCTCCTGCCAAACAGTTAGAACTAGCCAGAACCGAAGCCGCTATCAGCGACCCGTCGTTCTGGAACAGCCCCGAACTCAGCCAAAAGACCATGCAGGACCGCAAGCGCCTGGAAAATGCCATTTCCCAGGAAGCCAAAGTGGCCAGCATGACGGAAGACCTGGATACCCTGTTCGAACTGGGCAAGGAAGGCGAAAATGTCACCGGCGACATTGAACGTGACCTGAAAATCTACTCCGGTTACTTGGAAGTGTTGGAAACGGGAATGCTGCTTTCTGAGGAAAAGGATGGGATGTCGGCCATTCTCAACATTCACCCAGGTGCTGGCGGAACGGAGAGTCAGGACTGGGCGGAAATGCTGATGCGCATGTATATGCGTTGGGCGGAACGCAATAACTTTGCTTGCGGCGTGACGGATCTGCTTCCCGGTGACGGTGCTGGCATCAAGTCCGTGACTATGGAAATTGAAGGTGAAAATGTATATGGGTTGCTGAATTCAGAAATCGGCGTGCATCGGCTGGTGCGGATTTCGCCGTTCGATTCCGCAGCGCGTCGACACACCTCATTCGCCTCAGTATTCGTGATTCCGCTGATTGACGATACGGTGAAGATCGACTTGAAAACGGACGATATTCGGGTGGACGTTTTTCGAGCGTCCGGCGCCGGTGGCCAGCATGTAAATCGCACGGAATCCGCTGTCCGCATGACGCACATTCCCACCGGGCTAGTAGTGCAATGCCAGAACGAACGTTCACAACATAAAAATCGGGCTAGCGCCATGAAACAGTTGCGGGCGCGGCTTTATGAGTATGAAATGGATAAAAAGCGGGCGGCTGATCGCAAGCTGGAAGATACCAAGTTGGGCATCAACTTCGGTAGCCAAATCCGCAGCTATGTGCTGGCTCCTTATCGCATGATTAAGGATCATCGCACGAAGTTGTCCATTGGCGATGTGGACCGCGTGCTGGACGGCGATATCGGCGAACTGCAGCACGCCTTTTTGGTATTCCGCAAAACAGGCAAGATTGCTAGTGACGGCCCTGGTGATGGAAAGGATGACCTGGACGTATAAAAAAGCAGGGGAACTTCTGCGGGCGGGCAAGTTGGTGGCATTCCCTACGGAAACCGTCTACGGATTGGGAGCCAACGCTCTGGACCGCGCGGCAGTGCTGCGTATCTATGCAGCCAAATGCAGACCAGCGACAAGTCCGCTGATTGTTCACGTAGCCGATGTGGCTGCTGCCCGCGCATTGGCGGCGGAATGGCCTGATTCCGCTGAAAAATTGGCAGCGGCATTCTGGCCCGGACCTTTGACCATAGTGGTGAAGAAAATCAGCGCCATACCCGATGAAGTTACTGCAGGCTTAGGTACAGTGGGCTTGCGAATACCAGCGCATCCGGTTGCTTTGGAATTACTCAGGGAAGCCGGCGTACCAGTGGCCGCGCCCAGTGCCAATCGATTCACGGAACTTTCACCAACTCGGGCGGAACATGTTCGGCAGAGCTTGGGCGACAGTGTGGATTTGATTGTGGATGGCGGCGCTTGCACGGTGGGCATTGAATCGACGGTGGTGTCTGTTGTGGGAGTGGTGCCGATATTGTTGCGGCCCGGAATGATTTCGCAAGCCCAATTGGAAACAGTGCTGGGGCCGATCGCTACAGTGAGTGCCTTGGATGACGGGGCAGCACATCCTGCCCCTGGAATGCATCGCAAGCATTATAGTCCACGGACACCGTTACGGTTGGGCATTCCGCCGGACTCGAATTGCGGCTATTTGTGGCATACCGTGACCCGACCGGCGGAAGTCAGCGTGCGAATGCCGCATGATCCGGCAAAGTATGCCGAGCAATTGTATGAAGCGCTGCATCGGATGGACGCGGCGGGAGTTCCAGTGATTTACGTGGAACCATTGCCTGAACAGGCCGCCTGGACCGCGATTCAAGATCGGCTAATTCGTGCGGCTGTGAATGCAATTTGAGGGGCCTTACTATTTGTATGGATCCATTGTCATGCGGTAGTCACCATTTTTATTTGCATCAATGAACGTCATGATGACCCCGTCGCCCACGCCATCAATGTGACGGTATAGCCATGTCTCTTCCGGAGGTCCGCCATCGCGTCCGGCTGGATGAGTCTCCTTCTCGTCGGATGGCCCATAAATGATGTACATTCGGCCTCTATCCGTCTCCCATCCGGCAGTGCCACCCACAGAAAAACGTTCATTCGTATAGGCAATGCGGCGGTAATGTTCCTCCTTGAATTCATTCTGCGACGTGTTGGGGGTGGGGTCGCGCACTAACCAGAATTTCTTGATGAACTCTTCGCGGTCGCGATTCGAGTTCAGTGCAAGGAAAGCTTGGCTCTCTGCGGGGGTAATAATATAAGCCACATCCTCCTTCAGCCAATTCATATAAGGAGCGGCTTGTGTATCTTGTGGTGGTGTTGCGTTGGATTGCCATGCGGCGAGCAACCCAATGGCGATTAGAGTAATCGGAGCGGCGGCAAGACGCAATCGCACCGGCTGTTGCGGATAAAGCAAACGATGTATTCTTTTCACGAGACCAGTTCCTCCTGTAGCCGTCATAGCGGCTGTTCCCATATTTTCAGAAACCCAGCGGGTTTGTTCGAGTGCAGCCAAGGCTGCTGCATATTCATGTGCCCCGCCGGTGCCAGCCGCTGCAATGTCGTCGCAGCAGTGTTCCCGTTCGGCGCGGATTACTTTTGAAATCCACCAGATAGCCGGGTGGTAATAGAACAATCCTTCGGCGATTGTTTGCAGAAGGTTCACCATGTAGTCGCCGCGCCGGATGTGGGCGAGTTCGTGCAGCAGGATTGCTTCCACTTGGTTTGAGGGCATGGATGTGAGCATACCGGCTGGCACCAGGATCACCGGACGCAGGTATCCGATCACCGCTGGCGTGTTGGCGAAACACGTTTCCAGCAACGCTACAGATTGTTGGACGCAGAGGCGCAAGGCAAGTTGACCCAGCCGCTGTTGCCAATGAGCGGGTGCGCTACAGACACCATGTTTGCGCAGCCGTTGCGCAGCCATGTATCCGAAAACGGTGCGCAGCTGAAATAGTAGGACGCCAGCGATCCATAGTGGCGCGAGCCAGGGCAAAACGTCGCGGGGGAATGTGGAGGCGCTGTCTCTTGCGAGTCCATGAATGTTGACTGGCGCGAGTGGCATGGCTGGAATTGCATCGCCTGCTGATGCTTGTGATGGCGGCAGTTGACGCACGAACGTGGCCACGAACTCGGCCAACGCGGTTATCAACGCCAGACAGGCGGCGGTGTAGCGTGTGCGCGACGATTTCGTGAACTCTAACATGGCTGCAAGCAATAAGGCCAAGACAGTGCCTTGCCATAGCGAATGATAGAGCGCCCATCCAAGCGCATCACACATTGGGGTACGTACCAAGGATTCGAGTATTCCGGTCATGGCATCTCCTTTTCATACTGGTCAAGCATACGCCGCAATTCGGCCAACTCGCGTTTGGAGGTCTTTTGGGCAGATAAAGCGCCCATCATGAGTTCTCTGGCGGAGCCCTTAAACGCGCGATGAAGCAGGTCGCCCGCAAGCTGACTCTGCGTCCAGACCATGGGGCGCGATGCTTCATAAATGTGCGAACGTTCGGTGTCATCACGATTTACCAAGCCTTTTTCTGCCATAATCTGAAGCTGCTTCAGTACGGTTGTGTACTGGGTCGGCTTTCGGCTGGCGATTACTTCGTGGATGTCGCGAACAGTTGCTGGTCCGCGGCTCCACAAGACGGTGAGAATTTCAAGCTCTGCTTCAGTGGGTTTAGGAGGGTCGGGCTGCATCTACGACGAAGATACTACGATGAACATCGTACGTCAAGTAAAATTATTGGATAGGGAGTGTATTTCCTGGCGGAAGCTCGGGTGGTCCGCTAAGCCCACCCTTCCATATAATTCGGAAACTATGTGCCAATCCCATCCCCATTCGTTTGTGCTATCCTGCATCACATGACTACTGAAGAGATCGGAAAACAGCTAGTATCTTTATGCAACCAGGGCAAAGGCATGGAAGCAATCAAAACACTTTATTCACCCGATGTTGTTAGCGTTGAGGCGATGGCAATGCCTGATGGATCACGCGAAACCAAGGGACTGCCGGGAGTAATTGGGAAGTCTGAATGGTGGTTGTCGGCCCATGAAGTTCACTCTGGGCTGGCAGAAGGACCATTGGTATCCCCTGCCCATTTCTGCGTGCGGTTCAAGTACGACGTCACGTTGAAGCAAACAGGCAAGCGCTTTGTTATGGAAGAGCTGGGAGTTTACCAGGTGGCCGATGGCAAAATCACCCGCGAAGAGTTTTTCTACGCCATGTAGGGTTAAAAAGCTGAGCGCATTGAATCAAACTCGGCAACAAAAGTCTTGAGGATTTTTTCACTAACGTCACCCCAGCCCTGCTCTTGAAGGAATGGGGAGACATCTTCTGGCGGATTGCGAGTTGCTTCAATAGAAACGCCCATGCGGTTCACCAGATTATTGGCCAACCCAACTATTTGGCCTAGTGGGACCAGCCCTTGTAACTGGGAGGGCGGAAAATGATGCGTTTCGGCGGCCAACTGGATTGACCGGGGAAGATTCCATTGTTTCAAAATAATGCCCGACAATTCCCCATGAGAAAAGCCTAGAACCTCCTGCTCACATTGCCATCCGGGCATTGCCGATTCCCTTTCCAACTCTTGAATGAGAACCAATTCCTGGGGTAAACCAAGGGCGATCACCATGCGGCCAATATCGTGCAATAAGCCTGCAACAAATGCGCCTTCCCCGAATTCAACCTCTTTGTGCAAAGCCATTTGATCGGCCATAATCGCGCAGGCTGCGGCATGCAGGTTATAGCGCGGAGTTGACCAGGTTTTGGGGGTCCGAACTTGAGAAAATATCCTTGAAACAGACAAGCCCAGGACCAAATTACGCAACTTCGGGATCCCTAAAATGGCAATGGCATGACGGACACTCCCGATAGTCCCACGGCACCCATAAGCAGCGGAATTCACCGTTCTTAGCAACTGACCTGCAATGATAGAATCCCGCTCAACCCAATCTGCCAGTTCCCCTACACTGACGTCCTCTTTCGATAAGGTGGCCAGCAGTTTACTGAACACTGGGGAGAACGGCGGCAACTGAAGCAAGCTTTTTAGCGCGCTTTTCTGGAACTCTTCACTTTGCTCGGCGGATACCATCTGCTGCAAGATCATCTGAGTCCTATCGGTCACCATTTCATTTTCTTGAACCAATTTTCAGTTGGGCTAAGATATAGGTACCTGACATGGATATTGAGGAAAACTCACCCCCGGCTCTTTCCACGGAAAACATCCCTCCGCCGCTCCCTCCACCTGAACCTCCTGCTGCTGTTTCCGTGCTTCATCTGCGGAAGGTGTATGGGGACAAAGTGGCCGTGGATGATCTTACATTTTCTGTGCCTCGCGGCTGCTTTTTTGGATTTCTTGGTCCAAACGGTGCTGGCAAAACTACCACGATCAAAATGCTGATGGGTTTGGCCATGCCCTCTTCTGGAACCATGGAATTACTGGGCCTGCCCATGCCCCAAAAATCGTTGGAAATCAAGAAGCTCATCGGATTGGTCCCCGACGATACACTGTTGTTCGATCACTTGACCGGCCTTGAATTCCTGGAATTTGTCGGTCGCATGTATGGTCTGCCCGCTACGGTGGCCAGGGAACGAGCTCGTGAATTGATGGCGCTGTTTGAAATGGATAACGAAGAGCGTACCTTGATTTGGCAATATTCGAAAGGCATGCGCAAGCGTGTGGCCATGGCTGCCGCATTGATCCACAGACCGCAACTGTTCTTGATGGATGAACCGTTTGAAGGTGTCGACGTGGTTGGTGCCCGGCTGATGAAAGACATTTTATTGGATCGGGTAAAAGACGGCGCGACCATTTTTTTAACCAGCCATGTGTTGGAAGTGGTGGAGCGCCTGTGCGACCGCGTGGGAATTATTCACGAAGGCAAATTAGTGATTGACGACACAATCACCAACCTGCGGCACGGCACGGAAACGTTGGAAGACATTTTTGTTCGCGCAGTAGGCGGAAGTCGTTTACGCGAGCATCTGGAGTGGTTGTAGCGTGCCTCGATTTGAGCAGCTACGGCTGATTTTCTGGGTCCAACAAAAGACGCTGCGCAATGTGTATGCCCGGGCTGCCAAGGGCGGCACCATTCTTACGTTCATCGTCTCGCTGATCTGGTATGGCGGCACGGCACTGGTCGCAGCAGCGGTGGCTTATGCGTTAGCAGTAACTCCTCCGCGACGATTTGCTGATGCTTTCGGCATTTTGCTATTCCTGATGACGTGCATTTGGCAAGGGTTCCCCATTCTGTTGGGCACAAGCGGTGCATTCATTGATATTCGCCGTTTGCTGGTGTATCCAATTCCAACCTCGCAACTGTTTTCACTGGAAGTGGTGCTGCGACTTTCCACGGCGATTGAGATGGCAATTTTTCTACTGGGTGCCATTGTTGGGCTAACCTTCAATCGCGATCTCCCTTTGACAGCACCGCTTGCCTTGATACTTTTCGGACTGTTTAACTTACTACTCTCCACTGGAATTAAGCAGTTTCTGGGTCGCCTTGCGCAACGAAAATATGTCCGTGAAATCAGTTTTCTGTTCGTAATTGGGCTGCTGCTGTTGCCCCAGGCGATGTTGCATAACCAGGACGCACAGTTTTCTGGATTCTCTGATAAAGTTCAGCCGTTTTTGCAACTGCTGCCGTGGGGTGCTGCGGCTAAGCTTGCTTCAGGCGAAAAAGATTTCCGCCCCTGGCTGGTGTTGATTTGTTGGATGGGTCTGGCCTACCGCTTTGCCCGAAGCCAGTTTGAGAAGATGTTGCGGATGGACGAATCAGGCGAAAGTGGGTTGGCCCGATCCTCCCAAAAAGTGGCTGCTGCTTCGGGTCGGCTGGAACTGTTCTATCGGTTGCCGAGCCGCTTTTTGACTGATCCATTGGCGGCCATTGTTGAAAAAGAGCTTCGCTTCTTATCGCGTGCTCCCCGTTTTCGATTGCTGTTTTTATTGGCATGCACCATAGGGCAAATGTTGTGGTTGCCCCAAGTATTGCGCATGAAGAGTTCCGATTCTTCCTGGCTGGCTGACAACTACCTTACCTTCACTTGTCTTTACGCAATGCTGGTGTTGGCAGAGAATTTATTCATCAACACATTTGGGTTTGACCGGGCTGCTGCGCAGAACTGGTTTGTGCTACCAGTGCCTTTCAAAACGGTGCTGCGGGCCAAGAATATTGTGGCTTTCTTCTTCTTGGGGCTGTGCTTCAGTTTCACTGCCATGGTGGGCCTAATGATCCCAGTGCAACACTCCATTTTGAAGTTGGCCGAAGCCATTTGTGTATGTGCAGTGTACATTACTTTCATGTTGGGGGTTGGGAATTTGGGCAGCGTTTATCAACCCAAACCAGTAGATCCACAACAATCCTGGCGAAGCAATTCACCAGGCAGAGTGCAAGCGTTGATGATGCTGGTATACCCCATTATGTACATTCCAATTATGCTGGCGTATTTGGCACGATGGGCAACGGAGGAGAATTGGGTGTTCTTTTTAGTGCTGGCATTAGATCTGTGTATCGCCTATGGATTTTACTATGTGGCCACTGATTCTGCGGTGGAGATGGCGTCGAATCGGCGGGAAGAGATGATTGCAACACTGACTGCGCAGAGTGGGCCGATTTCCATTTCGGGATAACGATTATGGACTGGGAACCTATACGTCCTTTTGAGCTTAACGGTGAAGTGCCTGGTTCTTCGGAACTGGAAAGTCTGCGAATTGTTTGGGCTTTTTATCAGAAGCTGTATGGACCCAATGTTACTGCCAGTTTGCAGACCAGGTTCAACCGGGAATGGAGCATTGAGACTGGGCAGATTGAGGGAGCCTATGATCTTGACCGCGGTGTGACGGAAACGCTTTTGGATCAGGGGTTCAAAGAGTCTTTAATTTCGCGTCAACCAAATGGCAAGTCTGCCGAACAGGTGGCCAGTATTTTGCGTGACCAAGTGGAAGCGGTTAAAGGGCTGTTCGAATTTGTTAAAACTGAGTCGCTGACCACATCGTACATAAAACAATTGCACCAGCAATTAATGCGGAGTGAGCCAACTTACACCGTCTATACTGCCGATCGAATTCCCATTAACAAGCCCCTGGAAAAGGGTAAATATAAAACGGAAGCAAACAACCCCTACAGGCCGGATGGGGAGAAGCACGAGTATTGTCCTGCTGAGCATACTGCCGCTGAAATGGATCGGCTGCTGGCGATATATAACGAGCAAATATCACTGCCTGTCGAAATCCAAGCAGCCTGGTTGCATCATGCTTTTACGCAGATCCATCCATTTCAGGATGGCAACGGCAGAGTGGCAAGAGCGCTGGCTTCGTTGGTTCTAATCAAATCTGGCTTATTTCCGTTTGTGGTCTTTCGTGAGCAAAGAGACCGGTACATTTCCTGCCTTGAAGCAGCCGACCATGGGGACCTGACTGGATGGATCGAGTTTTTTCGCAGGAGTCAGCGTAACGCAATTCTGAGTGCGTCAGAGTGGTTAACGAATATACAGGAGAACCGCTCAGGAAGTGCCGATACAGTTTCGGACATACTCTCTTCAATCAAGTCAGACTTGATTCAGAGTGGGGCATTGCCGCGTGAAGAGTGGAGCGAAACCCCAAAGCGTGTGGAGCACTTGCTTGTAGATTTCGCCAAGAGGCGATTAGAAGCTGTGAAAGCGGCAGCACAAAATGATTTTAAGGACTTTGCGAAATTTGAGGTGCATGAATTGACTCTCAGTGAAAGCTATAATCACAAAATAGCCAGTGATCGCGGCGTTGCTCTTTTCATTACCAAAGAAATGAGCAACATCGCGCAGATTGGGTTTTATGCACATCTGCCATTGCGTTTCCGAGGATTGGCCGTTCTTTACTCTCGTTACACAGATGCCAATAGTCAGTCGGAACGGTATGGGGAAACGTTTTTAGTCAACTGGGTAGAGGGGGTTAGTGAGACGGATCAGCGATTTATCCTTTGGATTGAGAATCACCTCAAAGCGGGTCTTCAACGTTGGCGTGAAGAACTTCCCTGGCTGAACTGAAGTGCTGCAACAACCTTGGCTATTGTGCCCAATCATTTTTTGAGGAGAACCCAGCTTAAAACGCCTTCCAGTCGGACGGACGATTCGCATCACACTGGTTGTTTGCCTTTTTACACACCTTCACCGAAGTTACCGGGTGAATCTCCCACAGCGAGAAGCGTTTTGGTTGACCGGGCATTGCATTCTGGGCATCACCATTTGCAAAATGTAAATTGTCATAGAACAAACCACCTTCGATCATCAACAATTTGCCGCGCAGTTTACCGACATTCTGACTTGACCAGTTAGCTGGGCGATTCTGCGGGATCAGCTCAACTACAATTCCTTCAAACTCGCTGGCACTTTTCGATTCCGTAACCGAGACATGTATGTCGTTGTTGGCTTCGGTCTTCAGGTTGCAGTTTACCGATTCACCGGAGTTGGGGTGAGGCTTGCCTTCCGATAGGAACGCCACCAGCCGCACTCGCGACCCTTCTCCTGCCGTGACGTCGGATAAATCGATGCTGCTGATCTTACCTCTATCGGCGGGAGCAATTTCCAAGCCTTGGTCCACCAATGCTACTGCTGCATCCTGCAATTGAGAGAAGTTTTCAAACGTCAACGGGGTTGGGTTGCCTTGAGGTGGAACCGTCCGTTTCAATTGATTGGCCAGTGCGTGGGAAGTGCCTGGCGTGGAGCAGCCGGTGGGATTTTTGGTTGTGCAAGCGCTGAGGGTGGCTGGGACCACGCAGGGTTGCGATGAACCTTCGAGCGCGATGCTGGTCAGATCGGCTTGCGTAACTATTTTGATGTCCGCTTCTAAAACCCAGCCACTTGGGCCTTTGGGAATCATCACGCGCACATATTTACCCTTGCGTTGGCCCATCAACCAGCGTAAGTCTGTGTTGGGGGCAAGCGTTGTTGCCGTGGCTCCATGGGCATTGGGCGATGCCTTCAGAGCAGTTTTTTTAGTGGTTGTTACCTGGCCAAACCCTGGTGTGTCTTCCTGAGCCATGGCCGACGAGATAAGCATTAAGGCTGCCAATTGAAGTAGCAAACAGCGATTCATTTTTACTCCTCTTTTCGGACTCTGATTCGTTCTAACTGCGCACCCAGATTGCGAGCGCCCGCCAGTTGGGAATCGTCCACGGCTGTGGGTTGCGGGTGTTCAACGCAAGGTGTGCTGCGGAAATCTGTACAGGCATTGAGCATTATGCCGCTTCGCGAACCCCCATGGATCACAGCATCACGCCGACTGGTGGAGACGCTATCGGAAAAGGCACGCAAACTTTCGACAGCGAATGGGACCTCGCCTCTATCCACAATCGTTTTCTTCTTGCCGTCAACCTGAAGTTGAAACAGATGCTTGGTTTCCGGGTCGAACCAGGAAAGATATCCGCCATCTAAAACTTCCCGCGGTCCCCCAATTTTCCCTGTGAAGCTATAACGCACTGCGCCGCTTTTCACTGGGTCGAAATACTGCGGTGTGTAAAAGTCTGAAACCATCACTGAATTCACTGTATAGGCGAATTTGGAGGCTTGGCACGGGTCGCACACTTCCAGCAGATATTCCACTCGACCCTGGCCGCGCTTCAGTGAATTTCCGGCGCGGGTGAGCGTACCTTGGGGGTCCACCAACATTTCCAAAACTTCGTGGCTCATGAACACGGTCCAGTTATTCGTTAGTGCGACAAGGGCGAAGGGTTGTTTGTTATCGTCACGTTTATGCAGCCCGGCAGCACCGCTGGGCAGTTCGTCCTGCAACAATACGTGCCAGTAACCCACCGGTACATCGGCTAATGTATCGAAGGCATCAATCGTAGCTTGAATGTTCCAAAGCGGACCAAAGTCGCGCATGACCTGCTTTTGAATTGCGGCAGACACGGGTGCCAGGCGGGCCAACTTAACTTCCGGGGTGGTGGAAACCAATGCGATGTGGAGTAACATTTTACGACTAAATCTTGATGCATTGAATATACCAAAATACGACGGATTGGCCGCATCTGTGATTGCACTGCGCTAGGCTGAAGCTATGTCGTTCGTGATCCATGAAGCGCAACTGCCCGCTACCTTAACGTCCGAGCCGATGACAGACGATCAGTTCGCCGCATTCTGCGCCGAACATCCTGATTTCTCCTTTGAAATGTCTGCAGAAGGTGAAATCATCATCATGGCTCCCGCCTATTCGTTGACTGGTGCTAGAAATTCAAAAATCTGCCGATATTTGGACGCCTGGAGCGAAAAAGATGGCCAGGGGATCACCTGCGATTCGTCCGCTGGATTCGTTCTGCCCAATGGAGCGCGCCGATCTCCAGACGCTTCGTGGACTTTGAAGAGCCGTGTTCAACAACAAGTTCGTGCCGACCGCAAAGGGTTCTGGCATGTGTGTCCAGAATTTGTAATTGAACTGCGTTCGGATACGGATCGGCTGACGCCCCTGCAGAACAAGATGCGGGAATATATGGCTAATGGGGCGCAATTGGGTTGGCTGATAGACCCTGAAAATCGTTCAGTAGAAATCTATCGGGCGGATGGTGGGGCAGAGTTGCGTAAGGATTTGAGCAAGATTGAAGGTGAAGGACCAGTTGCTGGATTCGTGCTTGAACTGGCTCTTGTCTGGAACCCACTCGGCGAATAGGTGCGTGCCTCAAACCACTAATTGGGGGCTTATAGCTCTATCCACAAATAGAAAAATACGGTCAACCACGGTAAGCTGGTAACTAAAAGTTAAATCCAGGAGCACTGATTGAACGATTATCTATTGGCCATCATATTGGGAATTGTGGAGGGGTTAACTGAGTTCCTCCCGGTAAGTTCCACGGCCCATCTGCGGATTGCTGAAGGCTTGATGGGTATTAACTTATCTGATGGCTACTGGAAAATGTTCTCCATCGTCATTCAATTGGGCGCTATCTTGAGTCTGCCGATTTTCTTTCGGGTTCGGCTCAAGGAATTCATTTCCACCTTTCCCAAAGGATTGCGCGGTGACCGCACCATTCTTACCCACCCTGCTACCCTGATTTTGATCGCCTTCGTCTGCACCGCAGTGCCTTCGTTTTTGCTCAAGAAAGTGATTGGAAAAAACCTGGAAAGCATTCCTGGCATGGGAATCGCGCTGTTAGTGGGGGGCATTGTGATGTGGGTAGTGGACTACGTTTATCGGCCTATCCCTGGCAAAAAAGCAAAGACTCGACGTTTGGATTCCACAAGTTTGGGGCAAGCTTTATGGATTGGTTGTTGCCAAATTTTATCCGCAGTATTTCCGGGGACGTCGCGATCTATGGCCACCATCGCCGCAGGACAAATCAGTGGAATGTCGCGTACGGTTGCGCTTGAGTTTTCCTTCCTACTGTCAATTCCCACCATGTTCGCAGCCACCGGTTACGAATTGCTGAAGGCATTGTCTCCTGGTAAGGGCGAAGGGGCGGCGGGACGGATTCATATTGATTCGCATGGAGCAATTTTACTGGCTATCGGAGCTGTCGTTTCCTTTCTGGTGGCCTACGTGGTGGTTGCTTGGTTCATGCAATGGGTGCGCAGCAAGGGTTTCGGCTTGTTTGCGATGTACCGCATCGTAGTGGGAGCGGCGGTGATTGTCTTTGCTAAACAGATTGCCGGTACGCACTGAATAAAAAAGGGAATCACCGCTTGTTGGCGATGACCCCCGAAAGTGCAACCCAGTACTCTCAATTACACTGGTTTGTAAATGAGTGTGATAGGAGCAGTAGAAGTTTGTTTATTACTGTCGGTAACGGTCAGTAACAGGTTGTACGTGCCCGCTCCTTTAACGAATTGAATAATCGCTTTAGGATTAGTCGCTCCGTTTTGAAGAATCGCAGGTTGCAAGCCGCCAGGAGCCACGGAATAGGCATAAGTCAACGTGCCGTTGCCGCTTACTGAAGACGTGGCATCCAAAGTTACTTGTGTATCAGCCGTGGTCAACATGCTTGGTGTCACAATAGCCACGGTTTGATTCACGAAAGCCGCCCCAGCCGAAGAGGTGTTGATGGTTCCATTTACACCGTTCGGGAAAAAACCACCCGACCGGGCGTTTGCCTGGTTTCCATAAACAATGTAGAGTACCTGCCCTGGAGTGCGCACTTGAGTTAGGGCATTGGCATCCAGTGAAAAGTAGTTCTTGCCAGAAGGAGGGGGTAAAATATCCAGGCCGTCAAGCAGCGTGGTGGGCGTGCTTGTTTGGGCAACCAGATAACGGACCACCGCGGCGTGCTCGCCTTCAGCCAGTGCAATTCGCGCAGCGGTCCCAAGAATTGCCTTATCGCTAATGAGTGGTGCCGCTCCGCCGTAAGCTGTCACGCCTACATCTTCAAACGCACGGGCGAGTTGTAAGAAGTCGGTAAGACCGGCAAAGCCAACTCCCAACGCATTGAGGTTGATTGCTGGACGGGCAATGGGCATGGCTCCGGCAGCAGTTAAGGCACCCCGGATCAGGCTGACATGCAGACGCTCATCGGCAGCAATTTCATTGGCAATCGCCGAATAATTAGTGGATCCCGAAGTGAAATTCACTTGTGCACCACCAATGGTGGCGCCTGGCGTGCCGCTTCCCGTCACGCCAATTCCAATCTGGTCAATCGATTTGCCGGTGGTGGCTACTGTGTAGAACTCAGCTTCCAAATACTCCAGGTTCAAGGCAAAATTCAGGATATCCACGTCGGTGATCATGGAAGCCTGGGCGGAAGCTTTATTCGTGCTCAAGGCCCCGACGGCAGCACTTGCTAGCGCAATGCGATTCAAAAATCGTCGTCGATTGGGTACTTCAGCAGCGACGTCATTAATTAGGTTTTTCATATGCTTTTCTTCCTCATTTAAAGTTTTACTATTTATATTTACAGGTGTCCAAAATAAATTGGGGCAGCAGCCGTGGTGCTAGAAGGCTCTGCCCCCTGGAGTCAAATACGTTTCCTACAAGTGCCGTGACGTGTTTTACGTTTGCGACAGCTGAGGGGAATCGGTATATGCGACTTCCAAACTTATCGAAACTAAACTGCAGTAGAGCGCGGCATGGGACGGTCGCTCTTGGCGAAATCTGCACTTGCCTCGCTCTGGGATGCAATATCAGCAGCTTGAGTGGCAGTCAGTATTTCTTTGGCCCGTGTCACCCAATCTGAATCATCACAGTGGACAGAAACAAGAATGCCGCCACCCTGAATCAATCCCTCGAAACGTTTGGCTTCGTATTCCGGCATACCAAGACCAGCGAGCCCGCCGACGACGCCCCCAGTGGCTGCACCAGCGCCGACACCGGCCAAAGCTGCCATGATTGGGCCAGCTGCAATAAAAGGTCCAAGGCCAGGAATGGCCAACATTCCGATTCCGGCAAGCCATCCCAATGCACCGCCGACCAAGGCACCTGATGCAGCTCCTGTGGCTGCGCCTTCTGGAGCTTTGGTATTCATTTCATGTTTCATGTCTTTAGTGCCCGAATTCGAAGGGATTAGTGCCGAAATATCAGTCAGACGAAACCCTGCGTCGCGCAATGCTTCAACACCATTCGATGCTGCTGCTTCTGTTTTGTAGATGCCGAAGACGGCCATGTTTTTTGCCATTGTGTAGATCTCCTTAAATCTCAATTTCGTGTTGTGAAAAGTTGCGGGTTAGCTCTTGGGAGGAGCAACTTCCAATTGGTTGGTTACTTTGTCCTTGCCTGCAATGGACATAGCTTTGCTGGCGATATTTTCTTTTTCCTCAGATGTTTTGACGGGACCTTTGAGGGTAACCATGCCATCTTGAGAAATGATCTTCACGTTGTGCGCGTATGTGGATAACGTTTTGTCATCGTAAACTGACTTACGAATTTTCCGCGTAAGTTCACGATCAGCAGGGTTCATTTTTTGCTGATCGGCAGTGACCGACCCTTTGTTCCGATCCCGTTGATTGGTTTTGGTGTTGTCAGGGGCAGGCTTATCCTGACCGAGCAGGATCGACAACGTCAATACACTAAGAAACATTGTGGATTTCATTACTTTTTCTCCAATTTCAGATTGTTGGTCACTGAGAAAACCCCTTGCACAGAGTTTGCCTGAATGTTGGCAATGTTACGATCACCTTCATTGGCTGCAACTCCTTCCAGGACCACGTTTCCATTCTTGACAAGGATGTGGATGGAAGGGACAGATTGCAGAGCGTAACGATCTAATACCGTATGCCTGTAAATTGCCCTGTAAACATCAATACGGATTCGGTCATCGTTAGGAGACAGTGGCAACACTTCAATGTTGTTTACCACATTGGTTACTCCTTCAATATCTTTAACTACGCGTTCCGCATCACTCTTTAGAGTTGGCCTGGTAACTTGACCAAGCAATGTTACAGTTTCACCAGTTATCTGGTAGGCCAAGTTGTCGAACACCCCATAGTAAGGAAGCATCACCAATTCGTGACGAACCTCTTTCGATAGGTAGTCTTGCTTCGGTTTGGCCGCATAGGATGCGACCGCACTTAAACACAGCATTGTTAAAACCAGTACTCGATTTTTCATAACATCCTCTTTGCAGTTAATTTCACGCAACGGGCCTATTTGACGGCTTTTTTCATCGATTCCCAGAATTCAGTTGCCTGCGCTTCGGCTGCTTCCTTGGCAATTCCGTAGCGTTCCTGAATCTTGCCGCTCAACTGTTCCCGCCGACCCTCAATCACATCCAGGTCGTCATTTGTGAGCTTGCCCCATTTCTCCTGAAGCGTACCTTTCAGTTGCTTCCAGTTACCTTCCATGCGTTCTTGGTTCATTGAGTTTCTCCTTAAGTTTTAAGTTTTGGTACTTCTCTAACCACTAATGTTGTTAGCAATTCATCGACCAAACTTGTTACTAAGTCATGCCGCCTGACGCGCGGCTTTGCTAACGATGCGGCTTTCCACTTTCGTTTTCACCAATCTTCGAGCGCGAAGCAGACGCAGGCGAATAGCGGTGCTGGACACTTTATAATGTCCAGCGATTTCATTCACAGAGGATCCCTGCATGCGCAATTCGAGCAAAGACCGATCATCCATGGATACGAATGCCAAAATACGCTTTAGATCGAGTGCCGACATATCCGGCTCTGCTCCACCGGGTATATCGAATAGATTTTGGAGTTTCGATTGCTGCCGCCGACACTTACGATAGTCATTGAGTGCTATGGAATTTACCCAACTGAGCACCATTTTTTCGTCACGGAGTTGAGCCAGCATCTCCCAACCTTTGACCCAGGCAGATTGAGCCGATTCCAAAGCGTATTGGGGACGAATTCCACGCGACATCAGAAACCGCACTGTGATTTCAAACCCATGTTGGTAAGCCATTCCAAAAGCATCTTTCGTCATTGATTCAGAACTCCTGAGATCCTTCATTGCATTTCAATTGCCAGACGAAAGTGACTGAGGTATTTGGTTGTGGACGTGCAACAAACATCAATCAGGAGCCCTTAACTACCATGAAATCAGACACAAAACCGTCTAAAAATTTAACAAAAAGCGCAAAAAGTGATGAAATGCCATTTCTAATGGATGTGCAAATGTTGCGGGCACAGGCACGTGCAAAAATTGAGCAAGGTGCCGTTACACAGGCTTATGACCTTAATGTCACGCAGGCAATTGACATACTGCAAGCAGTGCTGGCCACTGAGATTGTTTGTGTTTTGCGCTACACGATGAATGCAATTACTGCTTCAGGCATTTCCAGCAATAGTGTGAAAGAAGAGTTTTTGGAACACGCCAAAGAAGAGCAGGAACACGTTATGGCTGTAGCCGAACGAATCAACCAGCTTGGCGGAAAGCCGAACTTCAATCCTGATGGATTAGCGATGCGATCCGCCACCCAATATGTGGAAGGCGAAAACCTGATTGAGATGATCAAAGAGAATTTGATTGCCGAACGAATCGCCTGTGAACACTACCGCGAATTGGTTCATTTCTTTACCGATCGTGACCCCACCACTCGTCGGATGATTGAATGGATTCTTGCCAAGGAAGAAGAGCATGCAAACGATATGCACGATCTGTTGACTGCTCATGAAGGGAAGCCAATGCTACCTAAATAATTACTTGGTCACGGTCAATAAAATAGCCCCATCACCAATTGGAATGATGATGGGGCTATTCGTTTGTCTACTAAGTGGTTTCAGGTCGCTTACGTCAAATGGTTGAATATGAACCATAGCGCAATGAGGCTTGTTGGAATACCTACCACCCAAGCAATCATGTATTTCATAGAATCTCCTTGCCGGCGCTTCGCCTATATATTTACTTAAGCAATTTGGACGCCATTTTGGTCCAGACCTCTTTTGTCGTTTATCACTAAGCCGTCTGCGCTTTGGTACGGAAAGATCTGCTTTCCTTTCCAGCTTCCCCAGGCTCATTTTGCATCAACGGCATGGACAATTGACCCAACATGGTATCAGCAGTTCGTTCTTCGTTCAGCGTCTGTTCAAGAAGCGTTACAACGGCAGCTTCCCCCAACTGATGTGCCAAATTCCGAACGGAAGTGTACCCAGAAATCTCGTAATGCTCCACTTTTTGTGCTGCGACAATCAGGGAAAGATCAGCTGTGAAGTTCTCTTTCTCCGCCCCTTCCTCAATTGTTTCCTTTCCCTCTTCCACAAGTCCCATCATTGCTTTGCAGGGCTTTGGTTGAGCTTTTTCGCCCAACAACTCAAAAACTTTCTTAAGCCGTTCCACATGGCTTTCCGTTTGCGATAGATGATTGGTGAAAGCGTCTTTAAGCTTTGGATGATGTGCAGCCTTTGCCATTTTTGGTAAAGCTTTCACCAACTGACCTTCGGCGTGCAGAAGGTCACGCAGTTCTTCAACCAGCAATTCTTTCAATGGGCTGATTGTCTTCGATTCCAGCGATTGTTTCATTTTTATCTCCCTTGTATTTTGTATTGAGTTTGCACTGGAGGGAGCAGCTTAAGCTGCTTTTGATTTTTCACCGGTGCGTTGGAAATGTTCGTTGAAGCCTGGAATCAGTTCGTCAACAAAATCTGTAAGTCGAGCAGCAGCGACGCCCATTAGAGCGCCCTTGATATTTTCAAAGGTATCCATAGCTTTGCTCTGCAAATTTTCAACACTAGGTGGATACGTGGAGGGTTGGTTGGATTGGTTTCTCCCCTTACTACCACGATTCTTACTTCCCCCTAACATGGCCGCGAGCGCAATGCCGCCCCCGAACGCCACGCCCAACATGGTCATGGGATTGCTTTGAAACTGCTGCTTCCAATCTGTGACAGCCCTAACCTTCAGTTCTAACTCATGCAGATTGGAGCTGAGATTTTCATGCGTCTGTTCAATATGTTTTTCTATTTGCTCGGTTGTTTGGACCATTCGACATTCTCCTTTTTAATTTCAACGGTAGTTTCTGTAGCAGGAAATAACTTCTTGAACCGCCCCATGCCCTGTGTAAGTAATGTGCTCGCAGTGAGTGCCAGCACGAACCCCACAGTCAGAGCGGCCGCCCAATGCGGCATGACCATGGAGAGGGCGTAGAAGGCTGTTAGTAACAGAAAGAGAATGGAGAAGACGGCGGTAATTCCTCCTGCACAAATTAGCTGTGCCGAAAGCTTGCTCTTAGCCGCCTCTTCCCAAACCTCTGTCTTAGCAAAGCGGACTTCGGACCGCACAATTTCCCGAACATTGCCAATTATGTCCTGCAAAACTTCTGAAAACGAACGGTCAGTTGCCGCCATAATGTTTTTTGTCCTTTATTGTTATTCCATGTTGTTACTGAATGCGCGCCCGGCTAAGAAGCCGACGACTACGGCGGCAAGCAGAGACGGTCCGGGGTTGTTTTTTACCAAGGTCTCAACATCGGCCATCATTCGATTTGCGTCATGTTCGCGGACGTAATCGGCGGTAGCTGTAAGCTTATTTGCCGCGTCGTGGGCTAGGTTGCTCACGGTATCCACGCCAGGTAGATTCTCTGCTCTGTCATGAAGGGCAGATGCTGCCTTTTGAAGTCCACTGGCAGCGGCATCTCGATTCTCATCAATCTTGCTGGTCGCCGTGCGACCGAAGTCTGTTAACTTATCTTTAACTTGCATTGCGGTTTCGGAAAGTTTGCCTCCAACTAATGCAGCTTCTTCCATTACTGTGTTTCCCAATTTGTCTGTCATGTATGAACACTCCTCGGGTGTCTCTGTAGCAATTACAGTTCCAAATATCGACTTACTTGAATTCCCTGATTGTGAGAAGTAAACACGTCCAATGACTATGTTTCATTGAGCAAGAGTTGCCTGTAAGTGGGTGAAGATTTTGCGGTGTCATGATAAGCGCGATCGTGGGTCTAAGAGACAGCAGAAGTCGTCTCCTTCAATTGGAATTCTTCTTGTTCAATCTCAAGTTTCTGGCTCTTAATATCCAACCGTAGACGCACAAAAATCGCCATGTAGACGTTGGCAATCCAAACCAGAGATAGGCCCGCAATCAAGTACCCTTGCCACGAATCGAACAGTAGGTGGTAGTGGGTGATAACTAGAATTCCGGCCGCCACATAGTGACTGAAACAGTATTCGCAAGTGAAGAGGTAAAAAACTTTGCGCTGATAAGTCTTCTGGCAGGAATGGGTTTTTTGAACGCAAAAGTCGTGGACCTCCTTGAAGATTTCTTCATGGGTGACGGTCCAGGAAATGCACGCCACCGGAATTGCCAGCACGAACAAAAAAAGGATTTGGCTGCCCAGCGATTGCTCTAGCAAGAAAGGCATGTTATGGAGTAGAGTCGCCAGTCTGTAGAAAGTTTCAGCACTTCCATTCCAAAACATTGCCACCGGCTACCAAAAAGATGCGTTCTTTGGGTTTGCTCTTTATCGTCATGCCACCAGTAAACGATCCGAAAGAAGGGAGGATTCCGCAATCCGATGTGAATAGAAAACAGGGCAGGTGAGTGCGAGGAATGCCGTGACCCCCAAACGCGAACTTAGGATGCACGTGCCCGGCAAGAGTGTAGAGTGTTTGATGCACTCCCGGTTTGTGTTGTAAGCAGAACGGACCGCGGTCCAGCGCCGTTGCATCTTCTTCAAATGAAAACTGTGATCGCAGCTCTGCTGGCGCCACGTCGTGGTTGCCATGAATCCAATGGATTCGCAGTTGTGCATGTTGGGCACGCCATTTGTCGATTGCTTGCATTACGTCTTTCGTGCAACCTACGGCGGCGTGAATCCAATCTCCCAAAATCGCCAGGGAATTAGCTCCAGTTCGTTCCAACACTGCGGAAAGAATGGCCAGATCAGCTTCCATATTGCCATCGGGAATTGGGACGTGACGGGCGCGAAATGTTGCTGCCTTACCGCAATGCATGTCAGCAATCGGAAGCATGCCGGCGGCGGGCCAATACATTGCTCTTTCAGGCAACAGCAACAGTTGTTCCCCACGAATTTCAATACTGGCGCTGCCACTATCCATCACGATGCGGCCTTTTCCATGCGCTGTTGCAACTTGCGTACTCGTTCTAAAAGGTTTTCACTGCTAACAGCACTACCGCGAATGCTGTCCACAAGAATCGGGAATGAAAGTGGAGAACCGCGTTGCAGATTGACATATACAATCTGACTTACAGAAAGACGTTGCAGAGTACTGCGCAATCGCGACGATTCCAGATGTGTTTCCATCACCTCAGTGCGGGCTTGCGTTACCAGCAAATTGCCCGGATCAAACTGCACCAGCACGTCGTACAGCAAGCCTGCCGATGCTTGCAATTGGCGCGCGGTTTTGGATTTTCCCGGATAGGATTGAAAGGTCAGGCCGGAGATACGGGCAATCTCGCGAAACTGACGTCGGGCAAGTTCTGCAGCATTCACACTGGCTTCAATATCCTGCCCCAAATTGTCTGGTGAAAACAGTCCGCTGCGGACGGCTTGCTCAATGGGAATGGGGTCGTGGGAAACCAGCTCAATGCCGTAGTCAGTGGCGGTGGTGGTCATGGAGAGGGGCAGTAGGCGAGACAGTCGATAGGCCAACAGCGGGGCTAGGCCTTCATGCACCAGCAGACCTTCGAACGGGTAAAGGAAAACATGATAGCCGTCGCGAAGCACCAGTTTTTCAATCAGCAATTCATCAATAGCGGGGATACGTGACAGTTGGCGTTGCGTTTCAAGAATAGGACGCACGGCGCGCATCTCCACACCACGATATTGTCCCAGCAGGGCTTCGTTAAGCTTGCTTCGCACCGCTACGGAGAGCAAGGAGCTGATGGGCATGCGACTACCCATCCAACGAGGGACGGCACCTTTGCTGCCGCTGGTTTGTTTCACCCAAGCCGTCATGTCGCGGATTAGGATTACTTCCAGCAGCTTTCCGGCAAAGACAAATGCCTGACCTTGTTTCAGACTGGCCAAAAAATGTTCTTCTATATGACCCAGAATTGCGCCCTTAAGATATTGCACGCGCACCGAGCTATCGGCGGTAATGGTGCCGATGTTCATACGATGTCGCCGAATGATGGTGGCATCGGATGGCACCCATTTGCCGTCTTTATCCAGTGTCATTTTGTTGAAGTTGGGGTAAGCAGAAAGCGCCGCCCCACCGCGTGAAACAAAGGCCAGCGCCCAATTCCATTCGTCATCGGTCAATTGTTGATAAGTATGTGTGGTCCTGACTTCCTGCAACAAAGAGGCTTCTTCAAATCCACCGCCGCAAGCCATTGTCACCATGTGCTGCGTCAAAACGTCAATGGGTTTTTGAAGCGGTGTGCGTGATTCCAAAAATCCTTTGCTGATGGATTCACGGGCAGCACACACTTCCACTAATTCGAAAGCATGGGCAGGCACGCAGGTGGCCCGACTCAAGCTACCGGGCTGATGTCCGCTGCGGCCAGCGCGTTGCAGCAGGCGGGCAACGCCTTTAGGGCTCCCGATTTGTAGCACCCGATCCACAGCCGCAAAATCTACACCAAGATCCAGACTGGACGTGCAAACCACGCAGCGCATTTTGCCTAAGCGCAGATTGTCCTCTACCCAATCGCGCGTTTCCCGACTCAGTGAACCATGGTGGAGCGCCATTTGACCCGCCCAATCAGGGCAAGCTTCCAGCAGCATTTGATACCAAGCTTCAGCCTGCGAACGGGTATTGGTGAACACCAGCGAACACTTTGCCTGGCGCAGTTCCGCAACTACTTGAGGTAACAGATTGGCACCCAGGTGACCGGCCCATGGAAAGTGATCCATATGTGTTGGCAGCAAGGAATCAATCTGAATACGCTTCGGTTGCTTGCCTTCCACAATGACGCCGTTTGCGCCATTGGCCCCCAGCAAAACTTGCAGCGCCTGATCCAGATTTCCGATGGTGGCAGAAAGTCCCCAGGTGCACATTGATGGCGCCCAGGAACGCAAGCGGGCCAATGCCAACTCCGTCTGCACGCCCCGCTTAGACCCCAACTGTTCATGCCATTCATCCACCACAACCATGCGCAGACCTTTGAACATGGCGTGCGCATCGTCATAGCTCAACAGCAGCGAAAGGCTTTCTGGCGTTGTGATCAGGGCATGCGGCATATTGCGACGCTGCTTCTGTCGAATGGAAGTGGGTGTGTCGCCTGTTCTAGCCTCCACTCGCCATTCCAATTGCAGATCGGCAACCGGTGCTCGCAATGATTCCAACGTGTCGGCCGCCAAGGCCCGCAGCGGCGTAATCCACAGGACGCGCAACTTATCACCCGGAGGTTCCTGCAAAGCAGCCATCCACGCTGCGTACGTTTTTCCCGTACCAGTGGCTGCATGAATCAAACCTTGACGACCAGCAGCGTAATGACGCCACACTTCTTTTTGGAATGCAAAGGGTTTCCAGCCGCGCTTGGTGAACCAATGTTTAAGCGTGGCCTGTGTCATGTGGAAAGAAGCAGCGCCTTGACGGTTTCAATTGTGTCGGCATCTGCTGGTGACTTATCAGTACGGCGGCGGGCCATGCGTGGAAATCTTACTGCAATGCCTGATTTATGACGTGTGGATTGCTGGATGCCTTCAAAAGCGATCTCAAATACAAGCTGCGGAGTAACTGTGCAAACAGGCCCAAACTTTTCAATGGTGTGACTTCGGATGAACGAATCCACCTCCCGAATTTCTGTATCGGTCAGGCCGGAATAGGCTTTGGCGAAGGGAACCAACTTGTCTTTGTCCCACACTCCGAATGTGTAATCGGTGTAAAGGCTGGCTCGTCTGCCGTGACCTCGCTGGGCGTAAATTAACACGGCATCTACGGAATAGGGATCAACCTTCCACTTCCACCAACGTCCTTTTTCCCGACCCACTCCGTACTCTGAATCCATCCGCTTTAACATGAGACCTTCGGCCAAAAAATCACGTGCCCCCAAGCGCAGTTGCCGCGCTGCCTGCCAATCCACAGGGTGCAATCTTTCTGACAGGTGCAGTGGAAGTGTTTCCAATAACGCCCGCCGCTCTTGCAAGGGAAGCGTACGGACGTCGCGTCCCTGCCATTCGAGTAAGTCAAAGGCAAGCAATCGCGCTGGAATTTTGTCCAGAATGGCACGGCTGGGGCGCTTCAGAGTAATGCGGTGCTGCAGGTCTGCAAAAGGAAGCACCTTGTTATCGCGCCACCCCACAATCTCTCCATCCACCACTGTTCCTTTTGGCAAGTGCGCAGCTTGCTCCACCAATTCCACAAAGCGTTCCGTCAGTATTTCTCCACCACGGGACCAAATGTGTACGTCATCGCCACGGCGAATCATCTGCGCACGAATGCCATCCCACTTGCGCTCAATCATCCAGTCAGTCACATTGCCCAACAGCTCTGGTTCGCCTTCCAGTGGATGCGATAAATAGAACGGGTATGGTTGGCTTTGTCCAACATCGGACGATTCCTCAGAGACTAGCGCAATCCAAGCCTCACCCGAAGGCTTCCACGCTCCGGCCAAACGGTGGGCAATCACTTCTACCTTCAATCCACTTACAGCGGCAATGGCGCGCATCACTAAGCCATCGGAAACTCCTACGCGGAAGGAACCTGTCATCAGCTTATTCCAGACAAATCGCTGAGCTGAGGAAAGCTGTTGCCAACTATCGACAACTAGCCGCCGCTGATCCTCTTCGGCCATGCCCCGCAGTGGGATCAAACGGGATTCAATCCATTCCGTCAAACTGCCCAAGCCATCTTGTTCCGGGGCGTCAGGCAGCAACAAAGCTGCTGTCTCCGCCAGGTCGCCCACGGATTCGTAACATTCTGCAAATAGCCAGGCTGGTACCCCGGCAATTTCTGCAGCCCAGCCACGCATCATTTTCGATGGAAACGGCGCGCACAGTTTGCCTCCGCGCAAAAAGTAGACTGCCCAAGCTGCATCCGCTGCTGGTGCGGCTTGCAGATACTTTTCCATGGCAGAGACTTTGATGTTGATCTTGGTCGTGGAATCCATTGCGGAATAGAGTTCGGCAAACTGTTTCATGACGTGATGGGTTCGGAGTCCAGTGGCTCAGATTGTAAGTCCTCATCATTTTCAAAATGCGTTGCCAGACCTTCGGCGGCAAGCCCCTGTTCACGAAGCCAGCGCACCAGCGGATCAATATAGCCGTGAGTGACCCATACAGTTTCTGCCCCGGTGTCGCGCACCGATTGTAGAAGTCCAGGCCAATCGGCATGGTCTGACAGGATGAAGCCACGGTCAACGGCTCGACGTCGACGATGTCCGCGAACCTGCATCCAACCGGAGGCCATTGCTGTCGAAAAATCTCCAAAGCGTCGCAACCAGGTGGACCCATTCATTGAAGGCGGTGCAACTACCAGCGATCCTGCAAATTTACCGGCAGTGGCCGCCAGCGCGTAAGTGGTCTTGGGCAAGGCAATGCCTTCACTTCGATAAACATGGTTCAACCGTTCCACGGCACCATGAGTGTAAATGGGACCAATGGAACGGTCCACCCCGGCAAGCAACCGCTGTGCTTTGCCGAGTGAATAGCCGTATAGAATGCTGGCCCTGTTCTGCTGACTATTTTCCCGCCACCAATCGTTGATCATGCCGAATGTGACGCTGTCTGGGGCCCAACGATAAATGGGAAGTGCAAATGTAGCCTCGGTCACAAATCCATTGCAGCGCACTGGTTCAAAAGCGGCGCAGGTGGGATCGGGCTCTAATTTATAGTCACCCGACACCACCCAGGAATAACCGTTGGCTTCGATCTTCACCTGGGCCGACCCAAGAATATGCCCGGCAGGATAGAGCGTCACGGAAGTTTCGCCAAAGTGAACCGCTTCCCCATAAGGCACACCTTGGATGGAAGCGTCTTTGCCCAGTCGGACCTTCAAGATCCCTTCGCCGGGCTTGGCACACAAATAGAACTTAGACCCCCAGCGTGCGTGATCAGCGTGGCCATGCGTGACTACAGCGCGTTCCACAGGCTTCCATGGATCAACGTAGAAGTTTCCACTGGGGCAGTAAAGCCCTTCTGGTCGCAATTCGATTAGCGGCAACTCAATACAGATGCTCACGTGCGGCGAGTGTTTCATTTTTCAAAGTATTTTGATGGAGTTGAATTCTACTCAGGAAACCAAGCCATCTAAAACCAAGGCAGGATTTGGTATCCTGAAAGATTGCTGATTAAATCCGTCACCTTGAAGACGCCGGCCAAGCGGATCACGAACGATTTCATTCTTTCGATCATTCAAGAGGCCAACTCATCTTTGCCTCGATCCGAAGTTCAGGAATATTGCCGAAAATTGGAGGCACTGTTTGTTCGTGCCGGATCAATCACTCGCTATGTTCGCGATAGGGAGAATGGCGAAACCGCGCAAGGCCTTATGCAACAGGCTGTTCGGGAGGCCATGCAAAAAGCCGACACCGCCCCGGAAGATATTGACCTGATGATCTTTTGCGGTGTGGGACGTGGATTTTTGGAACCTTCCAATGCCGCCTTTCTCAGTCACAGCCTGGGCCTGAAATGCGAATTTTTCGATGTGGCCGACGCCTGCATGAGCTGGGTGCGATCTCTCCATTTGGCCTACGAACTGCTTGCCGGTGATCGGTATCGCAACATTCTCATCGTCAATGGGGAATTCACCACTTACGAATTTGGCATTCCTGACATCTTCAAAATCCATTCCCCAGAACAGTTGCGTTACTCCTTTCCGGCCATGACCATTGGCGAGGCGGCAACAGCTACGGTAGTTGCACGATCAAACGATAAGTGGAGCTTTAAATTTCGTACCGACGCTTCTCACGCTCATCTGTGTACTTTGACTCTGCCGGGCGCGCAGGATTATGCCGGAGTGCATGAACAAGTGGGCCTCAACGGCTTGCTGCGTCTGGTATCTTTCGGTAAGCAATTGACCTACCACGCTCTGCGCGGAATGCTGGATTTCGCTCTGGATAATTACACAGACCTGGAACTGGCTAAGATCGATATCTGCTTTCCGCACGCCGCCAGTGACGCCGTGGTGCAAGCCGCCGCTCGACGATTAAAGCTGGGTAACCGGCTCTACTCCGATCTATTCTCGCGTTACGGAAATCTGATTTCAGCATCCATCCCAGCGGCAATGTCTTTGGCCATTGACGAAGGTCGCCTGGTAAGAGGCAATCGCATAGTAATGTGCCCAGCCAGCGCCGGAATTTCCCTTGGCCTAGTGGACGGCGTGTTTTAACCAACACTGGTATAATGATGGTGTTGTCAGCCCCGTTGTACTGTTCCAAGTTTTATTCTCCTCGTCTCTGAGTGGCTTGTTCAGCCTTCCCAAATCAAGTTAGTTTTTCAGGATAGCTCTGTGTAATCGGCTGTTTCATGGAAGATTCATCCAGCGGACATGTGAGGGAAAGTTTGCCTCATCATACTGGTTCCATGAAGCTCCTTGAGCTTTCCATCACAACTATATAAAACAAAAGGAGAGCTATATGCGACACGGATATTTGATTGATATGGACGGAGTGATATACAGGGGATCGGCGGTTATCCCTGGGGCGGCAGAATTTATTCGCTACCTGCAAATGGAACGGATCCCTTACTTGTTTCTGACCAATAATTCGGCTTACACACCCCTTGATGTTGTCTTCAAGCTGAAGAAGCATGGCATTGATACAACCACGGAACACGTTTACACTGCGGCACAGGCTACCGCTGAATTCGTCACCCGGCAAAAGCCTAAAGGCACGGCTTTCGTCATTGGTGAAGGTGGTTTGTTGACGGCACTGAGTGACGCCGGGTATGCAATTAGCAGTGACGGCCCTGACTATGTGATTGTGGGCGAAGGGAGGGTGTTGAATTTTGAAATGGTAGAGCGGGCGCATCGGCAATTGGCCAATGGGGCCAGCTTGATTTCCACCAATTCTGACACTTGGTGCCCAACTGACAACGGTCCACGGCCGGGGTGCGGGGCCATTGTGGCTCTTTTGGAATCGGCCAGCGGCAAGACGGCTTACCATGTGGGCAAGCCAAATCCTTTCATGATGCGTGCAGCCCGTAAGCGGATCGGTTTGGCTACGGATGAGGTGACTATGATCGGCGACACCATGGAAACGGATATTCGTGGAGCAACGGATCTTGGTTTTCGGAGCATATTGGTGTTGACAGGTTCCAGCACCAGAGACATGTTGCAGGATTATCCATTTGCCCCGACGAGCGTGGTGGAATCGATTGCAGAACTTGTGCCAGCTAAGTTATTGGTGGCTTGAAAGGCTTTAATGACGCCAGTGAATGTAGGGGCGGGATTGTTCTTCCGCCTCAACCAAATGGTTAGCCCTGGTTTCTAACCTACGGGCTTGATGGTGGCGTCCATTCTTTCGGAAGGCTGTTGCCAAGCTTGTCAGCGGCGGAGCTAAGCCAGGATGTCTGTGTCCAAATAGTTGTTCCCGCAGGACCAGCGCTGTTTGGAATGATTCAATGGCTTGGGCAGTACGATCTTCGCTAAGCAGGAGTTCCCCCAGGGATTGCAGAATCACTGCCCGTTCTGGAAGGGACGGATTGCCGGACAAAGCCTTTTCCAGCAACAATCTGGCTTGGGGGAGATTCCCTTGGCGCAGATATAAGCGGCCCAAGTTCGCCGTAATGGCTGGAATTGGGTTGATGGCCAATGCCGACTGGTAAAACTGCAAAGCTGCATTGTTGCGATCTTCATCCTCCGCCAATCGACGCAAATTGTTGTAGGTTTGGACTAAGTCATCATTGTCATTCCAATTCGCCTCAAGGTAACGATGGGCTTCGGCAAAGCGTCCCACGATTCGTAACAGATTCCCCAGGTTATTGCGGATCACAGCTCTATCAACCTAAAAACGGCGGTTGAAAATGATGTCGGCAGCAGAAACGGTTGATACTGTTGAGGATGACCGAGAAAAATGCTCTGCTGAAGACTCACCCGGTGGGTGAGTCGGGAAAAGACGGATTTGGGTTGTCGGGCGAAG
>JANXSF010000025.1 GCA_025352795.1 Acidobacteriota bacterium
CTTCGCCCGACAACCCAAATCCGTCTTTTCCCGACTCACCCACCGGGTGAGTCTTCAGCAGAGCATTTTTCTCGGTCATCCTCAACAGTATCAACCGTTTCTGCTGCCGACATCATTTTCAACCGCCGTTTTTAGGTTGAATGATCAAACCCCTTCGCTTGAAGAGTTCAAAACAGTCCGGCATTTAACTGACACAGTCGTCGAGCCCAAGGTGGTAACCCAGATTCCTGCGTCCAAGGAAGATCTTGCCCAGTTTTACGAAGAGCTCTCGACGTTGACCCCTTCCCGAGTGAGATTTCTGTATCGCCAACGCTGGGATATCTGTCGCATGAATCCCGGAGGGATTCCACGAGTCACTGATGTCCAATACTTGGAGGCAACGTTGAGGGTTCTCGACGATTGGCGGAAGCAAGAAATCGATGTCGGTTGAATGTACAACCAAGGCAAAATCCCCGAGTGAATACAGTCCGCTAAAAGTCGATCACCACCAAATCCCCTCAACCGTTTCAATACCTTACCCCACCCCACAGCCAAAACCACTACCAGCCCCCTGCTACCTTGAATCCAGAGAGAAAAACTTCTGGCCAGAATGCTCTCGTTCAAAAGTCCTCCCTCAACGCGGAGGACACTCGGATCGGTTCGAGTCGCAGTTAAAAAAAATCAGTAGGTCGCTTACATCGAAGTACCCGTGTTACTTACTTGGCTGGGGAGTCAAGTTAGTAAGTCTGTAAATCAGGCAAGGCTGCTGGGCGGTAGCTTCAACGGGCAAAGTGTAGGCGACCCCGCTGGTTTCATTTTCGGAAAGCAAATCTGGTCGCGACGCCGCAGTGTGCCTCTCTCTTCAAATGGATCGCCAATATCGCGCGTTCCATCACGCAAAGCCCTTCCACACATACAATGAAGAAATGAAGTTCCGCATCGTACTCGAATTTGATGCCGAGACAGCTAGTTTCTCTGCAGTGTGTCCCGAGCTACCAGGTTGTGCCTCTGCCGGCGAGACCGAGGAAGAAGCTCGCCACAATATCAAAGAAGCGATTGAGCTTTACCTGGAATTATCGGAGATAGATCTACCGTGCGACGCCAAACTCGCCGAGGTCACTATTGGTTGATCGTGGTACACCTCGGCTCAACGCCGATGAAGTGATTACCATCTTAAAACGGCACAATTTTGAACAATTGGGACAATCGGGGAGCCATCAGAAATGGCGAAACGCGATTTCGGGAAAGCAGGTTATCCTTGCCTACCATCGCGGCCGAACCCTCCCTCTGGGTACCATGCGGTCCATCATCCAAGGGGCGGAATCTAACTCTCTGAAGGAAACCGATAACCATATTGCAATAACATGGCCGAATTCTGGATAATAACCAAGCCGCCCGTCCTGTAACCTCCTCCCTCCAAAAACGGTCCTCCCTAGTGTCCCCCCAATCCACGTCCTTGATATGATGATGACATCCTGATGCTACGTCGCCTTCTCCCAGCCCTATTTCCGCTTGTTCTTTCCGCTGCCAATCCGGCTCTTGAAAAGCAGTTTCAACAGAACATCCGCCCCACTTTAGCCAAGTATTGCAATGGATGCCACACTGGTGATCAGCCTGCCGCGCAGTTCGACCTAAAGCCTTACTCAACAGCAGACTCCGTTGTCCGCGACCATCCCCGTTGGCACCTTGTCGCCGAACGGATGACGGCCAATGAGATGCCGCCCAAGCAGATGCCACAGCCCTCCGTCGAAGCTCGTAAACAGGTGATCGATTGGATTCAGGCCGTCCGCATGGACGAAGCCCGCCGCACTGCCGGTGACCCTGGCAACGTGCTCGTCCGCCGCTTGAGCAATGCCGAATATAACTACACCATTCGCGATCTCACCGGCGTCGATATCCGCCCCACCCGCGAATTTCCAGTGGACCCCGCCAATCAATCGGGCTTCGATAACTCCGGCGAATCGCTAACCATGTCCCCCGCATTGCTCAAGAAGTACTTGCAAGCTGCGCGCGAAGTGGGCGATCACATGGTGCTCACTCCCGATGGGTTCGATTTCTCACCTCATCCCATGCTGGTGGAAACGGATCGTGAAAAATACGCCATTCAACGCATCGTCAACTTCTACGAAAACCAGCCTACCGATTACGCCGATTACTTCCAAGCCGCCTGGCGCTTCAAGAATCGCGCCGCTCTCGGGAAGCCTACGCTCACCCTGGCCGCCATCGCCGCTGAAGCGAAACTAAGCGCAAAGTATCTGCCGCTAGTCTGGCAAATTCTTGAAGAGCCGAAAGATGTTTTCGGCCCCATCGCCAAGCTGCAAACCATGTGGAAGGCCCTGCCTGCGCCTGCCGAAAGCCAAGTCGAGGAACTTCGGATTGCCTGCGTCGCCATGCGCGATTTTGTAGTTCGCATCCGCAACCATACGTCCATGCAATTCACCGCGCCGGTTGTGAAAGGTCTCAGTGCTTACTCGCCGCCGCTGATCAATTGGAAGCACTTTCAGTACGCCACCCACCGCCGCAATTTTGAACCAACAACGCTGGTGAATGAAACTGACGAACCGCTGAAAGAACCAACCATTCCGCGCTACCCAGGCTTGGGTCAGGAATCGGCCGTACGCTGGGCCGCTCTGCAATTGAAAGCCCGCATCGGCGATGCAGATCTGATTGTTCCCACCGGCCAGCGTCCCCAATACGAAGCCGCCTTCGCCCGTTTAGCCAATGTATTCCCCGACCATTTCTATATCCGCGAACGAGGCCGTTTCTTCCCTGACGATTCCCAGGATAAAGGCCGCTTCCTAAGCGCCGGTTACCACAACGTAATGGGTTACTTCCGTGATGACAACCCGCTGATGGAATTGATTCTGGATGACAAGGGTGTGAAGTATCTCAACCGCCTGTGGGATGAGTTCGATTTCATTGGCGATTACACGATTCGCACTTACACCCAGTATTACTTTAACCAAAGCGGTGAAGTGCTGAGTCTGGGTCGGGAATCAGGAAGAGCGCGTCCTGCCGATAAAGCCATCACCGATGAAGCGATCATCATGGCCATTCGCGATGAATATGTGGCCAAGGCCATAGCCAGTGACAATCCCATTGCCGCATCGGCCAGTAAGGATCATTTTCAACGGGTGAACTCGGCGATTCGTGCAGTAGAAACTATGCGTGCCCAAGCCGAACCCTTTCAGTTAGAAGCGCTGCTGAAGTTTGCCGCCCGGGCTTACCGCAGGCCACTTACTAAACTGGAACGCACCAGCATGTTGACTTACTACCACACGCTTCGCGAGAAGAACGCCCTCACCCACGAAGACGCCGTTCGCGATTCCATTGTCAGCGTGCTGATGTCCCCTGATTTCTGTTACCGCATTGATCTAAGTGACGCTCGTCCCCCTACAAAACCGCTGATCCAAACCGTTGCCATGAAGACTCCGGCACCGGCACAACTTTCCGGTTACGCCATTGCCAGCAGGCTGAGTTACTTTCTGTGGTCCAGCATGCCTGACCAGGAGTTACTTACTCATGCCGCCGCTGGTGACTTACAGAATCCGAAAGTGCTCCTCGCCCAAACCCACCGCATGTTACAGGACCCACGCGCGCGCAGATTGGCCACGGAGTTCGCAGGCAACTTACTCGATTTCCGCCGTTTTGAACAGATCAGTTCTGTGGATCGTACGCGCTTCCCCACCTTCACCAACGAACTTCGCCAAGCTATGTTCGAAGAACCGTTGCGCTTCATTGAAGACATGCTACACAACAACCGCAGCGTGTTCGACATGTTGTATGGCAAGTACACTTTTGTGAATCCCGTGCTGGCCAAACATTACGGAATGCCTGCAATGAAAGGTAAGCCCGATACCTGGGTTCGCGTGGACGATGCCAGCCAATACGGTCGCGGAGGTTTGTTGCCCATGTCCGTATTCTTGACGCAGAATTCGCCCGGTTTGCGCACCAGTCCTGTGAAGCGAGGTTACTGGGTGGTGAAGCGCGTTCTTGGCGAAGCCATTCCGCCGCCGCCCGCGGTGGTCCCTGAACTTCCTGCCGATGAGGCTAAGTCCGATTTGCCGTTACGCGAAGCTTTAGTCAAGCATCGTGAAAATCCCGCCTGCGCCGGATGTCATGCCCGCTTTGATTCGTTCGGCCTGGCATTTGAAGGTTACAGTCCTATTGGCGAAGCCCGCACTAAAGACCTTGCCGGTCGCCCTGTCGATACGCAAACCGTGTTTCCTGGTGGCAGCCAAGGTTCTGGATTTGAGAATGTGCAGACTTACATTCACGAGCATCGCGAAAAAGATTTTCTGGATAACATCAGCCGTAAACTATTGTCCTACGCCCTCAGCCGTTCTCTTTTGCTCTCCGATGAAATCGTCATTGAGCGCATGAAAACCCGGCTTGCTTCAGATAGTTATAAAATAGGATCGCTGGTGGAAACCATTGTCACCAGTCCGCAGTTCCTGACCAAACGTGGTCCAGAACCCAGTGAAAAGCCCACTATTCGCAAAGCGAATGTCCGTCAACAAGTGAAAGGTGATTAAGATGCCGAACTCAACGAAAATTTCCCGCCGCACAGTATTGAAAGGAGCAGGAGTCACTATGGCTCTGCCGTGGCTGGAATCGCTTCCAGTATTTGCCGATACACCAGGCGCGTTCCCCAAGCGTTTCGCGGTGATGTTTATGGGCAATGGCATCAATGAAGATCATTGGAGTTCCACCGGCAACGGCGTTGATATGAAGCTCAGCAAAACGCTGTCCGTGCTTGAGCCATTGAAGCACAAGATCAACGTGATTGACGGCTTGTTCAACAAAGCGGCCACCGGGCAGGGTATTCATCCCGCGCAGACCGGCAGCCTGCTTTCCGGCGCAACGATTCAGAAAGGTGCCATCATCAAGGCGGGCATGACGGTTGATCAAATGATCGCCAATCATGTGGGGCAAGATACCGCGCAATCGAGTATCGTGCTGGCCTGTGAACAGCCGATGACGGGCTATCATGAATCGAACTTTTCACTGGCCTACAGCTCGCACATCTCCTGGCAGTCTCCCGATTCGCCAGTGCCCAACGAAGTGTATCCATCGCTTGCGTTCGATAACCTGTTTGAGAATCGTGGCAGCCTGCGAAACATGAGCATTCTTGACCGCGTAAAAGATCGTGCTGAAATGCTCAGCAAAAAGATCAGCTCCACCGACAAAGGCAAGCTGGATGAATATCTAACCAGCGTGCGTGAAGTGGAAAAGCGCGTGGAAAGCATGCGTAAAACCAAGGATGTGGCGGAAGATGCGGCCAAGGCCAAAAATCGCTCGGTGTTCACCATGGAACGTCCGGCGAACGGCCTGCCCGAAGATCTGCGCGAACATGCCCGCCTGATGTGCGACATCATCGCCATTGCATTCCAGACCGACAAGACCCGTGTAGCTTCGCTATTGTTGGCTCGCGATCTTTCAGCCCAAATTTATCCGTTCCTCAACGTAAAAGATGGCCACCATTCGGCATCGCACGACAATAATTCCAATAGTTACGAACGCATCGCCAGTTTCCATTTAAGCCAGCTAGCCTACTTGGCAACCAAGTTAGATAGTATGCCGGAAGGCAATGGAACAGTGCTGGATAATTCCTGCCTCATGTGGCTTTCCAATTTGTGGATCGGTAGAAAACACGACAATTTCAGGTTGCCAGTGGTTCTAGCGGGAGGCCTGGGCGGAACGCTTGAAACCGGACGTTCACTGGATTACTACAAAGCCGGCGTAGAGAATCGCAAGATGTGCAGCTTGTATTTAGGGATCATGGATCGCATGGGAATCAAGCTGGATAAGTTCGGTGATGCGGATACGCGGCTTGCGAATTTGTAGGCTAAAGTAAAATGTCAGTGCAAGAACTACTCATGGAACAGGCATTGCGCCCAAACGCTGAAGTCGGAAGCCCCACACTTTCACCCACCGAACGTGCTGAAGCCTTTCGAAATTGGGCTGAAAGCCACGTCCCTACTACAACTGTTCTGTCCGACGAAGCCATCAGCCGTGAAACGATTTATTCAGACCGCGGATAGATGGGCTTTTTTTGCGAAGCGTCGAACCGCCCCACCCGCATCATGCCGTGGCATTTCCTTTTCAGGTGTTGAAAATAGCTTAGAACGGCAGCGTTCAGATTTGACATAAGGAATGTAAAAGCCGCCGAAGCCCCTCGTAGCCAGACATCTGCACATCTAAGTGCTGATACGACTTGAGTAACTCGACATGATTGATAACGCGGTGGCAAAACGCTCACCGTTTTCTGGATGCTGTTGCCAAGTCAGCTAGCGCGGACTCTGTGTAGAGAATCTCGAAAACCAAAGTGGAATTAACTTGTACACTTCTTCGCTGGGAACCACGCGACCAGCATCAGCGTCCCGTATGCCTTGCTCTATCGCGGCACGTATTTCTGCATTAACTGCAACTGGCGGTTCAGTGGATTCAAAAATATCGGGTGTTGATTCAACCTGAATTCCGAAGTGAGTGGGATTGGCCTCCGGCCTGTCCTATCCTACATCTGAATGCTGCCGCTTTATGACATTTTCGAGGGCCTGAAAAGGACAGGCAAGGATGCCTGTCCTACTTAACTCTCAACTTCGGAATTCAGGTTCAAGCATAAACTGAAAACTCGTCCAGGTGTTGGGTGGGTCAAGGGCTCTGAGATCCCGGAGGCCACAAAAGACGAACTCCTTCAACTTATGGACCTAATGATGTCGTCCCAGGATGCAAACGCTGTGTGGCTATAACCTTGCACTTCGGCGGAGAGACCAAATATTTCCGATCCTTGGGCTAATTCTTCGGTTCCTTGTGGGACAGTACGACTAATGGCATCAGCAAGTTGGGTATTCAAGGCATCGACTTGACGGCGGACTTCAGATTTTGAACTCCTGTGAACACAGCCTCCACTAGCTCTGCACGGTCAGCCCAGTAACGGCAGTGCTTACTTTTGAGATCTGCGCGGAAAGAATCTAGGAGTGCAGACTGCTCCGTTTTGTTGGAAGGTAGCGAGCCAGGATTGCTGTGAATTAAAGCAATGGTTGGTTTCCCTAATTCAATGGCGTACTCGTACTCCATCTGAGTGAAGCTTTTGCGAGTAGTTGGATTCACCGAGCCATATCGCCCAGCAACAATGACAATGTAGTAATCACAATCTTCAATCACGCTTTTGATCAAAGTCCAAGAATCGTCATCAGCGGCTGGAAAAAGCTCCATCCCGGCTGGAATACACTCGAGCTTGAGCAAATATTCAATGACCTTCAAACGCTCTTCGCGAAGATCTTGGTAGGTCGAACTTACAAATACTTGATAGCGCCGATCCATCTTTGTACCGTATCATGTTATGCGGCGACAGAAATGAATCGGACATTATTTTCGGCGTAACGTTCAAACTCACAATGAGCTGCAAGCTGCAATGATCACGTGGCGCTCGCTTTTCAAGCAATTTTGTCGCGCAAGTGCAGGCACCTTGTTCACCGGATTGTTCCTTAGCCCAGCCCCTCAGCCATCTCTCCCAGCCTCAAAACACTATTCCAATTGCGGCCAGTCATTGCCACTCCCAACGCCTTATCCATCCGCCCAACCGGGAGCTTGGACTTCCCCTGTCCGTTCGGAAAATAAATGTAAAGTTCCCGACCCCCAGCCCGCAACTCCTCTGGGTTCGTCTCAATAGCAAGAAGCCTTTTCCAGGCTTCCTGTCCAGGATCAGTTGCCAGAAAATTGACAACCAGCTTGGCCGGATCTATGCCTGACCTTTTAGCAAATGGGTTGTTTGCGATCACTTCTTTCCACTCCGCATGAGTGCGCAACACAACACTGGGGCGGAAGCCGAAGTCTGCTTCAATAGCACTCTCAATCCGTTGCGCTAACCCAGGCAGATGATTTTCTTCTGCCTTGAAAACCACGTTACCGCTCTGAATGAAGGTGGCGACCTCTTTGAGTCCAAGTGATTCGTAGAGACCCCGCAGTGCCTCCATTTTGATTTTGTTGTGCCCGCCCACATTGACGCCGCGCAGCAGAGACACAATCACGGACACAGCGTTACCAAACGTGCCAGGCAACCACTTCCGGTTGCGCCGGTGTGTTGCTGATCACTCTGGAATGCAGCACTAACTGTAAATTCTGATTCTCCCAGCCCGGCGGCAAGGTTCGAAGAATGGCACCCAGTTGTTCCGGATCGGCAATCAGCCTGCCCGCTGCTTCAGTCCCAAATTGCTTCACACCAGCAACCACAAACTGCGCTCCCCCAGCAATGGGAGTCTTCACCCGACACACCAGGAAATAATCCTCGGCAGCCGAGCCGTCTTCCTTTGAGGAAATGTTCCAATCCCTGGGTGGCTGGCCAGCCGGTGTTTGCGTATCTCTGATAACATTGCTCCGTTCGCTGGTATTGGCAAACTGGAAGCGCCAACCGTTTTGCAACTCCATGGTCCAACGATTGGTGACGGCCCCAATCAGCAATGTCTGGGTCTTGCGCAAGTCGGCGAAATCCACGGCACTGGCAAGGCGCACGCGCACTTCATTGCCTCGACGGGCAAGCATGTTGGACACTTCATTGGCCGCCACCAGATCCCCGAATCCTACATATTGATTCTGAACAGGGATCATATCGGAACCGTTGAGCAGTTCTGGCGCAACTTGCACCGGACGTTGCATTAAAATTTGCTGTGGCGGAAGTCCAATTTCACTTAACCGTTGCGCTCGCCAGGAGGCATGATAAACCAGTGGATGCCCAACCGCCACCAACATTGGTTCGCTCGATTGCAACACCGGAGCCCAGAAAAGGTTGAAGGCTTTTTTGTTGGCATTGGCCGGTGACCATACATATGTCCAAGCCATCGCCACGCATGCAATGGTTACCAGGGCCACCGCTACCGCCCAATACTTGAATCGATTCCCAGTGGAAGATAACGGTGGAGGTAGAATTTCTACCAGTACTTTCTCCTCAATCTTTGGCGACGCCTCAGCGGCATAACGAAAGTCAGGGACATAGGATCCCGGCGGCAGATCAATCACAATGGGAGCGGAAACCCCGCCTGCCGTCACGTAGTATTGCGCCAATCGCTTGCGCACTTCGCGGGCACCCACTCTAACAATAGTGTCGTCCCCCATATCGGAATTCGGTTGACGACCAAACACTTCCACCGCAATGCCACGCTCTTTCAGGCAACCCATTTCCCCAGACAAGGCCTTGAGGCAAACGTATTCCAAGAACTGTTGACCACGCTTGCTGCCCTGGAAAGATGGGCTAGCCAGAATATGTTTTAACTGGGCCTGAATTTCCGAAGCAACTGGAAGAGTTGGAGTGGGGCCAGCCAGCGAATCTTTAGGGTATGCCGCCAAGTTTGCCATACGGGTGTTTTGATTGTCCTTCTTTTGAAACATGAATGCAATGGTATGAAAACTCGATTGTTTACAAGTTCTTACACCCGTGATTCACCGTGTAACCCGTTGTAGTCTGCAAGGGATAGGTAGATACTCAATAAAATCCATCCGAGACCTTGCTTACAGGCATGGTCCTTTGGCTTAAGGGTGTTCGCTTTTGTTGATTGTGCCGATTGGAGTAAGATAGCGGTTACAACGGCAAGGGTCACCCCAGCCGAATCATCGGGGTCAGTTTGAAATGCAGTTCAAAACATGAGGAGTCCAAGATGACTAAGTCTCTTATCCAGAGCATAATTCTATCCGCTTTGCTCTGCATTCCTGCAGCGGCCCAAGCGCCTACAGGAACCATTACTGGTCGCGTCACAGATGCCAGTGGCGCAGCAATCCCCGGAGCCAAAATCACGATTGAAGCGGAACGTACCGGCTTCAAACAGACGCAGACTTCAGGTCCCGATGGCCGCTTTGTTCAGCCAAGTCTGTTGCCCACCAGTTATAAGGTCACGGCTGAAAAAACCGGCTTCTCCAAGTTCATTACTACCGGAATTGAGCTGGATGCCAGCCAATCCGTAACTGTTGACGTTTCCATGAGAGTGGGCGATGTCACAACGGTTGTAGAAGTGACAGCCGACGTGGCCCAGCTAAAGACAGAAACGTCTAGTGCCGCCACCACCATTACCCAACGACAAATCCTGGATCTGCCCACCAACCGCAACCCGTTTGGGGTGGCCCTTTTGACGTCGGGAGTCATCCCCGGCGGAGGTTCCACCCCCTGGATCAGCGGCGGTCGCAACGCCACCAGCGAAATCCTCATTGACGGCAACACCGGCATTGTTCCGGAAAACAACGTCAGCATCAACGACGGCGGCTATACACCAATCATGGATAGCATCGCTGAAGTGACTGTGATCAAGAATTCTTTAGCTGCTGAATATGGACGAACTGGCGGCGGGGTGATCACCGCAACCACTCGTAGCGGCGGCAACACCCCGCATTTCGGGTTGTTTGAATATTTCCGCAACCCGGCTCTGAATGCCAATAGCTGGGGCAACAACCGCAATGGCGTGAAGCGTCCCAGTTGCTGCTCGTTTAATCAATATGGATTTAACGTCGGTGGACCCATTGTGATCCCTCACCTCTATGATGGCCACAACAAGACCTTCCTATTCTGGAGCCATCAGTTCACCAAGAATTCCAGCATTCAGGTACCGACCACCACTGTGCCGGTTCAGGAATGGAGAGATGGGAACTTTGCCAATCTTCGCCAAGCAAATCCCGGCGCAGGTAATCCGCTAATCGTTATTTACGATCCGCTGACGTTCTCCGGCGGCACCTTGGGCACCCGTACTGCCTTCCCCGGCAACATCATTCCTCAGAACCGGATTGATAATATTTCCAGAGGTTTATTGAAGTACTGGCCGCAGCCGAACAACACTCAAAATATTACTGCCGGAGCAACCACCATCGGTGCGAACAATTTTATCGCCCAGGGTAAGGCGCGCAACACCGATAACCGTTTCGATTCCCGTCTGGACCATTATTTCAGCGAAAAGTTGAGAATGTTCGCCCGCGGTTCCTACGATAATGGTCCAAGCTTTCCATTCAATGGCTTTGGGAACATTGCCACCAGTATTGGTGACGCCAACCAGACCAGTACCTTGCCGAATATCACCAGCAACTTTGTGTATTCGATGACGCCCACCACTATTGTGAACTTCAGCTTGGGTTTTGGTCAGAAAGACGTTACTCGCTATCCGTTCTCCACCGGTACCAAGCCTAGCTCCTTGGGATTTCCTAAAGAATTAGATGGAATCGTTGCTTTGAATAATTCCGAGTTCCCAAATATTGCTGGAACCGGTGTTGCGAATCTTGGTCAAAACACATTCACCTATTTAGATATCAAAGCTTACGCATATACAGCCCGCGGTGACATCAGCAAAGTCTTCACCAAGCACACCGTCAAGGTTGGCGGGGAATATCGCAAGTTAATGTTGAACTTCACGCAATATGGTAATCCCAGCGGCCAGTACGGTTTCGGCAATACTCCAACCAAGAAAGACCTGCTTTCCACCAGCCAAATTGAAGGGTTTGGATTCGCCAGCTTTCTGCTGGGCATTCCCAACAACGGCGGCGGCCTCAGCCACAGCTTCTCCAACGCCACGGCTGCCAACTATTTCGCTTTTTATATAGATGACACCTGGAAGTTGAGCCGCAAGCTTACTCTGAACATTGGCTTGCGCTACGAAGCGGAACAGCCCAGAACGGAACGCTATAACCGGTTGAACCATTTCGACCTAGCCGCCACATCGCCGATTGCTGGCAAAATTGCCGGCTTCCCCAATTTGAAGGGTGCGTTTGTGTTCCAGGATGCCGATAATCGCCGTCAGGTTCCTACGGATCTAAACAACTGGGGACCTCGCTTAGGTTTTGCCTACCAGATCACGCCTAAAACAGTGTTCCGCGCCGCTTACGGCATCACTTACTCCGGTTCAGCTATCACGGCCGCTGGCACCTCCGGCAGCTCTGGCGTAATCGGATTTGAGAACAACACTCCGTTCAATGTGACCAATGACAACTACGCCACCATCCTCACCACTTGGAGCAACCCATACCCGTCAGGATATAACCTGCCGTTGGGCGCAGCTGGCGGACCAGGAACCAACATCGGCCTTGGCATTGGCAGTGGAATTTTCATCGACAACCAAAACCCCATGATTCAGCAATGGAATGCTAATCTTCAGCGCGAAATCAAGGGCGGATGGGTGCTTGAGGCCGGCTACCTGGCCAGCACCGGTCATCACCTGATTGACGGCGAAGGCGGCATCACCTTGAACCAGTTGCCATCTTCGGCCTTCGCGTTGGGCAACACGCTGAACGATAATGTTCCAAACCCTTTCTATCGGGTGGCTGGTGTAAATACCACTTCGTCGCTGTTCACTGGACCAACCACTTCCAGGCGACAATTACTAACGGCGTACCCTCAATACACCGGCGTTTCTCCCTTCCGCATTCCGCAGGGCAACTCTAACTACAATGCATTCACATTTGAAGCTAACAAGCGCTTCTCTCACGGTCTGCAGTTGTTGGCCAGTTTCACTGGTGGTAAGACTATTGATGACGTCTCCTCCACTGTAAACTTCCTTGGTGCCGTGGGTACCAAGCAGGATTATTACAACCGAAAAGCTGAAAAATCCCTCTCCTCGCAAGACGTTTCCAAGCGCCTTGTCATCAGTGGCAACTACGAAATTCCTGTTGGCCATCATCGCAAGTTCGCCGCCAACATGCCTAAGCCTGTGGATTTTGTCCTCGGCGGATGGCAGATTAACGGCATCTACGTTGCACAAACAGCCATTCCGTTTGCAATCAGCAACGGCGGCAACAACTGCCAGATCGGTTGCCCTGGCCAACGCCCCAATAACAATGGCAAGTCGGCCGTAAAAACCGGCCCTATCGACCAACGCCTGGGCACTGGCGGAACACCAACCTACTTCGATACCAGCGTGTTCTCGCAAGCTGGTAACTTCACCTTTGGGAACACGTCGCGCTTCTCACCAGATCTGCGCGGGCCGTCAATCTTCAACATTGATTTCTCTGTCTTCAAAGGCTTTAAATTTAGAGAGAAGCTGACCGCTCAAATCCGCGCTGAAGCGTTCAATGGCTTCAATCACCCAACCTGGGGTAATCCTGGTTTGACTGTGAACCAGCCCGGCACGTTCGGCATCATCAGCGGTGCCAACGGCAACCGCACCATGCAGTTAGGCCTGAAGGTGAACTACTAAATTCAGTCGATAACTGAAATCGGTGACTGGGGCACATTTGCTTTTTGCGTCCCCGTTTCCGGTTTCGAACTACCCGCAGGCGCTTTGGTCGCGCTAAAATGAAATGGTAGTAGTTCTGCGCTTATGGGCCACCCTAGCTCAGTTGGTAGAGCGGCTGATTCGTAATCAGCAGGTCGCCGGTTCGATCCCGGCGGGTGGCTCCAGTACTTCCTTCGCGCCTTTCATCGGTCTGTTGAAATCATGGAGTTTGATCCCGCCCTATACGGTGCTGTTGCTGAATCACTTTTGCTTGCCGCAGGATGGCCCGGTCACCGCATGCCGCTGGTGATTGGCGACTGCAATGCCCCCCATGTTCGCGCACAATTGCACAATAAGAAAGCCACTGACATTTTTCCAGACGCCGTGCATCCTGAAGCTGCTTTGAGTGGGCTCTACCTGTACATTTCTTGTTTTGAGGAATCGCATACCATTGCCCAGGACATCAAAAATGCTGACGGCAGTTACTGGCATGCAATCCTGCATCGTCTGGAACCCGATGCTGGCAACGCCAGTTACTGGTTTCATAAAATGGGCGGTCACGCAGTATTTCCACTTCTTGCCAAAGAAGCAGCAGCGCTAGGGTACAAAACCAAAGCCACTTGGGATCCCCAGGCGTTCCTCGCTTTTTGCGATTCCGGCGCCAATCAGAAACTGACTTTAGAAATTCAAAATGCCGAATGGCAACTGTTGTTCCACCATTGTGCGAGGACCAAGTGAGCATGAAGTGGTTTCTAGCAATATTGGGCTTACTGAGCGTTGGTGGCATTGGTTATTTAATGGTGCATCGCAACGCACCGCCGGAACTTTCATTTGCAGAAGTGAAGGTGGAAACGCTGGTCGATACGCTGGCCACCAATGGTAAAGTTGAACCGGTGGAATGGGCCGCAGTTCGTGCCGAACGGGCCGGCAAGTTGACCCGATTATTGGTGGAGCGCGGGCAGACCGTGCGCGCCGGGGCAACAATCGCCGTGCAGGATACAGGGGAATTCCAGGCTCTCATTAGTTCCGCTGAAGCCCGCGCGCAACAGGCGCAGGCTGAGCGTGAAGCGTTGGACACAACTGGACGACCGGCTGAATTGGCGCAGATGGATGGAGCACTTCGCAAAGCCAGGCTGGAACTGGAAAATGGTCGCAAAGAGTTGGCTTCCCTGCAACGGCTGGAAGCGAAGAATGCAGTTCCTCGCTATGAGGTAACCAAAGCGACGGAAGCTGTGGCGGCGATTGAAGCGGAAATCAATTCGTTGGAAGTACGCCGCAAGTCTTTCGGGTCATTGCCTGCAGAAAAGAAAGTTGCCGATGCACGGTTGGCCGAAGCCCGCTCCTCCATCAATCAGGTGCGACAAAAAGCTGGTCAAGGAATTTTGACCTCACCTGTCAGCGGTATTGTTTACCAGTTAGACCCCAAAGCAGGCGCGTTTTTGAATCCTGGTGATCTGATTGCCAACATTGGGCGGCTGGACAAATTGCGAGTTTCCGTCTACGTGGATGAACCTGAATTGGGCAGGGTGGCCATCGGCATGCCTGTATCCATCACTTGGGACGCACTCACAGGAAAGCAGTGGAAGGGCGTGGTGGATCGGCTGCCGCTGCAGATTGTGCCACTGCAATCGCGTCAGGTTGGCGAGGTGTTGGTGGGGATCGACAATCCTAACAGTGACCTGGTTCCTGGTTCGAATATCAATGCATTCATCCGATCCCGCGTGGCGGAAAATGCGTTGACTGTTCCCAAAGAATGTATCCGCAAAGAAGGCGATGTGAGTGGTGTGTATGTATTCGAAGGCACTAATTTGAAGTGGCGACCAGTGAAGGTTGGCGTTTCCAATATCACTCGGGCGCAGATTGTGGATGGAGTGAAGGCCAAGGATCGAGTAGTGATTCCTGGGGATAAATTGCTGAAGGATGGCATGGCCGCTGTTGCTGTCAATCCTGGATAATACCGGAGCGACGGTGTTTGTCGCAATGGTCACGAGAATATAATGCAATAACTCAAAATCCGCTCCCTCGCGGTTACGGCTCGGTAACGATGAGACATTTATTCTACACGTTTGGTTTCGAAGGTCAACTGCATTGGAGCTGCGGCTTTTGGGGTCATGATCTGAATGGCACTATTTTTGGTCCAAGCCACAAATGCCCCGAGCTTTGTCCTAACCACGGCCATATCTTTACCGGCACCCAATTGCTTCTCAGCCTTGCCTGGTTCAGTGAGGAACACTGTTCCATCGCGACACCATTCTGAAGTTAACTGCCCGTCTCAACGGCGAAGCCACCACCTTGCCCCAAGAAGTTACTAATGGAAGAAGCAACTCGCCCCTTAAAAATCGCGTAAATCCTGATGAGGTGCCGCCATCCGCAACGCATTCAATACGGCCAACGCGTCAATCGCTTCCTGGCCGATAGCGCCAGCAACCGGCGAAAGGTATCCTCCTGCCGCCAATACCATCCCAATCATGCTGAGCGCCATGCCGCCTACCGCACTCTCTAGTGCTATGCGACGCATCCGCCGCCCAATATGAATTAGTTCGTCCACTTTGCCTAACGAAGCAACCAACACCACGGCATCGGCAGCCTCAGCAGTAATGTCACAGTTGGGGCCAAACGCGATGCCCACCGTTGCAGCTTGCATCGCCGGGGCGTCGTTGATGCCATCACCTAGGAATATGGTTGGGGCCAGCGCTGCCTCCGCCCGCACAATGGTCACTTTCTCTTCTGGAGTCTTTCCAAAATACACATTGCTTATCCCCACTTGACCCGCCAAATATTGGACTTCAGATTGGCGATCCCCTGATAACAACAACACTCGGGTTATTTGGTGGCTTGGGCCAAGATGCTTGATGAAAGACTTACTTTCCGGTCGTGGGGCATCATGGAATCGGAATGCGGCGATGAACTTTCCGTCACGTAGCAGAATGCATTCCATACCCGCCACCGGTGCGGGAAGGCCTGCGAATGTGACCTGTTTGCGACTGGTGATTTGAATCTTCGCCGAATGCACCACCCCAGTCAAGCCTTCACCTGGCCGCTCGCTAATGTCGGATGCGGGTATCAGCGCAATAGCACGCTCGCTGGCGGCGCTCATAATACTGGCAGATAACGGATGCTTGGAATACTGTTCAAGTGAGGTGGACCCCATCGGTTGGACAAAAAAACAGGCGTCCTTAGATGGTGAAGCGGTGTAACTGAAGGGCGGCTGTGAGGCCGCCATCCATTCCGGACTTGCATCGGCGCTCGGGTCGCATCCCTGCGTCGCCCTATCC
>JANXSF010000027.1 GCA_025352795.1 Acidobacteriota bacterium
CTTCGCCCGACAACCCAAATCCGTCTTTTCCCGACTCACCCACCGGGTGAGTCTTCAGCAGAGCATTTTTCTCGGTCATCCTCAACAGTATCAACCGTTTCTGCTGCCGACATCATTTTCAACCGCCGTTTTTAGGTTGAAGCGTGTTGGCACTTGATTCACCAGGCCCCAGCGAATTGCTTGCCATTCTGGAGAGAATCGGGCAAACGGATAGAACACCGCTTGGTGTGGCTGGTCCGGCACATAAATCAGCAGGGCAACTGGGGGCTGCATTTCAGCGTGGGCTGCCATGGGTAAGACATCGGCTGCGTCGGGTGGACCCTCAATCAGGATCGCATCCGGGCGCAAGTCTTCCAGCGCGTTCCACAAACTGCGCGCGGAGCCCGGACCGTGATGGCGAATTCCAAAAACGTGTGTTGCCATTGCCCGTTAAGAAGATAATTCGCGGCTGGCGCGATACAGATCTTTCCAACCATCCCGTTCCTTGACAACTGCTTCCAAATATTCGCGCCAAACAATGCTGTCTTGCACGGGATCTTTCACCACCGCGCCGTGCAACCCGGCCGCCAAGTCGTGCGCGAAAAGTTTGCCACTACCAAAATGCGCGGCCAATGAAAGACCACTGTTCATAACCGAAATCGCCTCTGCCGTGCTGAGCGAACCGCTGGGCGATTTCAACTTTGTCTTGCCATCTTCCGTAACGCCGCTACGCAGTTCGCGGAACACGGTAACCAAACGGCGAATTTCACTCAGTGCGGGCGCTTCAACGGGTAACTCCAGCGCCCTGCCTAGCGATTCGACTCGTCTTTGCACGATGTCGATTTCTTCTTCGGCCATTTCCGGAACAGGCAGGATGACAGTGTTGAAGCGGCGCTTAAGTGCGCTGGAAAGTTCGTTCACGCCCCGGTCGCGATTGTTGGCCGTGGCGATCACATTGAAGCCGCGCACGGCGCGAACTTCTCCGTTCAATTCCGGAACAGGCAGTGATTTTTCACTGAGGATAGTGATCAGCGTGTCCTGCACGTCCGAGGGAATGCGCGTCAGTTCTTCCACCCTTGCGATCTTGCCTTCCTTCATGGCGCGCAGCATCGGGCTTTCCACCAGCGCTACAGCACCATTCTGATTCCAGAGTCCGTGCTGAATCGGGTATATCGAAAGATGATGATCGCAGCAGCATAGGACCTTTTTGGCCTTGGATGATGAGCCGCTCACTCATTCGTTCGTCATCCGTTTGTGCAACGGGTCCAGTTCCCAGACCCTCTGTTGGTGGCCTTCCAGTTTGTCCTGCCTTGCCTTCACCCAAGCTCCATAGCTCTTGATCGTCACGCTGATATCGTTGTGCCCAAGTAGCCGTGCCACATCTTCGATGGGCGTCCCGTTGAGCAGATGTTCGACAGCGCAGTGGTGGCGAAAATTGTGCGGTGTTCGATGCTTCAATCCTGCCGAATCGAGCAGTTTCCTCAACCTGGAAAACCACTTGGACGCTCGTGTGTGACGTTTTCCGTTTCCGCTCCAGAAGAAAAACTCTTCGCTGTCGTGCGGCGCTGCCCACAGCTTTGCAACCACCCACCCAGGTACGACCGTCCAAACCTCGGATTTGTTTTTCATTCGATAGGTCAGAATCCTGTTCTCACGGACGTGGCTTTTCGGGAGCGCCATCGTTGTGGACACATCAATTCCTGTAAAGCGCATCACCAGTGCGAAGGCTTCGGTCTGTGCGGAGATAGGTTGGCCCAAACGACCATATTCGTCAGGGAAGAACGCCAATGCCTTCCAAAGCATTTCAAGCTCGTCCTCCTCTGGTCGTATTTCGGGTTCAGTTGAACGGGACCTGAACGGCTCCCTTGGACCTTCATCATCCCTCCATTGCAAAGTTGCGAACAAACCGTCACCGATGTTCTTTGGCGTGAAGTCGGCTCGGTAGCAATAATTCAGGAATGATGTAAGGATGCCGAGGTCTCGAAGTTTGGACTGATCGGCACCTTCCCAGGTCGAGCAAAAGCTGGTTAGGTCATGAAAGCGCACTTCCGTCATGAATTGGTGGTTCCGAGGACTCGCTTCCATGAACGCCTGAAAAGCAGCGAGGAGGTTTCGATTCTTCCTGTAGGTGTCTCTGGATTTGCTTTCCTTCAGAAGCAGGAACGGCTTGATGGCATCTTGAATTGTGGTTCGATTTTCTGCCACGAGCACAGGAGTAGGTGCCTCCATGTCTCGGATCACTTCACACGCCCTCGCCCAATCCCGAATGCCGTTCCCGGTTCGGGGATCAACAATGGCTTGCGGCTTCACCTTCTTCCCTTGACCATCAACACCTTCAAAATGGATTGGACAGGGAGGCTTCCTTGGGCATTTTTGCCCGGTACGTGTTCCGTAATTCGCACAACTGGCGATATGACGGCGGAAGAGGTTGAGCACGTCTCAAAGGTACCACAGCGGCCTTACGTATATCTTACGTGGGCCGCAGTGTTGGTGTAACTTGTTAATACTAAAATAGAAAAACGTGGTGGAGGCGGCGGGAATTGTGCTGCGCAAGGGGATTGAAGGGCCGTAAGTTATAGAAACTACAATGTGCTAGAAACGCAAGAAACGCCTTTCACGCTCAACCCAGTCACGCCACAGTCACACGGGGACTTCTCAGCCCGATTCTCAACCCTTTCCCTCCCCATCAAGTGCGGAGCCCATGGAGAAAGAGCCAACACTCACCAGAACCCACCGCCAGCACGCACGGGAAGCCCGCAGAGCGATCCGGGGAGGCCGGATGACCATCGGCACGCCCGAAGGAAGCGAAGCCTTGGAATCCCTCCGGGGGGCTGGCTGCTGTAGGAGATTTCAGCGAACCCGGTTGAAGGTGCCCTCAACCTGACCCTGCCGAGCAGAGACCATGAGCGGTTTCTCAAACACGACTCGATCATCCTTCAACAGGACCTCGTGATCCTGGCCTTCGATGACGTACCGCCCATCGCCTTTTTTGTTGAGGCGTGAAACATCATCCAGCAGGAACCCGAACGGCGGCGGCTGAGGATTGTTCATGTCGGGCATCCAGTCACCATACATCCAGAGGAAAGACTCCGTGCCCTTCTCGAACACCACCAACGTCACCGAGTCGAGGGAAAACTTGTTGCCGTAATTTGTGTATACCTTGGCAGTTCCCAGATTCTTGAGAAGCGCTGTTCGATCCCGAAAGGCGTTCACGCAACTCCCCTGTTGCGACTTCGTGCAACTAGCGGTGTTCTTGAGCCACAGTTGTTGCGATGCACGGAGGAAGGCTGGCAGAGGAAAGGTCTTTATCGTGGACCTCCATACGGCGTTGAGTTCTTCGTCGGCGGCACTGAGTAAGGGACTTCTGCAAATGGCTTTCTCAAGTGGAGACTGAGCCTTGGCACAATCGAAACTTGCGGCATTTAGGCCGGTGATGAAGCATGTCGTGACGAACAAGAACTGAATTGGTTTCGGTATTGTCATCGCTCTTCTCGCTAGTCGATCGGTGCCGTCCACTGGACGCCCTGAATCCGTCCGTCTGCAACTTTGAACGTCACGCTGTGAAAGCCACTCATGCTGTCTGAGTAGATCCAAGAGCCTTCCGGGGTAATCTCGCTTGGCTTGCCGAGCAACTTCGTGATCCGATCCGCACTTGCACCAGCCAATAGCGAGTACTGGATTGGCAACTTCGGATCGATCACCACAACCTCGATCAAATCGCCATTCACTGCCCCCGCCACTTTGTAGAGACCAACACGAAGACCCTTGTATTCGAGATCCACGATTTCGTCCATCTGGCCTGGAGTATGCTTGTTCTCGACCTTCTGTCGATTTAGCTGATCTGGCTTTCCGAATGCCGCAACAATCTCCACTTCGCTTTCTGGAATGTTGAACGTCCACCCCTCGTTGATGAAGGCATCTTTCTGTTCGACCGTCAGGGGTTTGAAATCAGCATTTTCAGCTTTCGCAAGTGGCGGTGTCGATTCAGGTGGCGTTACGTTTGCTTTTGCCTCAGCGATGGTCGGCTCTTTTGCATGGCTGACGAATCTGGACGCTACCGTGCCGACCAGCACCAATGCAAGGAATCCGCCGATCCCGATCATGACCCACTTTTTGGTCTCGGACGGGGCCGTCGTTCCGTGAGTCGCAGAAACCGCCGTCGCACCGCAATTCTCGCAAAATCGCAGGCCATTCCCAATTGGGGCACTGCATCGTGAACAGTTCATTTTTGCCATCCTCTGTGGGCTCAAGCCCGTGTACTTGCGTCTACAGCCAATCACTCAAGGATCTTTGCATCCTTGAGATGCACGGTGATAAACTTTTCGTCGACTCGCCCTTTGATGTACACACGCTGTCCTGGACTCAACTGGGCCATCTGCGGTTGATCGGAATCGTCAAAGAAGCACTGCACCGAACCTATACCGATTTGGTCTTCATCCAGTGTCACGTAAGGGTTGTCAAGGATATCCTTGGCGATGCTTCCAATTCTTCCCGTAACGACGATCACTTTGCCTTTGAATTGGTTGTCGGCGCTAATCTCATTCCGTTGGTAAGCGGCCATGACGCTGGATGCGGACACTGCGTGCTCTTTCAGAGCAGCGTCATTCTGCTTTTGCTGTTCAGCCTGTTCGACAAGTTCTGCGGCCTTCTGTTCTTTTCTAGCTGCAACTGCTGCTCGACCCTCAGGCGTGGCTGACTGGATCGCACCAATGACCATCATTGCCGCAAACAGGGAGCCACCTACGATTGCGACCTTCTTCCCTGTGCTCATTCCACCCGTAGAAGCCGCCGCATATTGCTGGCCGTGGACTGGAGAACCAACCGCCTGTGAGACTGCTGACCCGCATCCACCACAGAACCGAGTTGTCGATCCGTTGATCTTTCCGCAGGTCGAGCACGGCTGCGAAGCATTGGCTGCATACATCTGGGGAGGAACTTGGACTTGTTGGCTCTGCGGAAAGGAAGGCGGGTATGCTGGCTGCGCTTGATTGAATCCTGGGTTCGCTTGCTGATACGGCATCGGCGGCGAAACGCCCCGGATCTGCATCGCAATTCGCATGGCGAGATCGCTGTTCAACTTCCGTGTCTTCGCCTTGATCGTGAAAAGATCCCAGATGGCCGTGAAGAGTCCAATGCCGATGCAACCCAAGCCGACCTGTATCCAACCATGTTTTGTGTCGCCCAGATAGAAATGCCCCGCTCCAAAGAGTCCGGGCCCCATCGTGAGCCAGAAGGCGGTGCTCGGACTCTTTGCCGAATCCGACATCGCCCGATGAAATTGCATCTTCTGATCGGAGTTCATTCCCTCCGTCAACATGCCAGCTTCAAAAGTGTCGTAATTTGCCATTCCCGCTATCTCCTCCGAAACCGTCTACCGACTCACAACTTGATCCCGTCCAGGAACTCGACCGCTTTTAGGGGAATGAAGAGACAATCCGATTGACGATGGAATCGAACGCCTCCTTGTTCGCCTTCGGGTACTCCAGTCGCACCGTCTTGAAAGTGTCGTCCAGAAACACTGTCTTCTGGTAGATAATTGTGCTGCCAGCCAAGCCAGAATAAGCGCACACGGTGCCCTTCAATGCCTTGTATGTGACGGCAAGAGAATTGTCCTTTCGGTCCGACTCGATCCTTTCGTCGCACTCCTTGGCGAGTGTTTTATCGAGTACGTTGAACTGGCCCCACACCGACATCTTGAAGCTTCCATCCTTCGACGCAAACCGTTGTCCATCTCCAGCATCCGATTCACCCTGCGGAATCAAAAGTGGCCGAGGAAATTCCACTGAATACGCATATTTGCTGTTGTGATAACTGCCCATTGTTGGAATCTGAGAGCCAGCTTGTCGTGACGGGAATTGGGAGAGAGTCTGCGCAAACGCCGTCGAAAAGCCGACGACCAGAGTCATGCTGAAAACAATGCGAACTATGACCCTTCTCATGGTTTTGGCTAGAACTTCTTGAGGTTCTTCGTGTTGCTGTATTCCTCAACAGCATTCAGCGGTTGCTTGTTCGACGAGTTGGTCGCCTCACGGGTGCCGCTTCCGGTTGCTCCACCCTTTGATGAAGTCATCTGCGCCTTGAGTCCTTCAGCGGCGGCGATGGTCTCGGTCTTGACTCCGACTGTTACCCGCACTTCCGTTCCCTTGGTGTAGCAGTCACCGATAACTACAACGCCCTTCAGAAGAGCCTTCGCACTGCTTCGCAGCACTGTCACCTTTTGCGTAAACTGCCGTCGGACTGCCTCTTTGCCTGCGGCGGTTGTCGTCTTCGATTCGTTGACCATTTTGGCTAGAGCTTCGTCGCTGTGGATGTCCTCGTCGAAGAATTTTGCAATAGCGGCTTTGGCCTCTAGGGTCGCCTCCTCCCGAGCGTCTTTGACTGAATCAGCATCGTCGAACGTGACCGTGGCCGAAGCGGTGGACAGGAACCTGTTGTTGGCAATTTGCTCGATGTCGATTCCGTCCCGATAGGGATAGACTTTACATCCTTGGGCCAGCGAAGGAACACTTGATGCCAACAGCACCAGTGCAGTCTGTAAAATTGCTTGAATTGATTTGGTCATAGTCATTTTTCGGTCTCCATATATTTCGCTGCCGGTGCGTCACTTCACCAACTTGATCCGAACGCTTGTCGCCCTTTTCAGGGCGTCCTCTTCGACGTTCGTCACGACGCTAAAGCTGCGCTTGCGTGCCATCAATGGACCGGAGGTTGGCGTCTCCTGGTAATAAAGCAACCATGGACTTGGCGCATCCAATGCCGTCTTGTCGTTGCCCATTCGAGAGGCGGAAACCAGTTCCACCTGAAGCTCACTGCCGTTGTTGTCCAGAAAGGCAATCTCAAGCGTTGGAAGCAGGTTTGCCTTGGCAAACTGACCGGCGACATCGTAAGATCCCCACCTGCCCGAAACCCAAGGGAGGTTCTGCGTCAATTCGCTGCCAGCGCTTGAAAATCGGTAAACAGTAGCTGTGCCGGGATTGGCGTCGAGAAGAGGTAAGCAGAAACTGGATTCTGACTGCCCACCCGATGGATCTGATCTGCGGGAATCGGCGAATCGGCTGCCAGCAAGTCGTTGCCCAGGCACCTCTCGTTGAGTCGAGCCACCGCCGCCACAATTGCCGTTCTTCTGATACATCATCCATTGGGTGGATGTTTCTTCATTTGTGGACATGCGTTGCTTGGAAGAGGCAACCGAGTCCAACGTTTGGATTAGGTTGCTGAGAAACGCTTCATCAAGGCTTGCTGTAACATCCAAGACCACCAACCGATCAGGACCAAATCGTTGGGCGAGGGATGGAATAGCTACTCCTCCTCCAACGAATCTTTGGCCGACAAATCGGCTGCGGCTGAAAGGCATTGGTTTGCTGACCGAGAATCTAACCGCTTCGCCCTTCACGACCGCCATAATACGTTCAGATAGAATCTTGGCAAGCGATTCTGTCTGCCGTTGGTTCGTACTCATTTCAGCGAACAACCCACCACTGACTGCGGTTTCGCCTTCGGCCAGCTTTTTGACATAGGCACGGAACTCGGCAACCCGGACGCGAACCTTGGCCGTGACTCGATAGAACGACCCATCCTTCTTCGTTTCGGCGATCTCGAAGCTTTGGATTGAACCTTGCGAGTATTCTTTTATGTCGGTTCGGATCTGGGTTGTCTGGCTGCGAATGCCGTCCCTGATCTCAGTACGCTTTTCGAGTTGTTTGTTTGCGTCAATGAAGCTTCCTACCACATTGGTCAAGGCGTTCTGGGCGGCGTCTTGCGCAGCGCCTTGCGGGTCGCTCCCGATGCCCTCCGCTATTACAGTCTTGATTTCCTGGGCGGCGCAAAGGGTAGCGGCAATCAGAAGACAGCAAGTGATGCGAAAGAGATGATGGACTAATGTTTGCATGGCAATAGGTCTAGTGGTGAAGTGTCTTGATTTCAATCGGCCAATCGTTCGCTAATCTGTAGGAAGCCACCGAGCAGGATTGCTCCGGCTGAAGCTGTTGCCAAGTAGCCTCCGATTCCTACCGCACCTGAAAATGCATTGCAGACAGCGGCGACTCCAGGAACGAACCAAACTGCTCCGATCACGATGAACCAGCGTGCGCCGAGTATGCGCTTCTTCACGTCCGATTCCTTGTTGAAGGCGAACAGCAGGAAGCAAATGATCATCGACAGGGGGTGAAGCCAAAAGACTGCCGAGAAATTTGTGGCCGCAGTAAAGCCGCTGGCAGAGACGGTGCCGAGAAGTGCGATCCAGGGGAGGAAGAAGGCGACCACACCAACAAGTGCGCCGAACACGACGGCCTTCTCTCCGGTCGTTCTGGCACCATTGACGGTTCCCATGAATGCGTCCTTCGCCACGTTGCCCGATGCGGCGGCGACAGTGGCCGCATACTGAGCTTTCGCCGTTACTTGCTCTTTGATAAGGTCTTCTTGCGTCTTGGTGGTCATGGAACTCCAGGAGACTTCTTTTCGCCTTCTATCGGCGGTTGTTCCTGCTTTCTATAGGCGAGCCTCTTTTCGCTATCGAACTATCAGCGGTTCGCACCAAAGCGGAGGAGACTCGTGAGGAGGATTTCGGTCCAGGGACCCGTTTTCAGAATTTCACAGGGGTGGAATTTTGATTCCGGGGTACCCTTGCCAGGGACCCGTTTCAGGAAAGTTTGTGGAAACGTCGCAGTACGTCCCGAACAACGAGGGGGTGGGGTGTATTACACCATGGCGGATGGGACCCGTTCCAAATTTCACTGTGGAAAAGACCCCACCCCCACCCTGGCGTTGCGCTGTTCCACTTCTCGGATCACAGTGATGAGGTAGAGGTTCGTGGCTGATCTAATTTGGCAGATGGAATCACGGTGCTGATTCATCTGTTCCTTCTCTAAGCCGCCAGATTTGCCGACAGCTTCCAGATAGAGCGTGGCCTTGTACATGGCTTCGTTGAAAAGATGCAATCCTTCGTAGGCGGCGAAGATGTCCTGCACTATGCTGCCTCTCTGGTCTTCAACAACCGCTGCACAGTCATCGCACTCTTGCCCGTTACTTGGCCGATTTCCCGCAGGCTCATTCCCTCGGATCGCATCTTGGCCAACTTGTCCCGGTCCACGATTGCTTTCGGACGGCCCAACACTTTGCCCTGTGCCTTTGCTCTGGCGAGGCCGCTGCGAACCCGATTGGACATCCGGTCGGCCTCAAATTTGGCAACCGTGGCCAAGATGCCAATGATCGCATCGCTGAATGCGCCCAGGCTGTCGATCCATTGCTCTTGCAGGCTTCGGTACTTGACTCCGTTCTGCGAAAGCTGATTGAGCAGGAGTAGTGTGGGTAGGACGCCTTGCCTACTCAGCCGATCAAGGGACCAGAACAGGAGCACATCGAATTTCCGCTTCCTGCCTGCCTCCATCGCCGCCTGTAACTGTGGCCGGTCGGCTCTACGGCCAGAAACTTGATCGTGAAACTCAGCGACGATGGTCCAACCCATACGTTCAGCGTAGGCGTGAAGCTCTCTGGTCTGATTGCTGAGATCCTGACGCCCATCGTCAGTGCTGGTTCGGGCGTAGATCGCAGCCCGAACCGGCTGGCCAGTAGAAATAGCATCACGATTCGATTTCATGCAACTAGATCTATCGTAACATAAACAGGTGTTTTAGATACATTTATCTTGCCCTAGAATTTGCCCTACTTGCAGCGCTTTCGGCGCTGCTTGCGAGACGGGTTTTTGTTACGAGGCTCGAAGTGAGGTATGCCCACTAAATACGATCATGGGCATAAGATGGGGAAGATCATCTCGCAATCGCCTTGCTGAGGAACCATACTTCGACGGAAGATTGGGCATTGGCAAGTGGCGGCATGGGAGACCAAACAAGGCGGAAATGAAGTTACCCGAGACGCTGTTAAAATCTGTCGCATTTCTTGGCAGCACGACTACTGACGAGGCTGGAAGCGCCGACCACCGTATGGAAGGCACCGGATTCTTCGTTGCACTTCCTGCCCGGCATGGATTGAATGCCCATGTGTACTTCGTCACAGCTTTGCATGTGATAGAGACGCTGAAGGCGCTTCCTGAACCCTTTTGGATTCGGGTCAATACGAAATCTGGGAGTTCCGTGGCAGTGCCCGTTGAGGCCTGGATTGTTCCCGAGGTCGCCCAAGGTGAGCATATCGATTTGGCCGTGATCCCGATTCAACTCTTGCCAGATTGGGACGTTGTTGCGGTCGACTTCGCAATGCTTCTTACAGAAGATATGATCCGGGTCAACAGTGTTGGCTTGGGTGATGAAGTATCAATCGTAGGGGTGTTCAGTACACTTCCCGGCAGCAAGCGCAACACACCTATGGTGAGAACGGGGAATGTTGCTCTGTTTCCCGAAGACAAATTACACATCACAGGCAAAGGACGTTGTGAGGTCTATCTGATAGAAGCTCGATCCCTTGGAGGACTCAGCGGCTCTCCTGTTTTCGTTGCAGAGACTAGAACAGTTGATATTCAGGGTGGCTTCGCCAAAGTGACTGGACCACTTCATCTGCTTGGTATGGCGACATTGCACTGGGAAATCGACCCGGCGAAACGGAATAACGTCCTGATAGAGCCTTTAGAGGAGGGGAAAGGCATCAATATTGGGATCGCTATAGTCGTTCCTGCGAGACGGATTGCGGACCTGCTCATGGAGCCAGAACTTGTGGCAGGTCGTGCAGAGAAGGACGACCGTTGGCCCGGTCCTACTGTTGTTATCAACGACTGAGCTATAAGTGGCACGCTAGGTGTTCGTGAAAAACAAAGCAAGTCCCGGCAGTGTACACGATGAAGACACACCCCTCCTTCACTTCCTCGACCCGAAGACGGTCGAGCCGCCAAGAATCTCATCGCATCCATGGACCTGCGACCGAACCCCGTTACGGCGTGGGATGCGTGCCCGGTCATCCTGCTCTACGGGCACCGGGATCAAGCCCACGGTTCAGTGAGCCTTGGCTTGTTCTTTGCGGAACTTGGCGACCCGAGCACGAGCGGCAGCGGCAACACCTGGATCTAGTTCGGTCCCGACGTAGCGTCGTCCACTGGCGATGCACGCTACGGGCACGGTGCCGCAGCCGACAAAGGGATCAACAACAAGTTGCCCTGGCTTGGAAAGGTGTTCTACCAAGTACTGGAGTTGTGGCTGGCCTTGTTCACCGGGGATGAGGTCGGCCATGAAGGGCAGCGCTGATCTCGCTCCATTCTTGAATGGCCGCTTCGTGAAGATTGCAACCAGTCGGACCCGGTTCAGCATCCGGCGATTGAAAACACGCTCGGCCTTAGCGCCGACCATCGCAGCGATCCAATAATAGTCGAGATGTTTCGTCAACTCGGCAAACACTTGGTCGAAGAAAAGCTGCCCACACATTACGGCGCACAAGCCACCCGGCCTCAGCTTTCGTTGTGCGAGTTTTGCCAGCTTGCCGTACAGCGGGATCGTTTCCTTCTCGTGCGGTGGTTCCGTCAGGAAAAGATCAGTAGTGCCGTCTTTGATCAGACCGTTGAGCAATGACAAATCGCCGACATGAATTTGCGATTCACTGGGAGCGATCTTTTTTGCCGCTCTTCGCAGCCGCTGCCGTGTTCGTTCAGCGATCTCTTCTTTGGCCTGCTTGATCGTCAAGGTTCCGGCCACGAGTTGTTCGATGGCTGCTGGCGAGTCCTTTGCGATTTCCGAAACCACACGAAGGCGGCTTGGTGAAATCCCAAGTTGCGCAGCGGCGACTTCCCGCTGTCGTGGTGGAGTGGATTGCTCGGTGGTAGGTGCCACCACCAAGCTCAGTGACCGTGCGTTTCCACCCTTTCGAGCCCGCTCCTGTTTGGAGATCGCCACACGCCGTTGCATGATGCGATAGGCAATCGCTGCCCGCTGATCAGTCGTGAGGTTGCGCCGCCCAATCTGGTTTTCTTCGATCCAAAGCTTTGCAGCTTCAGCGTTCGGCAGATCGATCTGAACAGTTTTGTAGGGAATGCCTAGGCGTTCGCAAATCTCAAATCGGTTGTGGCCATCGAGCAGAATTCCGTTCCAGGTAACCAGCGGGTCTCGGCATCCTTCGGCAACGAGGTTCGCTTGAAGTTGCTGACGTTCTTCTTTTGTCGGCGGGCCGATGAGGGCACGGAACTCAGGATGGATTTGAATTGCTGTGTTGGCTTGGGGCGGTCGTTTCGGATAGGGTTTGATCATGTGCTGGATTGCGTTGCGGTTTTCTCGTTGTTCTCGTTGGCTTCCTATGAAACCAAAATATCGACTCTTGCGTGGGACTGACCGGACATCCAGGCCCATCTCACGCAAAGCACAAATGCTCCTGGTGCCGTATCTGCTGTAAGCGTCCCTTGCTGAGATGCGCTTGCCGTCAGGTTGGATGATTGTCGCTTGGTTGCCGCCTTTGGACATGACGCCGATGTAATCGAAGCCACACGCTTGGTAAATTGTGCCGATTTCGCCAGCGTCCGAATCCACCGTGCAGGTGACGACTTTGTACTTCTCGGGGAGCATTTTCATCGACGTGCGTATCAATTTGGAAGCGGCATGAGGGTGGCTCCAGTGGTCGCCACATCCTCGTGAAAGGCAAATGATCTTACCTGTAAAGCCTAATTTGTCCCACACGCCCAAATTCTCACCATATTCATTGCTGTAGACGACAGCGCCGCCGAGCTTCCATTGTTCATCCGGCTGAAGGAAGAAGATGCCAAAGCAATGCGAAACGAAGGCTGGTATCGACTTGAGCCACTCCAGCCTCTCGATAGGTTCTCGGGCCTCGGCAACGCTGATCTCTTTGACCACAGCGGTAGCGATGTCTGCCTTGTACGCAGGTTCGGTTTTTGAAAGCTCTTCTCGGATGAATCGCTGGTGGGCCTTCATGACAGGCACTGGGGTCGCCGAGGATATCTTTGCTACTTCGCTGCGTCTGCCGAGGACGGCACTTCGGGGCATCACCCTAGATCGACCGGATTTGCCTCAGAAATTATGCCGAGGAAAGGAATTCGTGGGCCGGAATGGATTTGGGCTCCTCGGCAGACAACGATTTCGGATCGACCCAACCGCCTCGACGTGCATACACGATCACGATCATTGGCGGATACCACTCAACTCCTGCTGGAAGCGGCATGTCAGAAGTGCCCCTGGCCAGCGCCACCAGCGACATCCGTCTATACGAAATCGAGATCGACGGAACCTGAAAGCCCGTATCGCTTGAAGTGCTGTCGAACCGATCTGAACGCATATCCAACTTCTGCGTCGAAAGCGTCACGGTCCAGGTTCCAGGTACGATTGGCATGGCTGTACGATATGCGGCGCTTTCCTGGAAGCGTCATGATGTACGCCAAGATATCTCGATGCAGGGGATTCAGATCGTTGATCGCAGACGGAAGAATTTCCTGCCAGTGGGTAAGCATGGCAACATTTAGCAGGCTGGTTTAGATGACGATGTTGAAGGAAGCGAGTCAAGAACCATCGGTACGCCTGCTCGAACCCAGGTTGCCTTCGACCTACGTCGAGGGACGTTGACAGATTTCAGAGTTGTCGAGGATGAAATCGGCAAAGTTGATCCGATAGCTTGTACGTTCCAACCGGTCAGCTACGAAGTTGGATACTTGTCCTGCGGACGTTCGGCCCAACGGCCTCACGACTCGTCTTCTCCAAAATCTTCTGTTCGAAGAATCAAGTTTCCTTCCGCCGCCATTCCGCCGCCAAGCCGTATACGGCATTTGGTGCGGCGGCGAAATTCGGAGTCTGAATAGAGTCAACATGTCATAACTATCCCCCTGTGTTCGAGATCGGAAGCAGGAACGTCGCCGCCGAATAAGATGCTGGAGGTCAAGCGGCGGCGAAGTCTAAAAAGGTGAATTGGTAGTGCGACCGGAGGGAGCGTCCCGAAGGGACGAATCGGTACTTGGGCGTCAAAAAAGGGCACAAACTTGGACCTCGAAGGTTTAGGAACAAATTAAAGTTCCGCAATCTTAGGTCTGGAGCAACTTCGGTGTATAGATACCTTCATGCAAGCAATGACTCTTGAAAAAACAATGACACCCGGCGAGGTGGCGATCAAGCTGAGAGTGACCGTCACCAGCGTGATTCGATGGATCAAAATCGGGAAGCTCCACTCAACCCGAGTAGGCAAGCTCCATCGCATCTCCCAGGGCCAGCTTCAAGACTTCATCGCAGCTTGCAATCGATAAGACCAAAAACAAAATGCCGTCAGCGGGCTGGAATCCGCTGGCGGCTGGATGAAAGATGATCAAGAATATTTATAACTCGCTCCCTGAGAGTTTGACCGAAAGGAAAATCTGGGCGACCTGGAAGCTGGAAGGAAGCAAAAAGCCCCCATATCAGACGGACGGGAACCCTGCCCGCACCAATGACAAGTCCACCTGGGCATCATTCGAGGAGGCGAACCAAGCATACGAAGCAGGCGGCTTCGATGGAGTTGGATTGTTTCTGGACAACCTGACCTGTATTGACCTGGACAAAGTTCGGAATGCCGTCACCGGCGAATTGAAACCGTTTGCCGAAGAGATCGTGCAAGAGGTGAAAGGATGGACCGAGGTCAGCACCTCCGGCTCCGGCGTTCACATCCTGGCAACGTGCAATGCCGAGTTGGAAGGTTGCTCGAAAGCGCACGACACCTGCAAGGTCGAGATATTTCGCCACTCCCGCTTCATTGCGCTGACGGGTCACAGGATCGAAAACGGGGTGAACGAAATCCCCGAGCGGACAGAACAAATCAAACGGGTGCATGTGCAATACATCGCAGCAGCGCCTTCCAGCAAGATCGAGCCACTGCCATCGTTCGACATCAACATTGACGAGCGCCTGAGCATTGCCTACAACGCTAAAAATGGCGCAGAAATCAAGGCGCTGATGGAAGGAGACACGAGTGCCCACGATGGTGACGATAGCTCCGCCGACCTCGCCCTGTGCTGCCATCTAGCGTTCTATTTCAACAAAGATGCCGTTTTGATCGAGCAGGTTTTCGGACAGTCAGCCCTAGCCTTAAGGGACAAATGGAAGCAGCGTGCCGACTACCGGAAACGGACCATCAACGAGGCGATCAAGATGACCACCTCAGCATTTCAGCCCAGTTCCATGACTGCGACTGATGGCATGCCACTGCTCTCGGATATCATTTCCGTGATCGCTAGGCAGCGTGTCGAATCGTTTCCCCCTTGCGAAGACAAGTATCTGGTTGAACCGGAAGTTCCAGAGGGGTTCCTCGTTTTGGTGACCGGGAAACCATCAAGTGGCAAATCCACGTTGGTCCTTGACTGGTGCTTTCAAGTGGCTCAAGCAGGTCGCCGGGTCCTGTATCTGGATCGGGACAATCCGCTAAGCGTCGTCCAGAGTCGCATCCGCAGATTCGGGGGGACTCCAACAAGCATGACCTACTGGGGCAGATGGAACAAGGATGACCTCGGAACAACCGTCGATCCGCCCGACTTCGGATCGGACATTCTGTTGGATTTTGCCCGCCAGCACAAGCCGTTGATCGTCTTCGACACGTTCTCGAAATTCTTTGACGGTTCGGACGAGAATTCCAATACCGATGTTGCCGTGGCGCTCAAGGATGCAAGCCGTTTGACCAGCGCCGGAGCCACGGTAATCATCATCCATCACACGGCGAAATCAGATACCAGCACAAGCCGTGGTGGGTCGGCGCTGGAGGCGAACGTTGATATCGCAATGAAGGTCGAAAGTGAGCGAAACGAGCAAGGCTACTTGGTCTGCGCTACGGTCGCATTCTTCAAGAGCCGCTTATTGTCCGCCGACCAGACCTACACCTTCGACGATGCGGGCAGACCAATGCGGGCCGGTCTCAAGAAAGAATTGACATCCGACGATCTGGTTGAAGTGCTGAAAGCAATGACGGTGCCTATCAAAAAGCAGGACTTCGAGGCGAGGGCTTTGGCCGCAGGATTTCGGCGACAGATGGTCCGGGAATTCATGAAAAGCGAAGTCTTCAAAGCCCAACATCAGTCGTCACGAGCCGCTGGCGACGGGTCCGATCTGATAGATGCCTTTGCGGACGAAAAGATTCTGTCACACGAAGTTCCAAATTTGCGCACGATCTTGGGCAGCGAATCGCCAAGATCGCTCGGTCGATAAATAGATACCGAGGATGCCGCATGAACCAAACTTACACCCACGCAATGACGCTGCGCCTGACCACCGAGATCGATGAACTGGTCACCGAAGCCGCTTACGACCGACGCATGACCAAAACGGATTGGATCAGATTCTCGATTCGCCGAGCACTTGGTGATCACGGTACACGCATCACCCGGAGAGAATCCAAATGATCGCACCGGCACAATTTGAATCCGACACGCTTGCGCAGATCCGCAATCACGTCCAAGAAACTCTACTGCTCGACGCACCGGATGAATGGCCGGATCAGGATCTTGATGCTATCGAACGCAGGGTGCTAGACCGCCTTCGCTGGCCGGTTCGCTCGTACGATCAGACGGTACAGTGTTGTCCCAACCCCACTCAGCACTTCATCGAGATGGCGGTCGATCAGACCAAGAAGCTGATCGAAGAAGCAAAGCTGTCCAGAGCCAAATGGCTCTACCCTGACGATCTAGAATTGACGACCTTGCAGGTCACTCTACCCACCGAAGTTCTGGTTGAAATTGACGAAGCCGTCATTGCGCATGGCCTGCATGATCGAGAACAATTTGTCTCGGCGGCAGTGAAGTATGTCTTGCAAATTCGCAAGGAAGAATCGGTGGCGGTGGGGTGATTCTTTTGCGTGCATAGCCGCTCGGGGTCCGCTTCCTGACCGACATAGCGGAAGCGATCCTCGACGGCAAGAGTCGGCAGCATGAATTTTGACGGCCTCGGTGATCAGACCGCTGGACGCCCAAGGCAGTCGTGCGGCAGTAGTGTTTCGTTGAATCGAACTAAGACCAAGATCCCTGTCAGAAACAAGCCTACTGTCGTGCAGAAGAAGGCAGCGTAAGAAAACTCGAAAGGGCTCCATGGTCGTGCTGGTTGAGTCCTTCGTTTTTCGCAACGCTCGATATTGCGGTGTCCATTTGGTTTGGCTGCATGAGCGCAAAGATGTGGATCGGACCGAATTCATTGGGCCAAAGCACTTCGCCCGGTGCCTGAGGCCGTGCGAAAGATCCGGTGGAAGAAAGGTGATTGGGGTGTGAGATTTCGAGCCGAAGTTGAACAAGTGGCTGATTTCATTGGGACGGTTCATGAATTTGCGCCAAACGGACAACCGCAGTGGAATCAGCAGAATCGCTCGGGACCGGAAGTTTTGCCAGAGCGCTTGAATCGTAAGTTGGTCGTGTAAGAACAGTTTGCCGATGCCGGATCAGGTGCGTGCCTGCCAAGCCGGATCGGTCGTATCAACCACTCAAAGACGCTGGCAAAGCCAGCAGAAAGCGATTCAAAATGAATCACGAAATATCTAAAACTCCTATCGCATCATTCAATAGTGCAACATCATGGCAGCAACCCGGCTACACGAAGAAAGCACCAGTGCAGGCCCTTGGTGAATCTTCAGTGCCGTTGCTGTGTGTACCACCTGAAATGACCGCCGAAGTAGAAAAAAACGAGTACGAGCAAACAGATTTGTACAAAGCAGAAACAGAGTTGTATGAGGCGATGTACGAGACATGGGCTATGGAAATGGACTTTGTGGACTGTGTGCCCTTGCTCCTAGACGTATTGGAAGAATTGGAAGAATTGGAAGACCACTATTACAGAGACGAACTATTTGCCAAGATCCAGTCGGTAATTGACAAGTGGGGCCTACCTCTCGTGATCGAAGTGGTTAAAATGTGGGACGAACCAAGACAACAATGTGAAAAACGGAATGCTGAACTTGAGTTTCTATACGACGTTTCCGAAAAGGAAGTTGACGCCTATTATGATCGTTACTTTCAAGGCACTGACGTTTTCGATGTTGATTACGGGTCACCAGTGGGGATATACCACTTAGACCACGAAGACATCGCAGAACTGAAGGCGATAGACGCAGCTACCGCAACGCCCGAAGAACTTTTAGACGCAGCCCAACTGTTTGATTGGGACATGAATTATGAGACTCCTGGTCTTCTTGGGTGGGTGGATAGACAGGCCCGTAAACGGTTAGTAGAGATTCAGCAGGCGATTGCAGCCGCCGAAAGAATCAACGCAACACACGCCGAGAAGTTGACCAAGAAGAAGGCATTCCTGGAAACGCTCCTGGACTAACAGCGGTGACGGTCAGGCGGTGGCGGCGTAACCAACCAGTAGTCCGCACACACGGCCTGCGTCCGCAGTAGCCGTCCCCAAAACAGCTTGGCGAACGACGGTGGGCATCAACTCCCAATCGACTACGCCAGTCGTGTGTGCGGACGACAGAGTTTCTTGCCGAATTCGGTCCAGGTTCGTTGTGGCTGGTTCCGGCTCGGTCGTTTCAACCAACAACAACGCCGGTAGAACCGGCGAGAAGGCGATTTATTATGAAGTTAGAAGAAGTGCAAGAGCACAAAAAGCGAATTGAAAGAGAGACTGGGCGAATCATTTTCAGTGCGATCTCAGATTTCACTGAACCGAGCAAACCAGTGGAATTCATCTTCCTGGATGGCGGAACCATCGAAGTGGAAGCATCCCAAAGTCTCGACCGGGGGGAGCGTCCCAAGTGAGCTATCAACCCCGCAGCACAGCCGTCAAGACCAAGCTGCTAACGGTCTGCAAAAAGTGCGGACAGCAGAATAGCAACGGTTACCAATACTGCACAACTTGTCACAACGCACACAAGCAACCGATGCGGCGAAAAATGCAATCTCGCATCGTGCAGGCTTCACCTGGGCAGCAATCGGCGAGTCCGACAAGCGTGCCCCAAACAACGTTGGACATCGAAGAGATCCTGCAAGCGTGCGGGAGCGGAAAGTAGCTGAAGAACTCTGCGGATGCCTGACATCTGGAGCCGTCCAGAAACGCCAGCACCGCCAACAACAACCAAGTCCGTGGCCTTGGGCTGCGGAGATTGACGACTGAAAGAAGACCAAAATGACCAAAACACGATTCAAAATTGAAAGCCCAAAGGCGATGTCAGCGGCGGCTGAAGACGGGAGAGTGCTCTTATTCCTCGACAATCTCGACGAACAGCTATCGATCCTCGAACACGAGACTCACTGCGACGTAGTTCAGATTGCTGATCTGCTGGCTGAAATGAATGGCGATCTGAATCAAATGCTCCATGCGATTCGCCGTATTGCCGCTCGCCTCAGAGCCGCAGACAATGGCAAAGTTCAATCGCCTGCTGTTGGAGTGGCGACGTAGAGCAACTGCGTCGAAAGATGCAGCCAAGATTCAGTAACCGAATTCCGTGGCCTGGGCTGCGGACAGGAAGGGGGTGATGAAGATGAATACAATAACGATGGAACGACACTACTCCGTGGAAGAGATTGCGGAACGATTGAACCTGGGCCGGGACTCCGTGCGCCGACTGTTTGTGGGCGAACCGGGCGTCGTGGTTCTCCAAGGGCCGAAGAAGAAATACAAGCGGTCCTACCGCACGTTGCGAATTCCTGAATCGGTTTTCCAGCGAGTCTACCGCCGCTTGACGATCCAGGTGGCGGCTTAGTTGCCACCCAAGTCCAACTGATAGTTCAATCGAGCCGTTCCTGACTTGTTCGATTGCACTTTCAATTGGATTTGTGAGGGCCATGGGGGGAGTATGGCCCAGTCAACTCGGACAGCAACTTCGTGATTGGATCGTCCTTTCGCAAGTCATCAAGATTTCTCTCCAAGCGATCCTGCCTGCGTTTGTCCCACTTTGAGTAAAATTTCTCGCACGTTCGTGCGGAGTTGCCGAGTAGTTCGGCCAATTCCGCCATGCTGCCGCCGTGCTCAAGGAAGTCACGAGCGAGCGTGTGTCGGAACATATAAGGGGTTGCCGCCGATACCCTGACCGTTTCTTGTTCTTTCTTCAGCTTGCCGCCAGATCGAAGTGTCTTTTGGACTTCGACCACCTGAACCTTAGCAAGCACGAAGAGTTTCTGGAGTCGCACACCCCACTTGCTGGTCCTTGTGTGAATCTTACCTTCACCTGTCCAAAAGAAGTACTGATCGCTGTCGTGCGGAGCGGACTGCAAGGCGTCGATCACGAACTGCGGAACCTTTGCGAATACATCCTCTCCGGTCTTCTTCCGATAAGTTCTGATCCGCAATCCAGAGACGTGACTCTTCTCCAACTTCGTCACGTCCCCAATCGCCATGCCGGTGTACCTCAGCACCATCACGAAGGCTTTGGTCTGTTGGGCAATTTCCGAACCACGTCTGCCGTACTCGTCGGGGAATTCTTCAAGCGCTTTGAAGATTGCGATCTGCTCCTCCTGAGTGAATGGGTCCGTCTTGGGCCGCTCCACGGTTATCGGGTCAAGATGAATGACCGGATTCTTCACGATGAAGTCAGAGTGGAAACAGTACCAGAAGAACGACTTGAGAATTTCCTGATCTCGGCGGCGGGTTGTATCGGCACCCGTCCAGCCGTCCCGGAAGGCCACCAGATCCGGCAACTTCACTTCAGCGATGTTGAACATGCTTCGCCGTTCCAGGAACGACTTCAAACGGTCGGTGAGCAACGCAATCTTGCGCTTGGTGTCATCCGCTCTTTTCTCTTTCAGTTGCCGGTAGGAGCGGATTGCTTCGGCAACACTGACAGGCGGGGTTTCTTTCTTCACCCCGGCCTCTCGCTCCAACAGCATCTCGGAGGCAACCGTCCAGTTTCGGGTCCGCAAGGTTTCCCGGACTGGAACTCCGTCTGGACCGACGCCCTTCAGGTGGATCGGACATTTCACTTTGCCGGGGCAATTGCGGTCGGTTTCCGACTTGAGCGGGCAACCCTGAATCAGCTTGCCAGCTTCGTCGTATTTCGGTTTTTGGTGCCGTCGCACCAGTCTCAACATGCTCCAAATCTAGCACAGAGCAGGTCACGCCAGAGTCACGCCAAAAACAGGAAAGGCCCCGAAGGGCCTTCTTGTTCTTTATTTTGATTGACTTATATGCATAAAATCATGGTGGAGGCGGCGGGAATCGAACCCGCGTCCGAAAAGGCTTGACCTGCCAAGACTACGTGTGTAGCCAAGTCTTCTGTCTCAACTACCGCTCAAAGATTTGGCAAAATGGCGGCGGTCCAGTCTGATTGATCTCGATTGATTGCCCCAGACGGAGACTTTCAACCTATCCCGCATTGATGACGCTGGAGGGAAACGAGGCGGGCCCCGAATCTGCAGCGGCTACCTAATTACTTAAGCAGCGTATGCTAACTGCGTGTTGGCAGTTGTGTTTTTCCGATCGTTTTACGGGAGCTCGGAACCCGACACGCCTCAACAAACCAAAACCATCCCGTCGAAACCTGTTCGCCCCCCTTATCTTACAGAACCAGCATACCATCCATCGCAAACATCACCGATCCTGTGGTATACCTACATAACTATGACGCAAGATTCCCGTCGCGGGTTCCTAAAACGTACAATGGCGCATCTGAGGACTGGTGCCGCCCTTCTCGACCAGGCCCTACTGCGTGCTACGGCCGCCAGGGCACAGGCGCGAACGGCCGTCCTACCAAAGCTCTTCGACATTCAAAGAATCGCTCCAGGGGTGTTTGCGGCCGTTGCCACACCCCTTCCCATGTTGAATTGCAACGCGGCCATTTTCGAGAATGAGAAGGACCTGCTCATTGTGGATTCCCATGCTCGGCCAAGCGCCGTGGTCTCCCTGGTTCAGCAGATTCGTAAGGAAATCAGCACCAAGCCTGTTCGCTACATCGTCAACTCGCATTTTCATTGGGATCACTCCGAAGG